>NZ_JACJRE010000006.1 GCF_014697075.1 Tolypothrix sp. FACHB-123 | reverse complement strand
CTCAACGGTTTCAACTTCAACCAATCAGTGATTGACTCTCAAGGTCGTGTAGTTAACACCTGGGCTGACATCATCAACCGCGCTAACTTGGGTATGGAAGTCATGCACGAGCGTAACGCTCACAACTTCCCCTTAGACTTGGCTGCTGGTGAAGTTGCTCCTGTTGCTCTAACTGCTCCTGCTATCAACGGCTAATTGTCTGAGATAACAATAGCTTCTCTGTGAATTGAAAAGCGCTCTCCCAAGCGGGAGGGCGCTTTTTATTTATTTATTTATTTATTTATTTATTTCTTAGTAAGGACTTTAGCCTTAACTACAAAATTTTAATTATCTCTGTGTCACGCCAGTTGCTACAACGCGGGAAACCCACGCAACGCACTGGCTTCTCTGCGCCTCTGTGGTTAAATAAATTATTTTGCAACGACCAAACGCAGAAAGCTTAGAGAGAAAGCAAATTCAGGTTTTATCGGCTGGGTTTGGTTTCTACGTAAGTTGTGGGTAATTTCTAAGATATTGTCTTACTGACGTAGCACGGTGACTCAAAAGGTTAATCGGATGTAAAATAAACAACAATTATTAGAATCTAGGCACTCTAACCTTTGCTTTAATTTCTGAAGTGAGGAAAAATGGCTTTGTGTTTTTTCATTCTCTTGTGTGCTTGTTTAATCACTAGCTATTTTATTTTTAAAAAAAGTAATAATGAAGTCTCTCATCTATTAGCTGTGTTTGCGGCTATCAGCTTGATTTTGGGGTTAATCTTTGCGCCTTGGCAGGTATTACTTTTACTATTATTGGTTGTTTTAATTAGTACCAGCTACGAATATTACAATAGCAAAGTTGTCAGTTTGGAAACGGAATCTCCACAACCAGAAGTACTTAGTTCTGAAGAAGATTGTCATCAGTTGATTTATCGTGGTGCTTCCTATCGTGCGAATTCTCCTGTCAATTTAGATGAAGAAAAAATACAACCTGTAACTCATAAGTTGTGTTTTAGAGGAGGTAATTATACTGTCAATAAAGCTGCACGCCGAGAAATGGAGAATAGGGGTTAGGGGCTAGGGGCTAGGGAAGAGAAGTTTTTAAAACCAACCAAGTATATTAATAAAAGACTAATGACAAAGGGTGGGGAAACCCCACCCCTACGGGTGTATTTTGGGAATTTGCTATTAAATTAAATGATACATTGTGCCTTCTGGTGCTAGGCTCATGGCAATGTTGTAATCTTCAACTGCTTTTTGTTGATTACCCAATTCTTGATGTATTTGACTGCGCCAAAAATAAAAGAAAGCGTTTTCAGGATTAATATATATGGCTTGAGTATAATCTTCTAATGCGCCTTGACGATCGCCTAATTTCTTTTTGCGAAAATTGGCGCGTGCGGTATATAGTTCGGCGCTGTGGGGATGGATGCAGATGGCTGTGTTAAAATCTGCGATCGCACTTTCGATATCTCCCTCGGCAAAATGGCTGTAGGCTTGTTTAATATATAAACTGATTTCTTTAGCTTTCGCAGGTACTTCTACCGGGAATGGGGGATTTACTTGAGATTGGCTGAGGTTTGGCACATTGTTATCCATTTTACTAAAAAACAAATATTTATTAATAATTTTTTTGCTCTACATGGTTTTAGCGTACCCAGAATTTTGACGATTGTAACTAATAGTAATTGTCCACAATGGACAAGATGGAATAATTTTAAGGTTGATAGCGAATGCTAAAGTAAAAGCCATCATCTTGAGCGTTATTACCGCGATCGCTCAAGTTAACGAAGGGTATGCCATAATCTAAGCGCATTGTCAGTTTATCTATCCCCAAGGCTTGATTCCACAACAGTCCTAAACCTGCGCTAGCGAGAAAGGTTTGATTGGGTAATTTATTGGGGTTATCGGCTTGATTCCAAACTGCGCCTAAGTCGAGAAAGGGAATTAACTCAATGGTAGATAAACCGGCTTGATTGCGTTCTACAGTAATTCTATCTTCAATTGCGAAACGAAATCCATTATCCCCAGAGCGAGCGTTTTGCCGATATCCTCGTAGAGAACGTCCACCGCCAATGACGAATTGTTGGGAAGGTAAGAGGCTATCTGGTGTGAGTTGCAATTCTCCTTGAATGACTAATAAATTGTTTTGATTAAGTTGCTGTACGCGCTGTATTAAAGCTAGCCAACTGAAAAACCTTCCGTCAGGTGTGGGATCGGCGTTAATTGTCGCATCGAGTAAGCCTGTGCCTAAACTAAATTGCGATTGTAAATACCAAGCTCCTTGGGGATCGCGTTTGACATAATCTTGGCTAAATTTAAAAACGCTGGTACGGCTGATACCATTAACATCGGGGCCGATACCAAAGGGGGTTGGTAGCCTGTCGAAAAGAAAGGTTTGCCCGTTTTGATGGGTAAAGCCGAAGGATAAAGCAAATTCTTCTCTGGGCGATCGCATTAACGGTTGACGGAAATTGATTTCATACACATCCAAATCAGCTTTGATTCCCAGGTTATCGAAGGGTGGCTGGGTAATTTCGTTGCTATTGGATGCGTATCGCAAACTGATCTTCCCGTTCATGGCGTTGACGGGAATTTGATATCTCAAGTCAAAAATGTCAGAACCACCTGTGAGAGTATGATACCATGCTCCGGTGATTTCATCGCCATTGCCTGTGAGATTGCGATACCCAAGTTCAATGCCAACTCTTTCTGAACCAATGCTAGATGGTGAATAGTTATCGATGCTGAAGTTGCTAATGATGGAATTTGCTTCTTCAACTCTGACAATGAGAATACTTTCACCAACTTTACCTGTAGGGCGCAAACTGGCTTCGACATTATTAAACAGCGGATCGAGTCGGAGTAGGCGCAGTTGTTCTTCGAGTTTAATTGTATTTAGGGGTTGTCCTGCTCCTAAGCGAATGCGATCGCGAATATAGCCATAATTTAACCGCTTGGTTCCTTGAATATCTATCTCTGCAACTCGCCCTTCGATCACGCGAATCACAACTACACCATCTGTATTTCCCGGTTGGATGGTTTCGGGGATTGCTCTGGAATTAATATAGTTATTATTCAGGTAAAGCTGGGTAATCGCATCAGCAGCTTGGCGCAACTCTTCAATTGTTAATTCTCGTCCTTCAAAAGGCTGGACAACTTGATTTAACTGTTGTTCTGTAAATACTGTGCTATCTAAAACTTGAATTTTCCGCACATTAATCCGTTCAGGAATAACTGGTGCTGGTGCGGTTGGATTGGTTTGAGAATACGGTTGACTGTTGACGGTTGACTGTTGACGGTTAACTGTTGACGGTTGAGTAGTGGCTATTGAGTTGGGATTAGTGGCTATTGAGTTGGGATTAGTGGCTATTGAGTTGGGATTAGTGGCTATTGAGTTGGGATTAGTGGCTATTGAGTTGGGATTAGTGGCTATTGGGTTTTGATTAGTGGCTATTGAGTTGGGATTAGTGGCTATTGAGTTGGGATTAGTGGCTATTGAGTGTTGACTGTTGACTGTTGACTGCGCTGCACTGAGTTTGTCGAAGTGTTGATTGGAAATTTCACTAGCTGTTACTTTTAACCCAGTTATCCCCATCGTTGATAGCAAATGCAGAATCAGCAAGCTGCAATACCAACTCAGACTGGGAAATAAACTAATTAATCTTTGTTGAATGCAAATTTTCGGCGGAAGACCAGTTTTTTTACCTTTTCTCATGTCCGTATCTAGGGATGTTTGATGTAACTAACTGGCCTGTTTGGACTCCTGATTTTGCCATAACTCCCCAGTAATATTTGAATATCATATTTTCGAGGCCGGATTACAAAGAGTTGATATATTTAACTACATTTTTAGACAAATAATTCTCAGTAATAACCCTAGCATTATATCCTGGTAACAGGTTAACAATTCCGGAGCTATTTCATGTCACTGCCGATTTCTATTGTCATTACTAATTACAATCGGGAGCGTTATCTAGGAGACGCGATCGCTAGCATTCAGCAGCAGACATGGCAAGATTTTGAATTAATAGTTTGGGATGATGGTTCTACAGATAACTCAGTAGCGATCGCTCTACAATATGCGCGACGAGATAGACGAGTGCGGGTAGTGGAAGCAGCGCATCAAGGAATTGCGTTATCTCGTCAAAATGCGATCGCGCAAACGCAAGGAAAATACTTTGGTTGGGTAGATAGCGATGATATCCTCGCACCCACAGCTTTAGCCGAAACGGTGACTTTGCTTCACCATCACCCAGAGATGGGATTTGTTTACACCGATTATTTAGATATTGACGAACATAAACAAGTTATTCGCTATGGCGATCGCTGTTGCATTCCCTACTCCAAAGAGCGAATGCTCGTAGATTTCATGAGTTTCCAATTCCGCTTGATTCGCCGGAAAACATATGATTTAGTCCAGGGATTTCACGGTTCGCCAACTTATGCTGAAGATTACGATTTATGTTTGCGGCTGTCAGAGGTAGGGCAGGTAGGGCGGATCAAGAAGCCACTCTATTATTACCGTCAACATGCTGGAAATGTTTCGCAAATCCACAAGTTAGAAGTTCTTCTCTGTTCTCAACAAGCTATTGATCAAGCGATACAACGCCGGGGATTAACTGACAAATATCAAATTGATTTGGATGTAAGTGCAGGTCGTTTCGTCTTAAAGCACAAACCTTCCTTCCGGAATTTTATCAGTAAAATCGGCAATTCTATAATTAAAGCTATATTTCCCCTAGCCTTAGCCATGAATGCGGGAATAGCCCAAGGACAAATTGTCCCCGCAGTTGATGGTACGGGTACAATCGTTACACCCAATGCCAATATTTTAGATATTCATGGGGGAACAACTTCTAATGATGGCGCGAATCTGTTCCACAGCTTTCAACAATTTGGCTTGACACCAGAACAAATAGCCAACTTTCAAGCCAATCCCAATCTGCAAAATATTCTCGGTCGCATAACTGGCGGTAATCCTTCAATTATTAATGGTTTAATTCAAGTTACAGGTGGTAACCCTAACCTGTTTTTGATGAATCCTGCCGGTTTTGTCTTTGGTACTAACGCTAGCTTAAACGTTCCCGGTGCTTTTACCGCGACAACAGCTAATGGCATTAGTTTTGGTAACAACTGGTTTAACGCTACAGGAACTAATAATTACTCAACTTTAGTGGGGAATCCTACAGGCTTTGCCTTTACCATGAACCAGCCAGGCGCAATTTTTAATGCGGGGAATTTGGCAGTAGGTACAGGACATAGTTTAAACCTGTTGGGTGGTACAGTTATTCATAATGGGCAACTATTAGCCCAATCGGGAAAAATTTCTGTTACTTCTGTACCTGGACAAACTTGGATACGTCTCAGCCAACCTGGGAATTTATTAAGTTTAGAAGTTAAAAGTTTAGCGGGAAATAGTAATCAACCAACCGATTGGGAAATTTCCATTGCTGCTTTACCTGAATTGCTCACAGTGGGTAACACTGGGTTAATTGCTAACGCTGATGGTTCAGTAAAACTTCCAGGTACTAACGCCAATGTTCCCACAAATCCAGGCACAACTATTGTTAGTGGCAAAATTGATGTATCTGGGACTACAGGCGGTACAGTTAATATTTTAGGCACAAAAGTCGGGTTAGTTGGTGCTAATATTAACGCCTCTGGGAATAATGGCGGCGGTAATGTACTGATTGGCGGCGATTATCGAGGAGAAGGTACAGTTCCTAATGCAGAGAGAACTTATATTGATGCGCGATCGCAAATTACAGCTAATAGTAATTTAAATGGTAATGGCGGACGAGTCATTGTCTGGGGTAACGACAACACCCAATTCTTTGGAAAAATCACAGCTACTGGCGGTGCGAATTTTGGTAACGGTGGTTTTGTGGAAGTATCTGGAAAAAATAACCTACTTTTCCAAGGTAATGTTGACTTAAGCGCGGTGAAAGGTAGCCTTGGTAATTTACTATTAGATCCCACAGATATTAATATTGTCGAATCTGCACCACAACCGCAGGATACTTCTTTACCAACAATTCTGCAAGATGCTACCCCAGCGACATTTACAATTTCTAAAACAGCCTTAGAAACTCAAACTGCGGCGGTTACCTTAGAAGCGACTAATAACATTACCGTTGCTGATGGGGTATCGTTAGATTTTATTAGCAGTGGTACAAATATTACCTTTACCGCTGATGCAGATAATAGTGGTGCGGGGTCTTTTATAATGGATACCACCCAAGCCATTAATACTAATGGCAGAAACATCACCATTACAGGAGCTAGTTTAACTCTAGGCAATATTGACACAACTGCTAGTTTTAGTGGTAGCGGTACTGTCAATTTATCTGCAACTGGTAATATTAGCGGTGGTAATATTGTTGCTGTTGGCAATGGCTATGGTGATAGTGGTAGCATCAATGTTACCAGCAGCAATGGTGCAGTTAGTTTAGGAATTCTCGATACTAATAGCGGCGAACTCTTCGACAGCGCTATCAATGCTGGCGCAGTTACCATCAATGCTGTAGGTGATATCGTTACTAGTGAAATTAACTCTACTTTTAATAGTAGTTTCCTCAGTTCTGGTAATGGTGGCGCTGTGGAGTTAACATCAACTGCTGGTAGTATCACCACAGGATTGATTAACTCTTCTGTGACAACAAACAATCTAACTGGTTTTGATGGTACATCAGGTGCAGTTAATTTAACAGCCGCAAATAAGATTACCACCACAGGAATTAATTCCTCAGCAACTTTTGATATCGATGAGGGATTTTCTCGGGGAACTGTGAATTTGACGGCGGGAAATATTGCTGTTACTAGCAATAATGGTGAGATTGAGATAGAAAATCTCAATAGTAATACGATCGCAAATAGTTTCTCAGATGTAAATAATGCTCAGGCAGGAACGATTACTTTAAGTTCTGTTGGTAATATTATTGTAGGTAATATTAACTCCTCTGTGAGGCAGAGTTTTGAATCAGCCACCGCTGGTAATGTAGGCATAACAACAACTACAGGCAGTATTACCACAGGGAATATCAACTCATCTGTATTCAAAACTCAAGGCGGAGGCGATTTTACAGGTATATCCGGTGCAGTTAACTTAAATGCCGCAGTTAATATTACTACTGGAGCTATTAATACTAGAGCCACGGCGTTTAATGTTGATGGCGATACAACTTTGCAAGCAGGTAATGTCACCTTAGAAACTACCAATCCTTTTGGCAGTGTAATTCAATTTAGCACCATTGCTTCACAAGCAAACACAGAATTTACTGATAATAATCTTCAAGGTGGTAATGTGCAAGTGCTGACTAATGGCATCATTCAAGGTACGGGAACATTATCGGAAGTCGGTACAGGCGATACCATCGCCACAGGTGAAATTATCGATTTGGGAGATGGTGTGACTACTAATACCGAGGGCGGCACGATCACAATTCGACATGATGGCGGCCCCGATAATGTAGACTTTATTGTGGGGAATTCTGCTGTTAATGGGACAGCAGGGGCGCTGAATGCGGGGGGAACTACAATAATTTCTGCGGGTAGCTTGAATTCGCCTGTGTTACCCAATGGCGGGACAGATACGACGACACCCAGCGGGATTACAATTAATTCTGTAAATACTCCGCCAACAATTACAGCAAATACAACATTACCTGATACCGAAACTAATAAATTTGTTACCTTTACCTTTGCAGATTTAGCACCACAAGCATTAGATGCGAATAATGACAACACGACGATTCAAATTAATGTTGTCAATACAGGCAGTTTAACTGTTAATGGTACTCCGGTTTCGGGAGTGACTGACATTAAAGCTGGTGATACTTTAGTTTATACCCCCCCTACAGATACTAATGGTGCGCTCAATGCTTTTACCATTAGTTCTAGCGATCGCGTTTCCACTTCAGCACCAACACAGATTCAAATCAACGTCACCGCACCACCTCCAGTTCCCGATCCAATTCCCGATCCAGTTCCTGATCCCGATCCAATTCCTGATCCAGTTCCTGATCCAATTCCTGATCCAATTCCCGATCCAGTTCCTGATCCAATTCCTGATCCAATTCCCGATCCAGTTCCTGATCCAGTTCCTGATCCAGTTCCTGATCCAATTCCCGATCCAGTTCCTGATCCAGTTCCTGATCCAGTTCCTGATCCAGTTCCTGATCCAATTCCCGCTCCAGTTCCACCTCCAGATCCTAAACCGGATGTTCCTCCTTGCACTTTCCAATGCAATGAAAACACACCACCTAACCCTATTCCCAATTCCCCAAGAAACGAGATTAGCGTTCTCGATCCCAACTTTACACCTGAAGGTGAATTCACAGCTAAGGTAACAGATCATTTAGGTGTATCCAGTCCCCGATTGAAATCTCCAGATGAAGCGAGGCAAATTGCTGTAAAAATTGAGCAAGCTACTGGCGTTAAACCTGCGTTTATCTATATTAGTTTTGTCCCTGTAGAAATTGATCATAACCAGTTATTGGGAACAGCTAAATCCAAAAAACAATTGGATACATCAGCAGAACAGGATAATCAACAACTGGAGTTAATCATCGTTACCGGAAAAGGCGAACCAATCCGCAGACGTATCCCAGAAGCCACAAAAACTAAAGTTTTAGCAGTCGCTAAAGAATTTCGAGATCAAATAATTAATCCCCAAAATCGTCGGCGTAACACTTATTTAGCTTCAGCACAGCAACTTTATCGTTGGCTAATTGCTCCCTTAGACGCAGAATTACAGGCGAAAAATATCAATAATCTGGTGTTTTTACCTGACATTGGCTTACGTTCTACTCCAATAGCCGCTCTTCACGATGGTAAAGGGTTTTTGGTAGAAAAATATAGTATTGGCTTAATGCCCAGCCTGAGTTTAACTAATACTCTGTATACAGATATTAAAAAGTCTCAAGTTTTAGCGTTGGGAGTTTCCCAGAGTACCCAAGGACAAGAACCTTTACCAGCAGTTCCCGTAGAGTTAAGCACATTAGTTTCAAAACTTTGGAAAGGAAAATTACTGTTAGACAAACAAGCGACTTTAGAAAATCTTAAAGCTACTCGCCGCCAACAGCCATTTGGTATTATTCACATGGCAACCCACGCTGATTTTAGTGGTGGTGAATTGAGTAACTCGTATATTCAGTTGTGGGAAGACAAGTTACGTTTAAACCAAATCCGGGAGTTACGCTTAAATGAACCCCAAGTAGAGATGATGGTGTTAAGTGCTTGTCGAACTGCTTTAGGAAACGAAGAAGCAGAAATTGGCTTTGCGGGATTAGCCGTACTAGCTGGGGTGAAAACTAGTGTCGCTAGCCTTTGGGCTGTGAATGATGTTGGTACAGCCGCATTGATGACGAAATTTTACGAAGACTTGAAAACAGCCCCAATTCGCGCACAAGCTTTAAGACAAGCGCAAGTAGCGATGGCGTCAGGGAAAGTATATATCAAGAATGGTCAAATTTTTGGTTTAGAACCCGTGGAAAGTTTGCTTTTACCTGGGGAAACAAGCGATCGCACCAGTGAATCATTATCCCATCCTTATTATTGGGCAGGATTCACAATGGTGGGGAATCCTTGGTAAGTTGATGGTTGACTGTTGACTGTTGACGGTTGGCTGTTGACGGTTATAACAAACGGACTTGCGTTTGTTACAAACGGACTTGCGTTTATAACAAACGGACTTGCGTTTATAACAAATGGACTTGCGTTTATAACAAATGGACTTGCGTTTATAACAAATGGACTTGCGTTTATAACAAATGGACTTGCGTTTATAACAAATGGACTTGCGTTTATAACAAATGGACTTGCGTTTATAACAAATGGACTTGCGTTTATAACAAATGGACTTGCGTTTATAACAAATGCGTTCCAATTTCGACGCAATACCCTTATAGGGTATTGCTATACAAACAAAGCCTGCGGAGGCAGGCTAAAGAAATTGAGCCTGCGGAGCAGGCTTTGTAGCGTTAGCCAGTGGCTTATAGCCTGCGGGCGATCTATCGGGCTTAGTTTTCCCTGTTGCCGGTTCCCTGTTCCCTTTCAATTACCTTCTTTAATTATTCCCCATCCCCAGAAGCAGCTTGATTAATTTGATTGTTTTGCAGTTCTTGCATCAATGCATCAAACTCGCTAGCACCGGCTTTTCTAATAAATAAAGCGTGAATTTTAGCTGTGATATCATCCATATCATTCGCTAACCATCTACTCATATTTTTGATAAAGTTTTTCAATTTTTCAAACATGCTTAATTCTGCGGTAGAATATTTATCCCTATATGGATATACTACTTTGCCTTTTTCGGTTTCAAAATATTCTTCCTCAGGCATTAACATTGATTTTAGTGGGTCTGTTTGTCTAGCTAAATCTGTATCTACTTTCTTATGGCTGAGGAATAAAACATCATAAATTTTATTATTCCAAGTTACCCAATAATGGTTTTGAAAAAACCAGCGTTTACCATCATCGCAATTAGGTTCAATGCCGCGATAAGGTGTTTTTCCCGCTTCAGTGATAAATGGTTTGGGAATTTTCTCAATATTGAGATTGGCAATACCAAAATATTCCTCAGCTACTCTTTTAAAAGCTTCAGCTAAGGTTTGACAATCACCTTCTCTAGTACCTGTTAAAAACTTTTCGCAGCTCTTACTCACCATTGTGTATTTAAAGCCGATATTTTTAAAGTTGTTAAACAGTCCTTCCAAAATTTTATCTGCCGGTAAACTCTCGTCTATGCCATGTACGAGTTCTTTAGCTAGTAAATAATCTTGTAAAAACTTTTGTTTTTGGGGAGAAACAGAATTTGGCGATCGCATTTCTTCAGCGGTGGCTTTTCCTTCTTCTGTAGCCGGTAAGATTTGGTTTTCTCCACTGGCTGTATTTATCTGATTAACTACCGCAGTAGCGACATTATCAGCTTCTTGTTCGTATTTATCTCCAGGTTGACCGATGGTGAGTTGCGCTTGGATAATTGCTGCCCTATTTAGCTGTGATGATGAACCTTCAGGACGATTGGTAGCTATATTATCAAAGTTATGACCAACACCATAACCTTGTTCGCCTGTATTTTCCCAAAAGCTATTCATCTTTGCTTGTAATACAGTCAGTCGCTCTTGTCCTTCTGAATTCAGGTTGCCATACTTAGCTTGGATAGCTAATTTTGTCGCTTCTATTTTGTGTTGTTGAAATTCTTGGTTAGCAATTTCTATCTGTGTAGGCGGTTTGGGAGAACGCCCTTTAGCTTTATCAGGGGATTGGGGCGATGGGAACAGACTTGACTCTAACTTAGAAGTTGATGAGTCAGCTTTTTTGTGGATTTGCAGTCGTTCTTTCATCGCCCATCTCACATTTTGACATTAGTTTGGTTAAGGGAATTCCAAAAAAGCATTCAAGTCGTTGACTGTTGACTGTTGATGCTCAACAGCGAACAATAGCAATGGAATATTTTTTGACTTGGAAGTCCCTAAATCTATTATGTCACTGCTTGATGTGTAACTCTTTTATACTTTAGTTTAGTTTTAGGTGTCATAAAAAACACTTTCTTCCCAATCTACCGTCAACCGTCAACCATCAACAGTCAACCATGATCAAAGTTCACAGGCAAAATTACAGATTTTTCCGTCTGCTGTTTTACTTTTTCATGGCATTGCTGTGCAGTCTGAATACTCCCCTGATGGCGGCGGTTCCGGGAATTAATCCTTCCCCCCAATCAATAATTAACCAAGCTGCAACACCTGATGCTTTACTGGCGGAAGGTAAATTGCTTTACGATGCAGGTAGGTTTGCTGAAGCGGTGCAGATATTACAGCAAGCTGTGAAAGCTTACCAAAATCAAGGCGATAATTTAGCCCTCGCGGCAACTTTGGGTAATCTTTCTCTTGCATACCAGCAAGTTGGTAACTGGACGCAAGCACAGCAAGCAATTGCAGCAAGTTTAAATATACTGAAAAAAGACCCAAATAATCAAAATTTGTTATTATTTGCCCAGATGCTTGATATTCAAGGACGCTGGCAAATATCTACAGGACAAGCTGAGGCGGCTTTAATTACTTGGAAGCAAGCAGAAAAAATTTATACCCAGTTAAATAATCAAAACGGTGTGGTAAAGTCGCTAATTAATCAAGCACAGGCTTGGCGCAGTCAAGGTTCCTATCGTCGTGCCAGAGAAATACTGACAGAAGTAGATAAAAAATTACAATCACAACCAAACTCCCTTGCCAAAGCAGTGCAAGTGCGATCGCTGGGCGATATTCTTTTAGCAATGGGTAATGGGGAAAAGTCGCTCACTGTTCTACAGCAAAGTCTCACAATTGCAAAAAGTCTGCAATCTAGTGCAGATATCGCCGCTAGTTATCTGAGTTTAGGTAATAACTACCGCACACAGCAAAATCAAGCAGAAGCGATCGCCAATTATCAAAAAGCTGTGGAATCTTCACCTTTTCCCTTAACAAGAGTCCAAGCACAGCTAAATCACCTCAGTTTGTTAATTGAAAATGGTGAATTGACAGCCGCTAAAACTCTAGTACCAGGCATACAATCCCGACTGGCACAACTTCCCAACAGTCGTGGTACTATCTACGCTGCTATTAACCTGGCGCAAAGTCTCAATAAACTAGTCAGTAGAGATGCTCATACCTACCCTAATATCAGTTATCAAGATATTGCACCGCTACTTGCCAAAGCCATTGAGCAATCTCGCAATTTAGGCGATCGCCAAACCGAAGCTTATGCCATCTTGAGTTTAGGTCATTTATACGAGCAGACACAACAGAGGCAAGAAGCCCTGAAGCTGACGCAGCAAGCCTTAGTTTTAGCCCAAACCAGTAATGCACCAGAAATTATCTATCAGGTAAATTGGCAACTGGGGAGATTATTCTGGGCGCAAAATGATATCACAAGTGCGATCGCCGCTTATGATGTAGCAATAGATAATTTGCAACTACTGCGCCGTGACTTAGCCGCCATCAATCAGGATGTGCAATTCAACTTCCGTGACAGTGTAGAACCAGTTTATCGCGAGTCAGTAGAGTTATTGCTGCAATCCCAAGGCGAAGAACCAGAAGAAACCACCTTAGATAAAGCACGCCAGCGCATTGAAGCTTTGCAGTTAGCAGAATTAGATAACTTCTTTCGCGAAGCCTGTATTTCTGGTCAGAATGTACCTTTAGATCAAATAGTAGATCAAGATAATCCAAATGCAGCCATACTGTATCCAATCATACTTAAAAATGAGATTCAAGTAATTGTCAAAATTCCCAAAACACCGCTAAAGCTTTATACTACAAAGATTCCTGAAACAGAAGTAAACCAAGTTATAGCAGAACTACGGAAAAGCTTAGTTAATCCAGCAGCTAAAAACACAGTTAAAAAGCGATCGCAACAGGTGTATGACTGGTTAATTAAACCCATTGAATCAGAATTGCCAGCAAGACAGGTAAATACCTTAGTATTTGTGCTGGATGGAGCTTTACGCAACATCCCAATGGCATCACTTTATGATGGTAAACAATATTTAATTGAGAAATATGCGATCGCTCTCAGTGTGGGACTGCAACTATTAGATCCCAAACCACTACTCACACAGCAAATCCGCGCCCTCACAGCCGGACTCACCCAACCGCCACCAGGCTACAATAATTTTCCACCCCTACCAGCCATCAAATCGGAAGTTGAGTTAATTGCCAAATCTGGAGTAGCCACCACCAGCATCATAGACGAGCAATTCACCCGCAAAGCCCTAGAAACAAAAGTTAATACCGTTCCCTTCAACATAGTGCATCTAGCAACCCACGGTCAGTTTAGTTCCCGCGCCGAAGATACATTTATCTTGGCGGCTGATGGCCCAATTAACGTCACCCAATTTGATAGTTTGCTCCGCACTAGAGATGAAAGCACGCCCCAAGCCGTAGAACTCTTAGTATTAAGTGCTTGTCAAACCGCAACCGGAGACAACCGCGCCGCCCTAGGTTTAGCCGGTACCGCAGTCAGAGCCGGCGCACGCAGTACCTTAGCATCTCTGTGGCAAATTGACGATCGCTCCACAGCTTTATTTGTCGGTGCTTTCTATCAACAACTCAAAGACGGTAAAGTCACCAAAGCCCAAGCCCTGCGTAACGCCCAGCTACAACTACTGCAACATCCCAACTACAATAACCCCAGCTTTTGGTCTGCCTATGTGTTAATTGGGAATTGGCTTTAAATAATGGGCATGGGGCTGGGGGCATTGGTATGTTCTTTCCTATGCCCCATTCGCTCTGCCCAAAATCTATAAAACTTAATTCGCGATCACAAAATTTTAATAATTCAACATTTTTGGCATAAATTTCGCGAATGAGGCCGATATGTGTATGGCAGCATCGAAAACCGGGAACTAAAGTTTATGACAAACACCATCTATCAGCAAGAAAATTTCGCTGTACCTTTGCCGATTACTCAAGCAGCACGCAAAATAGCCCAAAACTTTGCCAGCCAACAGCCAACTCCCGAAAAAGCAACGCAAGTTAAGTTGAATACCATAGCTGTGTTGGTGGTGCATGAATATTTGCAAATGATGGATATTCCTACCAATCTCACAGCTAGTGATAGTTGGAATCCTGTCATGCGGCTATTTGCAGATGTCGCAGACTTAGCTATGCCATCCTTTGGCAGTTTAGAATGTCGCCCTGTCAGCACGTTTGATCTTACCTGCTCTGTTCCTCCCGAAACTTGGGAAGAACGGATAGCTTATGTAGTTGTACAAATTGATGAATCTTTACAAGAAGCAAAATTATTGGGTTTTGTACCTAGTGTGGCTACCGAAGAACTACCTTTAACTCAACTGCAACCCCCGGAAGCGTTTATTGAACATTTGGGAAGACTTCAGCAATCAATAGCCACTATCGTAAATTTACGTCAGTGGTTTGCTGGTATATTTGAATCAAGTTGGCAAAGTTTGGCAGCTTTGGCAAATTCCCAAGAACCCACCTTAGCTTTTGCATTTCGCGGCCCAGAAATTTTTGAGCAACAAACTTCCAACCAACCTGTCACCAGAAGGGCAAAACTCCTTGATTTGGGTATCCAAATTGCTGATACACCCCTGATGTTGATTGTGGAAATTAGCCCTCTACCTGACCAAAAAACCAGTATTCGTCTTCAGTTACACCCCACAAGTAATCAAATTTATTTACCCCAAGGAGTGCAACTCACAGTTTTAGATGAAGCCGGGGCAGTATTTCTGGAAGCTCAAGCACGGAGTGCCGATAACTATATTCAGTTGCAATTGCGCGGTGATGCAGGCGAGAAATTTAGCGTTAGGGTGGCATTGAACGATATCAGTATTACGGAACAGTTTACAATCTAAAGGTGCAGCTACTTCCTGAATTTCCGATAATTATCATCGGGGATCTGATATTTTATACCTGTAGTTCAATCAAACTTTGCTGAATAAGTAGTCACTGTCCAGGAAGCGGAAAAGACTGCTCCAGACTTACTACATACCACGCAAAATTTGTCTGGCAAAATACTAGTAGGGAGTTTAAAAATTCAAAAAGCAAAATTCCGGCTGACTATTTGTGAATTTTGATTTTGAATTTTCAGTAGGAGCGTAGCCACTGTCATGAGTAAGTTAGTGATGCTGAAATTTGCAGACGGTAGTTTTGAGCAAGGGTTTGCTGTCACCCTGCAAATTGGCGAAGAATGCGATCGCCCTGCCGCAGAAATCACAGGAAAGCTACCTCCATGTCCGGAAATACCCCTATACTATAGTCATTGGCAATCCAGTTATCGGCGTTTAGGTAACGGTTATCGTCTAGATGCAGATAAAGTCCAGATAACTAATGTGTCCATGACACAGGACTGTCTTAACACATCCCATATTTTACGTGCGCGTTTTAATACCTGGTTAAAAGCTGAAGAATTTCGTCCTATCAGGGAGAAATGGCTAGAAAGATTAATGCCATCTGATGAAATCCGGGTAATTTTGCAAGCCGAAAATCGGCAGTTGCAACGTTTACCTTGGCATCTGTGGGACTTACTAGAACGCTACCCCAAGGCAGAAATTGCCTTATCATCACCCACTTACGAACGGATTCACAGGCCACGCAATCCCAATAAATTGGTGAATATTTTGGCGATTGTTGGTAATAGCGAGGGAATTGACACCAAGTCCGATCGCGATTTACTGCAACGTTGTCGCAATGCTGATGTTTGTTTTTTGGTAGAACCAGAACGCAAAGAATTAAACGATCATCTTTGGGAAAAAAACTGGGATATTCTCTTTTTCGCTGGCCATAGTTCCAGTCAGGGGAGAGATGGTAGCGGGCGGATTTATTTAAATAAAACCGATAGCTTAACAATTAGCGAATTAAAATATGCCTTAAAAAAAGCGATTGAACGCGGTTTACAATTAGCAATTTTCAACTCCTGTGACGGATTGGGACTGGCGCAAGAACTGGCTGATTTGCAAATTCCCCAAATGATTATCATGCGGGAACCTGTCCCCGATCGCGTAGCGCAGGAGTTTTTAAAGTATTTTCTCGGTAGTTTTGCCAGTGGTGAACCTTTATACCAGTCGGTGCGACAAGCACGGGAGCGGCTGCAAGGTCTGGAAGATAAATTTCCCTGCGCGACTTGGTTACCAGTGATTTGCCAAAATCCAGCCCAACATCCGGCTACTTGGGAGGGACTAACCAGCGTTAAAAAACAATTCAGTAGCATTACCCCAATATTTAGCAAACGGGGATTTTCGGGAGTTCTGGTTTCTAGTTTGCTAATGACAGCTTTGGTTTGGGGAATCAGATATGTAGGAATCTTGCAAAATGTCGAATTTACCGCCTACGACCAAATGATGCGATCGCGTCCTGATGAAGGTCAAGATTCCCGCTTACTCTTGGTAACCATAGACGATGGTGATTTAGCCGTTCAACGCCACAAAGGTGAAGAATTAAAAGGAACTCCCTTTCTGATGAATCCCTCACCCAACTCATACTCAAACTACAACAGCATCAACCTTTAGCCATTGGTTTAGATATTTACCGCGATTTCCCCGCCAAACATCCAGCTTTAATCCCTTTGTTACAAAATACCGATAACTTAATTGGCGTCTGTAAAGGTAGCGATACCACAGAAAAGTCTAAAGGTATTGCTCCACCTCAGGAAATTCCCAAAAATCGCCTAGGATTTAGCGACTTCATTCACGATCGCGATGGAGTACTGCGTCGCCATCTCTTATTCATGACCCAAGAAGCCGCATCATTATGTCCTACACCTTATGCACTTAGCACTCAACTAGCATTCCGCTATCTTGTACCCCGTGGGATTCAGCCCACATACACAGCGAAGAATGAATTAAAACTCGGAAAGATTATTTTCCCTCGGTTGTCATCCCGTGCTAGTGGCTATCAAAGTATTGATGCTAAAGGCGGTCAAGTTTTACTTAACTACCGCGCCACTAAAAAGATTGCCGAACAAGTCACCCTGACACAATTATTATCTGACCAGGTGAACCCCGACGCCATCAAAGGCAAAATCGTCCTGATTGGTGTATCGGCCAAAGGCGATTTTCCCGACTACTGGGCAACACCATACGGTAATCACTTAGATATGCAAATGCCAGGGGTAATAGTTCAAGCTCACATGGTCAGCCAAATTCTCAGTGCTGCTTTAGAAGAGCGTCCATTAATTAGGGTTTGGTCTGGTTGGCTGGAATTAATTTGGATGTGGAGTTGGGCTTTAATTGGCGGCGTGCTGGTTTGGCGCATACCTTCCGTTAAAGGCTTAGCGATCGCAGTTACTATTAGTAGCGGCGTTTTATATGTATTTAGCTTTGGGCTATTAATTGGGGGTATTTGGGTGCCTTTTATACCCTCATCTCTTGCATTAATTGGCACAGTTGGTGCCATCTCAAACCAGAATCCCAAGTTTAAAATTCACAATTCCAGATTAATCCGGGAAAATATTTAAGGCATCAGCAAAATGTTGCCGAGATTTCATCAACTTATTCCCGCACAATATTATGAAATCTATTGCAAATTCGGTAAAGCTGTCTGTAGTTCTAGCTATTGGTTTCAGTAGTTTGTTAGCCAGTCAACTACCGAACTGGGTAGATCCAGTCAGCGCACAAATCGGTAGTCCTGTAAGTTTGGATACAACTATACAATACAATCCACCAGCACCACCACCAGAACCACCCCCAGGAGGGCGAGTATTAGGAGGAGCCAAACGCGGTACTTGTCCAGCCCTGCAACCTGAACTCACAGCTTTAGTACCCTTTACCAAAAAATCTGATTTAGAAGTGGATGTTTGGGCATTGACAACAGAGGCTCATCCGACTTTCTGGTTTTATGTCCCATTAACCAAAAATCCTGACTTCCCAGCAGAGTTTGTCCTGCAAGATGACGCAGGCAAAGATATTTACAAAACTGCGATCGCTCTGCCAGAAAAGCCCGGAGTCATCGGTATTCCCTTACCGAAGAATATTGATCCACTTACCTTGAATAAACGCTATCGCTGGTTTTTCAATATCTTTTGCAATCCGCAACAAGATTCACCACCGATTTTTGTAGAAGGCGTCATCCAACGAGTACATTTAAATCAAGCGATCGCTCAACAAATCGAAACTGCCAAACCCCAACAACAGTCTGCCATTTATGCCCAAAATGGCATTTGGTACGAAACACTCACAACCTTAGCCAAACTGCGTCTCAACAATCCTGAAGATAGAAAGCTGCAAACTGCATGGCGCAATTTAATTACCAGCATCGGTTTACCGGACGTAGCCGCAGAACCGATTGTTTCACCACCAAGTAGTTTTAATTAATTGGGCATTGGGCATTGGGCATTGGGCAAGAAGACAATAAGTAATAGGTAATGGCAAAAGTTATTTAGGGAACTCAAAAAAATAAATTATTCCGTTCAAGTCGTTGACGGTTGACAGTTGACGGTTAACAGTCAACTGTCAACCGTCAACAGTGAACAATAGTAATGGAATATGTTTTTACTTGGAAGTCCCTTATTTCCCCCCTGCTCCCTGCCCCCTAGCCCCTAGCCCCTAGCCCCTAACCCCTAACCCCTACATTACACAAATTTAGAGATTCATCTAAATAGTTAAGTTTCGTAAAAATTTAATATTTTCTTTAGATTCTTAATTTAATATTTTCTTTAGATTCTTCACAACACTGTGTTGAAGTCACAAGAGTTGGAGCGGTGGTCATGAACATATGCCTGATAAACTCAAAAATATTGCGTCAACTGTGGTCAGAAGTTGAGCAAACTCAGACTAGTACTCTTGTGGGACTCAGCGATCCTGATTTAGTCAAGCAATTGGTGAGACAGCTGGATAGCAAACAAGCACTCAGCAATGAAGAAGTGAATTCTGTCAACGCTTACCTATTCTCTAGAACTCAACTCATACGCGATTTAGCTTTTGCAAGGTCAGCATAATAATATATATACTTTTTCCTACTTTTTTCCCTTGGTATCAAACTCCCATCATCTTATTTGGACTTCTCCTTCTTGCCTCAGCTAAAATTGCTGAGGTTTTTTGTGGCTGATTGAATATCACAACTCGACCCAGCTGACAATCTGTCTTTTGGATGTGTACAGTAGTTGAGGATTATTTTGTAACTGCAATTATTTAACCCATCCTGATATGGATAGAAAAACCAAACGCCTCTTGCTGCTTGTTGTTTTCTGTAGTTTGACAGGTGTAATTTTAGGCGGAACTGCCAGCTGGGCAGAAAGCAATATGTGCTTAGAAGCCAAGACAGTTACCAGCGATTGCTTGACTCAAGACCCTATACAAAAAACTATACAAGGAATGAGTACCGGCTTAGTAGCCGGCGCTGGAGCAGCTTGCGGCGTCGCTTGGCAGTTACGGCAGCAAGATTAAAGTTGGGCATTGGGCATTGGGCATTGGTTAGAGACGCGATAACCCTTGTCTGTAAAGTTGTCAGTTGCTTCCTTGTCCCCTTCCCTAACCCCTATCCCTAGCCCCTAGTCCCTAGTCCCTAGCCCTAGCCCTAGCCCCTAAAAACGGTAATTGCGATCGCCTACCCATAAACTAATTGGTACGGCGTTACCTTGGGGATCAACTTTGACTTTGACTGCTATTGGGCGTCGTCTTCCTTCTCGGCTTTCTAGGGTGCGGGAAATATCGCGACTAATGCGTTCTCTTTGTTCTTCGGGGATGTAATAAGTTTCCACGCCATAGTTGACAAAACCATCCCGATATACACCTTTTAAAGCTACCTGATCATTAGGCAAGTTTGTTGGACGCCTACCACTTACCCTTACTAGTCTCCAAGCGCGAGGAACCCCACGTTCAAAAGATTCTCTCTCTTGCAAAGTCACATACAAATTAGTTCCTTGCGCTAATTGCCGATTTCTGCCGCGATTTTGCCGCAGTAACTCCTCCCAGCCAGGAAGCCTTCTCAATGTGGAAACGCGAGATATGTTATAGTCCAAATTGAGCGCGTAGTTTTGCCGCACATCATTAGCATCTACAGGCGCACTTTGCAAAATTACCGTTTTCCCCGCCACATCTGTATATAAAGCCTGGGTAGGTACAGCCAGAATTAACCCGGTTTGCAGCGCTAAAGGAACTAGTAATCGCCAAAAAGGTAAAGGTTTATTTGCTTTCTGTTCAGTCGCAATTAGATAATCTTTAAAAGTCAACTTCCCAGAAAACTCAGCTTCAGGAGATAGGTTTTTATTGGATTTACTTGATTCGGATGTACTCGATTTATTCGATGATTCAGAGGAATTACTTTTCATGGGCGTAGTCCTAAAGAAGGTGGCAATAGGTAAAAGTCTGGTGAAATACCCAGGTTTAGGACTGACGCAGAGAGACTACCGCTACGCGGAATTCAAAATTCAAAATTCAAAATTCAAAATTCAAAATGGCTTTTTTATTGGCAATTGAACTTTGTACAATGAAATCTTGATTTCCGGTGTACTGACTAAATATTAAATATAGAAATACGCAGAGATATCTATGAGTAATTAAACTTCGTAATTACGAATTAAGGATTACGAATTACGAATTACTATTGCTTTTTTTACTTTTTGATTCCGATAAACGGCGTTCAAACCAAAGTCCAGCACTAATTAAAGCCGAACCGCACATCACAAACACCAGAGACTTCAATGGCAAGTCTGAATTATACTCCCACACCCGGCTGAGAACCTGTAAAGTTAACAATAGCATACCTCCCCAAAAGCTGCGTCTATCGTTTAATTTCAATCCTTCTTGAATTAACCCCCATGCCAAGGTTGCGAGAAGGACGTTAAAGGCAAAAATGCCTAAAGCACTAATTCTGGTAACACCTTGATGCCAGAAAGGTATTAATAGGATCAAGCCGATAAATGTGCCGATTAAAACTAGAGTAAAAACCATTTCTCGGCGGATAGGACTGTTGCGTTGACGCAGCAAAAATAACCATTGTAAAACAGCTAAACCGCTCAGAATTCCTACATCAATAATCGGAAGAGTTCTCAAGATGTTACTGTTAGTGGTTGGTGGAGAATAACCGTAATCAGGAAATTGCCATTGCCAACGAAAAGACAACATATAAAAGGCAAAGCCAAAACAGAAGAAGGCTAATGTCCGCGCTAGTGGTTGAAATAACCTATAATTCACTGTAGGAAATAGTAGGTCATCGTAACTCCACAATAAAGCTGGGGGAAGTGCAAAAGCAAAGGAAGCTACCCAAGGTGCAATATCCGAATAGGTTAATATTTGCAAAGGGTTGAGGTTGAATTGCAAGGAACTAGCAAAGGCTAAAACTGCTAAGCCAAAAATCCAACGAGAGCGACAGATGTAAGCTAAAGGTATGAACAGCAACCATGATACCAAAGGCATGTGGCGAACGATTAACCGCGCCCAACTCCATTCGTTAGGAGTGTACCACCAGTCTCCCAATCCACTCCAATAGCCAATTTGAATTAAGACAATGGCTAATATACCTAAGGAATTGAGGGAGAGGCTATAAGCCATCACCAACACACCAAAACCCCAAGCCAGAAGCCATTCGGAAGTAGAACCAGAAATATTAAAGGCTTGCGCCATTAATAGGATAGTTACGCCTAAGATAAAAGCGCCTAATATCAGTAATGCTTCTCCTAAAAGGCGTTTGCTTTTTTCAGGTTTCTTACCTTCAGCTTTCTTGAGTGCGGGTTCGCGCCAAGTGTAGAAACCAATGATGGTAACGGAGAAAAACAAACTGATCATCAAGATAAACTTGACATCCCGTGACCATTCTTGCCAACTAGCAGCAATAAAGATGATTGCACCTAATATTAAGAGGATACCGCCGATGGCGATCGCAATCATCCGCGAGCGATCGCGCGCCGCAGCTTCTAGATTGTTAAATTGATAACGGTCTGCTAACTGTTGGTACTGCGAAGCGCTAATTATGCCTTCGTCTCTCCATCGTTGTGCTTCTTGGCGTATTTTTCGCTGAAAATTATCTAAGAACATGACCATCTCCAGTGAAGTGGTTAGTTTAACGCGCTTGAGTGCATTTCTAAAGGCAACAGCTTCCAGTTCAAAGCTGGAAGCTTATGCAGTTCGCACTTTTGGCGATGATAAAAATGGCGGTCATTATTTTTCAGTATGCAGCCAATCCCTGGCATGGCATTGTTCTTCTATAACAGTTTCATTTCTCAATGGAAAAACCTTCAAATCTCTTACTAAAACTCTCGCGCCGTTTGTTTACAAACCTTGATATTCAAGAAAAATTTATTCAGGCGTTAATTAATCCCCAACCTTTCTCACCTTGCATTCTTTGGTGTCAACAAAGACCAGGAAATTCTCCTTTTGTAGTAGAATCCCCGACAACTTGGCAACCGCAATTTGTAGACCGTTTACAATTAGGAGAAAAGCCTGGTAAACATCCGCTACATAACCAAGGCGATTTTTATTGTCTAGATTTTTCTTCAGTATTTGCAGCTACTAGCTTATTAGCAATTGAGCAATCTGGGGGTTTAATTTTTGATATGTGCGCTGCACCAGGCGGTAAAAGTATCTTTGCTTGGAAAGCTTTGCAACCCAGTTTACTTATCAGTAATGAAGTCATTGGTAAACGGCTAGGAATGCTGATTTCTAACTTAAAACGTTGCCAAATCTCCCCTAGCTTAGTAGCCAATAGAGATTCGAGTATTTTTGCAGAAACTATACCACTATCAGCAAACTTAGTTTTAGTAGATGCTCCTTGTACAGGTCAATCTTTACTAGCCAAAGGAGAAACAGCGCCCGGATGTTTTCATCCAACTAACATTAATAAATGTGCCAATCGTCAAAAACGAATTATTGCCAACTCTGCTCAACTTGTTGCTCCTCAAGGCTATCTAGCTTATATGACTTGTACTTACTCTCCTGAAGAAAATGAAGAAGTTTGCCAATGGTTTGTAGAACGCTTTCCCCAATTTCAAGCATTAAGTATTAATCAATTACAAGGATATCAATCGCACCTTACAGATATACCTTGTTATAGACTATTTCCTCAAGATAGGTTAGGCGCTGGCGCATTCACCGTGCTGTTTCAGAATACAACAGAAGGTGAGGCTAAAGAGATAGATGAAGAAGTTTGGCAGCAACTTGGTTGTAAACAAATACGAATCGGCGAAGAAAATTCCTCTGTAGAGGTGAGAGCAAAAGAAAGATAAAAGAGACACAACAAACTTCTATCAACTGTCTAGACTTGTAAACTAATTTTAAACAGTAAAAAAACTTAACTCTAAGTTTACATTTTTTGAATATTTTCGGGCGGGCATTCCCCACTTAATGGGGATTTATATTTTTATAAAAATCCAGTTAAAATATTAAACCTATCTCCTACGGCAGAAGTCAATTTAGTCGAAAATAAATAAAATTAACAATCTAAGCTTTTAAAGAACAATTATGAACCTTCTTGCTTGGATACTTCTTGGTATTATTGCCGGAGCTATAGCTAAAGCTATTTATCCTGGGCGTCAGGGTGGCGGTATTCTAGCCACAATGGTTTTAGGAATTATTGGTGCTTTAATTGGGGGTAGTTTAGTTTCTTTGTTAGGTAGAAGTGGTGCAGCATACGCTGCTGGAACACTCAGTATTCCCAGCTTAATTATTGCTGTTATTGGTGCAATAATTGCTATTTTCTTATGGGGTCTAGTAACTGGTCGTAGCAGTTATTAAATTCATGGTTAGCTTTTTGACTAATAATTCATGCGGGAAATTTCCGAAGAAGACTCCACATATTATGCAAAAGTGGGGTCTTTTTGTGATTAACCATGCAAGCAGAACAAAATTTAAAAACGAATATTGATACTGTTCAATTTGCTTGCATAGTATTTCACACAAAAACGCCCACAGGCTAGAAGCCTAGGGCTATCAATACAAAGCCCATCTGCGTGGGCTAATTTCTTAGAGCCACACCCTTTGAGGTGTCGCAAATCGCTAACCAGGAATTACCGCAATACAATCAATCTCTACTAATACATCCTTAGGTAAACGCGATACTTCTACACAAGCCCTTGCTGGGGCTGTGTCCTCTGGGAAATATTTCGCGTAAATTCCATTCACTGCTGCGAAATCATTCATATCAGCCAGAAAGACGGTAGTTTTTACCACATCTTCAAAACCAGCACCAGCTTCTTTTAAGATAGCCTCTAAATTAGCTATTACTTGTTCAGTTTGCTTTTTTACATCATCAGTATAGACAACTTGACCAATGCGGGGATCGATGGCAATTTGTCCAGCTACAAATAACATTTGACCAGAAGCGGCGATCGCTTGATTATATGGCCCCACTGGTTCCGGTGCATTATCAGTGCGAATAACTTGGCGTGTCATAGATATTACTTTCCCCAAAGATGCTTGCTGCTTACCGACTTCCATCTCACAGGCGATCGGTTTGTAAACTTCTCCATCAGGCATTATCGCACCAGTTAGGTCAGCATGTTTAAAGCTAGCTCTGTAGACATGAGCAGAAGTCAAATCAGCCTTTTTTAAGGTTGCTCCGCTGAGATTTGCTTTCATCAGATTCGCTTCTTGTAAATCTGCTCTTTCTAAATTTGTTCCTTGTAGACAAGCTTTTCTAAAATTTGTACCTCTGAGGTTTGCTGCACCCAGATCAGCCTCAGCTAGATTTATGCCAGACAAATCCTGTTTAGTTAAATTAACACCCCGAATCTTTGCTCCTTGGAGATTAGCATCTTTGAATATCACACTATTGAGGTTTGCTTGGCTTAAATCAGATCCAAACAAGTTAGCCTCACTCAAATTAGTACCACTCAGGTTAGCTCTACCAAAATTTGCTTTTCTCAATGAGGCTTCAGTGAGATTGCTAGAGCTTAAATTGCTATCACTCAGATTGGCATTATCCAGGCTAGCATTACTGAATTTAGAGCTATTGATGATTGCTCCACTCAAATCAGCACTAGTCAAATCTGCCCAACTAAAATTTAAATGAGAACTTTCCAGCAACCCACTCAAATTTGCACTTGTCAAAGATGCTCTGGTAAAGTTAGTGCTCTGAAGCAATCCTTTACAGAGGTTGGCATCATTCAAATTCGCTCCCGTCAAATCAGCACTTGTTAGATCTATACCACTCAGGTTTGCACCTTTGAGGTCTACCCCTCTTAAATTTACTGAACGAAAATTCCTTTCTCCTGCTGCATATTTCCGTAAAAGTTCCTCAGCATCCATAATGCACCTTTAAATACCTCTGACACAGTATAATCTCGATAATTTTGCATCAGTGGTATTCAACTCTTTTCTTTGCGCCCTCTGCGCCTCTGCGGTTAATTCCCCTAACCCAACCTCGGACGCAACCCATAATGCCGATACTGCCAATAATCCCGCAGAATGCGATCGTGGTCAAAACACAAATTTCCCGGAACCCGCCAAGACTCAAAAATGCCGATATTCTTCGCATCATCACCGGCTTTAGGCTCACCTTTGGCGATCGCTAAAA
Source organism: Tolypothrix sp. FACHB-123 (assembly GCF_014697075.1). Lineage (GTDB taxonomy): Bacteria > Cyanobacteriota > Cyanobacteriia > Cyanobacteriales > Nostocaceae > Aulosira. Next base: position 187,994 of record NZ_JACJRE010000006.1, on the reverse strand, counting down.
ACACAACACTCATCGTATGCTGACGCGGATCGCGGTTGGGGTCAGAATACACCAAAAATTGTTCAATTAACTCCACCTGCAAACCCGTTTCTTCCTGGGCTTCCCGCTTCGCCGCCACTTCCACCGCTTCACCATAATCGACAAAACCACCAGGAAGCGCCCAACCTAAAGGCGGGTTATGTCGCTCAATTAACACTATGGGTAGATGAGGGCGATCCACCAATTCAATAATGATATCTACTGTCGGCGCGGGATTTCTGTAATTCATCTGCATTATTAAGGATTAAGTAGTAATTATGAGCTTTTATAGGGAATTGTTACATTCTCTACATCTATCACCATAGACAGCTTTTAAACCAACCCCTACCGTGATAAATTCGATGCGATCCCCTAGCGAGATGTTAAGGCGATCGCTTGCTCCCATATCATCTAATTAACTATGCCTTTCCCTAGATCCAGTGGCATTTTGCTGCACCCTACTTCCTTTCCCAGTCGATTTGGGATTGGGGATTTAGGCCTAGAAGCCTATAATTTTATTGATTTTCTCCAACAGAGCTATCAACAATATTGGCAAGTTTTACCTTTAGGGCCTACGGGGTATGGTAATTCTCCTTATGCATGTTATTCAGCAATAGCGGGTAACCCCCAACTCATCAGTCCAGAACAACTCAAAGAGCAAGGTTTACTCACAGAAGATGACTTTGCTAACTTACCAGCATTTGACACCTCTCAGGTAGAGTACGAAAAAATCGCGCCCATCAAGCTTGATTTGCTCAAAAAAGCCTGTAAGAACTTCAAAAATCAAGCCACGCCTTTACAACAAAAAGAATTTTCTGGTTTTTGCCAGAGTAAAGCTTATTGGCTCGATGACTATGCTTTATTTATGGCGCTGAAAGATAGCAACGGCGGTTCAAGTTGGTATAGTTGGGAAGCAGAAATTGCCAAACGCGAACCCAAAGCCATCGAGCAAGCACAGCGACAGCTAACTGAAGAAATTTACTTTCACAAATACATCCAGTTTGAATTTTTCCGTCAGTGGTCGGAACTTAAGAACTATGCCAACATGAGGGGTATCCACATTATTGGTGACATCCCCATTTATGTAGCTCATGATAGCTCTGATGTCTGGGCTAACCCCGATATTTTCTGTTTAGATGAAGAAACAGGCGAAGCAGCATTGATGGCTGGTGTTCCACCAGATTACTTTAGTGCTACAGGTCAACTGTGGGGTAACCCAGTATACAACTGGGAGGAATTAGAAAAGCAAGACTTTAAGTGGTGGCTGAGACGCTTCCAAGCCATGCTGGATTATGTTGATGTCATTCGCATCGATCACTTCCGAGGTTTTGAAGCATACTGGGCTGTGGAACAGGGAGAAGAAACAGCAATTAATGGTGAATGGTTAAAAGCACCTGGGGAAGAATTGTTTGAGACAATCAAACAAAAGTTAGGCACTCTACCCGTGTTGGCAGAAGATTTAGGAGTAATTACACCAGAAGTAGAAGCACTACGCGATCAATTTGAATTTCCGGGAATGAAAGTTTTACAATTTGCTTTTGGTTCCGATCCTGGTAATCCTTTTCTACCCTTTAACTACCCGCGCAATGCTGTAGTCTACACCGGCACTCATGATAATGACACAACTATCGGCTGGTACAACCAAGCCAGTGATTGGGAAAAGCGCAATTTATTACTTTACCTCGGCTGTATTAGTCCTGAAGGAGTTCATTGGGATTTAATTCGACTGGCTTTAAGTTCTATTGCCAATCAGGCAATTATTCCTTTACAAGATGTTTTAGGATTGGGAACAGAAGCACGGATGAATTTCCCCAGTGTGGCTGAGGGGAATTGGGGATGGCGCTATCAAAAAGACGCCTTGACTGAGGAATTAAGCCAGAAGCTCAAAGTTCTGACTACACTCTATGGACGCGCACCTAGACAGTCCTGAGAGATTGCGGATTGTCATAAGTACTAATTAAGCACTTCAGTATTGCAAAATTGACCAACTGAAGTGCTTGAAAATTCAGATAATTTAGCTTGCGGTCAAAATTAACGTGGTAGACTACGAGTTCTGGCAGCAATTTGCACTTCCTCTGGCTTTCCTAACTCACCCATTTCCTTGGGTTGCTCCTGATTAACGCTCATCAATACACCACCAGCGTTATCAGTCTTCACAGTGAGCTGCTCATTGGCTTTCCAAGTACGTTGAGTTCCTTCTGGAAGAGTACCCTCAAACTGAGTTTTACCATCAGCTACAACCCGAATCCAGGATGAGGCTTTTAATCTCACACCAACCTGTACTGGTGTTCCAGTGTTGCTGGTCATGAGTGTATTGCTATAAGGTTTAACCTCTGGTATTTGTTGTAATTTTGTTTGCTGTCCTGCTTTGGGTTGAGGTGGGGTGGTACTTGCTTGTAAGGCAGAATCTTTCAACAGTTGAGATAAGCCGCTAACAGAGCAGATAATCACAAATATATAAAGAAAGTAAAGATGCAGGGGACGTAATTGATTAACAGGCTTAGTTGTCCAAGCTGGTTTAGGATTCGCTTGTTGATAGACAATGGGGAAAGTGCTAGCCAATTCCACGCCATTAAAGCCTAAAGCCTCGGCAAATTGCCTAATTAAGCCCTGAAGATAAACTGGTTCTGGCAATTCCTCTAAATTACCTTCTTCAATAGCTTGTAACAACCTTTTGGGAATTCTGGTTAATATAACGACTTCTTCTAAAGATAAGCCTTGTTCTTGACGCGCAGCCCACAGTTGACCGCCAATTTCCGCTAATTTTTCGGCCCGTTGTTGCTCTACTGACAGTGTTGGTGGCTGATTATCCTTCCTGTTGAACCATTTCATGTGTAGTTACACTCCTTAACTCAGCTGAATCTGTAATAGGTATGTGCTTGATTTGCTGTTGCAAAAAGCGCATCTCATCATTTCTTAGGGAACGATATTTACCCTCTTTGAGATAGGGTTGTTTGGGAACTTGTAATTTAATCAGTCCGATGGCAGTCCTATGTAGCTTGATGACCGGGTAGCCTAATTGTTCGGCTATACGGCGAATCTGGCGGTTACGTCCCTCCTTTAAAACAATCTCTAAACAGCTTTGTGCATTCCCACTTTCTATGAGGCGCACCTCGGCTGGTCTTGTTCTTCTACCATCTAAGATCACACCCTGACGCCACATTTGTAACAGTTCTTCTGGCGGATGTCCTTTAACTACTACACGATAAGTTTTGGGAACACTGTGACTGGGATGGGTAAGAGCAAATGTTAAGTCTCCATCGTTGGTCAGTAATAATGCACCAGTGGAGTCTGTATCTAAACGTCCAACTGGGTGAATACCTGAACCACTACGTAAATCTTTGGGTAATAAATCTAGAACTGTAGTTCTTCCCTGGGGGTCGTAGCAAGTAGAAACGACACCAGCAGGTTTATTTAGCAACAAATATATAGGAGAAGGTCGTTGTTTTGTAACAACGGGTTTGCCGTCAACTGTAATTTTGTCTGTTTCGGGGTCAACTTTTTGACCTAGATGTGCCAATACCCCGTTAATCCGCACGCGCGATCGCCTGATCATTTCTTCGGCTTCACGACGTGAGGCAATACCCCATTGGGCGAGAACTTTTTGTAACCGAGCCTCCATGTGAAAATTACTTATTCTACCGTTAACATTTAAATCATAAAATTTGCACTTTGTAGTTAATCAACATAAATGTTACATTTAAGGACTGATTAACTTCAGCCAATTTTTGAGTCACTACCCATCAATAAAAAGTGAAATGTCTGAGCAAAATTCTGACGCCAAACGTACCCAGAAGATACGGATAATTACGAATCTGCTCACAACTGCACTAAAGATATGGTTGCGAGCACAAGTAAGTCAAGTCTCGCACATAGACGTGGAAATCAAAGCCAGCGATCGCCAATTGCTGTCTGGTAAAATTCCTTGGGTATCGATTGGGGCTAGTCATGCTGTGTATCAAGGCCTCCATATTGGACAAATTCAACTTATCGCTGAAAATATTCAAGTCAACATCGGCTCGGTTATTAAAGGACAGCCACTCAGACTGTTAGAAACAGTACCAGTGGTTGGTGAATTGATCATCGAAGAGAAGGATCTAAATAACTCCCTCTCATCTGAGCTGTTATTAACGGCCTTAAATGATGTACTGGTTAAACTTTTACCAGAACACTGCGCAAAAACCAAGTCTATTTCTTGGCAAAAAATTATTCTGGAAAATCATCAAATTATACTGAGTGGCATTCTAACATCTGAAGGTCAATCTATGCCCCTGGACATATACATGGGCATAAACTTAATTAGTGGTCGCGAGTTGCAACTAGCACCAGTTCTCATAAAGTGCGATCTTTTCACTCCAGAACAGAGTAATCAAGAGTACACTTTCGATCTCGGTTCAGAGGTCGATATTCAAGAACTTACCCTGATCCCAGGCCAGTTACAATGTCGCGGGCAGATTAACGTTAATCCCTGATGATTAGAAATCAAAAACTCAAAATGCTTATTATTTATAATAATTTATCTTTCTCAAGAAAGATGGGCATTGGGCATTGGGCATTGGGTAAGATTCCATCATTTCTTCCCCCTGCTCCCTACTCCCTGCTCCTTCATCCCCCCTTGCCAATTAAGGGCAATAACAAAGTCACGAAATAGTAAACTAAGGGAGCTGTAAAGATATAACTGTCTGTACGATCTAAGATGCCACCATGTCCGGGGATCAACTGTCCGGAATCTTTGACGCCAGCATCGCGCTTCAATACAGATTCGATGAGGTCGCCTAAAAGACTAGCGATCCCAATTAGTAAACCCAAGGCTAACCCAGTGTAGAGCGCTCTGGGCCAGTCAAGATAATAAGCCCCAGCTAAACCAACAGCGATGCTAGCACTAATGCCAAAGACCGCACCTTCCACAGTTTTTTTCGGGCTGATATCAGATAAACGTGTTTTGCCAAAAAACTTGCCAATAGTATAAGCGCCAATATCAGCTGCCCAGATGCACAAAAAGGTCAGCACAGTCGCTTTCAGTCCTTGTGGGAGGGAGGCAAGATTTTCTGGATCTAGAATATCTGCCCAAGTTTTAGGCCAGTAACCACCTAAAGGTAGATTGCTGAGGGCGACGTTACCAAGCGATCGCAATCTCACCCAATAACTAGGCAAGTAACCTACATAAAATAATCCCATAATAGAAGCGGAAATATCAGCGATTGTCGCCATTTTTGGCTGAAAAAGCAGGTAAAAACAAATAAATGTCCCTGCTATGGGCATAACAGCATCAGCTAATTCACCATTAAGCGTACAAATTACCAGTAAGATTTGGCTCACAAACATGGTAGTTTTCACAGCAGGAGCTATACCTCTGGCTAGCACCAAATTAAAATATTCCTGCTGTCCTAAAAACACCACAATCGCAATCATTACGGTAAAATACCAACCCCCTAACAGGGTGGCAAATAGAGCCAGAGCGATCGCAACAATTCCACTAATAATCCGAGACCAAGGCATAGAAGTATTGAGGATGGGGCATTGGGCATGGGGCATTGGGCATGGGACATTGGGGCATTGGGGAGCCAGTGCGTTGCGGTGAGACCAGCGCTGCGGGAAGGTTTCCCTCCGCAGGCGACTGGCGTTAGCGACGTTCGCGTAGCGTCTCCCCTTGGGAGAAGGAGCCTCACCCGTTCGCTGAAAGCGTTCCCGCAGGGTAGGGAGGTTGCCCCCGTTGTAGCAAGTGGCGTCAAACTGTCCGTTGGGTTTCTCGCGTTGTCAACGCCGAGGTGGCTTACCGCAGGGTAGCAACTGGTGCCATTGGGCATAGGGCATTTGTCAACTGTGCTTGCTTTTTTACCCTACTTCCCAGTCCCCTAGTTCCTAGTCCCTAGTCCCTAGCCTCTAAATTTATGTAGATTTAGTCTAGTTTCTCACCACTGAGGATAAAAATGGGATCTACTGCGGCAAAAGTTTGAGAAAAGCCGCGCATCTCTAAGCGATTGACCGCAGATTGGACAACTTCAATATTGCGCGCTCTTAACTGAGAAAAGCTTTGCGAAATAGCATACAGACTTTCTAGATTAGCAGCTGTCGCCACTACTCTACCTGTTGGTGGTAGATAATCCCACACAGCTTGCAAAATTTCTTGAATGGGGCGACCTCCCTCAATACATACGCGGTGAGGGGTAGGTTTTAGTTCCTGCAAACAATCTGGGGCGCTACCTTCAATGACTTCAACATTTTTAACTTCAAAGCGATCGCAGTTTCGCCTGATTAAATTGGCGACTTCTTCATCCCGTTCTACAGCAATAATCTGCCCGCCTGGACACAATAATCCTACTTCTACAGGAATTGTACCTGTACCTGCACCAATATCCCATAATACTGAATCTGGCTGAAGCCGTAATTGAGCAATCAGCAATAGTCTTACTTCTCGCTGGCTCATGGGTATTCCTGGCAAATGCTCGAACATTTCATCGGGAATCCCAGGGGTAATGTAAGGCCAAATTTCGGAAGGCATAGAATTACATATTTATACTAAAGATATCAGCTTGTTTATTAGGACAGTCATAGGCTCTAACCACCTTATGGCGTAGCGCTATCAGTAATTATCATGACGAAAGAAATATTGGGCGAACGCTACGAAATTCAGCAGCAATTGGGAAAAAAGGCAGGAAGGCGAACTCTCTTAGCCCATGACTTACTAACTCAGGAACTCGTCATCATCAAGTTACTGATTTTTGGCGCTGACTTTGAATGGGACGATCTCAAGCTCTTTGAAAGAGAAGCTGAAACTTTAAAATCTTTATCACATCCCTTTATTCCTCGCTATTTAGATTATTTTGAAGTAAATTTACCGACAATTAAAGGATTTGCCCTAGTACAGAGTTATATCCCAGCCCAAACTTTAGAGCAATACTTACAAGCTGGGCGTACTTTTAGTGAGACGGAAATTAAACAGATAGCCAAGGCTGTTTTAGAGATTTTAATTTACTTACACGGACTACATCCGCCTGTAATCCACCGTGATATTAAGCCTAGCAATATTTTATTGGGAGAGCGTTCTGGTAATAGCGTCGGTCAAGTTTATCTGGTCGATTTTGGCTCAGTACAAACTGTTTTAGCAACTGAAGGTGGGACGAGGACGGTGGTAGGAACCTATGGCTATATGCCACCAGAGCAATTTGGGGGGCGCACCGTTCCTGTATCGGATCTCTACAGCTTGGGTGCTACCTTAATTTACTTGCTGACAGGGACTCATCCAGCCGATTTACCCCAAAAGGATTTTCGTATTCAGTTTGAGCAAGCAGCTAATATCAGTCGTGATTTAAGTAATTGGTTACGGTGGCTCATAGCACCTAACTTGGAAAATCGGATTAATTCTGCTTTAGAAGCACTCCAAGCATTAGATAAACCCCTAGTTCTCAAAGCAACAGAGTTAACTATTAGCAAACCAGCAGGGAGCAAAATTCAACTGACGAAAAATCAGGATGTGCTAGAAATTCTGATTCCGCCTAGTGGCTGGCAAGCATCGATGTTGGTTTTAGGTTTCTTTGCGATCGCTTGGAATTCATTTATCCTATTTTGGACGATTGGTGCGCTTTCTGCACCGTTTCCGATTAATATCCCCTTTGCCTTGTTCTCTCTGCCTTTTTGGAGCGTTGGCGGCTTTATGTTGTATGGTTTCTTATTTAGTATCTGGGGAAGTATGAGATTACGCCTGGATAGCCAACAAGTATCTTTAACTCATGAGTTATTTGGTTTTAAATTTCATCGTCCCCGACCATCTCCGAGGCACAATATTACTAAACTAGTGTATATTCCACCACATTTTACTAAAGACACTGATGGTGACAGAACACATGTACCTGCACAATTAGAACTTTGGTCTGGAATCCAAAAATATCAGCTTGGTGGTAATAATATCCCTCTCAAATCTGAAGCAGAAATGGAATGGTTAGCCCAGGAATTAAGCGATTGGCTAGGAATCAAAATTGCCAGCAAATAGAAATAGTTCGTCACTATAGCAACTGCACTTTATAGTTAATTAAAGATGCTTGCGAGGAAGTATATATGTTATTTGGATTAGGATGGCCAGAAATTGCCATTATTCTGATAGTGGCTATTGTAATTTTCGGCCCGAAAAGAATTCCCGAATTGGGGAATGCACTGGGTAAAACTCTCCGGGGTTTTAAGGAAGAAGTTAAAGGTTCTAATTCAGAGAATAATTCCGAGCAAGACCAATAATATTCAAAATTGGCAGCAAAGCAAAGGTTAATAGTAGAGATACGCGCGATCGCATCTCTACTATTGACTAAAGCAGCGTATTAATGATAGGAGATACCACGCCATTTTGAGAATCTACGATCGCCGTAGTTGAATTTTGTTGATGTGTTTCTTCTTTTACTACGCCGCGTGTCCTAATTAGGCGAATGGCACGGCTGACACTTTCTGGTAAAATCACGACCAAGCTGTTCTCCGGAGCCATATCCAAGCCTTTGTTAATTGCTTGGGTTTCGTCTAAAATCGACTCAAACCGAGCATTGGGTTTAACTTGGGTAATACCTTGAGTAATCAACGCTGCGGCTGAACCTCTAGGACGACCTCTTGTGTCATCATCTTCTTTGATGATGATGTAATCAAAAATATCGGCTGCTAATTTGCCCAAGGTGACAAAATCTTCGTCACGGCGATCGCCAGGGCCACCAACTACGCCAATTCGCTGTCCTGTAGTCCAGTTACGGACGAAAGCCCCTACAGCTTCGTAACTAGCTGGGTTATGAGCATAGTCTACTAAAGCATGGTAGTTGCCTAAATTAAATAAATTCATCCGTCCTGGAGTTTGACTCACAGAAGCGCGGAAGGTCTTTAAGCCGGCGCGAATCTGCTCAATTGTGACGTTTTGCACAAAAGCTGCCAAACTTGCGGCTAAGGCGTTAGCAATCATAAATGGTGCGCGTCCCCCCATTGTTAAGGGAATCGCTTCTGCCCTTTCGATACGGTGCGTCCAATCGCCTTTGACAATTGATAGATAGCCATTTTCATAAACTGCTGCGACTCCACCCTTTTGAATGTGCTTGCGCACTAGTTCTGAGTCGGGGTTCATGGTGAAATAAGCAATATTCGCTTTTGTCTTGTCTGCCATCGCTGCAACCCGGTGATCGTCGGCGTTAAGTACAGCATAGCCATCAGGGAATACAGCTTCAGCTACCACACTCTTGAGGTTTGCTAATTGGTCAATGGTATCGATATCGCCTATACCTAAGTGGTCAGCAGCAACATTTAATACTATTCCTACATTAGCTGCTTCAAAACCCAATCCAGAGCGGAGAATCCCACCACGAGCGCTTTCTAAAACTGCGACTTCTACAGTGGGGTCTTGCAAGATTAAATGGGCACTTTGCGGCCCTGTATTATCTCCCGCCTCAACTAAGTAATCACCGATATAAGTTCCGTCTGTAGTTGTATAACCTACTACTTTACCTGTCTGTTTATAAATATGTGCTAGTAATCTGGTAGTAGTGGTTTTACCATTAGTACCGGTGACGCTAAGAATGGGAATGCGGCTGGATTGCTCGTTAGGAAAGAGCATATCCATGACTGCGCCTGCAACATTGCGGGGTATGCCTTGACTGGGCGCAACATGCATTCTAAAGCCAGGAGCGGCGTTAACTTCAACAATTACGCCATCTACGTCCCTTAAGGGGCGACTAATATCTGTGGTGACAATATCTAAGCCAGCGATATCCAAGCCAATAATCTTAACTACCCGTTGTGCTAGCCAAATATTTTCTGGGTGGATTTCATCGGTACGGTCTAAAGCGGAACCACCTGTACTTAAGTTAGCTGTAGCGCGTAAATAACAAACTGTACCTTTAGGAAGAATACTATTTAGGGTATAGCCTTGCCTTTCTAGAAGTTGGTAGCTAGTCCGGTCGAGTTCAATTTTGGTGAGTACATTATCATGTCCTTCACCGCGATTTGGGTCTTGGTTTGTTTCCTCAATTAGTTCCGCAACACTAGATCTGCCATTACCTACCACATGGGCTGGTACTCGTTCAGCTACTGCTACGACTTTACCATCTACCACCAATACCCGATGATCTCGTCCTACATAATACCTTTCCACAATCACTGACCGAGATACCTGTCTAGCGGCTTCATAAGCGGCTTCGGCTTCTTCCCAGGTTCTAATATCAATGGTAATCCCCCGTCCGTGATTGCCATCCAATGGCTTGATGACTATGGGATAACCACCAACATATTCAATTGCTTCTTCCAAATCATCCAAGAAACTAATAACTGTACCTTTCGGTACTGGTACGCCAGCAGATGCCAAGATACGTTTGGTGGCTTCTTTGTCGCAAGCTAGTTCTACTCCCAAAATGCCGGTGTTATCGGTCATGGTTGCTTGCATCCGCTTTTGGTTCACGCCATAGCCTAGCTGAATCAAAAAGCGTGCTTCCAAAGACATCCAGGGTATGCCGCGTTTTTCTGCTTCTTTGACGATCGCTTCTGTTGACGGCCCCAAAGATGCATCGCGCCAGAAGTCTTTTAAGTCTTGGATATCTTGCTCTAGCTCGGCTTTGGGATAACGACCGCGATCGACTATACTTTGGCACAACCGCACGGCTGCTCGTCCGGCGTAGCGTCCCGCCTCTTCATTGAGGTACTCAATGACTACCTGGTAAATTCCAGGTGTAGCTGTTTCGCGGGTACGACCAAAGCCGACATGCATTCCGGCTAGTTCTTGCAGTTCGAGGGCTACATGCTCAACGATATGGCCCATCATTGTGCCTTCGCGCACGCGCATTAAAAAACCACCCCGACAGCCCGGTGAGCAATAGTGGCCCTCCAGACTTGGCAGCGCCTCAACTAATCCTTCGTAAAAACCGGGGATTTCATTCGAGGGCTTATCGGCAAGGTTTTCTAAATCGAGGCGCATGACGATCAGCTTGTGGCGTCGAATGCTCCAGTAGTTTGGGCCGCGTAAGGTCTGGATCTTGAGGATTCTCATGGGAATAGGTAGATGGAGATTCGGAACCAATATTCTAGTTTCTTACTGGGATTGACCGTAAACTGTTTATCATGAACAGTTTTTATTTTTAAATACTGTATCTCTGATTTTTCTACGGTTAGAAATAAATCAACGATCAACTCAGTGTAACCTCAGATACTCTATTCCGTCAGCTGGAGATCCGGTGTACAGCAGGCAATACAGTCCGCTGGTACAGGTGGAAGCGATCGCCATAGCTGAGGATATGGAGGCGTAAATTATGCACAGTTAAGGGTTCATTTGCTCCTACATGAGGTTCATTTGTGTGGGTTAACTCCGTGGGATCGACAATTGTGACGCTACCTTTACCCATAACCTGTAGCCAACCATCGCGCTCGAACACCGCACAGGTATCTTCGTCAATACCGATACCTAAGCGATCGGGGTGAGCAGCGATCGCGCTAATTAATCGCCCCATGCGATTACGGTTGTGAAAGTGTTGGTCTACAATCACTTCGGGAATAAAGCCTAAGCCTGTTGCCATATCTACCAGAGAGCGGTTAGGCGTTTCCCCACTACCACCGCCAGCAATCATATGATGCCCCATCACCGCCGCTCCCGCACTGGTGCCAGCTAAGGTAAGTTCCCCTGCCCTAACTCGCTGTCGGACAATGTCCATCACTGGCGTATCTGCCAACACGCCACACAGACGCAATTGATCCCCTCCTGTCAAAAATACTCCGCTACAGGCTTCCAGAGATGCTTTAATTTGAGAGGCTTCGCACTGTTCCCGTTCGCGAATATCTAAAATTTCAACCTTCTCCGCACCCATTTCTTCAAAAATCCGAATGTACCGACCGCCAATAATGGCTGGTTCGCGAGAGGCAGATGGAATAATTGTAATATAGGCCTTGCTAGCACCAGCACGGCCAAAAAAAGTTCTTAGGATATCACGTCCGTGAACTTTATCTTCTGCGCCTCCGATAACCAGAACGGCGGTTTTAGTTGCTTGGGGTGTCCTCATTTCCAGCGATTTAGCTTTTAATTGCGGCATTGTGTTTCTCCTGTCAACAACTTCAGGAGCCATCGCCTTGGACGGGTTTCCCGGCTTGTGGCGAATGGCGTGTGAATATAACAAAGTTCAGTAGCCTGGCGATTTTTGCGCTTTGCTTGTATGAGAGGACACTTTTTTGCAGTTGCGAGTGTTTGCTCGATTCACAAGACGCCTCAGTCTTGATATGTCCATTTTGCTCAAAGCCAGCGCCTTGTTTGTTCACCTGTCCACTTTTGCCAGTTTGGCAAAATAGTGCGAGTAGGGCTAAGTGGGGGCTAGGCTACGCCCACGATGGGGGGCGAGTAGGTTTTGACAAGCTGTGTTCTGAGGCTGGCTCGATGCATCCTGAAAGTTGTTAACTGAGTTCAGAATATTAATTTAAATGTAGTTTTGACAATATTTAAACATAAAGTAAGTAAATAGAAAAACTTTTTGTCTCCCGCAAGATCTAAGTTTTCTGGTACTTTTAGTTACTATTGACAAACTTTATCTCTAGCCCTACCACTCATTAGCTTCTTGTGTTTCCTAGACATTCAAATTTAAGATTAGTGTTCTTGAATACGAATAACTGTGCGCTTTGATATAGTTACGCTTTTTCCTGACTGTTTTACCTCAGTTTTGAGTTCTGGATTGCTGGCTAAAGCCTTAGCCAAACAGATTGCTCAAGTCAATCTGATTAATCCTAGAGACTTTACTAATGACAAGCACCGGAAAGTAGATGATGAACCCTATGGCGGCGGTGTGGGGATGCTGATGAAGCCGGAACCCATTTTCGCTGCTGTAGAGTCGCTGCCGATTCTACCGCAAAGAGAGGTGATTTTGATGAGTCCTCAGGGACAAACTATTAATCAACCGCTTTTACGTGAGCTGGCAACAAATTATAACCAATTAGTTGTCATTTGTGGCCATTATGAAGGAGTTGATGAACGAGTACTGCATTTAGTTACCCGTGAAGTCTCCCTAGGCGACTTTATTCTCACAGGTGGCGAAATCCCCGCAATGGCTTTACTCAATGGTGTGGTAAGACTATTACCGGGCACTGTTGGCAAAGTGGAGTCATTGACGGCAGAGAGTTTTGAAGAAGGTTTGTTAGATTATCCCCAATACACCCGTCCTGCGAATTTTCGCGGTTGGAAAGTACCGGATGTCTTACTCTCTGGAAATCACGCCGCCATCGCCCAGTGGCGTTACGAACAACAAATTCAAAGAACTAGCGATCGCCGCCCCGATTTACTGGAAAAATGGCAAAGGGACAAGGAGCAGAGAGGCAGAGGAAGCAGAGGGGCAGAGGGAGCAGAGGAGCAGGAAAGCAGAGGAAACAAGGGAGACAAGGGGAAGAATTAATCAATGCCCAATACTTCTCTTCGAGACGCTCCGCGTAGCTTGCTTCCCGTAGGGTACGACTTCGCTCAGTACAAGTGCCCAATGCCCCATACCCAATGCCCAATAACAATTGATTATTGACTATTGACAAATGACGAACATTCGTATAGGTAACGGCTACGATATTCATAGATTAGTGAGCGATCGCGCTTTAATTTTAGGGGGAGTGAATATTCCCCATGAACTGGGTTTACTGGGGCACAGTGATGCTGATGTGCTGACCCATGCGATTATGGATGCCATGCTAGGGGCATTATCTTTAGGCGATATTGGACATTATTTTCCGCCGACAGATCCTCAATGGGCGGGTGCAGATAGTTTGGTGCTATTAACTCAAGTAAACCAGCTAATTTGCGATCGTGGTTGGCGAATCGGCAATATTGACTCTGTGGTAGTCGCAGAAAGACCAAAATTAAAACCCCATATTGAGAAAATGCGGGACAAACTAGCGGCTGTTTTACAGTTAGAACCAAATCAAATTGGTATTAAAGCTACTACCAATGAAAAATTAGGCCCTGTAGGGCGTGAAGAGGGGATATGTGCTTATGCTGTGGTTTTACTAGTAGCTGTTAACTAACTTTAATTTCGGTAATAGATTGGTTAATGGATAGCATAGGTATACACAAGCAAGAGATTTCTCAAAAATTATTAAATCATTTGGGAGAACTAAGACAATGGAAGCTGCAAAATTTCAAATCCCTAATTATGTTGCTGATATTATTGTCTTGGATAAGGAGGAGCAGATTGTTTTATTAGTTGAAGTTAAAGCAACAAAATTAAAAGGGGGAGATGCCAAAGACAAAGCTCTTTCACAACTAAAGTCATATTTGCAAAATGCAAAAAATACTCGTTTTTATTTAGCCCATGAGACATTTGCTATGTTGGCTGATCTAGGAAATGTTGATATTTTTAAATGGGATGGTAATAAATTTTCAGATTCTCTGATTTCACTAGAAACTGCTAATATCCTTAGTCATTACGATCCGGAGTTTAGCAGGAGAAGAATTTTCGGTCTTTACTTAGAAACGCTTGTGGAAGCTTGGCTGCGAGACTTAGCTTATCACTGGAAATCAGAAACACCGCCAGCATCAGAAAAGTTGTTAGAAATAGGGTTGCTGCAAAAATTAGAAGGTGGAACTACTCATTCTCAGGCAAATCTTGATGGTGATACTTTACGTTGAAACTAACTTTTTGATGGCAATTGCAAAAGGGAAGGATTTAGAAGCTAAAAATTTATTGCCATCTTTCCCTCCATCCATTCATATAGTCATACCAGAAATTTGCTATGTTGAAGCCCTAAGTAGATGGGAAAAAGAAGAATATTATGTTCAAGAATTTGAAAAAGAATTGGATAAACAGATTAATAACTCAAAACGAGATTTAACTTCTCCAATGCACAAATATTTATGACTCACCTAGAACAGGCGCGTATTTTTAATAAATTATTACTAAATGATATTCAAAATCGTTTGTTTGATGTTATTGATATTATTATAATCCATGCAAAAAGTTCTTACCCAACAGCAAAAAAAGTATTCTTAAGTGGTAATAGTAACGACTTTGGCAAACTAGAAGTTAAACAAGCTTTGGAGAATGCTGGAATTGAAAAATATTTCACTAATACTAAGAATTTTCTAGGTTGGCTAAATTCCCAGTCCAGTTAAAAATTACTATGTGATTATTACAATTATGAAATTTTCTAGTATATGGGCTATAGTTAAAAGGTTTTGGTTGCCAATAATTCTGATTCCAGCAATAGCATTAACAGTTACTGCCTGCAATCCAGCAAGATTCAAAACTGCGGCGGCACAAGTGCCGCAACTCGTCACCGCAGTTTTGAGCGAACCTTCAACCTTTAACTATGCTTTGAATGAATCAGCATATAGTGTTTTTGGTTTCTTATATGACTCATTAATTAATGAAAATCCTGTTACTACACAACTAGAACCTGGTTTGGCAGAATCTTGGGAAGTTGCTGAAGATGGACAGCGGATTGTCATCACTTTAAGAGACGGAATTAAGTGGTCAGATGGCAAGCCGATGACTGTTGATGATGTTATTTTTACTTATAACGAAATCTACCTGAATCCGAAAATTCCTACCTCTATTAAAGATGCTTTAAGAATTGGCGATAAAGGTACTTTGCCAAAAGTTAAAAAAATCGATGAACGTCGGATAGAATTTAGTATCCAGGAACCATTTGCTCCTTTTTTAAGATATGTCGGCGGCATTCCCATTATGCCAGCCCACGCTCTCCAAGCAGCAGTTCGCACTATTGGCTCTGATAAGAATTCTAAGTTTCTTTCAACTTGGGGAACAGGTACCGACCCCACAAAAATTGTCGGTAACGGACCTTATGTAATGGAAAGTTATGTTCCTAGCCAGCGAGTTATATTTAAACGAAATCCTTACTACTGGCGCAAAGATGCTCAGGGAAATCCACAGCCTTACATTGAGCGGATTGTTTGGCAAATTATTGAATCTACGGAAAACCAATTGATTAGTTTTCGTTCTGGACAGTTAGACGATCTGGAAGTTCCTCCTGAAGGTTTTAGTTTGCTGAAACGAGAAGAAAAGAGAGCAAAATTTAAAATTTATAATGGAGGCCCGGATACAAGTACAACTTTTATTGCTTTTAATCTGAATAAAGCTAAGAATGCTCAAGGTAAGCCTTTAGTAGATCCAATTAAGTCGCGCTGGTTTAATAAAAAGGAATTTAGGCAAGCCATAGCTTATGCCCTCGACCGCGAAACGATGAAAACAAATTCTTTTCGAGGTTTGGGCGAACTTCAAAATTCATTTGTTTATGTGAAAAGCCCTTACTTCCTGCCTCCAGAAAAAGGGTTAAGAGTATATAATTATGAACCAGAAAAATCTAAGAAATTACTGTTAGATGCTGGGTTCAAATATAATGCGCAAAATCAACTATTAGATGCTGATGGTAATCGAGTCCGATTTACGCTTTTAACCAATTCCGAAAGAAAAGTTAGGGGCGATATGGCATCTCAAATTAAACGGGATTTGGCGCGGATTGGAATTCAGGTTGATTTGCAAGTTCTCAGTTTTAATTCTTATCTAGAAAAACTAAAAGTTACCCAAAATTGGGATTGTTACTTGGGAGGATTTGCTGGAGGTGGTGTTGAACCCCACAGTGCTAGCAACATTTGGAGAATTGCCGGTGCATCCCACGCCTTTAATTTGGGGCCACAACCAGGAGATCCGCCGCTAATTGGCTGGGAAGTCTCTGACTGGGAAAAAGAAATTGATAGCCTATACATTAAAGGCGCACAGGAAGTGGATGAAAACAAGCGCAAGGAAATTTATTACCAATATCAGCGCATCGCCTCAGAACAATTGCCATTTATTCATTTAGTGGAAAGGTTAAATTTACAAGCGGTGCGCGATCGCTTTCAAGGTATTCGCTACACTGCGCTAGGCGGGCCATTTTGGAATTTGTATGAACTGAGAGTAACCGATTAGTTATGAGGTATTGTGGCGATTTACAAAGGACAAATTACACATGACTAATGAAAAAGCCTTGCGATCGCTCTTAGAAGCAGTTGCAGATGGTAATGTTACGCCAAATCAAGCATTAGACTCTCTCAAAGACCTAGATTATGAACGAGTAGGTGATTTTGCCAAAATTGACCACCATCGGGCGCTGAGGACTGGTTTCCCCGAAGTAATTTGGGGTTTGGGTAAAACTCCCGATCAGATTGTGCAAATTATTGAGGTGATGCGTCAGCGCAATCCGGTAGTTATGGCAACCCGGATTGAACCTGCAATCTACACCATCTTACAATCTAGGGTGAGAGGTTTACGCTACTATGAATTGGCAAAAATCTGTGCCATTACTCCCGGCGAAATTGCACCGCAGTTTGATGGTGTTATGGGCATTCTGTCAGCAGGAACCGCTGATTTACCTGTAGCTGAAGAAGCAGCAGTGACAGCAGAACTGTCTGGTTTTCGCGTATTACGCCTATGGGATGTCGGCGTTGCTGGAATCCACCGCTTGTTGAGTAACCGCCACTTAATCGAATCAGCATCAGTTTTGATCGTTGTAGCCGGGATGGAAGGCGCATTACCCAGCGTAGTTGCTGGATTAGCAGATTGTCCTGTAATTGCCGTACCTACCAGTATTGGTTATGGCGCGAGTTTTGGCGGTTTAGCACCACTATTGACAATGCTCAACTCTTGTGCGCCAGGAATCGGCGTAGTCAATATTGATAATGGCTTTGGCGCAGCCGTATTAGCCGGGCAAATTTTGCGGACAGCCGAGAAATTAAATAAATAGTTATTGGGCATGGGGCGTGGGGCATGGGGCATTGGGGAGCCAGTGCCGTGGGCGGGTTTCCCGACTTGTAGACACCCGAAGGGAGCTTCCCGCAGGGTAGCAAGTGGCGTCATTGGGCATAAGTCATTTTTTCCCATACTCCCCACACTTCCTTGTCTTCCTTGTCCCCCTTGTCCCAATACGGTTCAGTTAAGAAATATTGTAGGGGCAAGGCGTCCACAATCTTTTAGTATATACAGTAATTTTATCGGTGCCGTGCTCCTACGACGTATCGCATCCCTTCTCCCAATGCTGGACATCACCTGCAAGTAGAGGTTATGACATTACCATCCTTCAGGGTACTAAGTATGAACTACTTCAGTGATGCGCTATCTGAGTTATTTTGGCATTCGCCTGTAACTTCATGGTTAGCTCAAACGATTAACGATCCGAATGTTATAGGACAAATGCAGAGCGGTTGGAACCACTTTGTCAAGACAGGGCAAATTTGGGCACTGTTGATTGGTTTGATTATTGGCTATCTGATTCGGAATCTAACTAGCTACGGTTAAAGTAATTTAAGATTTAAGATTTTGCGAAAAGTCGAGCCAGCGCCTTGGGTGGCTTTGCCGACTTGAGGCGACTGGCGTCAGCTCGCCGAATGCCGGCGAGCTGACTTTTCAAGACGGATTGTAAATAAATCTAAAATCTTAAGTTGATTGCCCCACCTTTAACGTTTATGACCGAACAAAAAACTTGGAGCCAGCGGTTTGAATCAGCGTTGCATCCAGCGATCGCTCTTTTTAACGCAAGTATAAATTTTGACATTGAACTAATTGAATATGACCTGACTGGTTCTCAAGCCCATGCAAAAATGCTGGCTCATACTGGCATTATTTCCCCAGAAGAAGGAGAAAAATTAGTTACTGGGTTAGAACAAATTCGTCAAGAATATCGCCAAGGAAAATTTCAGCCTGGTGTTGATGCGGAAGATGTTCATTTTGCTGTAGAACGGCGATTGACAGAAATTGTGGGTGATGTGGGTAAAAAGCTGCATACGGCGCGATCGCGTAACGATCAAGTTGGCACTGATACTAGGCTTTATCTGCGCGACCAAATCCAACAAATTAAGAGCCAATTACGGGAATTTCAAACTGTTTTACTAGAAATAGCGGAAAATAACGTCGAAACTCTGATTCCTGGCTATACTCACCTACAACGCGCCCAACCGCTGAGTTTAGCCCACCATCTCTTGGCATATTTTAATATGGCGCAACGCGACTGGGAACGCTTAGTAGATGTTTACCGCCGAGTGAATATCTCACCGTTGGGTTGTGGTGCTTTAGCTGGGACAACTTTCCCCATCGATCGGCACTATACAGCCGAACTCTTGAATTTTGAAAGTATTTATGCTAACAGCCTGGATGGAGTGAGCGATCGCGATTTTGCGATCGAATTTCTCTGTGCTGCCAGTCTAATTATGGTTCACCTCAGCCGCCTGAGTGAAGAAGTGATTCTTTGGGCATCAGAGGAATTTCGTTTTGTTACCCTCAAAGATACCTGTGCTACAGGTTCCAGCATCATGCCCCAAAAGAAAAATCCTGATGTTCCCGAACTAGTAAGGGGAAAAACCGGGCGTGTTTTTGGTCATTTGCAAGCCATGTTGGTAATTATGAAAGGGCTACCTCTGGCATATAACAAAGATTTGCAAGAAGACAAAGAAGGTTTATTTGACAGCGTTAACACAGTCAAAGCCTGTTTAGAAGCAATGACAATTTTGCTCCGAGAAGGTTTAGAATTTCGTCCTCAACGCCTAGCAGAAGCTGTAGCCGAAGACTTTTCTAACGCCACCGATGTAGCAGATTATCTAGCAGCAAAAGGTGTCCCCTTCCGAGAAGCTTACAACCTTGTAGGAAAGGTAGTCAAAACCAGTATTGCCGCCGGTAAACTCCTCAAAGATTTGACATTAGAAGAGTGGCAACAAATACATCCAGCATTTGCAGCCGATATTTATGCAGCCATCTCTCCCCGTCAAGTCGTAGCCGCCCGTAATAGTTATGGTGGTACAGGCTTTGCTCAAGTCCGTAACGCAATTAATGCCGCACGCAATCAACTAGGGGCTAGGGGCTAGGGGCTAGGGGCTAGGGGCTAGGGGCTAGGGGGATAAGGAAGCAGAGATTTTAGATTTTGAAAATTGTTAACAATGCCCAATGCCCTATGCACCATGCCCCATGTCCATAAAATAATTCAGGACGTACATTATATGTACGTCCTGAAAAATCAAAGATTTTAAAGAGTAAGAATTGTAATAGATGGCTTACTCAGCATCAATTGCTGCTGCGCCCTCATCTTCCTCACTCTTAGGTGGTCTTTGTTGGAACCTTCTCTGCATTCTTCCTGTAGTAGTTCGTTTACGAAACTTTCTGGCATATGCCTGGTTCCGTAGCGCCTTTTCTTTTTTCGGGTTACGGCGCTTAGCCATGTTCACCTCATTAAATAAACAACAAAAAAAGCTACTAGGCAATATCAGCTACCGTTGTTATTGATATATATTTAGCCTAGTTTAGCTATCACACAGTTTGAACAGCATACAATTATAACTTATTTAATTGGGTAATGTCAACATTTATTCTATTTATATTACTGGTTAGCCAGCATACACATGCCAATCTTTTTATCTATCAAAAGAGGTAAATACACATAATAAACTATCGAGGAACATTATTTAAACTCAAGAGAAAAGCCTTAATTTTTGAAAAACTAATTTCAATCATCAATAAATTTATGCACATCTAGAATCTAGGATAAATTTTGAGTTCAAATCAATAAATCAAATAACTTTTTATTCAATAAGCATTTGATAAAATAGTTAAACAAATTTTTACAAGCAAGTTAAAAGGCAAAATAGTTAATAATCAGACTGATTCAAATATGCAGCAATGAAAAAGCATTGTAAGAATTGGCAATGCTTGTTATTCACACATTTAAATGTATTTAATTAATTGTATATAAAATCTCTAGATTACTACTAAATTAAGATTTTATTTTATGAAAATTTTTGCTAATTAATTAGTTTTATTAGCTATGAATAGAAGCTAATTTATAAAAACTAGATCCTTCCAGGAAGTTCTTCTAGGAAAGTGTTAGAATAAAGGCTCCTTACCATTAACATTTTGTATAATACATAACTAAATAACTTGGTATTGAGACATTTATGTTAATTGGTCAGGAATTTTACAATACAATACAAAGATTTGAAGATTGAACGTTCTTGCTTTGTTTACTATAGCTTTACAGTCCACACGTAGCTTATGGCGCTTTGGGCAAACAGTATTGGGTATTATCTTCCGTCATCCCATTACTGGCACCAGCATTATCCCGATTCTACCTGATGGTCGGATTGTGCTGATTCGGCGCAGTGATAACGGTCGCTGGGCATTACCTGGAGGTATGGTGGATTGGGGAGAAGATATTCCTAATACAGTCCGCCGAGAGTTGTTAGAGGAAACTGGATTAGAGTTAGTGCAAATCCGGCGTTTAGTTGGAGTTTATTCTTCGCCAAGCCGAGATCCTCGTATTCATTCGATTTGTATTGCAGTGGAAGCTGAAGTCCAAGGTGTGATGAAAATTCAGGATACATTGGAAGTTACAGAAATTCAAGCTTTCTCTCGTAACTCCCTACCTCTAGAACCAATGTCTCACGACCACTTTCAGCAGTTGCAAGACTATTTAAATGGCTTGACAACAGTGGCATAACAATATTTACTTAGTCGGTAGTCAACTAAAGTATGAAGTATAAAGTATGAAGGGACAAACTGCTGATTTTTGAAAATAGCTACTTTTGGGGTAGGTAATTTTTTTTGATTTTAGGCTCAACAAGTTGCTTTGAATCTACATCCTTTACACTTCATTCTTTTTAGTCATAAAGTCATTTGTCTATGTTTACTGAGCAATGATTATTGACTAATATGCTAAAACTTAATCGTTAAAATTCAGATGGATACGCTATTTCGTAACTCCCGGAGAAAACTTTCTCAAGGGCTATTATTCTGGCGCGAAGCTGGTCAGGGAATGCCGATTATTTTTTTACATGGTGCTTGGAACGATAGTAGCCAATGGGTATCAGTAATGGAATCTATGTCACAGCATTTTCATTGCTTTGCCTTAGATTTATTAGGATGCGGTGAGTCAGATAATCCTAATATTCATTACTCAGTTGAGTTGCAAGTAGAGTGTTTAGCTGAGTTTCTAGAAGCGTTAAAGCTGGAGAAAGTATATTTAGTAGGACATTCTCTTGGCGGGTGGATTGCTGGTACTTATGCTTTAAAGTATCCAGAACAAATTGAAGGTTTAATATTATTATCACCAGAGGGTGTGGCAATAGAAGGAGAGGAGAAAAGATGGCAAAAAATGCAGTGGTTATTGGACGGGCCAAAATTATTATTTAAAATTTTGCGATCGCTTCTGCCCATAGTGAGAATTTTCGGTTTGCATAAAAAAATTGAACAATCTTTACAAAAGCGTAAAACACTATTACAACACTCAACAGCCTGTCAATTACTCTTCAACAGGTCAAAGCCAGAAATTGCCGCAGAGTATCTACAAGACCGATTGCATTTGCTAACAAATTCAGTTTTAATTTTACAAGGTGGCAAAGACACAGCTGATGCTTTAGCGAAGAGTAAAACTTACAAACAACGGTTACCTAAAGCTGAATTAAAAATTATTCCTCACGCTGGCGATAATTTACCAGAATCTTGTGTAGGGCTGGTAGCTGAAGATATTCAGGAATATGTAAAAGCAAAATCTTCAAGAATTATATAAATTTTTAGGGCAGAGAGTCGCAGCTATATAAAATGACTACCCCTTAAAAACCTTGGTATAACCAGACTAAATTTGAGCAATTTACCTGTTTTTCCATGACCCAGAAAATAAAATTAGGTTCTACATTTAAACGTGGTGCGGTCGGATACAAAACTAACAACATTAATCATCGTCCAGTTGCAGCAATTGTTCATCAATAGATTGTATCCGCTCTCGTACAATTTCTTCTGAAAGAATTCGCTTACGCATTGCTTCATTGAGCGCTCCTTTTTCTGCTAGTAGTAGACGGCGACGGATGGCATCGAGTTTACTCAAAGCTCCACTTTCACCATCAAACTCACCTGCACGGCGATTATAAAATTCACGTAATACTTTTTCAGCAGCTGCTATTTGCACTTGGTAAGTTGAACGCATTTCTTCATACACAGCTTTTGGCAAAACACCGCTTTTCAAGAGAGTGTCTAATTCATCTTGTGCTGCTTTAGCTGTAATTAATTGAGCTTGCAATTGTTCAACTTGCTGCTGATGCTTTGAAAATTTAGATAATTTTAAGCGTTTCACCAGCCAGGGTAAGCTTAAACCTTGGCCCACCAATGATACCAGCACGCTACCAAAGACTAAAGTAATGAGATATTCTCGCCCTGGTAATGTATTGGGTAAGCTTAACGCCAGAGCCATCGAGAGCGAACCCTTAATATTCCCTAAAAAAAGTAGATGTTGCCAGGAGAGGGGAATTGGACGGTCAATCCAGCGAACCACCGCCATAAGCGGATAGATTGAAAAAATCCGCCCTAACTGATAAGCCAAAACTGTTAGGAGAATTGCAACTAAAGTCTTCCACAAGACTACTGGATTTATTTGTACACCGATTAGCAAAAAAATAAACGTGTTGACACTAAAACTGGCATATTCCCAGAAACTCAATAAGGTGATGCGATTAGAAGCAGAAGTATTACTAGAAAGCCCTAAATTTCCAAAAATTAATCCTGCAACAACCACAGCTACAGCACCAGATACACCTATAAATTGTCCAACTTGAAAAGTTCCTAGTGCAACTGCCACAGTTAGTAAGAGACTGCTCAGAGGATCGTCCAAACGGGAGAATACAGGTATGCTCAAATAACCTAAGACTAACCCCAAGATACCGCCGCCCAGAGCAATAAATAATAGTTCTTGGATTCCCTGTAATAATGTGATTGAACCTGTAGAATATACTTGTGAAATGAGGTTAAATGAAACTAAGGCAGCTGCATCGTTGAATAGAGTTTCTCCTTCGACAATGGTAGAAAGGCGAGAGGGTACTGATATATCTTTAAATACGGCAATCATTGAAACAGTATCCGTATTTGCCAAAATTACTGCTACAAATAAAGCAGGTATCCAAGTTAGTCCTAGTAAAAATTTCAATATAACGGCAATAATAGCACTGGAAAGCAAAGATCCTGGCCCAGCCAACAAAGCAATTGGTTTAAACGTGCTGCGTAGGCGACTAACATCTGTATTGATACCAGCTTCAAAGATGAGAATTGGCAGGAAAAGATTCAAAACTAGGGATGGATCTAAACCAATGCGACGAGATAATAACTCGTTGATTGGTAGACCAGCCAACACTAAACCTGTGACATAAGGCACTCGTAACCAACGGGATAGCAGGGCTACAATAGTGGCAATGAGCAGGAGAATAATTGAAATGTTGACTAATTCTGTAAGATTCACTTTAAAGATGTGCTTTGGGAGTTTTTTTGATTTTTAATCACTTTACCAGGACTAACAAAGGACACACCTTGTTGGAATTCAGTTGCAATCATCACAGCTTCTACAATTGGCTCAGAAACTACTTTTTGGGATACCCAATCTACAAGGAAATTTGCCCCTGAACCACCACTAGTATCTGTTCTATTGACGAAAAAATCTGTAGAAGCTAAAGCATTGAGTTGGATAGGTTGCTCTAAATACTGCTTAATTAATTTTCCATCTGAATCGTAGTAGCGCACGGCAGTAATAATAATAGGATTGGTCAAATCTGTATTCCGAATACTCAAGGTGGCTGCTAAATTTAAAATTTGTCGCTCATCGTTATGATAAATATGGGAATATATAGGTACATAAATAGTTTGACCCATTGCTACAAGAAAATTTTTGTCTAGAGTGACAACTTGTTGAGATGATGTAGAGTTAATATTTGGTGGTGATGAATTTTGTGGTTTATTGGGTGATGTACAAGCTACGAGAAAAATCAAAAAAGTAGCTATTAAATAAAAACGTATATATAGCCTCATTAATTTTATTTACAGCCTTCAATAAAATCTATCATTTGATGCAATGAACCCGGTTTGGTGACAACTAGTATAGTTGATTCAGGTTCTAAGACTGTACTGCCATTAGGAATAGTTAAATCTTCATGGGGATGGGCTTGATAGCCAATAATTAGAGAACCTGTAGGAAAGCGGTAATCTTGAGCAATTTCGGCAATGCTGCGATTTACCACATAGCAGTTATTGGGAATTGCTAGTTTTAAAACTTCAATTTGTCCTTGCTCAAAATGCATCATTGATTCTACTTGCGGATATTCAATTGCATTTACCATTGTGGAAACTGCTAGTTCAACTGCGCCAATAATATGATTGGCTCCAGCTAATTTAAAAGGTTCAGCAAAATCGGAATGGCGCATCCGCGTCACAATATGGGGAACGCCGTAATGTTTAGCGAGGGTTACCATTGCTAAGTTCAACGCATCACTCCGCAGCACAGCTGCTAAAGCATCAGCTTTGCGAATTCCTGCTTCTAATAAAACTTGTGTACTGACGGCGCTACCTTCAAAAGCCATTGCGCCTACTTGCTCGCGGGCGTAGCGACAAGCATTAGGATCGATGTCAATGACTGCTACAGTATGTCCTAATTCGATTAATTTCTGCGCTAGGCTGAGTCCTACTAAACCAGATCCACCAATTAGCACGTACATAGCTGTTGTTTGATAAGGTTCGACTCTTACTTTACCAAACGTGGCTTTTATGGGGCTGCTAATATTTCGGCTATACCCCAAAAAGTTAAATTAGGTTCTACAGTTAAACGTGGTGCGATCGCGGGATACAAAACTTGGAGATAATTGAATAGTAAAGTGCGATCGCCTCCTTTAATCGCAATCTTCCCTTCAGGATATAATTGCCACCACGCCTCAATAAAATCTTTGATTCCAGCTAACAGGGTATAAATGACGCCGCTTTGAATCGCTGTTGCGGTACTTAAAGCGAAGCGTGGCGGAAGAGATGCCATAGATTCTGTGTCTATTTGGGGTAATTGTCCGGTTTTTTGCCCCAAAATCGCAAATTGCAAGCCTAAACCCGGTAAAATCGCTCCTCCCACTAAACAATGGTTAGCATCCGCAGCCGTAAATGTTAGTGCTGTTCCCGCATCAATTACCAGCATGGGAAATCCCCAAGTTTTACCCGCACCCCATAAAGCCAAAGCGCGATCGATTCCTAATGAGGGATAGATATTTTTGAGGGGTATTTGCTCTAAGGTGATTACCCGAACATGAGGGTAAGTTTGCCAAAGTGCTGTTTGATTGGGAACTACAGAGGCGATGGTGAGGGGAAGAGGACGCGGGGACGCGGGGATATGGAGACGCGGAGACGCGGGGAAAATTTCTGGGGGTAAATCAGCCAGTGTTTGAGATTGTGCTAGTTGCTGGATGACTAATTCTGGTAAATAGTCGGTATCCCAGGTACAGTCAAGCTTTGCGCCGATAAATAACGCCCAATGTAGCCGAGAATTTCCAATTTCCAATGCCAACCAAATATTGTCTGTTTTACCCACTTGTTCTTTCACGATTCCTAAATATCCTTCTTTGCAATGCCCAATGCCCCATGCCCCAATTTAATTTTCTTAAGTTCCCTATAGATTTTTTAATAAAAATTTACAATCAAGCCATGTCAAAATAAAGTTAGAGGAAAATATACTCATTTTGTCAAGGAGGGGAGTTATGGTAGCGCTCACCGAAAGAATTGAAAAAAGGCTAACCATTCAGACTGTGGATATTGCTGAAGATACTACAGCTATTCGCTCTTTGGACTGGGATCGCGATCGCTTTGATATTGAATTTGGTCTGCAAAACGGTACAACTTACAATTCATTCTTGATTCGCGGTGAGCAGACCGTGCTTGTTGATACCTCCCATGAGAAGTTTCGCCAGCTATATTTTGATACGCTGACAGGGCTGATTAATCCTCAAGAAATTGATTATTTAATTGTCAGCCACACTGAGCCAGATCATAGCGGCTTAGTGAAAGATTTATTACAGATGGCTCCAGATATTACTGTAGTTGCTTCAAAAGTAGCAATTCAGTTTTTGGAGGATTTGGTACATCAGCCGTTTAAGCGCCGGATTGTTAAAAATGGCGATCGCTTGGATATTGGTAACGGTCATGAATTTGAATTCGTGATTGCTCCCAACCTGCACTGGCCAGATACTATCTTTAGTTTCGACCATAAAACACAAATTCTTTACACCTGCGACGCTTTTGGGATGCATTATTGCACCGAGAGTACTTTTGATGACGATTTAAAAGCGATTGAACCTGATTTTAAATATTACTACGAATGCTTAATGGGGCCGAATGCGCGGTCAGTACTGTCAGCTTTAAAGCGCATGGGCGAACTTCCCGAAGTAAAAATGATTGGTACTGGTCACGGGCCGTTACTTTATCACAACGTTGCTAAACTTACCGGATTTTACCGCAGTTGGAGTCAAACCCAACCCAAACCAGAAACAGTCATTGGCATATTTTACGTTTCGGAATACGGTCATAGCGATCGCCTCGCCCAAGCCATTGCCAATGGTATCAACAAAGCTGGGGTAGCTATAGAATGGGTAGACTTAGGTTCAGGCATTGATTTACAAGAACTGCGAGAATTAGTAGGTCGTTGTGCTGGCTTAGTTGTGGGTGTACCGCCAGTTTCCAGTTCTGCTAATATCCAAGCCGCCCTCAGCACTGTTTTAGGTTCTACTAAGGAAAAACAAGCCATTGGTATATTTGAAACTGGTGGTGGCGATGACGAACCGATAGATCCTTTAGTGAGTAAATTCCGAAACTTGGGCTTAACAACAGTTTTCCCCGCCATTCGGATCAAACAGACCCCCACGGAAAACACCTACAAACTTTGTGAAGAAGCTGGTACAGACTTAGCCCAGTGGGTAACACGCGATCGCAGTATTAAAGCGATGAAATCTCTGAGTGCTGACTTAGATAAAGCCCTCGGTAGACTTAGCGGTGGTTTATATATCATCACTGCTAGAAAAGGCGATGTTTCCAGCGCCATGTTAGCTTCTTGGGTAGCCCAAGCCAGCTTTAAACCTCTAGGATTTTCCATCGCAGTCGCTAAGGATCGGGCGATTGAATCACTGATGCAAGTAGGCGATCGCTTTGTCCTCAACATCTTAGAAGAAGGCAATTATCAAACATTAATGAAGCACTTCTTAAAGCGATTCGCCCCTGGTGCCGATCGCTTTGAAGGCGTAAAAACCCAGCCAGCCGAAAATGGCGCACCCATCCTCACCGATGCCTTAGCTTATATCGAGTGCGAAGTCCAAAGCCGGATGGATTGCGGCGATCACTGGGCAGTATATAGCACCGTCTACGCCGGACGAGTATCTAAGCCAGAAGCCCTAACAGCTGTGCATCATCGTAAAGTTGGTAACCATTACTAGGGGCTAGAAGGGGGACAAGGAATTTTAGATTTTAGATTTGCGTTAGCGTAGCGTAAAGCCTTCTCCTATCGGAGACGCTACGCTAACGGCATAGCTTCGCTTAGAGCGAGTCCGCGAGCGTCTTTTGGATTCCAATCTAAAATCCAAAATCCGTCTTGAAAAGTTCAGATCGCCGGAAGCCGGCGCTCCGACTTTTCGCAAAATCCAAAATTGTTTCAATGCCCCATGCCCCATGCCCAATGCCCTATTCCCAATGCCCTATGTCTACTAAACCTCGTGACGTTCAAGTTTTTCCCATAGCTACAGATACCACCGTACTGAGATCGCGCAGTTGGTCAAGGTTAAGGTTTGAAATTGAATATGCTTTAGCCAAGGGTACAACTGCTAATTCCTATGTAATTCAAGGTGATAAACTCGCCCTGATTGACCCCCCTGGCGAAACTTTTACGCAAATCTATTTAGACGCTTTGCAGCAGAGATTTGATATCAAAGCTATAGATTATGTAATTTTGGGTCATATCAACCCTAACCGCGCCGCCACTTTAAAGGCGTTGCTGGAAGTCGCACCGCAAATTACTTTTGTTTGTTCTAATCCTGGGGCGATCGCTTTACGGGGGGCGCTAGAAAATCCAGATGTCCCAATTTTGGTGATGCGGGGCGATGAAACCCTAAATTTAGGTAAGGGTCACGATTTACAATTCATTCCTACCCCCAATCCCCGCTACGCTGACCTCCTCTGCACCTATGACCCACAAACGGAAATTCTCTATACAGATAAGTTCTTTGGGGCGCATATTTGTGGCGATCAGGTGTTTGATGAAGGCTGGGAATCAATTAACGAAGACCGCCGCTATTATTTTGATTGTTTGATGGCTCCCCATGCCCGTCAAGTGGAAACAGCCCTAGATAAACTAGCCGATTTCCCCGCGAGAATTTACGCCACCGGACACGGGCCTTTGGTGCGTTACGCCCTAATTGAACTAACCAAAGCTTACCGGGAATGGAGTCAGCAACAAACTTCCGCAGACTTGACAGTCGCACTAATTTATGCATCTGCCTATGGAAATACAGCTACATTAGCTCAGGCGATCGCTCGCGGAATCACTAAAGCAGGTGTGGCGGTAGAATCGATTAACTGCGAATTTACAGATCCAGAAGATATCCGCGCGGCTGTAGAGAAATCTGCTGGTTTTGTCATGGGTTCGCCGACATTGGGAGGACATGCACCCACACCAGTACAAACAGCTTTAGGGATTGTCCTCGCCACCGCCACTAATAATAAACTTGCGGGTGTATTCGGTTCCTTTGGCTGGAGTGGTGAAGCTGTTGATTTAATTGAAAGTAAACTCAAAGACGCAGGTTATCGCTTTGGTTTTGACACCATCCGCGTCAAATTCAAACCCAACGATGTTACCTTGCAACTGTGTGAAGAAGCCGGAACCGACTTTGCGCAAGCATTGAAGAAAGCGAGAAAAGTGCGATCGCAAAGTGTACCCGCTACAACTGTAGAACAAGCAGTAGGGCGAATTGTTGGTTCTCTTTGCGTTCTCACATCCAAGCAAGAAGATATATCTAGTGCAATGTTAGCCTCTTGGGTATCTCAAGCCAGCTTTAGTCCTCCTGGTTTAACCATAGCCGTTGCTAAAGACCGGGCTGTAGAATCTCTCATGCACTCAGGGAATAAATTTGTTCTGAATATCCTCCAAGAAGGAAATCACCTAGGCTTGATGAAACACTTCCTCAAACCCTTTGGCCCCGGACAAGATAGATTTGCTGGTGTCGCCACACAAGAAGCTGAAAACGGTTCTCCCGTTCTCAATGATGCACTAGCATATTTAGAGTGTTCTGTGAAAAATCGCATGGAATCCGGCGATCATTGGCTAGTTTATGCGACTGTCGAGAATGGCAAAGTACTAAATCAAGATGGTGTCACAGCTTTACATCATCGCAAATCCGGGACTCATTATTAATAATCCCACCTGAGAATCAAAGATTCGCGATCGTGACGTGCTATGGCTAATTAGACAAGCCGCTCATTTGAACCAGATTAAAAAAGCTCAAGCATTACTGCTTGAGCTTTTACAAAATTTAATTAAGTTAATGGATCTGATGAATACCAGCCCCTAAACTTTTTTTAATAAACCCTGTAACTTAGTAGCGACCGCCGCGGTTACCACCACCGCCATAGCCACCGCGATTACCACCAAAGGAACCTTTATTTTCCTTTGGTTTGGCTTTATTCACTTTAAGATCGCGTCCCATCCATTCAGCACCATCGAGAGCTTCAATTGCAGCAGTCTCTTCAGTGTCTGAACTCATCTCCACAAAAGCAAAGCCGCGTACACGGCCTGTTTCACGGTCGGTAGGTATTTGAACTCGCTTTACAGAACCATATTCTGCAAAAACCGCAGTCAGTGCATCTTCTGTAACTTGGTAAGAAAGGTTACCTACATAAACTGACATAGAATGTCTCCAAAATCGTCAACTTGTAGAGATTTAGATTTCGGAGAGAGTCTGAAAATACCAAAAGGAAAAAGCCAATCAATACTAACAAAAAACACTATCACCGAATTAATTCTCATCTTTACTTATGATACCGCAACTCTTCTTAGCAAGTGGAGACTTTACAAACTTTTTTAACTAATTATTTTCAACTTTATTTACCTGGGAGATAAAAATAAATTATTGGTCAATATTCAATAGTCATATAGTCATTGGTTATTGGTCATTCTTAATTTGTTCTCCCCCTCCCCGCTTCTGCTTCCTTGTCTTCCTTCCCTAATCCTCTTGACTATCAACACTGAGCTTGCCCAAGTGTCAAGGTCTTGCCCCCGTTAGGTATGATAAATACTGGTGCAAGAAAATACCTGCAAATGAGCAATAAAATAGCTAATACCCAATATCCAGTTGCAGAGATAGTGCGACAGCGTTGGAGTCCGGTGGCTTTCTGCGATCAACCAGTAGAAACCGAAAAGTTATGTACGGTTTTAGAAGCTGCTTCATGGGCAGCATCTTCTTTTAACGAGCAGCCTTGGAGCTTTATAATTGCGACTAAAGATAATCCGGGGGAATTTGAACAGCTACTAAGTTGTCTAGCCGAAGGAAATCAACAGTGGGCAAAAAATGCTCCAGTACTGATGCTATCAGTGGCTAAGCTTTATTTTCAGCACAAAGGTGTAGAAAACAAACATGCTTTTCATGATGTGGGAGCGGCTGCTGCTACTTTAGCGATCCAAGCTACTGCATTAGGGCTATATATCCACCAAATGGCGGGATTTGATGCTGCAAAAGCCAAACAAGTTTACGGCATAGCTGAGGGTTATGAACCTGTGGCCGCGATCGCTTTGGGTTACCTCGGAGATGTACAAACTTTACCCGAAAAGTTGCAACAACGCGAATTAGCTCCACGCCAGCGTAAGAACCTAGAAAATTTTGTTTTCTCTGGCAGTTGGAACCAAGTTTCTCCTTTGGTGACAAAATAAAATTCAGGCGCAAATCAAGCGCAAAAATATTGTTTCAAATGTAAAAATTAAAGGCAGTAGGTTTACACTTACTTAATTCCTAATTCTGCCTTTAACGGAATTTCTATTTAAGCTTCCAGAGTTCGATCGTTAAATAAAATATACGTGTATTAGTTAGATATAATAATGACTCATTCTTTGTTTTCCTAAGTGGAGAAACTAATGGGTCGCGCCAAAAAGGTTGTCTTAGCATATTCTGGGGGAGTTGATACCTCAGTTTGCATTCCCTACCTCAAGCATGAGTGGGGTGTAGAAGAAGTAATTACGCTAGCCGCAGATTTAGGTCAAGGTGATGAATTAGAACCAGTTCGCGAAAAAGCCCTAAAATCGGGTGCAAGTGAATCTCTGGTGGCGGATGTTAAAGACAGCTTCGTAAAAGATTACGCCTTTGCAGCGATTCAAGCTAACGCTTTGTATGAAAATCGTTATCCTCTGGGAACTGCACTTGCTCGCCCACTAATTGCCAAAATATTAGTAGAAACAGCAGAAAAATATGGAGCAGATGCGATCGCTCACGGTTGTACCGGTAAAGGAAACGATCAGGTGCGCTTTGATGTCTCCTGTGCGGCGCTAAATCCCAATCTGAAAATCCTCGCACCAGCTAGAGAATGGGGAATGAGTCGTGAGGAAACCATCGCCTATGGCGAACGCTATGGTATCCCCGTACCAGTGAAAAAATCTTCTCCTTATAGTATTGATAAAAATTTGCTTGGTCGTAGTATTGAAGCTGGTGTCCTCGAAGATCCAGCAAATGAGCCACCAGAAGAAATTTATCAGATGACAAAGGCGATCGCGGATACCCCAAACGAACCAGAGTACATTGAAATTGGTTTCCAACAAGGTATTCCTACTACCCTCAATGGTGTAGCTAAAACCCCAGTAGCGCTGATTGAAGAACTCAATCAGGTAGCTGGAAATCATGGTATCGGGCGGATCGATATGATCGAAAACCGCTTGGTGGGTATTAAATCGCGGGAAATCTACGAATCACCCGCAATGATCGTGTTAATTCAGGCACACCGAGATTTAGAAAGCTTAACTTTGACAGCAGATGTCAGTCACTATAAGCGCGGTATTGAAGAGACTTATACTCAATTAGTTTACAACGGTCTCTGGTACAGTCCTCTCAAAGCAGCTTTAGATGGGTTTATTCAAAAAACTCAAGAGCGAGTTTCTGGAACTGTACGACTCAAACTGTTTAAAGGTAATGCTACCCTTGTCGGGCGTTGGAGTGATAATTCCCTTTACAGCCCAGATTTAGCCACCTATGGCGCTGAGGATCGATTCGATCATAAAGCCGCTGAAGGCTTTATCTACGTTTGGGGTTTACCAACACGTATTTGGGCACAACAGACTAGGTAAAAGCAAAAGTCAAAAGGCAAAAGTAATCACTTGCTTTTACCTTTTGACTTTTGACTTTTTACTTGATTATTCTCCCGCCGCCCGCTTAACTTGGCGAGATTCTAACCAAATGGGAACAACAATTAAAGCCACCAAAATAAGTAAGGCGGCGATCGCAAAATGGCTTACCCAAGAAACTAATTGTTCTAAAGAAACAACTCTTCCCGCAAAGAAAGCCAATGTTACCATCACGCTTGCCCAAGCACTTGCTCCTGCTAAATTATATACAAAGAATTTTCCGAAGGGCATATCGGCTATACCAGCTAGTGGTGCAGCAAATATTCGTAATAACGCAAAAAAGCGGCCAAAAAATACAGCCTTAACAGCATTTTCACTAAATTGGGCTTTAATATTTAGTAGTTTTTCTTCAGAGATCCGAAACAACTTACCGATTTGTAGCAAGACATTCCAGCCACCGAGTCTACCAATCCAATAACCACAGGTACCACCAATTGCCGCACCAGCAACGGCGTCCCCCAGCACCAGCCAGTAATTCAGTTCATTACTGCCTGCAAGAAACCCACCGACAAGGGTTACGGTTTCACCAGGAAGGGGAATGCCCAAATTTTCTAGCAAAATTCCCAAAAAAATTGCCCAATAACCATAATGGTGGGCGAATTCCTGGATGTTTTCTAGTGAAATCAACTCAAGAGACATTCCGCACCGCCGCCTTTACAAATTTTTACTTGTACTATAATCTTTGCTCCATTTTGGCTGGGGTGTCAATCAAGCCACTTAACAAGATTGAATAGCTTCTATTCTATCCTAACCATTATCTCTAGAGTCTTGACGGTAGCTCCCCTTTCAGGTATTAACATACCCGTATAGGTACTGAGACTAACTATAATCTTTTTATAAAAAATTTACCTGAACGCTAATTAATGTAAAAATCCTGTAAAAGATACACACGCTACTGTAATTATTAGTAGC
Source organism: Tolypothrix sp. FACHB-123 (assembly GCF_014697075.1). Classification (GTDB taxonomy): domain Bacteria; phylum Cyanobacteriota; class Cyanobacteriia; order Cyanobacteriales; family Nostocaceae; genus Aulosira. The sequence continues at coordinate 153,905 of NZ_JACJRE010000006.1, read as the reverse complement.
TTATGCCTAATATTGTGAAAGTTAAGACAAATTATACGGCATAAGTACTGAAAAATGTTGTCTTGGTTGCTCTTTTGTTATGCCTTGTTTACTTAGGTAAGCACAGAAGTTACATAACCAAAACCAACTCAGTATCAGTGCCAATTTTGTGTTTTCTGTTATAGTGTTGCAATTAATTCCGTGAAATTCATGAATCAGACACAAGAAACTCAAGTAGTTTTGTTCAAACCCCAAGGAAGTATTGATTTACAGGGTGGCATCGCCTTAAGTCAAGAAATGTCTCAAGTAATACCCCAACCTCATCAACTCTGGGTGGTTGACCTAGCAGCAGTCGATTTTATGGATAGTTCTGGCTTAGTGTCTCTCGTCACAGGATTAAAGGCTGCACATCAAAGTGGTTGTCGCTTAGTTCTGTGCAATGTCAAAGCACCCGTACGCTTGATCCTCGAATTGACTCAGTTGGATTCAGTGTTTGAAATCTTTCATACCTATGAGGATGTCGTAACTATCGCTGAAGATAACAGGCTATTAGTAGTAGGGTGAACCTTTGTTCATAGCAAATAACTGATGGTGAGTTCCCGTTTTTTAATAATTATTAACATATTTTTAATATGAAACCCTCACCATCATCTACATTACCAGATTTATGCTGCCAGAGCAGCAGTGAATTCACATACCTTAAGGGCAATTGCCCTTGAGGCGGTTTGAGGTGCTGTTTTGAGTTTTAGGGGTCGGCGCGATTAAATACTGGCGTACCCCTGGGGGAAGCCAGCTAGCAAGAGCGTCTTTGACAGGAGAAGGCTGTCATTGGTCATTTGGTAAGGGTTTTAAGTTTATTTATGTTTCGCCACTCCCCGATCAACCCAACGGTTGAGAACATTCGGGGGTCAATGCGTAGTCATCCGGCGGAATTCCCCTCCCTCAACAAAGTAGGGAGGGGAATTCCGCCGCACTAGTTAGAAAATTCCCAGAATAAATTCGCAGTCAACGTTAATTAATATTAACTATTAGGAATAGCAGAAATATTAGTTTGGTCAGCAGATGGGCGGGGAAAAGTTGGCAAATCGATGCCACTATGGTTAGCATTACGGCTTTTTACTGCCAAACGATAACTCACACTTTGCAGCTCTGCTTGAAGTTGGCGATTTTCTTTTTGTAGCATTGCCACTTTTTCTCGCACTGGAGCCATACGCTCCTCAAATTTGCGTCGATAAATTTGCGGTAACTCTTGGACTACTTGCTCCAACATCCGACTGCGATCGGTGAGTTCTTGGACTGACTGACGCAGTTGGTAGATTTCAGCGTCTCGCGCTGTAATTTGTTCTTGGTAGAAAGTCACCTGTTGTTCGACGGCTTGCAATTGTTCTTGCAAAGCTTGCAACTGCTGAAGATCTTTTTCCGGTTCAGATTTTTGGGGCATAAAAGTAGTATTGCCCTTCACTAGCCGGAAAAGTTCTTGAGATAGTTGTTGCACTAGTTGATCGCGAAGTTGCAACTCTTGGCGTAGCTGCGATACTTCATTAGAGAGAGCTTGGATGTCGGGTGTATCAAATTGGCTCACAGTGGCTTACAGCTCCCATTCAGAATCTTGTCCACTTTTAGTTAGAATTACGGTCAACTTACTGCGAGTAAGTTGTTGTTAATTTAGCATTACTAACCAAGCCAAGGAGCAAAAAAGGCACATTTTTTTATAAGTTTTATGTTAATTATTTTCTCAGTGCTGAGTAGCAAGACCTCAGCACTGATTTATTGACAATCGCTTAAGCAGGTACGGCTGCTTGATCTGCTTTGTCTGCCTTGTCTGCTTTGTCTTCTTTGACTTCCTGTTTAGTTGTCAGGTAGCGAATTACTTCTTCACTCAAGCGCATAGCTCTTTCTAAAGGAGCGATCGCAGTTGCTGGAGCAGTGTAGTTAAATTGAATGTAAACGCCATCACGCTGCTTTTTAATTTCATAAGCCAGACGACGCTTACCCCGATTTTGGATTTGGATCTCACCTGCACCTTGTTCTTTGAGCAAGTTCTGATACTTGGTAATTGCTTGCTCTACCTGTTCGTCTCCTAAATCGGGACGCAAGATGTACATTGTTTCGTAAACTATCGACATGGCTTTTGAGTCTCCTTATGGACAGATTGGCTGCTTGCTGATATCGATTTATACATGAAATTCAATAAAAAATCTCGGTATAGATCAACATCTGAAGCAACAAGGAACTATAATCTTACCAGTTTTTAAATTGAATCTTGAGCCAAATCAGCCTAAGTTTCAATTTCTCACCAGAAGCTACCCCTTGACTTCTGAAGTTTAACAGCCCAATGAGCAACTTCAGCAATATCCTAATGGTAAGTTGCTGAGTCACGACAGTGGCAGTTAATTAAACCCTAGGACTAATTTTCATCAGGGGAATTCAGCTAGTGGTTGTCAGCCACTCAAGGTCAATATCTATCGGTGGGAGACTAAAGGCTCTACCGTTGAATATTGACTGTTTGTAATTTTCCAAAAGCTAACTTACGGTGGCTACCAGCTAACAGCTTTTAATTGCATCCAAAAGGATATTAATCAAGGTTATGGCGCAGCGCTATGTGCGAGTTCAAAATCCAGAAGGACAGATTTACTATGGGCTATTACAACTATCCTTGAAAGTCCAAGTACTAGATGCTCCACCTTGGCTACAAGGACAGCCGACAGATTTAATTTTGGAACCAGAAAATTATCACATTCTGGCTCCTTGTGCTCCCTCAAAAATTGTGGCGGTGGGCAAAAATTATGCAGATCATGCAGCAGAAATGGGAACTCCCGTACCGAGTGAACCCTTGCTATTTCTCAAGCCGTCAACATGTATTATTGCCTCAGAGACAGAAATCAAATATCCGTCGCTGTCTCAACGGGTAGACTACGAAGGCGAGTTAGCGTTGATTATTGGCGATCGCACTAGTGATTGTACTCCCGAAGAAGCCCAAACTAAAATTTGGGGCTATACCATCGCTAATGATGTTACCGCTAGGGATTTACAAAAAAAGGACGGTCAATGGTCGCGCGCCAAGGGTTTTGACACGTTCTGTCCTTTAGGCCCGTGGATTGTTCGAGAATTAAATCCGGGAGCGAGATTGCAGACGTTTTTAAATGACGATGTCAATCCCGTGCAATCCGCCTGTATCGATCAGATGGTATTTCCACCGGATGTTTTAGTATCCTACATCAGTCAGGTGATGACCTTGCTACCAGGGGATGTGGTGCTGACAGGAACACCAGAGGGTATAGGCGCGTTGCAACTAGGCGATCGCGTCCGTGTAGAAATTGAAGGTATTGGTCGCCTAGAAAACACTGTGATTGCCCGTTAATTGCTAACGTACTTGCATGTAAACAGCATCAGAAATTGCGGGAATTTCTGCGTAACGTCCCATCAGCGACTGAGCTACAGAATATCCTACTGCTGCAACTAAACCGAGAAAGATTGTGCTGGCTACCGTTTGCACGGCAAAATCTATACCAGGGAGTGCGACAACCCGCAAAACTATGCTGCAAAGAAACACAATGATATCTAAAAGGATTGCCTGCATAGTATTAAAGCGGATGAAATGAGCAATTTTTTCATTTCTCACCACTAAAAAGAATAAGGCAAAGAAAACAATCAGTTGTCCTATTTGTCCTAAACTAGCGTAGATAGCAGCTATCGGTTCCAGAGGCGAAAAAAACAATCGAAGTGCGGGAAATTGCCTTAATAAGGAAATATAACCGAACATCAACCCATCAATTAAGGGCAGTAAATAAGGTAAACAAGCAAGAATGCGATCGGACACCGTTGTAGACCCGCGCCAAGCCATTGTGCGTTCTCCTGTGGCTAAATTTCAACAGTTACTTGAGCCTAGGATAACGCAGTTACCTGCGGTTGCTAGCAAATCTCATTATTCTATATTGGCAATGCGGAAACCCATCATGCACTCATATTGCTCTGGATGCTGGGCGTTGATAGTGGGTAGTTGTTGACCACAACGCAGTTGACCTTGCCTCCAACGTGGTTGTCCGCTGCGATCAGCTAGTAAACAAGATTGACAAACCTTAAGGGGTGTGAGGATTTGATCTTCCATTAAAATTACTAGCATTCTATTTCCTCCTGTAAATTCACACTATTATCTACATTTGATTTAGGGAGGATTGGCTTTTTAGACGCTCCAGCCGGAGAATTACCTGTGAGAAAAGTAAATTCTGATTCAATTGGGCAATGAACGCCTAAAAGTAACCGCTGATGTCTCTTAGGCAATGATGTGCGCGTAGAAGCTCGCAAGTGCGCTGGAGAGCAACTCAGGAGTTGTCAGCAGAAACACTTCAATGAGATAAAAGCGATCGCCAAGCAATCAAAATTGCTTAGTAGACTCTATATTTATTCTATGTTGTGTATAGTTAAGCGGAGTTTTTTTAGTAAAAAGTAATACATATATTTTTATAGTTCAAGCCTAGTCAGACTCAGCAAAAGTCTGCATAAGCTAATGCGCATCTAAATTGCACAACTACTAATAAGGGCTATTAACTGTTGTACGGGCGGGTGTAGGGGCGGATTCACCGATATCCGCGTTGAGCAACAAAGATTTAAATAAACCCGCCCCTACTGTCAACGCTCAACAGCCTTTACAACGGATTGTGCAACTTAAAAGCAGAATAGCTTACCCAAATCTTTGGGGCTGGTATTTTGTAAAGTTTGGGACTGACATCTCATAATAAATAAGTCAGCAGAAATTAACATCTATGAGCGAAAGTCATTGAACTATAGACGTTTAACTATGTAATCTTGACTGTGGATTGTTGCTAAAATGTAACACCCAGCCAAAAACAACCCTTGTGCAATTTCCCTAAGGATAGCTGAAGTGAGTAAGACTAATTCAGATTTTTTGAACGCTAGCGATCCAGCGATCGCGGATTTGTTGAATCAAGAACTTAAACGTCAACGCGACCATTTAGAGTTAATTGCGAGTGAAAACTTTACCTCCGCCGCTGTATTAGCTGCTCAAGGTTCCGTACTGACTAATAAATATGCCGAGGGACTTCCTGGTAAACGCTACTATGGCGGTTGTGAGTTTGTCGATAAAGTTGAGCAAATAGCCATCGACCGCGCCAAACAGCTATTTGGTGCTGCTCATGCCAACGTCCAACCCCATTCTGGCGCACAGGCTAACTTTGCTGTGTTTTTAACACTCCTAGAGCCAGGCGACAAAATTATGGGGATGGATTTGTCTCATGGTGGACATTTAACCCACGGTTCCCCAGTAAATGTGTCGGGTAAATGGTTCCAAGTGCGTCATTATGGCGTCAGTCAAGAAACTGAACAATTAGACTACGAACAAATTCGCGAATTAGCGCTGAAGGAGCGTCCTAAACTCTTAATTTGCGGTTATTCGGCTTATCCCAGAATTATTGACTTTGAAAAGTTCCGCAGTATTGCTGATGAAGTAGGTGCTTACTTACTAGCAGATATTGCTCATATTGCTGGTTTAGTGGCTACTGGTCTTCATCCTAACCCGATTCCTCACTGCCATGTAGTTACCACTACCACCCATAAAACTCTCCGCGGCCCTCGTGGTGGTTTAATTTTGACTGGGGATGCAGAACTTGGTAAAAAGCTCGATAAATCAGTTTTCCCCGGAACTCAAGGCGGGCCTTTAGAACATGTAATTGCAGCGAAAGCGGTAGCTTTTGGTGAAGCGTTAAAGCCTGAGTTTAAAACTTATTCTGCGCAAGTAATTGATAATGCTCGTGCTTTAGCGGCGCAATTACAAAAGCGGGGATTAAAGCTAGTCTCTAATGGAACAGATAACCATTTAATGTTAGTAGATTTACGGTCTGTTGGCATGACTGGAAAACAAGCGGATCAGTTAGTCAGTGGTGTAAATATCACCGCTAATAAAAATACAGTTCCCTTCGACCCTCAATCACCATTTGTTACTAGTGGTTTGAGATTAGGTTCACCAGCAATGACCAGTAGAGGATTAGGTGAGGCAGAATTTATCGAGATTGGGAATATTATTGCCGATCGCCTGCTCTCACCAGATTCCGAAGAAGTTGCGGCTGATTGTCTGCGAAGAGTAGCAGCATTATGCGATCGCTTCCCTCTATACTCTCATCTAGAAATTCCCGTACCAGCATTGGCATAGGGTATTGGGCATGGGGCATAGGGTATTGGGCATGGGGCATTGGGCATGGGGCATTGGTAATATTAATTTGACACGTAGGGGCGAGATTTCCTCACATAGGTGTCAAATTAACGCGAAAGCCTTATCAAGACTTGATTTTGAATTAGATTGTCTACCATCAAGATCAACTTTACCCCACCCCAGTTTTGTCTCAAGCCAAAATGTCTTGGCACAGAATTTCATTTTGTAGGGTGGGCACTGCCCACCGAAACCCGGATATGGTGGGCAATACCCACCCTACAAATGGTTGTTTAATTGTGACACCTGCGTAAGTCCTGGAATAAATTACAAACCTTAAAACTTATCTTTCTCCAATCAAAGTAAACGCCGCCCAATCACCAGGAGAAGGAAATTTCTCTTTCGTTTTCAACATTGCTTGACGCAACGCCACAGCTTTATCTGGCTGAGTTTCTAAATTCTTGTAAAACTCCACCATTAAATATTGTGTCGGTTCATCCGGTACTTGCCATAAGGATACTAATACACTGGGAACACCGGCAGAAATCAACGAACGCGATAACCCAATTACCCCATCACCGGAAAGTTTTCCTTTGCCGGTTTCACAAGCACTTAAAACGACTAATTGAGCATTTAATTTTAAATCTAATATTTCCTCAGCTTTGAGTAAACCATCATCTTTTCCTGATGGTGCTAGGGCAATCCAGCTACCTAAACCCCGGTTATCATCAGCCCAGCCGTGAGTGGCTAAATGTATTACATCTACTTGTGATAAGCGTTGCAATATATTGACTTTAGTTGCATCTTTACCGAGAATTGCTTTGGTGTTTAACATATCAGCAATTGTCTTGGCTTCTAGTTCCGCCCCTGGTAATGGATCTAACCTAGTAGCAGGTTGACGCGGTTGGGTAGAGACTAGCGGCATGGTTGGATTGCCGACAATCAAAGCATTTTTATAATTGGTGGTTCTGCCTCGCCCTAATTTATGGGTAAAATCTAACACCTGAATTGCTGGGGCAGTGAGCATGGTATGTTTTTCTACTAAATATTTACCTCGTTCATCGCGCAAGGCTGGGAATGGTGCGAGAAATAAAGAATCTTGCGGAATGAAAATAACTCTGTCGCTCTGATTTTTTGGTAATAAATCAGCGATATTTTTAATTAATAAATCATGCAATTTTTGTAATGATTCTTCTTTTTTTTCTCCTTGAGGATTTTCCGTCACCACAATTCCCCCTCGACCTCTGAGGGCACCTATACCTGTACGGCTACTGTTAACTAATTCTTTTAAACTTGTTTTATCTTTTTGCCACAGTGGTTTAAGGTCAACTTGCCGGAAAGCAATTTCACCTGTAGGTTTGATGACCCAAATATACAAATCTGATTCGTGAAATTCTTGTTTACCTGCTACTTGAAAATCATCAACAATAATTGAATATTGTACGAGAGTAGCATTTTGCTTTTGGGCAATTTGTTTAATTTCGGCAATTGTTGGCGATCGCTGTGCTTGATTAGCCTGTTGATTGTTAGTAGATAGACGGGATGCAAGCAATTCAACAAACGCCCTAGCACGACCGCGTTCGGCTATTTCTAAAGCTGCATCTGGTTTATTTTGGGCGATGAGGATTTTTTGTAAAATTCTGTAGGTGTTACTTTGGGTGTCTAAAAGTGAAACTTTGTTGCTATCAGCTAATCTTTGATCTCGCAGAGATTCATAAACATTAATGGCTGCATATAAAGTTTTCTCAGCGTTGGGGAGATCGCCTTGTTTGTAGAAAGCAGCGCCTAGATTATTTAAAGACTGTCCTTCACTTAAACGATCTTTAATTTGACGAGCGATTGCTAAACTTTGCTGATGGTACTCAATCGCTTTTTTGTAATCGCCCAAAGCATAGTAAGCACCACCGAGATTACCCAGCGTCGCAGCTTCACCCTGACGATGTTTGATTTCTCTGCTGATAATTAAACTTTGTTGCTGGAACTCAATCGCTTTTTTGTAATCGCCCAAAGCATAGTAAGCACCACTGAGATTATTTAAAGATTGTCCCTCACCTAACCTATCGCGAATTTGACGAGCGATCGCTAATCTTGCGGCGTGATAATCAATGGCTTTTTGATAGTCTCCTAAAGAATAATAAACTAAACCCAGATTCCCCAAAGACTGTCCTTCGCCCAATTTGTCTTGAAGTTCGCGTTTAATTGCTAAACTTTGTTGGTGGTATTCAATGGCTTTTGGGTAGTCTCCTAAAGAATAATAAGCAATACCCAAATTCCCGAAAGACTGGGACATTCCGAATCTGTCTTTAATTTCGCGTTTAATTGCTAAACTCTGCTGCTGGTATTCAATGGCTTTTGGGTAGTCTCCCATACCATAGTAAGCAAGTCCGAGATTACCCAGCGACAATCCTTCACCGCGTTTATCTTGAAGTTCGCGGGCGATCGCTAAACTTTGCTGCTGGTATTTAATAGCTGTAGGATAGTCCCCCAGAGCATCATAAGCAATACCCAAATTACCCAACACATTACCCTCACCTTTACGATCTTTGATTTGGCGGTAGATAATGAGTGCTTGTTGCCATGATTGTAATGCAGCTGCAAATTGACTAGTTTCAAACTGCTTAATACCTTGCTGCAAAAGTCTATTAGCTTCAGCTTTCCCCCCTGAAGTTTGCGCTGAAACTGGTGTAATTCCCACAATCGCGGATGAGTTGATGGGTGTTTGGGCGATTGGGGTAAGTAGGGTAATACAGGTGAGAACTGCGGTTTTGTATATTTTCATAAATGTTACCTAAGTAATCTTATCAGTAACATATACCTCTATGATGGGTTAGGGTATGCAGTTTTAGAAAATTGGGTATCAGGTTTGCATTTATAGCAAATGCGTAGGCGTATCCCAATCTAGCGATCGCCAAAATTGCAATTGTAGTATCAGAAATGGCAAATGTATTATCAAAAGTCGTTTTTGTATTATCAAAAGCTGTAAATGCGATCGCAAAAGTCACAAATGTATTATCAAAAGCTGTTTTTGTATTATCGAAAGCTGTAAATGCGATCGCCAAAATAGCAAATGTATTATCAAAAGCCGCAATTGTAGTATCGAAAATAGAAAATGCAACTGCCGAAATAGCAATTGTAGAATCAAAAATAGAAAATGCGTAGGCATAAACCGCCGTAAGCATCGCCAAAATAACAAATGGGTTCGCAAATATAGCAAATGCGTAGGCGTAAACCGCCGCAGCAGATATCGCTCAAGGTTTTACAGCGAATTGCAATTTGGTGAGGTACAGATAATCGTTAATTGTAGGGGCATTGGCACTGCCATGCCCCGAAGCACGTACCTCATTTATGAAATATGGTGTATTGTGCCCATTTACAGCGATATTACCGTTTCAGCAGATTGTCAATGTCCGACTGTGGGGTTTTAATCCCCATACCAAAAAACCAACGATCCAACAAGTAGGGGCACGGCACCGATAAAATTTCTGTATTGCCGAGAGATTATGGATGCCGTGCCCTTACAGCGTATTATCTTAAAGTTTCCGTAAACCTGCATACCCTCACACCGCCGAGAAATATATTGATTTGTAGATAAAAAATCAGTATAAAAGCTCATGACGAAGCATAAGAAACTCCCTGTGTTGGCTTCTCGCGCTGTAGTTTTATTTTTCTCCCTGCTGTTATTATCCGAGTCAACAGTTGCCAGTGTGGGGAGTTATGGGTTAAAAATTGCCCAGCAGCCAGCGACAACCAGCCAAGATGCAACTCGTGCGGAAGCGGAAAGATTAACGCAGGAAGGATGGCAATTGTTTCAGCAAGGAACAGCAGAATCATTAAGACAGGCGATTGTTAAATGGCAAGAAGCGCTGAAACTGTGGCAAAAAGTCGGCGATAAACAATGGCAAGCTAATATACTCCTCGGTCTTGGTAGAATCTATTCTGATTTAGGAGAAAAAGAGCAAGGGCTGAAGTTCTTGAATCAATCTTTACCTCTCATGAGGGAAGTGAGGGATACAGCAGGCGAAGCAACCACCCTCAACAATATCGGCAAAGTTTATTCTGATTTAGGAGAAAAACAGCAGGCGCTGAAGTTCTACAATCAATCTTTACCTCTCACGAGGAAATTGGGAGATAAAGCACAAGAAGCAACCACCCTCAACAATATCGGCAAAGTTTATTCTGATTTAGGAGAAAAACAGCAGGCGCTGAAGTTCCTCAATCAATCTTTGCTCTTGAGGCGGAAAGTGGGGGATAAAGCAGGCGAAGCAAGTACACTCAACAATATCGGCGCTGTCTACTTTTCGTTAGGAGACAAACAGCAAGCGCTGAAGTTCTTCAATCAATGTTTAACCCTTATGAGGGAAGTGAGGGATAAAGCAGGCGAAGCAATCACCCTCAACAATATCGGTGAGGTCTATTCCTCATTAGGAGACAAACAGCAGGCACTGAAGTTCTTCAATCAATCTTTGCCCCTAGCTAAGGAAGTGGGAAATAAAGCAGGCGTTGCAACTACCCTCAACAATATCGGCGCTGTCTACTCTGATTTAGGAGAAAAAGAGCAGGCGCTGAAGTTCTTCAATCAATCTTTGCTCTTGAGGCGGGAAGTGGGAGATAAAGCAGGCGTTGCTACCACCCTCAACAATATCGGTGAGGTCTACTCCTCATTAGGAGAAAAACAGCAAGCACTGAAGTTCTTCAATCAATCTTTACCTTTGGCTAGGGAAGTGAGAAATCAAGCAGGTGTTGCAACTACTCTCAGTAATATCGGCAAAGTCTACTCCTTGTTAGGAGAAAAACAGCAGGCGCTGAATTTCTACAATCAATCTTTGCCCCTAGCTAGGGAAGTGGGGGATAAAGCACAAGAAGCAAACACTCTCAACAGTATCGGAGTAGTCTACGACGATTTAGGAGAAAAACAGCAAGCGCTGAATTTCTACAATCAATCTTTGCCCCTAGCTAGGGAAGTTGGGGATAAAGCACAAGAAGCAGCCATCCTCAACAATATCGGTTTACTCTACTCTGATTTAGGAGAACAAAAGCAGGCGCTGAAGTTCTTTAATCAATGTTTAACCCTGACGAGGGAAGTGAGGAATAAAGCACAAGAAGCAACTACCCTCAACAACATCGCTGGTGTCTACTTTTCATTAGGAGAAAAACAGCAGGCGCTGAAGTTCTTGAATCAATCTTTGCCCTTGAAGCGGGAAGTGGGGGATAAAGCAGGCGTTGCTACCACCCTCAACAATATCGGTAAAGTCTACTCTTCATTGGGAGAAAAACAGCAGGCACTCAAATTCTTCAACTCTTCTTTACCTTTGATGAGGGAGGTGGAGTATAAGACAGGAGAGGCGACTACCCTATGGAATATTGCTGACTTAGAACGCAAAGCAGGTAATTTCCAAGCTGCACTGAGAAAAATCGACAGTGCCATCCAAATTATCGAAGATTTACGCAAAACATATACTAACAAAGATCTGCAAAGCACCTATTTCGCGACAGTCCAAGATTACTACAAATTCAAAATCGACCTGTTGATGGAACTGCATAAAAAAGACCCATCAAAAGGATATAATGCCCAAGCAATTGAAACAAGCGAAGCATCCCGCGCTAGAGGATTAGTAGAACTGTTAACCGAAGCCCACGCCAATATCCGCAAAGGTGCAAACCCAGAACTTTTAGCCGAAGAACGCCGCATACAAGCATTAATTGATGGTAAAGAAAAAGTCAGGTTTGAAATAGTTAACAGCAATAAAATTCAAGACCCCATATATAAAGCCAACGCCGAGAAATTACAAGCAGAAATTGATGAACTTCTCCGCCAACAAAAGGAACTAGAAACCAAAATCCGCCAAACTAGCCCACAATACGCTAACCTTAAATATCCCCAACCCCTAAATTTATCGCAAATTCAGCAACAACTCGATAAAGATACCCTGCTATTACAATATTCCTTAGGTAGCGATCGCAGTTTTTTATGGGTAGTTTCTCCCAATTCTCTCGACACTTACGAACTTCCCAAAAAACAAGAGATAGAAAAAAGCGCCATTAATCTATTTTGTTTAATTAGCCAACATATCTCTAAACCGCCTTCTGTAACTAACAAAGAAAATCCCTGCACTGGGATTAAAAACCGCAAAATTGATGTCGCCGCCACAGAACTCAGTCAACTAATTCTCTCACCTGTCAAAGGTAAATTAGGCACAAAACGCCTCGTGATTGTTGCTGATGGTGCTTTGCAATATATTCCCTTTGCCGCCTTAGCTGATTTAAACTCTCAACCAACTTCCACACCACCACAGGAGAATGAAAAACCAAAAGAAACTTCTTGTTCTGGTGCGGGTGGTATTCGTGTCTGTTCTCCAGCACAACCGCAGAGTTTAAATTACCAGCCTTTATTAGTAAACCACGAAATTGTCAGCTTACCTTCCGCATCTACCATTGCCATTCAACGCCAACAACTCGCCAATCGTCCCCAAGCACCCCAAGCCTTAGCTATCCTAGCAGATCCCGTATACAACGCTACCGATACAAGAGTTACCACTGCCCAAAATAAACAACTGCAAAAGCAAGATTCCCTAGATTTAGAACTAGAACGCTCCGCCCTCAAGCGTTCTGCCGATAGCCTCAATCGCCAAGGCTGGACGCGACTTTTAGGTACACGCACAGAAGCCGAGACAATATTTAACCTAGTACCTAATGCCAAAAATCTGCAACTTTTAGATTTTGCCGCAAATTACACCGCAGCTACTAGCAACAATCTTAATCAATTCCGAATTTTACACTTTGCTACCCACGGCTTTGTTAACGATGCTAACCCAGAATTATCAGGGCTTGTACTTTCTTTAGTAGATAAACAAGGTAAAGATATTCGCGGATATCTGCGATTAGCAGACTTATTTAACCTCGATTATCCCGCAGATTTAATTGTTTTGAGTGCTTGCGAAACTGGATTAGGTAAAGAAATTCAAGGCGAAGGCTTAGTAGGTTTAACAAGAGGCTTAATGTATGCGGGTGCAGAAAGATTAGTCGTGTCTTTATGGCAAGTTGATGACAAAGGCACAGCTGAATTTATGCAAGAATTTTACAAGCAAATGTGGCAGCAAAATAAATCAGCAAATCAAGCATTGCGGGCGGCACAATTAAAAATGTGGCAACAAGAAAAATGGCGTAATCCCAATTATTGGGCGGCGTTTACCTTCTTAGGTGAATGGCGATAGCCAAGTAGGGGCGGGTTTACAGATCATTGGTGTCAACTTAACGTGAAAACCGCTTGGTTGCAAGGTTTCGCCCTCACCCCCAGCCCCTCTCCCTCAGGGAGCGGGGAGCAAGAGATTCAATTCCCCTTCTCCCTGAGGGAGAAGGGGTTAGGGGATGAGGGCGAGGGTTTTTGTACAACACGCGCCGTATATAGCTTTTAGCTTAAGTTGACACCAATGGTTTACAGATATGCTCAATTACCCACGAGAATATTGCTTAACCCGCCCCTACAGCTTGTGGGAAATGCGGTTTCTTCCCTGTTACCTGAATTTTTAGTAATTCGTAATTCGACTTGTAGGGTGTGTTGTCGCGCAGCGCAACGCACCAACTATCTTATTAAAAATTAACGGTGCGTTAGCCTACGGCATAACACACCCTACTGCATCATAAATATTTTCATATTTTTTGAAATTAAAGCATAGATTATTCAACTAGATAAATTACCTATTCTGACAACACTACAACCTTTATCTAAATAGCTAATATTTTCCCTACCTATGTGATATTGGCAAATCAAAGGGGAAATATAAATTGGTAACGTTTGCTGAATTTAGCAATTATTACAGTACGTTATTTGGCGTGCGTACTACCAGGAATCATATTTCAACAGTAAAGGATTGAAAGTATGCTGGCTATGGATACCATAAAGAATGGTAAGGAACTGAATTTGCAATTAGAATCAACTTTGCAAGAATTACCACTTTGGTCAGTTTACGTTGAAATAGCTCATCCTGCCAAGGATTTAAATATCATTTTTGAGCAAAATCCTTTACTACCAGGAATCATTCTGACTGGCGAGCGAGAATATATAGGTATGATTTCTCGGCAAAGATTTTTTGAACATATGAGTCGCCCCTATAGTTTTGCACTCTTTGCCAAACGTCCTACAGAGAATCTTTTAAAATTTCTCGACTTAGATGTGTGTCTCATTGGTGAAGAAACACCCATCGTTGAAGCAATTCAAATTGCATTACAGCGTCCATCTCAATTAGCTTATGAACCGATAGTAGTCAAAACTAAATTAGGTAATTATAAACTTTTAGATTTCCACCAATTACTTTTAGCCTACTCTCAAATTCAGGTATTAACCCTAGCGCAACTAGAACAAGTAGAAGAACAATCAAGAATAGCTAAAGAAGGCTTTCGTAACTTAAAAAATAACTATACAAGATTACTGCAAAATGATAAGATGGCGGCTTTAGGACAACTAGTTGCAGGTATTGCCCACGAAATTAATAACCCTGTCAGCTTCATTGCCGGCAACTTAGTTCACGCTCTCAACTATAGCCAGGACTTACTTGACTTAGTGAGTCTATACCAAAAATATTATCCCGAACCAGCAGCAGAAATTCAAGATGCGATCGCGGATATTGAACTAGAATTTTTAACCGCTGATTTTGTCCATCTGCTGAAGTCAATGAAAGTAGGTACTGAACGCATTCAAGAAATCGTTCTTGCTTTACGCAATTTTTCTCGTCTAGATGAATCTGATAAAAAAATAGTTGATATCCATGAAGGAATTGATAGTGCTTTACTACTCTTACAAAGCCGCCTGAAAAATCAACAAACAGGTCAAATTATTAACCTTGTTAAAGAATATGCAAAACTCCCATTAGTAGAATGCTATCCTGGGTTACTCAATCAGGTATTTATGAGCATTATCACCAATGCGATAGATGCGATTTATCATAATTTTAATACATCAGAATTGAG
The DNA here is from genome assembly GCF_014697075.1 of Tolypothrix sp. FACHB-123. Lineage (GTDB taxonomy): Bacteria > Cyanobacteriota > Cyanobacteriia > Cyanobacteriales > Nostocaceae > Aulosira. The sequence continues at coordinate 138,799 of NZ_JACJRE010000006.1, read as the reverse complement.
TAGTTATTTACCCAATCCATTTTTTAAAGATCCCCTAATTAAAATTCAGACTGAACTACAAGATGAGAATTATGTAACTATTCGGATTATCGATAATGGTTTAGGCATACCCAAAGATATTCAAAAGCGATTATTTGACCCTTTCTTTACGACTAAAAATATAGGTCAAGGTACGGGATTAAGTTTATCTATCAGTTATCAAATTATCGTAGATAAACATAACGGACAACTACAATGTGTATCTGGAGTAGGCAAAGGTACAGAGTTTATAATTACAATTCCCGTCCGTCTTGATTCTTATTAAGAATATCTATTTTAAATTTATCAATCATTTCGTAGTCAGGACTTTAGTCCTGACTACAAACTTTCCATTATTTCCACTGTTCTACTTATTCACCAACTTCCACAGGGGAAGCATGTTTGATGTTGTCATTAGATACAATAATTTGACTAAATGCTCCATCACGCCAGCTATCTACAATATCTTTAATAAAACTGGCGATGGGAATAGCAATTAATAACCCTAAAACGCCTCCCAATTTAGCGCCAATTAATAAAGAAATTACAACCCATACGGGATTTAAACCTGTCAAATTTCCCAAAATCCGAGGAGCAATAAAATTAGCATTTATTTGGTCAATTGCTACAGCTGTACCTAATACTTCTACCCCTAACCAAATATTTTGCAAAGCTACCAAAAAACTAACTATAGCTATGCCTATTCCCGTACCAAAAGGGAAGAGTGAGAAAAAGCCAATAGCAATGCCAAAAAGTAGGGCTAAGGGAACTTGAAGTGTAAAAAATGCTAATGTAATTGCCGAGCCTAAAACAGCACCTAATGTTGCCTGACCAATAAAATAATTATGAAAATCCTCGCGCAATAATTCCCGCACTTTCGGGCCGATGTGCGGCGGAAACCACTGAAAAATTCCATCCCAAAGGCGATCGCCATTTAATACCATGTAGACAGTTAGTACCACTGTCAGCAGTACGTTAACTACTACACCGATAGTATCAACGGCAACACTGAGAATTCTCCCAGTGAAAGATTGCAACTGATTAGATAATCGTTCTAAGGCTTGGGTAGCTAAACCAGCTAAATTTACTGGTAGTTGTTGTGTCGCCGCCCAGCTTTGCAAAGCTTGAATTTGTTCGCCCGCAGAATCAATCCAATAGGGCAGAATATTAACTAATTCGTTGAGCTGTTGTATGATCAGCGGTACTAAAGTGATACCTAAACCCACTAAAACTACCACAGCCAAAAGTAACACTACTACAATAGCCAGGTTGCGTTTTACCCCCCGTTCCTGCAAAAACTGAATGGGATAATTCAACACAAAAGCCAGTAAGACAGCAGCCACAATAATACTAACTAGTGGTTGAAAATACTGCACAACCTGAAGCAATAGCCAACCGTTGAGAATAGCAACGGGAAATGCCAAGCCGATACTTAACCATCGCGGTAGTTTGTTTACTGATTGCATTGGTAACTCCACAAAAGGGGGAACTGTTGACGGTTGACGGTTGACGGTTGACAACTGAAAATTGACAACTGACAACTGACAACTGACAACTGACAACTGTACGGGCGGGTTCACAGATATCCTCACGAATTCATGACGATCTCACATAAACCCGCCCCTACTGACAACTAACTATTGACTATCAATAAAATCAAGCATAATTCGCTGATGCATCGGCCCTAAAGGTCGAATTTCACCAGCATTGTTTGAGTAACAGTTACCTTGGCGAATATCTTTTGGTGTTAAAAAACCCATGTCCCAGCCTTCATTTAAAACCAGTCGATCTAAACCTACCAAGAGTGGAGCATGAAAGACATGGCGGATAATTTTTTCATCCCAATAACAGGCAAATGGGGCGAAATCAGCAAAATCATAGCCGATTTCTTCTAATATTTCGCGTTTGACCGCTATTTCTGGTGTTTCTCCTGACTCGATATGTCCGCCAAACAGCGCCCAGTAACCAGGGTAGAGAATATTCGGGATGTTGTCCCGCAGTTGCATAAGAAACTTGTTGTCTTGGTAGAGAATTGCGATCGCAACCTGCACCTTTTCATTATTCATAAACTTTTACTGAGCTAGATATTTATGAAATAAATAACACATACACAATACTTAAATTTTCTTCCCAATCAACAATCAACAATCAACAATCAACAGTCAACATTCCTAAGAATCTTCCTCAATATATATTTCTCCTAACTCCTTTCCTGCCAAAGGTATGCTTTGATACTTGACTTTACCTTTAATCACCACTTCCGCTCCTTTTGCCAAGTTATTTTGACTAGTAACAACCCAAATTTTGCCAGTGGAGTCATCGATTTGATAAGCCCAGCGTTGCAAAAGGGGAACTTGCCTTTCTACCTTACCTTGAATGTAAACTGTAGCCTTATCAGCTTGTGCTGGCTGAATTTTCCCAATGGGGGTGATATTACTCCCAATGTGAAAATTCCCGATGTTAAAGCCAGGTTGTGAGACGTTACCACAACTACAAAGCCCCCATACCAGTAGCAATAACAATGCTAGGCGGTAAGGCAAAATACTGTGAGTTAGAGAAAAGTTTTGTTTGGTCATTTGTTAATAGTCAGTTGTCAGTTGTCAGTTGTCAGTTGTCAGTTGGGGCGGGTTTATGTGAGATCGTCATGAATTCGTGAGGATATCTGTGAACCCGCCCGTCCCGGTCGCCGAGGGTCGCGGAGGCGCTGCTGCCAATAATGCAGTCGATCTGAGAAAATAAGGCAGTATGATTTTGCTGTTTGAACCACGCTACGCCATAAAATAGCAAGACCATCATAGTCAATAGACACATTTTATGGATGACTGTTGACTCCGCTACAGCCGGCTAGATGTTGGACTTTGGATTTAAGGCGAATTTCTGGGAATTTTCATGGAAACAAAAACTGCCAAACTTCTTGATGGTAAAGCTTTAGCTGAAAAAATTCAGCAACAACTCAAAGAACGAATTACAGATTTACAACCACAACTTGGGCGTCCTCCGGGATTAGCTGTATTAATGGTTGGCGATAACCCTGCATCGGCTGCTTATGTCCGCAATAAAGAGCGAGCTTGCGCTAAGGTGGGAATTGCTTCCTTTGGTAAGCATTTCCCTACAGAAACTACTCAAGCAGAACTAGAAGATGTCATTGCTGCACTCAATCAAGATCCGCAGGTAGATGGGATTCTCGTACAGTTACCGCTACCCCAACATTTAGATTCTGTGAGCTTGCTGAATAAAATCGATCCAGATAAAGATGCTGACGGCTTGCATCCGGTGAATTTAGGGCGACTGGTACGTCAAGAAGCAGGTTTACGCAGTTGTACCCCGGCTGGCGTGATGCGATTGTTGGCGGAATATGAAATTCCTTTACAAGGAAAGCAAGCAGTCGTAGTAGGACGTAGTATTTTGGTGGGTAAACCAATGGCATTGATGCTGCTGGAAGCCAATGCTACGGTAACTATTGCTCACTCGCGATCGCATGACTTAAAATCCATCACCCAAAATGCCGATATTCTCATTGCAGCCGTGGGAATTCCGGGATTGATTACCGCAGAAATGGTGAAACCGGGCGCTGTTGTGGTAGATGTGGGGATGAATCGCGTCACCGATCCCAGTGGCAAAAGTCGTTTAGTTGGCGATGTCGATGGGGAATCCACAGCTGGCGTAGCAGAGTTTCTTACCCCCGTTCCTGGTGGTGTTGGGCCGATGACTGTTGCTATGTTGTTGCAAAATACATTTGCCAGCTATTTGAGGCGGCTAGGAATAGCAAATGCTGAATTATGAGTGATTGTTCCTAATTCTTAACTCTTAATTACTCGCGTTTTAAGCACCAAAGCCCCTTAAAATTGTGACGTATATGACAAAAATACCAAAGTCTCAGGAATTTTAAGAATGGTAGCAACTGATAAGTTTAAAAAAACGCCCCAAACAGACACGTTTAACCTATCAGCTTATCTCAAAGAGCGACAACAGCTTTGCGAAACTGCTTTGGATCGGGCGATCCCTGTCGTCTATCCCGAAAAAATCTATGAATCAATGCGCTACTCTTTGTTAGCTGGCGGTAAGCGTGTACGTCCGATTCTGTGCCTTGCTACCTGCGAAATGACTGGCGGGACAATCGATATGGCTATGCCAACCGCTTGCGCTGTGGAAATGATCCACACTATGTCATTGATTCATGATGACCTACCCGCAATGGATAATGATGATTATCGACGGGGTAAGTTGACAAATCACAAAGTTTATGGTGAAGATATTGCCATTTTAGCTGGGGATGGCTTATTAGCTTACGCTTTTGAGTTTGTCGCCACCCAAACACCCCAAAGCGTACCTAGGGACAGAGTATTGCATGTTGTAGCGCGTCTCGGTAGAGCTTTAGGTGCAGCAGGCTTGGTTGGCGGTCAAGTAGTGGATTTAGAATCGGAAGGTAAAGCGGATACTTCCCTAGAAACTTTGAATTTTATTCACAATCACAAAACCGCTGCATTGTTAGAAGCTTGTGTAGTTTGTGGAGGAATTTTAAGTGGAGTATCGGCAGAAGATTTACAAAAATTAACTAAGTATGCTCAGAATATTGGTTTAGCATTCCAAATTATCGATGATATTTTGGATATCACCGCTACTCAAGAAGAATTAGGGAAAACTGCTGGCAAGGATTTGAAAGCCCAGAAAGTCACTTATCCTAGCCTGTGGGGAATTGACGAATCCCGAATTAAAGCCCAACAGCTAATTGAAGCAGCTTGTGCAGAATTAGATTCCTTTGGCGACAAAGCACAACCCTTAAAAGCGATCGCTCATTTCATTGTCAGTCGCAATAACTAAGTCAACCCCTACGGGGAATTCATCCCAATTTTGGATTCTACTCGCATAGTCGCCCGTAGGGTAACTTGTGCTAAAAAATCATCACTCAGGGGATTTTGACTGGTAGGGTAGCGTCGGACAATTGGGTTTTTCCAGGTTGTATCTTGTAGTTTCCAAAAAAAATAACTGCTGCTAATATTTACTAACTTCACCAAAATACCATGCAGAACATAGGCAACATCTTAGACAACCGGGTGCTGCTGGTTGCTCTGGTAGCTTGTTTGATTGCTCAATCTCTGAAGCTCGTCATTGAGCTATTTAAAAATCGCAAACTGAATGTACGTGTTTTAGTCACCACTGGCGGTATGCCAAGCGCGCACTCAGCGCTAGTTACATCTCTGGCCACCGGTGTCGGTGAAACTCTTGGCTGGGCATCGCCTGATTTTGCTCTAGCGACAGTTTTTGCCATCATCGTCATGTATGATGCCGCTGGAGTTCGCCAAGCCGCCGGGAAACAAGCACGAATTCTTAATCAAATGATTGATGAATTATTTGATGACAAGCATGACTTTAGCCAAGACCGCCTCAAAGAATTGCTGGGACACACACCAGTTCAGGTTATCGCTGGTTCAGCTTTGGGCATAACCATCACTTGGTTAGCTAGGTCTTTCTTAGTCACTAGTCTTTGATGCAAAAGTGTAGAGGAGCAAACAATTTAAAATTCAAAAAAATTCAAAATTCAAAATTCAAAATTCAAAACTTGTACTGAAGTTCGTGAAGTATTCAAAATCAAGAAATTTTGCTGTCTATTATCTTGTTGACAACTAACCATCACTGCGATCGCACATTTGAGCGCAGTAGCATTACTTTACGGCTATCTACGACATAGGCCACAAAGCCGCGATCGTTAAGCTGTTGTAATGTATTATATGCTTCTTTTTGGTTAGTGGTATACACTGCCAGCAAGTAAGGGCGTTGTCCGTAGGAAACAAACCCCACATCTCCTCCCACAACTTGTTGTACATTAGATACAAGCTCTGGGCGATTGAAATAATCAACCAATACAGCATAACCTTCTCCTAAAGATTGAGGGTTATAAGTTACTGTTTGCGGTGTCGCTGGATCTGCGGGTTTAGTGGTAATGATGCCACTTAAACCGACAATATTATTGATGTATCTTGCCCATCGTTGAGCATCATCAATTTTGTAAAATCCCCCGATTCGCGTCACTGTATCTGTTAAATATTGACAGGTAGTGCTTTTGATTTCAGCAGGTAAAGCATTGCGCAATTGCTTCTGATTATCTGCTGTGGGACTAACTATTAATAAAAGATACTCACCAGGCTCTGGCGGTTGACAAACAGGAATCGCCTGTTGAGCGGTAACAGAACTCATACCACCCATCAATCCAGCGATCGCTAACACTAAAGCATGTGGTAAATTCGGAAATCTGTGCACGACAGTAAGAGGCATACAAGAAGATTTTTTTAAGGATTTCATCAAGCTAGATTTTGTTCCCCCAAGTTGTAGGCAGGGGGGAAGAGGCAGGGGAGCAGGGGGTTAGGGGCTAGGGGCTAGAAATAAAAGGGGGACAAGGAATTTTAGATTTTAGATTTGCGTTAGCGTAGCGTTAGCGAGTCCGCGAGCGTCTTTTGGATTCCAATCTAAAATCCAAAATCCAAAATCCAAAATTGTTTCAATGCCCCATGCCCATTCCCCAGTATCTTACGATACGGTAGCTAGAGATGCTATAGGGTTAGAAATTGTATCGGAAGGAGCTTGAAATTCGCCAACGATCACGTATTCTAATCGCAGTTTTAACCAGGTAATAAATTGCTGATTTGTAGAAATAATTGCTGCTGCCGGTTGTGGACATTTAGCTTTAATTTCTGCCATTTCTGGTGCTTCTAAAAAAGCTGGTTGTTTCACCAACCAAAAATCAATTTCTTTCTCTTGTTCGTGATAATGACGGATACGTTCTTTAAGAACTTCTTCGATTGGTTCTTCTTGTACCAAAAATTTTTGACTTGCCAAAACGTAATAATATGTTTGCATTTTCATCCTGTGTTTGCTAATGTTTTATTCCAGAGTACAGTATATAAACTGTACCCGGAAAAATTAACTAATTAGTAATTCGTCATTTGGCATTCGTAATTTGTGAGTTTAATTCTCATTCGGTTAGAGATGGCTTGATTTCATACAGTTTTTAAATAACCGTTTGTAACCATCCTTAATTACGAATTACGAATTATTTTAACTCTTCTTGACTTTTTTAAACCAAGAACCGAAGGGGCAAGCACTCGCTTTGTTACTACTTGGCAGTTTACCGCCAGCTGTTAGTTTGTCTAAAAACAGCGTATTGTCAAAGTAGTGTTCCACGGAAATTATCCGCAAGTCATCGGTAACCCTAGCAACGCTCATGCCGATAATTTCTACCATCTCTCCAGTTGGCGCATAGTCTTTGTATGCACCTTTAAAATGTCCCCAGTGTCGCCACTTGAATGTCACAGTTGGCGGGCCGGAGTACACTTCTAAAACTTCCCAAGGAAAGCCTTGGGGAAATGTTGAATGGAAGAGTTGCGCTGACGATTCAAAGGTTTCAGCCGAGGCTTTGTAATGCTCTGAATCAGCCATAAATAAATTGTAAGTACCTTGGGCTGATAAATCTGTAGCTGTGTATTCTTGACCTCCATTAGTACTTACACGAAACTTGTCATTAACAACAGATAACCACTGTTGTGGATTAGTTTTGAAAGATACTTCCATCTCAAAGGTTCTAACCAGGTTTTGCACGATCGCTTCCAGGCTACCCTCTACATGATGACTTGTACTTTCAGCCGCTAAATTCTCTTTTGAGCGAGAATAATCAGGAGGTGTTTGATACCGCCATTGGGCATCAGTACTTCCTTCAATAACTTTATCCCGATCCTGTACCCAAAGTGGCAGACTGTTAGATTGTGTTGCGCTCATAGAAGTCTTTGCTGAAGATTTGCTCCCAATTGTCTGGATTACGCAGTTATTGACCCCTCTGAGCTATTAACTCAATAAACCATCTATAGCTGTAGCCAGATAGATAGGACATCAAGCTAAGATAAAACCCTAACAATAAAAGGCTTTTAACTCTGTCAACAGTCAACAGTCAACAGTCAACAGCTTTACAATTCTCCACGGATTGCTAGTTTCATTTCCCGCACAGCTCTTTCTAATCCAACTAAAGCGGCGCGAGCAATGATAGTATGACCGATGTTGAGTTCTTCCATACCTGGGAGACTAGCCACAGGATAAACATTCCAGTAGGTAAGACCATGACCGGCATTAACTCGCAATCCGGCTTGAATTGCTTGCTCGCACCCCTTAGCTAATACAGCTAACTCTTGCTTACGACTAGTTTCATCGACAGCCTCAGCATATTGCCCAGTATGCAATTCAATGAACTTTGCTTGTACTTTAGCAGATGCTGCAATTTGTGACGGTTCGGCGTCGATAAATAGACTAACTGGAATGCCAGCACTTTGCAATTTATCAACTATCTCACCTATTTTAGCAATTTGCCCCACAATATCTAAACCACCTTCTGTTGTAACTTCCTCGCGTTTTTCGGGTACTAAAGTTACATAATTAGGTTTAACATCGAGAGCGATCGCTACCATTTCTTCTGTAGCGGCCATTTCTAAATTTAAATGGGTTCTTACTGTTTGTCGTAAGAGTCGCACATCCCTATCTTGAATATGCCTTCTATCTTCTCGCAGATGCACCGTAATTCCATCTGCACCACCTAATTCTGCCAGCACCGCCGCCGCCACGGGGTCAGGTTCCACCGTTCGCCGTGCTTGGCGAATGGTCGCAATGTGGTCAATGTTTACGCCGAGTGTAGACACCCCTAATTTCTCCCGATCCACAGTCTTTAGGATCTTGATTTTACCGGAAATACAGTTAAAGAGGTGAAGTTGAGTGCGATCGCATTTCTGACTCGAACATGAGATAGTCTTTTATTCCTGGTTTTAAATCTAAAATCTCAAATTCATCTCAAATTCCAAATTTCATCCCAATTTGCCAACAGAATCCGACGCAATATTTTGGTGTCATTAAAACCGTAAAAAGCTCACGCATAGATACAAACACAAACGCAAAAAATCATAATATTCCAGCAACGCCTAATGCCTGATAGGCTGAGCGGAGCCGAAGCCCAATACCCCAAAACTGTAACTTTACTCACTTTAATTATTTTTTCATCTGTGCAAAGTGAACAGAAAGAATTTGGCAAAGTTTGATACATATTTATGAAGAATAGTTACAACCGTCGTAACGTCAGGAAATATATCTTATGGAAAATTCACTTGAAAATAAACCACCCCATCAAGTGGTGATTATTGGTGGTGGTTTTGGCGGCTTATATGCAGCAAAAACACTTGCTAAAGCGCCTGTGAATGTGACGCTGATTGATAAACGCAACTTTCATTTATTTCAACCATTGCTATACCAAGTTGCGACAGGTAATTTATCACCAGCCGATATTTCCTCACCCTTGCGATCGGTGTTGAGTAAAAGTAAAAATACTCAAGTATTGCTGGGATCTGTTAATGATATCGATCCCCAAGCACAGAAAGTCATACTAGGCGATGAAGCCATACCTTACGATACGTTGATAGTCGCTACAGGTGCTAAACATTCCTACTTTGGTAAAGACGACTGGGAAGAATTTGCACCAGGATTAAAAACTGTAGAAGATGCAATAGAAATGCGTCGCCGGATTTTTACAGCTTTTGAAGCAGCAGAAAGAGAAACTGATCCGGTGAAACGTCGTGCTTGGTTAACCTTTGTGATTGTTGGTGGCGGCCCTACAGGGGTAGAATTAGCAGGTGCGATCGCAGAATTAGCATATCAAACCCTCAAAGAAGATTTTCGCAACATCGATACATCAGAAACTAGAATTCTTCTCTTAGAAGGTTTGGATCGCATCCTCCCACCTTTTGATCCAGAACTATCACAAACAGCAGAAAAATCTCTGAAAGAATTGGGCGTTCTGGTGCAAACAAAAACATTGGTAACTAATATCGAAAATGATATTGTTACTATTAAACAAGGAGATACCGTTAGAGAAATTGCCTCAAAAACAATCTTATGGGCAGCAGGCGTAAAAGCATCGCCAATGGGTAAAGTCTTAGCAGAAAGCACAGGTGTAGAACTCGATCGTGCAGGCAGAGTTATTGTTGAATCAGACTTAAGTATTAAAGGACATGCCAATATTTTTGTAATTGGCGACTTAGCTAATTTCTCTCATCAAGATGGCAAACCTTTACCAGGTGTTGCACCAGTTGCTAAGCAAGAAGGAGAATATGTCGCCAACCTAATTGAACAGCAGTTACAAGGTAATAATCTGCCACCATTTAATTATATTAATCGGGGTAGTTTAGCCATAATTGGGCAAAATTTAGCTGTTGTCGATTTAGGTTTTATGAAGCTGAAAGGTTTCTTTGCATGGCTATTTTGGTTATTAGTGCATATATACTTTTTACTTGAATTCGACAACAAATTAAAAGTAATGATTCAATGGGTGTGGAACTATGTTACCCGTAATCGTGGCGCTAGATTAATTACAGAACAAGAATCACCAAGCAAACTTGACGATAATCCGAGTTATTATTCGTCCACTAACAGTAGAGAAGCAATCAAAGTTTAATTATCTATAATAGGCGGTGAAACTCCGCCCATCACTATTATGATAAGAACATAAAAAATAACAACAACTGACAACTGACAACTGACTAAATTGGCAAATTCACAATAAAAGTTGTACCAACTCCCGGTTTACTAGCAAAAGAAATATTTCCACCATGTAACTGTACATAATGTTTCACAATAGCTAGTCCTAAACCATTACCGGGGATACTACCAACATTACTACCTCTTTGAAAAGAGGAGAATAGATTTTCTTGATCCGCCTCTGGAATGCCAATACCTTCATCTTGGATGCGGAAAATAACTTCTCCAGTTACATAAAAAAGTTCAAACTTGACTTTACCACCTTGTGGCGAATATTTCACCGCATTCACCAGTAAGTTAGTCAGAATATGGAGTAGCATTTTTTCATCCAAACCAACTAATCGGGGATTTTCTTTACTGCTGTTGCTTCCTACTATATTAAAAATAATCTGGTGGTTTTGGCTGGCGCTAAGTTGAATATTTGTAACTAAATTTCTGCAAAATTGTTCTAAATCTAATGGTTTAGGATCAAACTGATTTTTACCTGTTTCTGCTTTACCAATCAGCAAAATATCATTCAATAAATGCTCAAGATGTTGGACGGATTTTTGAATATGATTGAGATATTCATCTTTTTTAGTTTCATTTAATTGATGGCTGTGATCGGTAAGTAATTCAGTACAAACAGAAATATTATTTAAGGGATTACGAAATTCATGACTAAGCATAGAAAAAAATTGGCTTTGATTTTTTTGCTGTTCTTTTTCTTGTGCTAAAGCCTCACGCATCACAACTTCTTTTTGATATTTGTTGAGAGCAATTTCAATCGTAGTAATTAATTGATTTTCTTCAAATGGTTTCAGGATATAGCCAAAAGGCTGCGTGGTTTTGGCTTTTTGTAAATTACTTTGATCGGAGTAAGCAGTCAAATAAACTACTGGAATATTAAACCGAGTGTTAATTTCAGCAGCAGCTTCTATACCACTCATCTGGCCTTTCAACATGACATCCATTAAAACTAAATCTGGCATAAATTCTGCCGCTTTAGCAATTGCGTGTTCTCCATAAGCTGCAATTCCCGGAACGATATAGCCGGCTTTTTCTAAGCAAGATTTAATATCAGAAGCAATGATTATTTCATTTTCCACAACCAGGATTTTTTCTTTCATGTTTATTCTGCTCCTAGTTTGCTTCACTGAAAGTAATTTTAAATGCAGCGCCTGAGGAATTATCCAGAGTAATTTTACCTTCTAATTGTTCTACCAAGCTCCAAACTAATTGCAAACCGAGAGATTCTTGTTTATATATTTCTACATCTTTAGATAAGCCCACACCGTTATCACTGACAATTAATGAGTAATTATTATTTGCTATAGTTATTAATTCTATATATATAGCACCTTGTTGATTATTGACAAAAGCATATTTTATAGAATTAGAAACCAACTCATTAATAATCAAACCACAATAAATTGCCGTATCGATTTTTAGAGAAATTTTCTTAATATTCATTTGAATATCAATATTGGTATTGATACCATAAGAACGCAATAAATTATTAACTATACTTTGGATATAATCGGAGACTTCAATTTTAGTTAAATCATTAGATTGATATAAAATTTCATGAATAATTGCCATAGCTCGCACCCGATTATGGCTATCTTGAAAAACTTCTAAAGCTTGCTCGTCATAAATATATCTAGTTTGTAATCGTAATAAACTAGATATAATTTGTAAATTATTTTTTACTCGATGATGAATTTCTTTTAATAAAATTTCTTTTTCTTTTAGAGAGACTTTGAGTTGGTTTTCTGCTTGTCTATGCGCAGTAATATCAGTATTAGAACCAGCAATAAAACATTCATGTTTATGCAGATTACACAGGAGCATACCCCGACTCAAAAACCAGATATAGCTACCATCTTTTTTGAGCATTCGATGTTCAATCTCATATTTGGGTGTGACTCCTTCCAAATAAGCATTTACTGCATTCTTGACTGATTCAACATCATCAGGATGAACAAATCTTAACCAATGATCGTAATATTTAGGTGTCTCCTGTTCTGTATAGCCAAGCATAGCCTGTAAGTTAGGATCTATATAAATAGTATTAGTTTGAATATTCCATTCCCATATTCCTACCTTTCCCGCAGTAATAGCGCGAATATATCTATCTTCACTGACTCGCAGTGCTTTCTCTACACGCTGACGTTCGCTAATTTCTTGTAGCAACCGCTGATTAATATTCTTTAATTCTTTCGTTCTCTCTTCTACACGAATTTCTAGTTCTACTTTCGCTGTTTGTAATGCTTCTTGTGCTTGCTTACGTTCAGAAATATTGCGAATGATGGCGATAATTTGGTGACGAACTGAGGGTAATAGACGAGCTTCAAAAGTTTCATTAATTCCGTCTCTAGACAAGACATACTCAATATCTACAAGTGCATTTGTTTGCTGAACATTTAAAATAGCTTCGATAAATTTATCACCTACATTAATTGGTAAAATATTTTGGACTTTTCTGCCTAGGGAATCAGCCGTTAATAGGTAAAAATCTGAGATATTTTTGGTGTAATGGCTCAAAATTGTGCCATCCCGATCTAGGCGAAGATATAAATCGGGAAAAGCTTGAAAAATCTCTTGTAACTCAGATGTTGTTTGTAATAATTGTGTTTCAGTAGCAATGCGATCGCATATTCCTTGTTGTAACTTTTTATTAGCTTTTAATAAATCTTCAGTTGCTTTTAAAATGCGTTTTTCAGAGTCTTCTTCAGCCTTTTTAAAACTCATCTCTAATGCACAACGCTGGGCAATTTCTAATTGTAAAGTTTCTTGCAGCTTGGCTAATTCTCTCTGTAAACCTAAAGCTAGACTTTCTGGAGTAATAATTCCTAAAAATTGACCTTTATCGTTGACAATTGGTAACTGACGGATACCATAGTGTTGCATTAAAACTAATGTTTTATTAGCATCAAAATCTCGTTCTAAACTAATTGCAGCTTCTCGCATCACTTCGGCAACTTTAACTGCTGCTAAATTTAAACCTGAATTGATTAACCTGATAATATCGACAATTGTTAACATACCTAATAATTGGCATTTATCTATAACATATATGCAATCAATTGGCAATTTAGCTTGAGGTTTTTGAGAATTTATTTTGGTAATCCCTAAAGGTTTAACTGTAGAACTTGATTCTCCTTCGATGACTTGGACTGAATTACGGTAGGTAGGGAATTTGCTAGCAGTCACAAATGAGCCATTATCTACATCAAGAGATACTCCTACTTGTCCCATGCGAATAATAATTTCTTTTAATGACTTGTGAGGAGGAAAGGTCAAGAAAGAATTTTGAATAATATAGTCTAATACGCGCATAGTGACAACTTCTCAATTACTCATGAAAAACTAGAGCAAATCATCCAGTTAAATAATTAAGCATGAAAAAAATAACAATTGAATTATCCTGAATTAAATTCAGTAATCAAACAATCCAATAAGCGGATTTTTTAGAGAATAATTATTTAGTTAATATGACAGCCAACTTGGATTTTGCCACTTAAAGACGGCAATTACTCTGCTCAACAAGTTTCAAAATCACTAACAAGGCGAAAAATTTTTGACTGCTACAATTCTCATGGCAGTGTTAGATATATAGCAATCCGATTTGATTTTTGCAAAAATCCCAGTCTGATGAGCATCTGTAGGCATTACCAACAGCACCCCTGATAGGTAAATCATCGCTCTACTTCAGCATGATTTTATAACTCAACTAGTCATCTTATGATTGCTTAGCCATAAAGATACTGTGGTTATGAAAATGTATGTACTGTAATCCAACAGACTTAGCTGTATGAACATAAATTAATAACATTGCTACCCTGATTTAATAAGATGCAGTTTATGGTCATATATTGTCTATATTTGCCAAATTTAACAAATATAGATTTTTAGATGATACTATCCTGTAGTCAGCTTAAGTCATAATTAATATTATTGCTTCAGGATTATTACTTAGAGTGTAGTACTGGTATTAAAGTAATTTTAATAACTTGTATTATCTAGTAATCGCACTTCAGTATGGCAGATAAATCATAGTTGCATTTGCCAGTGTTTTTTGTTAAGAGAACTGAGGGCTGTAAAATCAACGCACTCAGCAATTTTTTAGTGAAATTAACCAGTAAATTAGAAATAAGGCGTAACAAATAAACTGATGAATGCGATCGCATCTTATCTGGCATCTATCGTCAATGAAGAAAATGCTGTCTATCCTTGGGAAAATCTTGACCCCAAGCTTAAAGATTCTATCCAAAAAGCAATGGCTGTGGGTAAAACTCCCAGTTGTCTTGTCTATCCGCGTACCCAAGAACAACTAGCCACCATTGTTGCACAAGCGTATCGGCAAAATTGGCGTATCCTTCCCTGTGGTAGTACTAGTAAACTTAGCTGGGGCGGTTTAGCGCAAAACATTGATGTCGTAGTAAGTACAGAACGCATCAATCGCCTCATTGAACACGCCGTAGGTGATTTAACGGTGACAGTAGAAGCGGGGATGAAGTTTTCCCATCTCCAAGAAATTTTAGCTAAATCTCGCCAATTTCTCGCCCTTGATCCGACAGCACCCAATTCTGCCACAATTGGCGGTATCGTCGCTACTGCTAATACAGGTTCCCTGAGACAGCGTTATGGTAGTGTAAGGGATCAGTTGTTAGGGATTAGCTTTGTCCGTGCTGATGGTGAAATCGCCAAAGCTGGGGGGAGAGTGGTGAAAAATGTTGCCGGTTATGACTTGATGAAGTTATTTACTGGTTCTTACGGCTCATTAGGAATTATTACCCAAGTCACATTTCGAGTTTATCCACAACAAGAAGCATCCACAACGGTGGTATTAACTGGCGCAGCGGAAATGATATCACAGGCGGCGGCGACTTTGCGCGGTTCGGCGTTAACACCCACCCAAGCTGATTTACTATCGACAAAGCTAGTATCTAACCTTGGTTTAGGTACAGGGTTAGGATTAATCGCGCGGTTTCAAAGTATTAGTGAGAGTGTCAACGAACAAGCCAACCGTTTGTGGGAAGTTGGGCAAGAATTAGGATTAAAAGGGACAATATATCAAGCTGAAGATGAAGCTAATCTATGGCAGAGATTGCCAGAACAAATACATTCTGCTGCCACAAATTTTCCCATTACTTGCAAAATAGGAGTATTACCGACTGGGGCTTTTGAGGTGTTAACTCAAGTAGAAATGGGCACAATCCACATTAGTAGTGGTTTGGGATTGTTATGTTTAAATAATCAAAAACAAGCTTTGAAAATACGGGAGATTTGTCAATCTAAAAATGGGTTTCTCTCTATTTTAGAAGCACCAGCGACAGTGAAAGAAAAGCTTGATGTGTGGGGATATAAGGGTAATGCCTTAGGATTAATGCGTAAGATTAAATCACAGTTTGATAGCAAGAATATTTTAAGCCCTGGTCGATTTGTGGGTGGGATTTGAAATAAGGGCAGGGAGCAGGGAGCAGAGGAGAAATAGCTATGCCCAATGCCCAATGCCCAATACCCAATGCCCAATGCCCAATGCCCAATGCCCAATTCCCAATGACTAATGACTAATGACAAAAGATAATATGCAAGTTTCCGAAAATTCTGTTAATAATACGGCAAGTTTGAAGAATTTACAGGGGTTTGATGCTAATCATCCACCAGAACCAAAGTTAATTGATAGTTGCGTACATTGTGGATTTTGTCTCTCGACTTGTCCGAGTTATCGGGTATTAGGTAAAGAGATGGATTCCCCTAGAGGGCGTATCTATTTAATGGATGCAATTAATGAGGGAGAAATTGCTCTAAATACGGCCACTGTAGAACATTTTGATTCTTGTTTGGGTTGTTTGGCTTGTGTGACAACTTGTCCTTCTGGGGTGCAGTATGACAAGTTAATTTCGGCTACTCGTCACCAAGTGGAACGCAATTATACGCGCAGTCTACCAGATACTTTGGTGCGGAAATTGATATTTTCTCTATTTCCCAATCCCGATATTTTGAGAATATTACTTGTGCCTTTGATGGCTTATCAAAAGTTGGGTTTATCTAAATTAGTGCGCGCTACAGGTTTACTCAAAAATATCTCTCCTCGATTGGCAGCAATGGAATCAATTCTGCCAGAAATTACGCTGAAAACTTTTCAAAATAATTTACCGACGGTGATTCCAGCTAAAGGTGAGAAGCGTTACCGAGTTGGGGTGATTTTGGGATGCGTACAACGGCTATTTTTCTCGCCTGTGAATGAAGCAACGGTACGGGTGTTGACGGCGAATGGTTGTGAGGTTGTAATTCCTCAATCTCAAGGTTGTTGTGCGGCGCTTCCGGAACATCAAGGACAAACCGAACAGGCGAAGGCTTTAGCCAGACAAATGATTGATAGTTTCGGCAAAACTGATGTCGATTTCGTAATTATCAATGCGGCTGGTTGTGGGCATACTTTGAAAGAATACGGTCATATTTTAGCTGATGACCCAGAATATCGGGAAAAAGCGCAGCAATTTGCGGTTAAGGTGAAAGATGCCCAAGAATTTTTAGCAACGGTGGGGTTAACGGCGAAACTGTTACCAATTACCGATAAACCTGTGAATTTGGTTTATCAAGATGCTTGTCATTTGTTACACGGACAAAAAATTAGCGTCCAACCGCGTCAGTTATTGCGCCAAATTCCTGGGGTGAAGTTAAAAGAACCTTTAGATGCGGCTTTATGTTGTGGGAGTGCGGGTGTTTATAATATGTTGCAACCAGAAGTTGCTGAAGAATTAGGACAGCAAAAGGTGCAGAATTTGCTGAATACTGGTGCTGAGTTAATTACTTCGGCTAATCCTGGCTGTACGTTGCAGATTACTAAGCATTTGCATTTGCAAGGTAAGGATATTGCGGTGATTCATCCGATGGAGTTGTTGGATTATTCGATTCGCGGTGAGAAGTTGGCAATTTAAAATTCTTTGGCAATTTGTTGTATTTTGATAGTTAAAAATAAAGGCTGCTGAGGCAGTCTTTATTTTTTGACAATAACTTTAATTGCTGTTACTGGAAAAAGAGTTTGTCTAAATTCGACATTCATGGTGCGTTGCGCTACGCGACAACACACCCTACGTTGATGATTACACGGCAATTTCTTTTAAAGCGTGTAATACTCGCTCAACTTCTTCCATTGTGTTGTAGTGGGTGAATCCCAGCCGCACTAAGCCGCCGGTAGCTTCTACGCCGAGTTTTTCTGTAAGAGCGATCGCATAAAAATGACCATACCATGCAAATATACCGCGATCGCTTAATGCTTTGGCAACTGCTTCCGGTGTTTGTCCGGCTAATCTAAATCCGACTGTGGGAGTGCGGGAAGTAAATTTTTCTGGATTGGTAATTCCATATAACACTAAGCCGGGAATCCCTAGCAATCCGGGAATTAATTTGTAACTTAATTCTCTTTCATATTGTTGAATTGCTGACATCGCCGCCACTAAAGCCGCGCGACGGCTATGATAAGCCGATGTGATGGCGGTTGCAGATTGTTCTGGTGTGGTGAGGAAGCTGGGACAGTGAAATTTTTCGATACCTTCTTTATCGGCTGCGATTAAGGCGGAAATTAATTCGCTATCAATGGAAGGTGAAACATGACAGCCAAGTTTTGTTAAATAGTTAATCGCCGCTACTAATCCCGCTAAGGCTTCAAAGTTTAATGTTCCAGTTTCCCAACGCGATGGTACTTCATCGGGTGCTGGTCTAACTTTATACGGAGTGAATCGCGCCAAATGTTCGCGTTTGCCATATAAAATCCCTAGATGGGGGCCGAAGAACTTATACGCCGAACAAGCAAGGAAATCACAACCTAAAGCATGGACGTTAATTGGTGCGTGAGGTACGTAATGAACGGCATCAACAAATACTAAAGCTCCTACCGCATGGGCGAGGCGAACCACAGCGGCGATATCGTTAATTGTCCCGACTGCATTGGAAGCAAAACCAACAGCGACTAACTTGGTGCGGGGATTAATCAACCGTTCCAATTCAGCCATATCTAAGGTGCAATCTTCGCTATGAAAATCTACCACCTTGATAATTACACCCTTTTCTTCTAAAGCATACCAAGAAGAAACATTGGCGTAATGGTCAAGCCGCGTCACAATAATTTCATCACCTGCTTGCAGTTCTCTCCCAATAGCGCGGCTAATGCTAAAGGTGAGGGTGGTCATGTTCGCACCAAATACTATTTCATCACTATGGCATCCTAGCAAATCGGCACTAGCAGCACGCGCCGCCGTAATTAATGCATCTGTGCGGACGCTGGTAGGGAAAACCCCGTGAGAATTGGCGTTTGACCTCACTAAATAATCGCTGATAGCATCAAGCACCGCACCGGGTACTTGAGTCCCACCGGGGCCATCACAAAAAACTACTGGTTCACCGTTGATAGTTTGTGTGAGGGCGGGAAATTGGGCGCGTATCCATTTTAGGTCTAGGGCTTGCATAAAATCTCCTGGGGTTTTTAGTTGCTTGGCGCGCCTGCTGTCAGTTGTGATTGATTATTGCTTTGCATCCCCCTATCAATGACAACTTATCAAAGTCGGTAAATTCGCGCGCAAAGTTTCGTGAATAAAGTAGTATTGATGCTGCCCAAGCTAACACAAAAATATGGTTTCTACCTTTGGATTGTGGGTATCGCCACACTTTTTAAAATATTCATTGGCCCTTGCTGCTTGAGGAGTTGCATTTGTTCTTGATTACGCACTAGTAACGCACCTGCAAATCCTAAGGAATTAACGGAAATGCCTTGGTATTCTTCTTGCGATCGCGCTACAATCAACATCCATTCTCTTGTAGCTAATAAATTATACGCCCCAGATTGCATGTTATCGTTGATGGCGTTGATACCGACAGCTTGGAGTAGGGCGCGATACAGTTCTAATGTGGTTGTGGCTGAGTAACTGGGGTCTAGGGTAGCAAAGGCATGTTTAAATGGTAAACCTGGTAAAGTAGCGATCGCATTCTCAAATTTTGCTGTTTTAAATAAAGGCTGAATCGGTATGCTTACACCTGCGGTGGTTAATGGTAACGGAACCATCTGCAAATGTTTGTGTCTTTGACTTGCACCCGCAACTTGACCGCCGTTATAAAACACTAAACCGTCATACTCTGCCAAACAAGCCCACATCGCTGCAAAATCTTCGTGGGTGAGTAAGCTTTCCTGTTCTGCAAAAGCGCGAGTAATAATTAATAGATGATGGTCAACAACATTAAACTTATTTAAAATGCAGACATGAGTTTCAGAAATATTGGCGACAAATAAATCTTCGTCATAGGGTAAAAAGGGATTAAAATCTTTACCAGTTGCAACAGATTGTTGAGTTTGTTTTTTCTTGGCTGCATCCTTACGCACAAGATTAGATAAAATCCTCACCAAGAAATTCACCCCATCTTGTTCAACAAATTCAAATTCTGTCGGTATCGACAGCAATGCGCCGCAATTTAAAGCATACTCAGTCCGTTCTTTCACACTTTGCCATAAAGTGCCAGGTTGCAATAATATTTTTTCCGCTGTCATTGCTGAAATTAAAGTAAGTAGGTCGGTGCAATTAAATATAACTGGCAAAGGCTGTCATTGTTCATTGGTAAGAGTTTTGTAATATATTTGGGTTTATTTACACAAACTTATACCAATTGGAAAAAAGAATGTGACAAATTGTAGGGGCATCGGCACTGCCGTGCCCTCTAAAATATATTGATGTGTCGCTTTAATTATTTACATTATTAATGGTGCGTTGCGCTACGCGACAACACACCCTACTCATAAATTACGAATTACGAATTACGAATTACGAATTATTAAGGTGCTAACCAAGAGAAAGGAGCAAAGGGAAGATTTCTCAGCACCCAATAACCCAAAATAATTTTCAAAATCAACCAAATCCAGTTAGGCTTGATGAAAACCTGGGGAACTTTTACGCCCAGAATTACAGGCGCACTGTAGGATATATAAGAATAAATCAAGTATGGCATTGCTACCATCATTAAAGGATTCAACTCAAAAGCTTTGAGTATATTTCCGTGCAGTAATTGATGTAAGGCTCGTAAGGTACCACAGCCGGGACAATATAAACCAGTCAACGCCCGAAATGGACTTGGGGGATAAACTGAAGAACTGCTGGGATTAAAAAAGTATAAAATAATTGTGGCTATAACGATAACGCCTGTAAGAGTTATCACTTTTAAAGTCTTTATAGACACAGTAGATGAGCGATGTGAAATTATGTTCATTTGTTTAATGCAATAAATAGCTTTTATCTTATTTGTGATGCAGAAGAAAGCACAATGATGAAGAGAATATATATGACAAAGAAAACTAATGCTGACCCAAAAGATACCCAACACCAGGTTTTGGCACTTTTGGAAGCTTGCATTGCTCCTTCATAATCTCCCACTTGTAATTTGGTATTTACTTGAGCCGCATAAACAATCGCCACAATTCCAAATGGTAAACAACAGAAAAGTGTCACTAGAATTGCTTGCGGCAAATAATTTGGTACATTCTGAGATTGCATGAAAATATCCTTGCAATGTCATTAATTAGACAGATTGCATTTTGTAGTAATTCTGTCTATAAAACATATCAGAAGAATCTATGTGTCTCAAAAGTTGCTTCATAAAAATCAATACTAAGATGCAGTACATTAACCTCCAGCCTAATGCTTCTAGTAGAAGAGACTCTGAGGGAGAAATGCATATACTGCAATTACCAAGCAATAGTTTGACAAGCTTCTAGTGACCTGCTAGAAGCTTTTTCTTGAAAAATTAAGCTATGAAACCACGTTGCTAGTTAACTGTTGACTGTTCAGAGAGATTTTCATGCTCTCGTTGTGTGATTTATCACATGACGGTCTAACTTGAAAATGGGCATGGGGCATTGGGCATTGGGCATGGGAAAGACAGATTTTCATGCTTGGTTGTGGGTTTTTCCCATGAGGGGCTGACTTGTAAGTAGGGAACTCTTAACAGGCTTACAAAAAATAAATTACCCATATTCCGTAGTGGGAGCATCTTGTTCGCTAATGTTAAAAAGCGAGCAAGATGCTCCCACTACAAATTTATTGGGTATTTAAAAAATTGGATGTCCCTCAACCCTCAACCGCGCCGCACTGAGCCTGTCGAAGTGTCAACCATCAACCGTCAACAATCATTGAGATTTACCATCTTTTTTGACCGCAGGTACAGCTTTGATGGTTGTAGCTTGTTCTTTGGCTTGGATTTCTAATAGTTCTGAACCAGTAACAAATTTATAACCTTTCGCTTTCAGACCAGCAATTATTTGTGGTAAGGCTTTCACAGTTCGAGAACGATTACCACCACCATCATGTAGTAGCACAATTGCACCGGGTTTGGCGGTTCTCAATACATTATTAACCATTCCTGCTACCTGTGGTGTATGACGGTCAGCATCACCACAAAGACTTGACCACATCATGACTACATACTTTTGGTTTTTGGCGTAGTCGGCTAAGCCATTATTAAGGTAGCCTCCAGGGGGACGGAATAAAGCAGTTTTTACCCCTGTATTTTGATAAATAATATCTCCTGTGCGATCGATTTCGCTCGCCGCGGTAGGGCGATCCATGCGACGATAGGAATGATTCCAAGTATGATTGCCTAGTTCATGACCCTCAGCTACTACTTGTTTAGCAATTTGAGGGTAGGTTTGCATCATTGCCCCAACTACAAAAAATGTAGCTTTGACATGATTTTTCTTTAAAATGTCTAATATTTGTACAGTGTGTTTAGGGTTTGGGCCATCATCAAAAGTCAAAGCAATTACTTTCTGATTTGGCTTAAGCTGGGCATGATAAATAGTTTGTCCTTGCCATGTCTGTGGTACTTCTACTATTAAGTTTTTAGCGGGTGCTGGTACAGCATTTTGAAACTTGGCATTTTTAGGAGTTGGTTGTTTGATGATTTTTGTGTAGTCTAGTCCACTCTTCAGTATGCCTAGGGCTAAACCACTAGTAGCAATAACTACTATAGTTATTACTTGTAAAAATTGTCCTATCCTGTGGTCAGTCACCTTAACACTCCTTACACTTAATTCAAAAGCAATAGGGAACGCAAAACAGGTGAGCTAAGACGCATAAAGACAAGCTGGATAATTGGCTGGCTCAAAAGTTACGTTTGATTTTCCCCTTTTGCAATCTAGAATTTTTGAATCATAGCTTATATTTTTTGTTGTTTTAATGCAATTGAAATCAGACTGATGTAAGTGTTACAAAACATCAAAATTGATACTAATTGGGGGAGACTCTGCCCCGATGATGGGTTTGTTGTATTGTTGTAATTGAGTAATTTTATACTTTATCTTTCGGTGGTGTAGCAATACCGCGTTTCAGTAGATTAGCTTCAAGTTCTTGAATAAATTTTAAATCGGCTTCTGGTAGGGTTTGGTTAACAAAAGAATTTTTCTCTAAGAAAGCGAATGCTTGGCGAAATTGTTGGGGATTGGTTTTAATTGGCGAATCAAAATGACAGCTAATAATTTGTTGAAAATCCCAACTTGCAACTTTATCAGCCCAGTCAAGTACTGCTTTTGGTGCTTGGGGAAGAATTAGGGTTTGTAAAATTGGGGCGACAAAGGGACGCCCATGACTGCTGAGGGCTGCAAATGTTTGTTGCCAATTTTCTTGCCATCGGAAGGGAAATAAACCAAAATAAGCTTGTCTTGAGCGATTTGGGGCTTGCAAGATATCACGCCACATATTGCCTAAGTTGGTAATTTCTACAGCGCTAGGACGAAAGTATATGGCAAATAAGGAAATCCTTTGCCATCCTTTGCGGCGATTGGTGGGATTATCTGCGATCGCATCTTGGGCAGTTTCTCTAGCATGGAATAATAAGGGGTAGGGATCTAATTGAGCGATCGCAGGTGGTTCTTCAGATACAGAGATTATGGTATCAGTAAGTAATAGACTGCGCGATCGCTTGTGAAAAATTGCCACTTCACCAAACGAACCCCTTCCCAAATTAATATCTAACACCGCATAGTCAAATTCATCTGCGAAAGGAACTTGGCTACTGTCTTCTGGGAGTTCCTGAGTCCGTTTTTGGGGAAAACCCAGCCAACTTAACGGTAAATTTAGCGGAAAACTCCACTGATGGGGCGCAACAAAAACCCGTGCTTGGGGAAAGCGTCTTGCAAAAGGCCCCACAAATACTTTGTGTTCTAAACCCGAACTAGTAGGAAGTATAATGTACTTAATATCACCATGCTTTGCTACCAAATCATTAATTAGCCGGATACATTCAGCAGTTGGAGCGACAGGTGCATAGACAAATAAACCCCCAGCTTCTAACTTAACTACAGTCATCCGAATTGGCACGATAGTGTAGAGAATGCCGTGCAGTTGGTCAAAAGTCCAGATAGTATCTTTAACTACTTCAGTGCGAATTGTTCGCCGTTTGCTATAGGGGTATAGTGGTACAGCCAACCAAAAAGGCCATGACCAATCGCGCGGATTTGTCTTTAGTTCTTGTGACCCCTGTGCATTCATAGTTATTTTACCCCTTCATGCTCCTTTTCAATTTCTAGCACCAATGGTTGACGGTTGATTGTTGACTGTTGACTGTTGACGGTTGACGGTTGACTGGTCAAAAGATTAAAGGTGTTGAATATACTGAAAATTAGTAAGCAAACTCCAGTTTGAGAAAGCAATATTAACTTTTGCTTGCTAAATATACCGAAATGAGAAAGCAAACTCCGGTTTGAGAAAGCAATATTAACTTTTGCTTGCTAAATATACCGAAATGAGAAAACAAACTCCGGTTTGAGAAAGCAATATTAACTTTTGCTTGGTAAATATACTGAAATGAGAAAGCAAACCCCAGTTTGAGAAAACAATTTGCGTAATTAGTAAACAAATCGCGTCATGAGAAAGCAAACCCCAGTTTGAGAATACTCAAAATCCCAACATTTCGCCGTCACCTCCGGGTGCAATACGGTTCAGTTAGCGTCAAAAATCTTAAAATGGCGTAGGTTGGGTTGAGGAACGAAACCCAACATTTCCGGTCGCTTGTTGGGTTTCACTGCGTTCAACCCAACCTACAATTATCCTTAACTGAACCGTATTGCATTACCCCTCACGGGGATGGAAAACGAAACATTAACCTAAATCAGCCGCAATGCCAAAATGATCTGAAGGATAAATATTAGAATTCTCCGGCGCAGGTTCAGTAAGAATCAATTGACAGTCGCGCACAGTCAAATTATTGCTAATAAATATGTAATCCAGAGTACCGCGCCAAGGTTTCCAGGTGCGATTAGCATACAAATTCAGTAACCTCAGTGCAACTTTACGCGACAAGCTGCGGTTGGGTTTCACCAAAGGCGTAGGACAAGTATATTCTGGTTCTTCGCCATGATAACTGGCGTAAGCTGAGGTAAATTTTTCGCGGATGAATGTAATTTCGGGGGTGTCGGGAGTAGCGTTAAAATCTCCGACGGCGATAATGGGGATTTCTGGTGGTAGCTTACCCAGCCAATCGACTAATAACTGTATCTGCTTCATCCGTTCTGGTGTGGAACCAGGTTGCCAATAATAATGTCCGTTGCAAAATATTATAGAGCGATCGCCTATTTTTACTTCTACATATTGCGCCAGTCTTCCTTGACTTTTTAAATCAAGTTGGGCTTGCTGTATAAAAGGATAGCGGCTGAGAATGGCAATTCCATACTCAATGCCAATTTTAGCAACTCGCTCTTGATAAGATACTAAATATACATAAGGCATTTCTAGCTGTTCTGCTAGCCAAGCTGCTGTATTTGCTTGTAAATTAACTTCTTGTAATCCAATTAAATCTGCCTCAACTGCTTTCAATCCTTCTACTAATAATTGTCGTCGTCGCTCCCATAAATCTATTTCAAATAAAATGTTGATTGTGACAACTTTAACCATTGGTATTAGGCTCCTATTTAGCAAGAAAGGCAGAGGGCACACTTCGACTCCGCTCAGTGTGCAGGAGGCAGAAGGCGGCTATACTCAAAAAGGTAGAATTTTAGCTGTGTAATTTTTAGATAATAATGTTGACAGTAAAGTTCAATTCTTCATTGCGACCCAACTTTATCTATAAATAATTGCAGCTTTTCCATTTCTTATTTTACCTTCTGCCTTCTGCCATCTGCCCTCTGCCTTCCTCCATTTAAAATTGGGTGACGGTGACGCTAATACCGGAATCTAATTTCGGTACTTTTAAATATTCAATTGGTTCGCTGCTTCTAGAGGGAGGGGTTTGATTATTGTTTAGCTCCTGACATTTTTCAAATGCAGCCCCAGGATTTTCTAGAAACTCTAAAGGATTCATTTTTTGACATCCTTGTTGCTGGATGACGGAAATTTTATTGCTATTTGGTAGCAAACTATTAGTGGGTTGAATGATGACGTTTTGCCACTTACTATCAATGGTGGCTGCTTCTGTTGCTAAATTAGCTGCTTGATTAGTGTCTTGGATTGTTAATTCTGTGACGCCAATTTGATGATTTTCTACTGGTGTGAGAAAGAGATTTTGTTGTTGAGCAGAGGCTGTTTTTGTGCCGGCGATCGCACTGATGATAACTAAAAAGAATAAGCTGGAAAATTTCATTGTTACGTTCTCAATAAATAAAGAAAACTGAACCGCCAAGAACGCCAAGTGCGCCAAGGAAAGAATTCAGGAAAGTTGGCGCAGTTTTATTAAAAGCAATGTAACCAGTATAGTTATAGCAAATTAGCTTTAAAAATAGTATAAACTTTCCCTTTGTTAGATGAATATATGATGATTATAGAGATTTTCCTTTGCTTTTTGATATAACACATTCATATACTAAATATGTCATGCCTATTTCCTGGTAAATACATATTTTTGTCACATATTGCCAAAAAATAATACAATTACTAACTTTACATTTTGATACAACAAGACTATTTTTTCCGTAATCGCTGAATCTAAAACAGTATTAATAACTTATGCCCACTGTTGAGAATTATACATAAGTGAATGCTACTAACGATCGCCACCACACATACCCCAGCAACGGAGTTAGGTTTTTTACTCCATAAGCACCCAGAACGCTGTCAATCTTTTTCTTTGACATTTGGACAGGCGTATGTATTTTACCCCGAAGCGCAGCCAGAACGCTGTACTGCGGCGTTGCTGTTGGATGTCGATCCGGTGAAGTTAGTGCGGGGAAAGGGTGCTAGGCTAGAACAATATGTGAGCGATCGCCCTTATGTAGCTTCTTCATTTTTAAGTGTAGCGATCGCTCAGGTATTTAGCACCGCTTTAGCCGGTCGTTGTAAGGATAAACCAGAACTAGCGCAAACTCCCATACCTTTAGTAGCAAAGATTTCTGTCTTACCTTGTCGCGGTGGGGAAAGTTTTCTGCGGTTATTATTTGAACCTTTGGGTTATACAGTAAGTGCCCAAAGTTACCCATTAGATGAGGAATTTCCTGATTGGGGACAGAGCCAATATTTTACGGTGGAATTGCAGCATACCATCACTCTCAGCGATTTATTGAGTCATCTTTACGTATTAATTCCCGTCTTAGATGACGATAAACATTACTGGGTAAACGATGATGAAATCGAGAAATTGTTGCGTCATGGTGAAGGCTGGTTAACAACACATCCAGCGCGATCGCAGATTACCAGACGTTACCTCAAGCGTCAACATCGCTTAACTCGCGAAGCTTTAGCACAGTTAGCAGAAGAAGATAACCCCGATCCTGATAGTGTAGAAGAAAGCCATGCTGAAGAAGAAGCGATCATAGAAAAACCCATTAGCTTAAATCAACAGCGCATGAATGCGGTAATTGCTGCTTTAAAACAAAGCACTGCTCAACGAGTAATTGATTTAGGCTGTGGTCAAGGTAACCTTTTAAAAATGTTACTTCAAGATAGCTTCTTTACCAAAATTACAGGCGTAGATGTTTCTCATCGTTCCTTAGAAATTGCCCAAGAAAGATTAGATCGTTTACGTCTTCTCCGCAATCAATGGGAACGTTTACAGCTAATTCAAAGCGCACTTACCTATCAAGATAAACGATTTAAAGATTATGATGCAGCCACAGTTATTGAAGTAATTGAACATTTAGATTTACCAAGATTGTCAGCCTTCGAGCGAGTTTTATTTGAATTTGCTCGTCCAAAAACAATAGTATTAACCACACCAAATATTGAATATAACGTGAAATTCACAAACCTACCTGCTGGTAAATTGCGACATAAAGACCACCGCTTTGAATGGACGCGCTTAGAATTTCAAACATGGGGAAATAATGCGGCGGAAAAATTTGGTTATACGGTGCAATTTCAAAACGTGGGCGTGGAAGATATAGATGTAGGTTCGCCTACACAAATGGCGGTGTTTAGTTGTTGAGAAGGCAGGAGGCAGAGAGCAGAAGGTAAACTTTATAAATAAGTTCATGGTTTTTAGTTAGTAAAATATCTTTTTTCTTTTCCATAAATAAATTTATTACCTCTAAATGCGGTGAGATGTAAAATTCTTGCCCTTTGCCATCTACCCTCTGTCTTTCTTCAATCACCTCCATAACAAAGTGCAAAAAATATCTTCTATTACTTCTGCCCTCTGCCTTCTGCCCTCTGCCTTTTTAAATAAATGGAAGCAATAATTTTTATCGGTATTCAAGGCGTAGGTAAATCTACTTTTTATCGAAATAACTTCTTTAACACCCACATTCGTATTAACCTAGATATGCTCAAAACCCGCCATCGAGAGCAAATTTTTCTCCAAGCTTGTTTAGCAGGTAAACAACCTTTTGTGGTAGATAATACTAATCCTACTATTGAAGAGAGACAGCGTTATATTACTCCAGCCAAAGCCCAAGGTTTTAAAATTGTCGGTTACTATTTTCAGGCTGCATTAGAAGATTGTAAACAGCGAAATAATCAAAGACAACCTAAGCAAATTGTTCCCTTAGTCGGATTATTAGCAACATATAAAAAGCTAGTTTTACCTACTTGGACAGAAGGGTTTGATGCAATTTATACGGTGAAACCAGAATTAAATTCTTCATTTATTGTAGAGGAATGGCAGCATGAAATTTGATGAACTTGATAGTAGAATGCGGATATTTGAAACAGCACACGATCATTGTGTGTTGCCAGGAATTTATATTGTAGCTAGATTAGATGGTCGAGGTTTTACAAGACTAACAAAAGAAGTACATCAATTTGAAGCACCTTTTGATATCCGCTTTCGCGATTTGATGTTAGAAACTGTCGAACATTTAATGAATTGCGGAATTGATATCACTTATGGTTATACCCAAAGTGATGAAATATCTTTGTTATTTGCTTACAACGAAAATACCTTCGGGCGAAAATTAAGAAAACTCAACTCAGTTTTAGCCAGTGAAGCTAGCGCCAAATTTTCCTTAATGTTAGGTTCTTTAGGCTGCTTTGATTGTCGCATTTCTCAGCTTCCCAATCCCACAGAAGTAGTCAATTATTTTCGCTGGCGGAATGAAGACGCCCACAGAAACGCTTTGAATGCTCATTGCTATTGGTGTTTGCGTGGAGAAGGCAAAAATGCCACCCAAGCCACCAGCATGATGAAAGGATTATCTGTAGCTGAGAAAAACGAATTATTATTTCAACATGGAATTAATTTTAATCAAATTCCTAATTGGCATAAACGCGGGATTGGGCTATATTGGGAAACTTACGAAAAGCAAGGATTTAACCCAATTACATCGGAAATTGTTCCGGCGACAAGACGACGTATTAAGCGCGATTTAGATTTAAAAATGAAGGATGAATACAGCCAATTTATCGCTGAATTAATCTCGTAATTTTATTGAGAAATAAATGTAGGGTGTGTTGTCGCGCAGCGCAACGCACCGAATATCTAAAAATATCCCATCGTTGCGTATCTAAGGAAGGGAAGGGGGACAAGGAGGACAAGGAGGATAATTGTACAGACGCGATTCATCGCGTCTCTGACAAATGACTAATAATAAATTATGAAAATTACTATTCCTGAACTTTCTTTAATTGTACTTATCGGCGCTTCTGGTTCTGGTAAATCAACATTCGCCCGCAAACATTTTCAACCATTTGAAATATTATCTTCAGATTTTTGTCGCGGGTTGGTTTCTAATGATGAAAATAATCAAGCTGCTACTAGCGACGCTTTTGAACTGCTGCATTTTATCGCCGCCAAACGATTAGCAGCAGGTAAATTGACTGTAATCGATGCTACCAACGTCCAACCAGAAGACCGCAAACCATTGTTACAAATGGCACGAGAGTACCATTGTTTTGCGATCGCACTCGTTCTCGATGTCCCACAAGAATTATGCCATGCCCGTAACCAACAAAGAACTGATCGCTCTTTTGGTTCCCATGTCGTGCGTCGCCATACCCAAATGTTACGCCGTTCTCTACGCAGTTTAGAAAAGGAAGGTTTTCGCTACGTTTACACCCTCAATTCTCTCGAACAAATCGACGCCGTAGAAATTGAACGTCAACGCCTGTGGAATAACCTCAAACACGAACACGGCCCCTTTGATATCATCGGTGACATTCACGGTTGTGGCGATGAACTCGAAACGTTATTACAACAGTTAGGTTATGTACAGCGCACAGGCGAAGAATTATCTGCATCACTTTGGAATTTTCCTACCTACCATCACCCCCAAGGACGCAAAGCAGTATTTTTAGGTGATTTAGTAGATAGAGGCCCCCGCATATTAGATACAGTCAAGCTGGTGCGGAATATGGTGTCAGCAGGTACGGGGATTTGCGTTCCTGGTAATCACGAACACAAGCTACTGCGGAAACTACGAGGTAAGAATGTCCGGGTGAATCATGGGTTAGAGCAAACTTTGCAGGAAATAGAAGCTTTACCTGATGCGGTGCGGGAACCTTTCATTCAAGAATTACGGGAATTTTTAGATTCTCTAGTTAGCCACTATTTGCTTGATGATGGAAAGCTGGTAGTCGCCCATGCGGGGATGAAGCAACAAATGCAAGGAAGGGGTTCCGGTGCGGTGCGAGAGTTTGCGCTTTACGGTGAAACTACAGGAGAAATTGATGAATTTGGCTTACCTGTGCGGTTTAATTGGGCGGGTGAGTATCGCGGTGAAGCAATGGTAGTTTACGGACATACCCCAGTCCCGGAAGCGGAATGGCTGAATCATACCATTGATATTGATACAGGTTGCGTTTTTGGCGGTAAGTTAACAGCCTTGCGCTATCCCGAAAAAGAATTGGTAAGCATACCTGCGGCGCGAACTTACTGCGAACCTGTGAAACCTTTAGTACAAAATACTTTCACGCGGACATCTCAGCAAGAATTAGATGATGTCTTGCATATCGAAGATGTGTTAGGAAAGCGGATCATTAATACCCGACTGCAATCTAACATTACCATTCGCGAAGAAAATGCGATCGCAGCCTTAGAAGTGATGAGTCGGTTTGCGGCTAATCCTAAATGGCTGATTTATCTACCCCCTACCATGTCCCCAGTGGCGACATCCGCATTACCGGGTTTGTTAGAACATCCCCAGGAAGCTTTTGCTTATTACAAAAGCCAAGATATTACTGAGGTGATATGCGAAGAAAAACACATGGGTTCGCGGGCAGTTGTCATTGTTTGTCGTGACGAAGCGGCGGCAGAAAAACGCTTTGGGGTAGTAAATGAAGGTATTGGTATTTGCTATACCCGCACGGGAAGAAGATTTTTCGATGATTCAGCAGTAGAAGTAGAACTTTTGGCGCGAGTTAATACCGCCCTTACTCAAAGTAATTTTTGGGAAACATTTAATACAGACTGGGTATGCTTAGATTGTGAATTAATGCCTTGGTCAGCGAAAGCGCAAGGATTACTGCGATCGCAATATGCACCTGTGGGCGTAGCATCCCTTGTATCTCTTAATGATGCCGTATCTTTGTTACAACAAGCAAGCGATCGCGGTGTGGATGTTACCAACCACCTCACCCACTACCAACAACGTGCAGAGATGGCGCAGCAATATATCCAAGCTTATCGCCGTTACTGCTGGACAGTGAACAATATTACTGACTTTAAGCTAGCGCCTTTCCATATCTTAGCAACCGAAGGCGCTGTACATACAGATAAAGACCATCGCTGGCATATAGAACAAATTGCTAAAATTTGCCAAGCAGATTCCGCCTTACTCTTAGCCACAGCTTATAAAATCATCGATTTAACAGATCCTAGCAGCCAAGCCGAAGGGATTCATTGGTGGGAAGAACTTACCCAAGCTGGCGGTGAAGGGATGGTAATTAAACCAATGCAATTTATGATTAAAGGCGATCGCGGAATTGTCCAACCAGCAGTAAAATGCCGGGGACAGGAATATCTGCGCATTATCTACGGTGCAGAATACACCAGCCCAGAGAATCTGCAACGCCTACGTCAACGGGGATTATCTCTCAAACGTTCCCTAGCCATGCGCGAATTTGCCCTTGGTTTAGAAGCATTAGAGCGATTTGTCAATCATAATCCTTTGCGCCGCGTCCATGAATGCGTTTTCGGGATTTTAGCATTAGAAAGCGAACCCGTAGATCCGCGATTATAATGCGATCGCATCGGCTGACAATGTTATCTAACTATCAATATTTTTGATTAGGTAGAGATCTCAAAGTTTTCTGTTGCCCAAAATAAGAATTTCTTTACTATTCTGCCTAATTGCAACTATCAAGACATTAAGTAAAGATTAAATACTGAAAATAGACTTTTATCAGGTTTTTAGTGCGGAAATCATTCAAAACGAGCTGAAGACTTTTAAAGAAGAGGACTTATTTTTTGCATAAAAACTATGAAACCAGGTCAATATATCATTCTTCGTGATACTAGCCGCGTAGACTTAAGCGAGCCATTCTCTGGGCGATCGCTATTACTGGAGTCTCGCCGCAATTTAGCAACTTCAGTGCCGCGAATTGATATCGAATCCCTTGACAAGGGCGATTTAGGGGAATTGCGACGCGATCCACAAGTTGTGAGTATCGCACCGCCTATGCCAGTTAAGCTCATTAAGCCAACAAACAGCGAGCAAGTAGAAGCGACTAATCAAACTGGAGTCACATGGGGCGTTAAGGTTACCAATGCAGATCGCAGTCCTTATACAGGCAAAGGTGTAACTGTAGCAGTTCTCGATAGTGGTATAGATTCTAGCCATGAAGCTTTCAGAGGCGTTGAACTCATACAGCAAGATTTTACCGGTGAAGGTAATGGAGACGCTAACGGTCATGGAACTCATTGTGCAGGTACAATTTTTGGTCAGGTAACTAATGGTTTCCGCTTCAGTGTGGCACCGGGTATCCAACGTGCATTAATTGGTAAAGTGCTGGATTCCCAAGGTAGTGGCTCGACTGAGCAAATTTATCGCGCAATATTATGGGCATTAGACCAAGGTGCAAATGTTGTTTCTATGTCCCTTGGTTTAGATTTCCCCGGATTAGTGGAATACTACATCAAAGAGTTAAATTATCCAGCAGATTTGGCTACATCTGTTGCCCTAGAAGGTTACAGAGCAAATGTACGCCTGTTTGATAAGCTGGCTGCACTGACAAGTGCGCGTAATTCCATCTTTCAAGGAACTGTAATCGTCGCTGCTGCCGGGAATGAGAGTAAGCGTAATATCAATAAGAATTACGAATTAAATGTTGCACCCCCAGCCGCAGCTGATGGAATTGTTTCTGTAGGGGCGCTGAAAACTGCCGGCGAACCCAATAATGCTTTGACAGTAGCTGATTTTTCCAATAGCGGGCCTAATGTTAGCGCTCCTGGTGTTGCTATCTATTCAGCTTGGCCAGGTGGTGGCTATAGAAATCTTAACGGTACAAGTATGGCAACTCCTCATGTTGCAGGTATTGCAGCTCTTTGGGCAGAAAGACTGTTAAGCTCAACAGATCGGATTGATGTGATTCAACTGACTGCAAAATTAATTGGTGAAGCCAAAGTTGATAGATTAGCCGCTGGTTTTGACCCCTTAGATGTCGGTGCTGGTTTGGTGCAAGCACCGCTTTAATAGAGTTATACCAATTTGAAACAAGAAGGCGAGAGATTATCAGAGTATGGCATGACCGTGACCTCTACAGTATTTTGATTGGTATCATTTTGCTAACTAATTAGTTAGTTGGATGTCTAAGCCAAGAAGTCACTTTCCTTTCTGGCTTAGGCGTCTATCTAATGCGATCGCATCTTTAGAGTTAGCAATAAATCTGTCTAATTAGTTACATCACTGCGTTATAACTAATCACTGACAGTATAGCGCCTTGAGGGTCTTGAATCATTGCAAACCTGCCTACATCAGGTATATCCATCGGCGCAAAGCAAACTTTTCCTCCCAATTCTTCCACTTGTTTGGCAGTAGCATCCACATCATTGACTGTCACATATACACCCCAGTAAGGTGCGATATCAGACTTGTCCTCTGGCATTTTCATCATCCCACCTACTTCTTGATGAGCTGCTTTAAGAACTGTATAAACACCTTCAGGTATAGGTTGGTCTTTCATTGTCCAGCCAAAGAGTTGGCTATAAAATTCTTTTGCAGCTGTGGTGTTATTAGTCAATAACTCACACCAACTAAAAGCACCATGCTGTTGAAATACATTAGTCATAGTTTTAAACTGCTCAAGGCAGGCTATAGACAACGTCGCGTCTATTTTAGTATATTTGTACTATAAAATCAGTATGAGTACATCAAAATTTACTTAGCGTGCGATCGCATTCTTTCTCTCACCTTCTATATATTCGCTCCCATCCTGTGCATGGGAGCAACATACAACCCTTTCCTTACCTAGTTACTTCGCCATTCGTTGCAAAAACTTAGCTACTTCTGGGCGCGGTTCCCGATTTAGTTTTAGCTCAATCAAAGTCGTAGTAAAAGGCCAAAACAGCTTAATTTTAGAATCGCGCAGCAAAGATGAGATATTCATTTGCGCATCCCACTGTCCCGAATTATTCACGCCTAGATAATCTATTAATTGCGATCCAGAGGAAGCAATGACGCGGATAATTAAATTTGGCAACATTGTTTGCTGCAAATTGTCAGGATTTAAAATCCCATTGAGATTGACATAGAAACAGCGCAGACTCTTATCGCCACTATACGTATGTACGTTTACCCCAAAACTTTCAATCGCTTGAAAATCATCGCTACCTTGGGTATATATCTGAATATGGTAGTCAGGAATGGGATCGTCGCGTTCATCAACTACACGCACCACAAATTGCTGCCAAGGAGTAATATCCTTAGGTGTGAGTTTCTCGCTAGTTTTGGCGTACCATTCCCAAATATTATCTGTTTCCGAGAATTGCAGCGCCTCACAAACTGCATCGACTAGTTCGGTGCTAGGATTACTCATAATTGTGTTGTGATTTAATCCCTTCACCAATACTGTAGGTGCAATCCCGCCATTACTCGAACCATCAAAATCGATGCGTTGTCCTTGGTGTGGTTGCTTGGTTAAATCCAAAACAATCTTGCGCGTATTTAAAGCACAACCTGCCCAGCGTACAGTACCATCAGTACCAGGATCGCTAACAAATCTTGCTAATCCGCTATAGGGATTGGTACCACAAAATGTAAATGCATAAGGCGTGTCAGTTTTGGTGCCATAGTAAGTTTCACTACCCAATAAATCCTTATGGGCTAAATCCCAGGTAAACCTACTACCCAATTCCAAACCATCGAGTACCAAATCTCCTGCTTCAAGAAAATCAGGGCCGAATTCTTTATTTCCCTTAAACATTGCGCCTAGCCAACTGCGTCCTTTATGGGCTAAGGGAGATCCAAAAGTTGCAGGTGCGAGTCCAATTAAATGTTTGAGGCGATTCTTGCGCTGATTGGAATATGCTGTTAACCAAGCACGAATAACTAGCATCCCCGTTGAATGTACGATCGCATCAAATTCTTCATCTTCCTTTAAACGTCCATCTACAGATAATGCGCGATCAAAACCTTCAGCAATATCTTTAATTGTAACTTCGTTAGTTAGCGTTACATAACTACAAATATGGATAGTGGAAACATCATAACCCCGCGCGGATAATCTTTGTTCCCAGACTTTAAAAGATTCGCCGGA
Source organism: Tolypothrix sp. FACHB-123 (assembly GCF_014697075.1). Classification (GTDB taxonomy): domain Bacteria; phylum Cyanobacteriota; class Cyanobacteriia; order Cyanobacteriales; family Nostocaceae; genus Aulosira. The sequence goes on along the minus strand of NZ_JACJRE010000006.1, from coordinate 103,136 downwards.
AGCTGAGTAACCGTGAATTAAGACAATAGGGTTTCTTTTGGTACTATTGAACATATACTTTCTGAGATATCTGCAATATTTCACAGCAACAATACGCAAAAGCATATTATCTCAGGTTTAATTTGCAACCTACCGCAAACTTTGAAAAACTTAGTCTACCCATGCAAAATTAAAAAAGCCAGATAGCATAAGGATTTCTGGCTGTATGTTTGGCTGATTCTTGTTTCTGATTGGTATCAGATTGCGATCGCAATGTTTTGCATCACATGGTAAAAACACATCTACCACAGGGATTTAGCACTGCTAAACCCTGCATAGCGCGGATCTATTAATAATTCAATTCATCATTCATCGCCAGCCATAACACTCGATAGCAGGAAATCAACATCAGGATGAATTTTGATACTAAACCATCTCAAACTTTAACTGATGACTCTGAAAAAAATCATGAGTAAAATGATCTACCACATTGGTATCGCTCAATTCTAAATTATAAAAATCAACAAACTCATGGTCAAAATAAGGGCCAGCGTGCCAAGTACCTACATTTAATTTAATAAAACAATTGCCAGGAATACGAAAAGCAGCAATTTCTGCTAACACAGGTACATCTAATTCATTATGAGGTGGACAAACCCCCATAAACCAATCTTTCCCAGCTAAAGAACCTAAACATTGAGTACATTGTACGTGGCGCGTAATTTTATGAAACTTGCGCCCGTTACGATGCAAGCGCATAATATAAAATCGCGGCGTACCATTTTGCAGATTTAATTGCGCATCTTCCGCATCAAAAGCCTTACCATCATCACTAGGAAAAATCACTTGTCCGTAAGGTTGAAAGTTTTCCGGTGTAATTAATTTCGCCTGCAATTGCTGTATTGTTTGTGATGTACTCATAATTTTTAGAAAAATTACCAATCTAATTCTTGAGGAATCAGAGATTTAGGAATTATCGACGCTTGTTTTTCTTTATCTGAAGGTTTGGTATACCACCAAGCCCAAGCGATAAAAACTGCTTGGAAGGGAAGGCGAATTGCTTGTAACCAAGGTGAATCTGAATAAGGTATGGTTTCAATCTTAATATGATTGACTGCCATATTGATATTCGCCGGAAAAACCGCAATAAATAGCAAAATTAATCCCCAAGCAGCAGCCTGACTTACAGGGGGAACTAATAAGCCGATACCGCCTAAAATTTCATAAAAGCCGCTGAGATAAACTAATCCTAAGGGATATGGCAGTTGTGGCGGCATAATTTTGACGAAAGGTTGAGGGAAAACAAAATGCGTCACGCCGACGATAATTATTGATACTGCGAGGATGACGCGCCAAAGTTCCTTATTTTTGTACATAGGATTCGCCTAATTCTCGATTGACAGACATTTCTTTAGTTTTGTTGGCTAAACTAATTCTGTCTTCACTCTCCAGTGAGAAAATTTGCAACACTGCTTCCAAAATCTTACTTACGACTTTAGAGTGTTGAGGTAATTAAAATTTGTATCTAGCAAAAAGCGAGTTATGACAAAGAACTTGAATCGGCGTCAATTTATCTGGTTTGGTTCAGCAGCGTTAGGTACTAGCTTAATGCTGAAAGCTTGTAGTAGTAACCAAACAACACCAACCGCGACAACAACAACTGCTGCGGGTGGTACTTCAGGGTTTAAAATAGCGATCGCACTTCCGGGAATTATTACCGATAAAGCTTGGAATCAATCTGGCTATGAAGGAGTCACCCTCGCCAAGCAAAAGCTAAATGCAGAAATCGCCTATGTGGAAAAGGTAGCGCAAGCCGATCAAACAGAAGTTCTCACCGATTTTGCCCGTAAAGGCTACAATCTTATCTTTGCACATGGCGGACAATTTGACGCTGCAATTGAACAAATCGCCCCACAATTTCCCCAAACTTTTTTTGTGGGGGTAAATGGTAATCTCAAAGCTGAAAATATTGCCTCATTAAGAATAGATCATTTGCAAGCCAGTTATTTATGTGGAATTATCGGCGCTTCTATGACTAAATCGAATAAACTAGCTTATATTGCAGGTGAAAAATTTCCAGCAACCGAAGGAGAATTGAGAGGATTTGAATTAGGCGCAAAATCTGTGAAACCAAATATTCAAGTTACCTCTACTTTCACAGGTGATTGGAATGATGTCGCCAAAGCGAAAGAAGCGACTTTAGCAATTATTTCTTCCGGCGCTGATGTCATCTATCAATGGTTAGATAATGCCTCGGCTGTTGTCTTACAAACTGCTAGTGAAAAGGGCGTATATGCTTTTGGCAATACCAACGATCAATTAGATATAGCACCCAAAGCCGTGTTAACTAGTGCAGTCAAACGCTTAAATTTAGCCATAGCTTATTTGGCAGACTTATCTCATAAAAAACAAATCAAAGGGCAAATATATACAATTGGTTTAGAAAGAGCAGATATTCTATTTTTAGGCAAATTCGGAGAGATTGTACCAGAAGTAGTACAGCAACAAGTATTAAATGCTAAAGACGATATTGTTGAGAAGAAAATTATTTTTACAGATTGTCAGGAAGCTGGTAAAGATACACGCTGCGTCAAGAAAGTAGCAGAATAAATTTACTAACTAATATTGTGTTGGTGCGTTGCGCTACGCGACAACACACCCTACAATATACGGATAATTTTTATTTGTATGAACTATTTACGCTTAGAAAATATTACTAAACGCTTCGGTTCATTTATTGCTAATGACGCGATTAGCCTCAATGTTAAATCTGGCGGTATTCATGCCATTCTAGGGGAAAATGGTGCAGGTAAGAGTACCTTAATGAATATCATTAGCGGACTTTACCAACCAGATGCAGGACAAATTTATCTTGCAGAACAAGCAATCAAAATCACTTCGCCTCATCAAGCAATTAAATTAGGTATTGGTACGATTCATCAACATTTCATGCTAGTACCGCAGTTAACTGTTACAGAAAATATTATCTTAGGTACAAAACCAAGCTGGCGATTAAATTTGCACCAGAAACACCAAGAAATCGCTGCATTATCTCAAGCTTACGGATTAGAAATAGATCCGACAGCGAAGGTAGAGAATTTACCCGTAGGAATACAACAACGAGTAGAAATTCTCAAAGTACTTTACCGCCAAGCTAAGTTATTAATTCTCGATGAACCAACAGCAGTATTAACACCACCAGAAGTAAAATCATTAATTGCTATCTTGCGTCAACTCGCAGCCGCAGGTAATACAATTATTTTTATCAGTCACAAATTAGAAGAGGTAATGAACCTCTGCGATATAGTCACAGTTTTGCGTCAGGGAAAAGTAGTAGCGACAACAGCAACTAAATCTACCACACCCCAAAAATTAGCAGCATTAATGGTAGGAAAAGAAGTAGATTTACAATTAAATAAACTTTCCACATCTCCAGAAGAAGTTATCCTCGCAGTACAAAACTTACAAGTTGCAGATGATAGAGGAATTACAACTATAAATAACATCTCGTTTGAACTGCGCAAAGGTGAAATTTTGGGCGTTGCTGGTGTCGATGGAAATGGACAAAGAGAATTAGCTGATGCGTTAGCAGGGTTACGAAAAGTAAAGCAAGGTAACATAAAGTTTACACATCAACCTTGCATAGTGGGTTACATCCCAGAAGATAGACAAACAATGGGATTAATTATGCAATTTAGCATTGCCCAAAACTTAATTTTAAAATCTTTTAAATATTTGCCCTTTTGTCGCGGATTTCTGTTACAACAAAAAGCGATCGCGCATCATGCCCAAGCTGCAATGCAAGAATTTGATATCCGCGCTACAGATAAAGATATCAAAGTCAGTCAGCTATCGGGAGGAAATCAGCAAAAAGTAGTATTAGCGCGAGAATTAGCGAGAGAACCAGGGTTAATTATCGCGATGCAACCCACACGCGGCTTAGATGTTGGCGCAACAGCAGCCGTACATAGTCGCATCTTAGCAGAACGCGATCGCGGTGCCGCAATTTTGTATATTTCCACCGAGTTAGAAGAAGTCATGGCAATGAGCGATCGCCTTGCCGTAATCTATAGAGGTGAGTTTGTCGCTATTTTAGATGCAGCTACAGCGACAGTAGCAGAGATTGGTTTATTGATGGCTGGGGAAGGAAGGGGACAAGGAGGACAAGGAAGACAAGGGGGACAAGGAAAAATAACAAATGACTAATGATCGAGAATTAGAATTTCTATCTAGCAAAATTGATATTGGAGTCAAAGCAGCAATTACAGCCGCGATTGAAAGACATCGCCAGCTTGGACAATCAATTAGAGTTATGAAGGATGGTAAGGTAGTGACTTTAACTGCTGATGAGATTTCAGCAATTCAAGTTAATGAAATGGATAAAACATCCTCTCTCCAAAGCTAAAAATCGCAATTAATTGCATGAAATTCCTGTTACCAATCCTATCACCGCTAATAGCGATCGCATCTGCTTTGTTTGTCGGTGCTATCCTGATCCTCATGGCTGGGGCAAATCCCCTTACCGCATACACAGCTTTATTTCAAGAATCCCTCTCTAGCTATTTTGGATTTGGTAACACTCTCACGAAAATGACACCGCTATTATTCACCAGCTTAGGAGTATTAGTAGCACTGCGGGCTGGACAATTTAATATTGGTGGCGAAGGACAAATTTATTTAGGTGCATTAGGCAGTACTTTAATTGGTTTATATGTAACCGGATTACCTGCTTTCATTCATATTCCCTTAGCACTGTTCGCCGGATTTCTGTTTGGTGCAGTTTGGGGTTGGATTCCCGGTTATCTTAAAGCCATACGGGGAGTAAACGAAGTAATTACCACCTTATTACTCAACTATATTGCAGTGAATTTAGTTAGCTATCTCGTGCAAAATCCTTTAATGGCTCCTGGTGCGCCTAGCCCTTATTCGCCGCTAATTGCCAACACCGCCCGCCTAGCGATTATATTACCACAAAGCCTAGCTCATGCAGGAATTTTATTATCATTACTTACCGCCGGGATATTGTGGGTATTGTTAGAGCGATCGCCCTTAGGTTACCAAATCACCGCCATTGGACAAAACCCAATAGCCGCCCGTTATGCTCACATCTCCGTAGAACGAACAATTATGTTAGTGATGGCATTAGCCGGAGGATTAGCAGGATTAGCTGGAAGTTGTGAAGTAATGGGATTAAAATTCCGCTTATTTGAACAAATTTCCCCAGGTTATGGATTTGACGCCATTGCGATCGCTTTTTTAAGTCGTGGTAGCATCTTCGGTGTCATCCTCACATCCTTATTTTTTGCCGCCCTGCGCAGTGGTGCGAACGTCATGCAGCGTAGTGCAGGCGTGCCGGTGACAGTAGTTTACGCGATTCAAGGATTAACAGTATTGTTTATAGCTATCAGTCTGGCAGTAGAAAGACAGATAAAAATTCAAAATTCAAAATTGAAGAATCTTTAATCTCTTATCTCTGTGTTCTCTGCGCCTCTGCGGTTAAATAAATGAAACAAAATGCAGACTAAACAGAGTCTTTAAAAACAGATATGAATAATCTCAACTTCTTCTCTGATTACCTCATAGCAACCTTACGCCTCAGCATCCCTTTAGGATTCGCTGCTCTAGGCGGATTATACTCCGAACGCTCAGGAGTATTAAACATCGCCCTAGAAGGAATGTTACTCACAGGTGCTTTTACCAGCGCTGCTGCTACTTTCTACACTAGTAATCCTTGGCTTGGTATCCTAGCTGCCTTATTAGCTGGTGCCTTGGTGGGATTACTCCATGCTATTTTATGTATAACTTTGCGCATTGACCAATTAGTCTCTGGACTAGCAATTAATCTCGTCGCTGCTGGGTTAACATCATTTTTAGGCAGGTTAGTATTTAGCGGTAGCAGTACACAGCAATTACCAGGAATTCCCGCAATTATCATTCCTGGTTTAGCAAATATTCCCGTGCTAGGTTCGCTGTTATTTCAGCAAGATATATTAGTATATTTACTAATATTTTTAGTAATTACAACTACTTATATTTTATATCAAACCAGCTTTGGCTTAACATTGCGGGCTGTAGGCGAATCGCCCAAAGCAGCAGATACGTCCGGAATATCAGTAGAAAATGTCCGTTATATCGCCGTAATAATTAGCGGCTGTTTAGCGAGTTTAGGCGGTGCTTATTTAACTTTAGTCCAAGTCAGATTTTTTGCCGAGGGGATGAGTGCAGGTAAAGGATTTATTGCGATCGCAGCTTTAATATTTGGCAGATGGCATCCTATATATAGTGCCTTAGCTTGTATGCTATTTGGTGCTACAGAAGCCTTGCAACTGCGAATTCAAGCCTTAGGTGCAAATATCCCCTACCAATTTTTAGTAATGTTACCGTATGCGATCGCTTTATTGGCATTAGTCGGATTAGCAGGCAAATCTACACCACCCAAAGCTTTAGGTAATCCATACAAATAATTGGGCATTGGGCATTGGGCATTGGGCATTGAGTATTTGTGCTTACTTAGTGCCAAATAAGCGATCGCCTGCATCACCCAAGCCGGGGATAATATAACCATGTTCGTCTAAATGGTCGTCAATTGCGGCTGTGTATAAAGGTACATCTGGATGCACCGCACAAAAATGCTCAATTCCTTCCGGTGCAGCAAGTAAGCAGACGAACTTGATTGATAAAGGATTAGTTGATTTTAAACGTTCTACCGCCGCTACAGCCGAATTCCCCGTTGCTAACATCGGATCGACTACAATCATGTCTCGATGTTCCACATCATGGGGGACTTTAAAATAATATTCGATGGGAATCAAGGTTTTCGGGTCACGATATAAACCCACATGTCCCACCCTAGCAGATGGCATTAACTCCAGCATCCCATCTAAAATACCCTGTCCCGCCCGCATAATCGAAACTAACACCAACTTTTTATCAGGTGCAAGCACAGGCGCATTCATTGGTGCAAGTGGCGTTTTAATTTCCTCGTATTTCAGAGGTAAATCCCTAGTTACCTCATAAGCCAACAACAAACTAATTTCTTTCACCAGATTCCGAAATTTTGTTGTACTAGTTTCCACCCGCCGCATCAGCGTTAACTTATGCTGAATTAATGGATGTTCAATAAGTGTTACTTGATTAGTCATTTGTCATTAGAGACGCGATTAATCGCGTCTGCACAATTGTCATTTGTCATTTGTCTCCCTTGTCCTCCGTCTCTTCTCTTCCCCTCTTCCCCATCAGTCAATCACGAGAAAATCTCACAACTAAGTATGAAAATCTGTTTTCCCAATGCCCAATGCCCAATGCCCTGAAGCTAGAATACCGTCCCATCACTCTCTATTTGTATGGGGGGTATCCCACCTGTTCTGAGTTCGGCGGCGATTTTGCGCCCAGCTGTCCAAGTTCCCCCTTGGAGGATTTTGACTAAAGGTAGTTCCTCAGGACTCATACCTAATTTTTCCAGGACTGTCGCCGCAATTCTATCTAAAAGAATCACAGTCAAAGCCCGCCATTCAACTATAACTGCTGATGCTACTGAGTGAGATGTGTGTAAAATTTCTGGATTTTTCACGTTTATCAGTCCCAAATCCAGACATAAGCCCCCATTACGATATTCTGGTAAACCAGTGAGTCGATCCAAACCAGTAATTGTTAACCCAAGTTCTTGCAATGGTTCTAACAAAGAATATGTTAACCACTGAGATAATTTATGGAAAGGCACTAAACCATCATCACTAATCGCTGGATGTTCCCAGACATCGCCCAAATTCACCCCAGCTATCTCTAATCTACCCGGCCAAATATCACTCAGCCCTTCTAACACTGCACTCAATACAGTTGTCGCGGCTAACTTCCCATTCTCCGACTTACCCAAAAGATATTTAACCAAATTCCCCGGACGAGGATTTGTATCGCCAAACAGATGGGGCGAAGCCAGTAAAACTTGTCCTAGCTTTTGCAATAAATTCAACCTTCCCCCAATCCCCACCAAAGGATTATCAGCAGTTACCTGGAATCCTGCTGCTAATTCCGCCTCAGTTAACTGTTGTAACCGAAAAGCATTAGCCTGGGGTAAACCATCACTAGCAAAATTCCCTTGACAAAACATCTGGAAACTCGCCACCGCTAACCCTTCCGAACGCCCCAACCTTAAATTAGTTTCTTGCTCATCATAATGCCATCTATCCCCAGCACCAGCATCTAAAAGCACGCTAATAATCGCCAAATCAAACTTCGCCGCCGCTTTTTCCTCTGGCGATAACTGCGCCAAGAGCTTATCTAACTTAGCTAATCGTCCCACACCCCCAACTTCAAAATGTCGCCAGCGACTGTGAAACGGAACATCCAAATTCGGGTATTCCCCCCGTATCACCTCCATCACATAATCCGCTACCCTTCCCAACTGCGTCAAATCGCACAGAAAATTCTCTGACTTCCCCTCACACACCCAGGAAAACAATTCTCCACAACGTTCCCGAATCGCCTCCGGCGAACGAAGATATGCAACTAACCTTTCTTCCTCTCTTGGCGTACTTGGCGTCTTGGCGGTTCCCATTTCCACTTTTCACCTCCTAATCCAGGAGACGCGATGAATCGCGTCTCTACAATTTGTTTTAACTTTCCAAATCTCGTCCTTTGACTTCTCCCAAACTTTCTGTATCTAATACCTCGCCTGTGGTATAGTATCCAGCCGCTTTTTTTGCCTCAATTTCTACCCGTGCATCCTGGGGAATCAAATCCTCTGGGATAGGTACTCTTTCAACAATTTCAATCCCCGCTTGGGTGATGGCATTGTATTTCATATTACTCATGGATACCATGCGGTCAATTCTGGTAATTCCCAACCAATGCAATACATCGGGCATTAATTCTTGAAAGCGCATGTCTTGCACGCCGGCGACGCATTCTGTTCGGGCAAAATAGGCATCAGCGCGATCGCCTCCTTCTTGACGCTTCCTGGCATTGTAAACTAGGAATTTGGTCACCTCTCCCAAAGCGCGTCCTTCTTTACGACAATAGACAATTACGCCTACACCCCCCTCTTGGGCGGTTTGGACGCAAACCTCAATTCCATGCACTAAATAAGGACGACAGGTACAGATATCAGAACCAAACACATCAGAACCGTTACATTCATCATGTACCCGCACCGCTAAAGGTTTATTCGGATCGGCGATCGCATTAATATCACCGACAATATATACAGTTACGCCGCCAATTGGTGGCAAAAACACCTCTAAATCAGAACGTGTCACCAATTCCGGGAACATTCCCCCAGTTTGTTCAAATAAAGCACGGCGTAAATCAGCTTCCTTAATCCCAAACCGCTTGGCAATTCCTGGTAAATACCACACAGGCTCAATCGCTGCCTTTGTCACTACCAAATCCCCACCAGGCTTCATAATTTTGCCATCCACCTGCAAGCGCCCTTTATCCACCGCATCTTGCAGTTCTGGCATATTAATATGCGCTTGGGTAATAGCAATCGTCGGGCGGATGTCATAGCCTTGGGCGTAATAAGAGCTAAATACCTCACTCGCTACCGCCCCAAAGGGGTCAAGTGAAACAATTTTATCAGCATCGAACCAACTCGGATGGGGGCCAATGTGAGTTACTGGCGCTGTATTCGTTAAATCAGCTCGATGATCTGATTGTAAAGCACCGCTAGCTACCGCTAAAGCGCGATACACCGCATAACTACCAGAGTGAGTCCCAATGACATTTCGATGTGCTTGCTTTGTTAAAGTTGCAATAATCGGCCCCCGTTCCAGAGGATTACTCGCCCCCCAGTGAATCGGAATGGGCTTAGTACCACCATTATTGGGATGGGATGTGAGAACAATATGCCGGGAACCGCTATTTTGCTTTGGCATAATTAATTAATTTTTTTTGTGCTGTTTTTATCAAGTATTAGTCAATAGGGTTTTGTCAACTATTGGTAAATATATGATGTCCTAATGACTAATTTTTTATGAATTTATTTGTTTAAATCCGTATTAATAGTATTACTGAATACAGTTAAATTACAACACGGAAAATGCGTAATTCACAACTGTAATAAGAGAATTTAAAGTTAACTTTAAATATGCCTAAGTAGAGAATTTTGTGCGAAAGTTGATATATAAATACGATTACCTAGATCACATTTATGGATTCTTTATCGATCAGATCTTTGCTTGAAGATTTGAAAAATTCTGATGCCACAGTTCGGGAACAGGCCACTAAAAAACTATGGCGAATCTGGTTTCAGCAAAAGGGAATTTATGGCTTAGAGAAAATTGATAACAGTCAAAAGTTGCTGGATGCTGGTGAAACTACGGAAGCTGAAAAAGTTCTAACCCAACTAATAGAAGAACAACCCGATTTTGCTGAAGCATGGAATCGTCGTGCTTTTCTTTACTACAGTATCGGTGATTATCAAAGATCCTTAGCAGATTGCCAAATGGTGATTAATCTCAATCCCGTACATTTTGGTGCACTTCATGGTATGGGTTTGTGTTATGCGGCATTAGGAAAATATCGTGAAGCTATCCAAGCTTTTCAAAACGCGCTCACAATTCAGCCTTATTCTGTGGTAAACCAAAAACTGATTTTAGAATGTACATTCAGAATCAGTTAAAATACCACAGCCTAAGGAGCGTTATCCTGTTCCATGAATCAGCCTCCATTCTCATCAACTGCAATTTATCGTCTTAGTCGCCGTCAGTTTATTCAGTACAGTTGCATTGGTATAAGTAGCAGTTTTCTTGCAGCTTGTGCTAATAGCAACCCAGCATCAAGCACTTCAGGGTTAGATAAAGTTACGTTTGGTACAAATTGGCTTGCGCAAGCAGAACACGGCGGATTTTACCAGGCGATCGCAACTGGAATCTACAAAAACCACGGTCTAGATGTCACAATTAAAATGGGTGGCCCCCAAGTACCAAGTGGGACTCAGTTATTGATGGGAGGAGCAGTAGATTTTTTCATGGGTTATGGCATTGATGCCATAAACGGCTTAGCTCAAGGAATTCCCAAAATTACGGTAGCGGCAATTTTTCAAAAAGACCCCCAATGTATCATTTCCCATCCCAACCCAGCAATTAAAACTCTTGCCGACCTCAAAGGCAAACCAATTTATGTCTCAGCTGCTGCTAACCTCAATTATTGGCCGATGCTCAAAGCTAAGTACGGTTTTACAGACGATCAAAAACGCCCTTATAACTTTAATCCTGCCCCATTTTTGGCTGACAAAAATTCAGCACAACAAGGCTACATCACATCCGAACCTTTCGCTATTGAAAAGCAAGGTGGATTTAAGCCGTTAGTGTTTTTACTAGCAGATTATGGTTACCAAACATACGCCACTACTATTGAAACTAAGAAAGAATTAGTCGAAAAAAATCCGGACTTAGTGCAGCGATTTGTTGATGCTTCTATTAAAGGTTGGTATAGTTACTTAGAAAATCCCCAACCAGGTAATGAATTAATTAAAAAAGAGAATCCAGAAATGACAGATGAGCAAATTGCTTATGGGATTCAAAAACTCAACGAATATGGAGTGATATTATCTGGGGAAGCAGAAACTCAAGGAATTGGTGCAATGACAGCAGCAAAGTGGCAATTACTATTTGATAACATGGTAAAAACCGGACTGTCTCAGCCCAATATTAACTATGAAGATGCATTTAATTTGCAATTTGTGAATAAAGGTAGAAATTATTACAGTTAGTCATTCACTTTTTTGGCAAGAGGGCAGGAGGAAGAGGCAAGGGAGCAGGGAGCAGGGGGACAAGGAATTTTAGATTTTAGATTTTAGATTCAAACCCAATCCAAAAGACGCTCGCGGACTCGCTAACGCTGCGCTATCGCAAATCCAAAATCCAAAATTGAATTGCCCAATGCCCAATGCCCCATGCCCCATGCCCCATGCCCCATGCCCCATGCCCAATACCTTATACCCGTCGCCAAGGGGCAAAACCATTCTTGACTCCAGATAGGGCAGGAGCCAAGCTAGGTAAGTGACGTTGCAGGACAGTTAATAACCCATTGTTATCAATCCAGTCGAGACCAAATTGGGTATAAATTTCTGCACGGTAATCTTTGGTAAAAAAGCGATCGCTCTTTAAGCGGCGAGAAGCCATTAAAATAAATACACGAAAGGCTGTATCGCTAAAACCAAAGCCTTTGGGTAAATCTTCGGCAAACATCCCCACCATTAAATCAACGCTGTTGATCTCGTTGTTGTAGACTTCGCGCAGTTCTTTTGCCCAGGTTTGATTACTGGTAATCTCTTCAAAGGATTTCACGCGATCGCGACCAATAATTTCGCGAAAATCATTATAACGGGGTACGCCGCGTTCGCGATCGCGGAGGATATCAATAGCCGCTAAATCGAAAACTTCGCCGTTGTCGCGAATTAGTTGCTGTAAAGCTTTGGGATAATTGTGTAAGGTAATCGCCCCTGGATGAGTGATACCTAAAGAATAAAATAAATCTGCTAAGCCAATTTCTTCTACTACCCCCCTAGCCCTTTTACCTGCGACTTCAAAAAAGTCACCTGTGCGCAGCAATTTACCGTTTTTATGGGAATAAAACTCAAATTCATCAGGAATTAGGGGATGTAAGCGGTAAACGCTGACGAATTCTTCTGTAATGTAGTAAGGCGCTGTATGGTGGTCTGTGGGTGAACCAATAATTCCGCTAATTGTCTCGCCATCACCAATCCGTCCAAAAATCCGTTTGAAATTTTGACCGAGTAACCCCCACCAGTTAGCATTCATGGCAATTTGCAAAGCTGGATGGGAGAGAATACCCGGAGTCCATTCGACGGTATGGATTTTCGCCATCAATGCAGCGTTAATTAATCGCGCATGGTCAAAAAGGTCGTCATCTGTCCAATCTGGGTATTGTTGTTTAAGGCGATCGCAGATCGTGTTATGTTCTCTGACAAACAGAGTATGCAGCAAACTTAAGCCAATCCACCAGTTATCATTAAAACCAGTGCGATCGATACCATTGGCATCAACAGGTAACAAACCATCATCACCAATAATTAATTTGCCATCAATATGCGATCGCAGTTGATCGACCTGTGCAGCATTATTACCATAAATTTGCGAACCATCCCACCAATGAGTCACTTTGTTAATAAATGTTGGCGGTTCTGCTGTCTCTCCTTCAGGACGGCTTTCATCTACTAAAGTTTCGTGAATCGCCATCGGTCGATGTTCTTGCGGCCAGTTATCATCCTCGGCTAAGGGAATAATAATTTTTTTATCTGGTTGGTTGTCACCATGAGAAAACCAGTCATGGTTTTGAAACTGAATCCAAGCAGCTGCCAAAATATTCAAAGATGTGGCGGGAATAAATTCATCTCGCGTCATCAACCTCTGGCTGATCTCACGCGGATTGGGGTTTAGGAGATTTTGCCGATCTACTTGGGCCTTTGTCAACGGAACATTGCGCCCTAAACGAGTCCCAACCATCCCCATTGCTGGGTTCTTGAGATCGTTAAAACTACCATCAGCGGTACGCGCTAACAAATGACGACCATCAGGGCTAGGCTGGGGGTCGGGAAGCTTGTCTGTGTTTGGTAATTGAGAGGTATCGTGGAGATTTTTCTTTCTCAGTTCTTTGCGAAATCCAGATAATTTTAACAATGCTAATAGTGTAGGTAGACGATGCCAGGGAATTCCAAACATTTGATAAATTCCTTTAGATTATTTTTAGAGTCTAATTCTGGTTTTTTCGTTATTATTATTTACACCTAAATTCTGCAAATTCCTGAAGCCATCATGATTTTTTTAGGTAGGATATCGGCGTAAATATTTATCATTTAAACAAGAATACAGGGTACAATTCGCCTGCACTCACCGACCGCACAGAGGCTATAAAGGAAGAGTGTTTTTGGTCAATGTCTGTTTCGCAATATTTCGCAATATATTTATATTTATTTACATCATTTTATTTACTGGTTTTTGTAAACAAAGAATAGTACCCCTAAGGGTAATATGTAATGATGCATAATAATTGACAATAAATAAAGACAAGCTTGTCAGCATTAATTACGCTTGTTATCACAAAAATTAACACAACATTGTCTGTTTAATCGTTTACCCTGCTAATGGAGCTATACAGATGTTCAATCAATCTAGGCTCAAACCGTTGCGTATCAAAATTCCCTTTTTACTAGATATAATCATTGTTTCTGACCCAGTGCAAATCAGACTTATTGAGAAATCAGGGACTGTAGATCGGTTGCATAGTTACGATACCAAAACTTTACCTTGGTGGGTAAAGTTTTATTTCCCCTCAACTAAGTTTCACGATAATCAGCGGGATTTGTGGTTTTGTCCGTTTGAATCAACCAATAACTCTACTTATTATTCTAGACGAGCATATCTTGAAGAGAAAGTTGCCCTTAGTTATAGTCAAGAAGATGTGCAACAAATTGCAGAATTATTAAGAATAAATGCTAGCGATGAAGTCCTAGCACATGCAATGGTGCAAGTTGTCAATCGCAGGTTTTTCGACACAGATATTCCTTTAGAAATTACCCGTGAGGCTAAAGATACAGTTCAAAAATTAAGTGAAGCGATATTACCTTGGAAATATATGCGTGGTAAAAAAGCGCAGCAAAAAATTATGGCTTACTGCGAACATAGCCTACCCCAAGGCGTGCATATTCTTGATGTCGGGCATAATATTGGTGAGGTTGTTCAAGCCTCAGCCTTATCTTTGAGAAAATTAAAAGATAACCTCGATCAGCCAATTGAACGCATATTTACTACCCATGCGCCCACACCACAAGTTCCCAGAATAGCCATTAAATCATCAACTTTTGAAGGGATGTTGCGATCGCCTACAACTCCCCGAAAAACCGTACTGTTATTTATGATTGGTAAAGCTGCGGCTGAAATTCAAGATTTATCTTTTACTTTTAGTACTGGTAGTTCTGAAAGAGAGTGCGTGTTTAAAGATTTTTTCTTGCAATTTATGGCTGATTTACAGCAAGAATTGAAACAAAGCGCATAATATAGCAATCCTATTTCAGTTGTGACAAATATCGGTTTTGGCTGTTGACTGTTAACCCCGACTTTTTGGAAAAGTCGGGGTTTTAACATCATCAAAGGGATGCTTTTTGCTGAAGATGTTAGTTAAGGGGAGCTTAGGGGAACTATATAAGTATCTTTTCTGGGGATAGATTGAATGGTGAAAATTATGTATAATCACGCAAATATTTGTTTATTTGGTATTTTATCCTCAGTTTTTATCACTCCAACAGTAACTTTTGCCCAAATTATTCCTGACAATACACTATCTTCACCATCAGCAACTTCTACTTCAGAAAATGTCACAGAAATTACTGGTGGAACTAGAGCCGGTGGTAATCTATTTCATAGTTTTGAACAATTTTCAGTCCTGAAAGATACGACAGCTTGGTTTAAAAATGATTTAGATATTACTAATATAATCGGTCGGGTCACGGGTAGTTCTATATCAGAAATTAATGGGTTAATTCGAGCAAATGGAACTGCAAATTTATTCTTAATTAATCCTAACGGAATTATTTTTGGCGCTAATGCTGCTTTAAATATTGGCGGCTCTTTTGTTAGCAGCACTGCTGATAGTATTAAATTTACTGATGGGAATCTGTATAGTGCAGTCAATCCCCAAGAACCACCTTTATTAACTATTAACCTCCCTATTGGTTTACAGTATGGTGCAAATCCGGGAAAGATTACCGTCAATGGACAGGGTAATCAACTATTTGTGAATGAATTTTTTGCCACTTCTCGAGAAAATAGACCTGTAGGACTACAAGTACAATCTGGTAAAACCTTAGGATTAGTTGGTGGTGAAGTTTCCTTAATAGGCGGTAATGTAACCGCCGCACAAGGTAGAGTAGAAATTGGTGCTGTTAAAGATAGTTTAGTTACAATTAATTTCAGCAATTCTAATTTATCTTTAAGTTACGATGGAGTCAATAATTTTGCCGATATCAATCTCAATGCAGCTGCTTCTATAGATGTGAGTGGTGATGGTAGTGGGAACGTTCAAATTATTGGTAAAAATTTGAATCTCACTGATGGTTCGGCAATATTGGCTAATACTGAAGGCGGTTTAACTGGAGGTGTTATCAATATTAAAGCTACAGAATCTCTGCAAGTCAGTGGCTTTAATAATGATTCTGGTCTCTCTACTGTAATATCTACCGATGTATCTCCAAAGGCAAAGGGTCAAGGTGGCATTATTAATATTGTAACTCAGAAATTAATTGCTACAGATGGGGGACAAATTAGTAGTACGACTTTTGGTCTAGGAAGTGGCGGTACAGTTAATATTAAAGCTGAAAATATAGAACTAGTTTTTGGTGGAGCTTTGGGGCCTAGTGGGATATTTGCTAGCACTGATTCTGGTGGCGGAAATGCAGGAAAAATTAATATTGAAACAGAGAATTTACTAGTTACTGATGGGGCACAAATATCAACTAATAGTTGGTTTGGTGAAGGTAATAGTGGGGATATTAATATTACTGCAAAAAAATCTCAATTTATCGGTGCTGCATTTGATGAATTTCCCAGTGGATTGTTAGCTAGTACTCAATCAAATGGTGATGGTGGTAATATTTTCCTCAAAACTGATATTTTAGAAGTCAAAAATGGGGCACAAATCCAAAATAGTACCTTGGGTACTGGGAATGCTGGGAAGTTAGAAATTGAAGCCAAGAATATAGAATTAAGTGGTACGGTTGGGACAATTGCTAGTGGTTTTTTTAGTAATGTCGAACGAGGTGCAACAGGTAATGGTGGTTTATTAAAAATAAAAACCGATAACTTAAGCATATTTGATGGAGCGGTAATAATTGCGAAAACGGCAGGTTCAGGAAATGCTGGACAGATAGAAATTGATGCAACAAATTTAGAAATTCAGGGCAAAGAAGGTAATTTTCTTCCAACTACTATTGCTGCTAATGTTCAGTGGAATGCTACAGGTGCAGGAGGTAAATTAAATATTATCACTGAAACTCTTAGCTTAATGGATGGCGGGCAAATTGCCACTAGTACTTTTGGTAATGGCAACGCTGGAGAATTAAGTATACAGGCAAAAGATATCAATTTAAGTGGTTTTATTTCTGGTGGTAGTAGTGGTGTATTTAGTAATGCTAGTAATGAGACTGAGGGCGTTAGAAATCAGTTTCGCAGTCAAGGAAATGGTGGTAAATTAACCATAGATACTGATAAGTTAACTATTCAAAATGGTGCGACTATTGCTGCAAGTAACTTTTCTAGTCGCGATCAAAGTATTACTCCAGGAGAAGGTGCGGCGGGTGATATTTTAATTAATGCTCGCTTCTTAGAAATGTTTAATAATAACTCGGAAATACCCAGTAGTATTAATGCATCGACTTGGAAAGGTGGTGGAGGAAATATCCAACTTAATATTCAAGAATCAATAATTGCCAATAATGATAGTAAAATTACTGCCGAAACCAAAGGTACTGCTAATGGCGGTACAATTCGGGCAACAACCAATTTGTTGGAATTAAATAGTGGTGCATCTATTAGTACTAGCAGCACTGGTTTAGGGTTAGCTGGTGATATCTTCATTGAAGCTAATCTAATTCGCACTAATCAAGGTGAAATCATCGCTACATCTACCCAATCAGGGGGAGGTACAATCAATTTAAATAGTAATTTACTATTTTTACGCAACAATAGCTTGATTAGTAGTAGCGTTACCGACAGTACAGGTGGCGGTGGTAATATTTTAATTAATTCCGATTTTGTTGTCGGGGTAAATAATAGTGATATCCGTGCTAATGCTGTTTTTGGCCCTGGTGGTAATATCTTCATCTCCACTAATGGGATATTTTTACCTACCGATAGTGAAATTGATGCTAGTTCACAATTTGGAGTTGATGGAGCTGTGACTATAACTAACCCAGATGCAGCCAACAAAATCAATAACGCAGAACTACCACAAGATGTCATAGATGCTTCCCAGCAAGTTGTTGCTAGTTGTAAAAAGAATCGAGACAATCAATTTGTGATTTCTGGGAGAGATGGATTACCACAAAATCCTACTCACATTCTCTCAAGTCAAAATACCTGGAATGATTTACGTAATTTGTCTGAGAATACTAGAGAAACGACCAAAGCAAATCTTCCCCAAACTGATAATAACCAAACACAAATCATTGAAGCGCAAGAGTGGATAGTTAATAGCAATGGGACAGTTGAATTAGTTAGGGGTTGTGGATAGTTAATAGCAATGGGACAATTGAATTAATTAGGGGTTGCAAAAAAAGTCATGCCAGGGTAAGAGAAAAATTGACGGAAGCGATTTTAGATTTTAGATTTTGGATTTTGGATTAAATGAAAATTTGAAATCTAAAATACTTGGTCTCAAGCCTCTGGCTTAACCCAGAAGAAAAACAAAAATTTTTCAATATTTAAGCCTCTTCTTTATAAGGAGAGGTTAATCAAAAATCGTAAATCCAAAATTGAATGACTGATATTTTCAGTATTTACACTTAAAAAAAATTTAGAATAGCATTAAATATTTTATCACTAGTAAATACTCTTTCATTCGTAATTCATAAATTTGGATATGTTTATGTATTAAATTAAATACCATTCTTCTCTTAAATTGTATTAAGAAATCCATGAAAATACATCGATATTTGTATTTCATAGCTGCTGTTTCTGGGGTAATTGGTA
The DNA here is from genome assembly GCF_014697075.1 of Tolypothrix sp. FACHB-123. Taxonomy (GTDB): domain Bacteria; phylum Cyanobacteriota; class Cyanobacteriia; order Cyanobacteriales; family Nostocaceae; genus Aulosira. The sequence goes on along the minus strand of NZ_JACJRE010000006.1, from coordinate 84,453 downwards.
GTAGTATTCCAGCACAAGCTGTGAGCTTTAACTTCACCTACGACACTGGAGTTACTACCCAACAAAAAGAGGCTTTTGAATTTGCTGGTCGCTACTGGTCAGAATACCTGAGTGATGATGCCACAATTAATCTACACATTGACTTTGCAGCTAATAGCAAAATGTCTCGTCAGGTCAATGGAGTCACTCAAACTGCACTAGCTGGAGCCATTCCTTATTTCCTCAATCCTACTGTTAATGATGTCTGGGGTGGAATGATGAATGATGTCAACCTATCTGGTGACGATATTACTGCCATCAATAACAATAACTATAAAACCATAGGAATAGGTAGTGCTACTTCACCAAATCCCAATGGACTCCTATGGACTAACTTTCTTAGTCCATATGACGTAAACCATGAAGCAGGATTTTCATCCACAACAATGAGTATTACCCGTGCTAACGCTAAAGCCATAGGGTTGCTTGATAAAAATAACACATCTTTGGATGGAGTAATCCTGGTTAATAGCCTGGATAGCCTGATTAATGGTAAGCAATATGGATGGTACAACAGTGGTTATCAACGTTCAGCTAGTAACTCCAGTACCCAATTTGACCTAACAACCGTTGCTGTCCACGAAATCGGTCATATTCTGGGTTTTGTTAGTAGCTTAGAAGCAGCTACAGATTCCACTTCTTACTGGGATATGGCTTATCGAGAACAAGCCATCACAACCTTCGATTTATTCCGCAGTTCTGATAGACGTGCAACTCTAGGAAACGCAGGTGCTGATTTAGCTCATGGAGCGCAAACTTACTTTTCCCTTGATAATGGAGCAACTAGTATAGGTCTTTTATCTACTGGAGTAGACGTATCTGATAGTTACAATACTACAATCGCAGGATTTAAAGGGGATGGTTATCAAGGTAGTCATTGGAAGCAAGATAATAGTAAGACTTATAAAAACCCTTTTAATCTGAGCAACGTCAATCGTGGTTTGGGTGTGATGGCTCCAGCCTTGTCTACAGGTCACAGACGGGAAATGTCTGACTTAGATTTAAGGGTGATGGATGTAATTGGTTGGCAACGGAAAAACTCAACTACATCCTTCGCTACATTAGAATCACAAGCCAAAACTGCTGCTGCTTCCAAAGGAAATGTGAATCGCAACACAGAAGCCGCTAATATGTATAACCAAAATCGTTGGGGTGGTAGTAGTAGCACTACGACTTTAAGTCAGGTGAATGATTTAGCAGACCATTTTAAACAACTTGGGGTTTTCCAAATGGGTGGTTTTTGGTCAGTTTTGGGAGAAGAAGAGAAAGACGATCCAGTTTCTGTACCCGAACCCTCTGCTGCTTTGGGATTATTGGGTTTGGGTTTATTCGGTTTAAGGTTGGGGAAACAGAAAACACATACAAACTTACACCAATAGTAGGAAATCTCAGAGTTATGAAATGAAGCAATGCTAAATCATGGCTTGCACGCCATTTTTGCATAAATTATGCAAATTAAGAGTTACCAATCACCCCGACTATGACAGTAAATCGGGGTGATTATTTATGTGGTGCAATATTCCCGGTATTTATACAGAATTTATTTTTGGTGCTAGCATAAAAATTTTTATAAAAACGAATAATATTTCATTACTAGTTCATCAACTTTATGATTTGAAGCTGCTAAGTTAAAAGCAATTATAAAACAGTAGGTATTATATCAATTTATATGCGTACAAACAGCACTCATTTTTGTTTAATTGCAACAATATCCGCTTTGATGGTTATTAACCAACCAGCACAAGCACTGAAATTGAACTTCTCTTACGATACAGAAGTTACAACGGAGGAAAAAGTAGCTGCCGAATTAGCTGGAAGTATTTGGGAACAATATCTTACAGACAATGCAACTATCAATATTCACCTGAAGAAGGGTGGTGCGAGCCAATTACCTTCGGGAATTCTGGCTGGTGCTATCCCAGCTTTTATGAGCAATGTGAGTTACAGCAATTTTTACACAGCCTTAAAAAGCGATCGCACAATCGACAATAATATTTTCACTTATACAAATGATGAACTTGCTGTTGCGAATTTAGAAACACCGTCGCTGTGGAGCAGTATATCTGCTGAGATGGAAGGTTTAACGAATAAGTCCTTTAATACCCTTAATCTCACTAGAGCTAATGCTAAAGCCTTAAATTTGCTGGACACAAACAGTAATGATTTAGATGGGGTGATTGTGTTTAGCAATTTGATGAATACTGGCTTCAGTTGGCAAAATGATTATCTTAGTAGTGGTGTTGGTACTAATAAATTCGATTTTACTAGTGTCTTAATCCATGAAATCGGACATATTTTAGGTTTTGTCAGTGGCATAGACGCTGTTAATAATAGTAATTACTCTAATGCAACTGAGCGGCTCAAATATATTACTTCATTTGACCTATTTCGTAAATCATCCCTCACGAGCGATCGCGAAGTAAATATGGCTTATGGGGGAACTGGTAGTTCAACTCCTTTCTTTTCTATCGACGGAGGAGACACAGCTATAGCGAATTTATCTACCGGCGAAAATGAAGGTTTAACATCAAGCTTCTTCTGGAATAACTATCAACCAGATGGTTATCAAGGGAGCCACTGGAAGCGCAGTAGTAATGGCTTTGCTTTGGGGATTATGGATCCATCTTTACCCACAAACACTAGAAGAGGTGTGACTAATCTTGATTTACAAGCACTAGATGTAATTGGTTATAACCGAGCTGCTAGTACATTTAACCCTCTATCATCTTTACAATTATCCACACTAAAAAACCAAGCACAAACAACTGCTAATACTAAGGGAAATAGTACATCTGTAACTAACATTAACAAAATGTTGAAGCAAAATCGCTGGGGTGGTGGTAGTACTACAACAAGCCTGAATCAAGGTCAAGATTTAACTGACTATTTAGCTCAAGAAGGACTATTTCAAGTGAATAGTGGTACTATGTGGGACAGCTATGATGAAGAACCACAACAAGTTCCTGAATCTTCTGCTGTAGTGGGGTTATTGAGTTTAGGTTTATTTGGTTTGCGATCGCGCAAACAGAAAACACATCAAAATTTACACAACTAGTAAGCAATCTCAGATTTATGAATTAACAATTCAAAATTCAAAATTCAAAATTAAAGACATTTTCAGACGGAGATTTAAACTCCGACTGAAAATGATACTACGTATAGACGTAGGGGTCTTAAACCCTTTTATTGAAGATAATTAATTTTTAGTTTTGAATTATCTGGCAATTCTGCTAAAATTAAATCCCGGATTTGCAGGTTTAGGATTATCAGTTAGACATTGAGCGATCGCACTGATAGTTTTTGTCCAAGGATGCTCTGGATAGCGCAGAGAGAAAATATCACTGCTGGCTAAATGAAACATTTCTTCGCAAACAGGTAAAACCCCCGCAACAGGAACTTTATAACTTTCTTGAATTTGTTGTTTTAAAGATGGAGTATTTAAACTAGGTAATACTTTATTGACTACTAATAGCATTTTGGGAACTTCTAATTTTCGCGCTACATCGATTGTCACTGCTGTTCCTTGATAGTCTTGTTTATCAGGACGCAAAATGACCAACAGAATATCAGAAATAATTACGGAAAGCAGAGTTTCTTCATTAATTCCTGGGTGAGTATCAATGAATAAATAATCTAACTGGAGACGTTGCATCAAATGGCGAAAACCATCATTGAGTAAACGTGCATCATATCCTTCCCTCAGAATACGAGAAATTTCTCCTGTTTTAATACTGGAGGGAATTAGATAAATTTTGCCGCGATTATTACTAAACCAACCTTTTTTGGTTGCAAAAATAGAACTAACATCATAAGTAGCAGCTTCAATAGCACAGCGTCCCCATAAATAATCATTCAAAGTGTATTTAATTTTAGTTTCATCTAAACCAAAGGGCACATGAATTCCTGGAGATTGAATATCTGTATCAACAATTCCCACTCGTAAACCAGTACGCGCAATTAAGGTTGCCAAGTTTGCAGTGACGTTAGATTTACCAGTTCCACCGCGAAAAGAATGAATTGAAATTATTTTTGTCATTTGTTATTTGTTGGGTATTGGGCATTGGGCATTGGGCATGGAGATGTTATTATTTATCTCCCTGATTCCCCTGCCTAATTTCTTTGGCTGTTTGCTGCAATTTTTGGAAATAATCGCTTTCGGCAATTTCTTCAACTTCGTGTATACGTTTTGTTTGGTCGATTTCTACACGCAATTGTTGTAACTGGGCAGATAATTGTTGTTCGCGATCGCAAACTTCTCGTACCATTTTCTGAAATACCCTCCCCAGTTGCCCTAATTCATCGGTGCGGTGAGCAATTTTGCTTAGTCCTTGACGTTCTAATTCTCGGATTTCGTGAGTGCTAACGGTATCTCTACTAATTGTTTGCGCAAGTTGAGCCATTGGTTTTAACGGTTGAATTACTCTCCATTTGAGTAAGTAGTTAATAGAGAGGATAACTAATGCAAAAATGCCCATGAATATGCTGATAAATAAAAAAAGTGCTTTGCGGGCGTTGGCAAAAACTTCTCTGGCGGGAATATAAATAATCTGAGTCCCGATAACTTGATTTAGCTTCCAGCCGTAACCGTTTTGGGTACCGTAGGTTTTAACGTGGCTTTTGGGGGCTTGATTGGGGTTACCATGACATAGCAAACAGCTAGAACTATTCACAGTTAATGGTTGAGCGGTGTAAAATAATTGCTCTCCAGCCTCTAAGCGAAAATCAGACAGCGTGGTTAAAGTGCGATCGCTATCAAACCTTTCAATGATTTTGGCTTCAAATCTGTCGGCTTGATCGTCGGGATTTGTTGGGTTGAGCGTCGCTTGTTTGTACATCAAGTCTTTGTATTGCCAATTACCTTGAAAATTTTCAAATACCCTTCTAGCTGCAATGCTACGGATAGTTTCGGGAATAAAGGTAGTTTCGGGATCTGCAAGTTGGGTAATTAATGGGGCAATATCATTACTGGTATAACTGCTAACTGAGTTAATCATGTGCATTGCCATTTGTCCCCTTGCATTCATCTCTGTCAGCGCCTTATGTTCCAGCGCCTTCGATAGTGCAAAACCGCCTAGTCCGATTCCCGTAATGAAAATTAGCGACAGCAGTAGCGTAAATTGAGAAGCCAGTTTTAAACGAGCAAGCATTTTGGCAGATTCCATCAACAGTGTTTTTTACCTATATATCTGGAGGATATGAACTCGATCAGATGACGGTTGACGGTTGACGGTTGACGGTTGGCGGTTGACGGTTGGCAGTTGACGGTATTAATTACGAATTACGAATTATAAATGCGGAATCGTTAGCATAGATATAGAAAGTTAGTGATTTCTTCATTTGGCGATATGTCTAACGACCAGCCGCGATCGCGTTTCCAACTAAATATTAATGATTCTTATGCAATTCTGGGGCTGAAACCTGGAGCATCGCAGGCGCAGGTCAAGCAAGCCTATCGTAATTTGATTAAAACTTGGCATCCCGATCGCTTTGGCGATCCAGAGGAAAAACAGATAGCCGAGGAAAAAATCAAAAAAATCAACGTAGCTTATAACCATCTTAAGTCTCAACAGCTACCCACAAATCCTCAACCGCGATCGCCATCTTCAGCGAAAAATCCCCCCAAAGTATCTGTAAATACCTGGAACGCAGAGACTTTTTACAACTTGGGAGTACAAAACGCTAGTCAAGGGAGATATCAAGATGCGATCGCGGATTTTACTAGAGCAATTCGCCTTAATCCTCGCTATATTGATGCCTACAAATACCGCGGGTTAGTTTGCTCTCAACTAGGATACGAACATCGAGCTACCTCAGATTTAAATAAAGCTGCACAGTTAGAACAAGATTTCAACGGTGGCAAAACTTCCTTTACATACTCATCTGCAAAGTGGTCAACATCATCACGAACTGCATCCACTTCCCAACCTCTAGTCAAAAGATGGTGCCAGAAAATTAAAACTTGGTTCTACCTTAATTTATCTTGGAGATGAAAAACTCCATCCCCTTGTGGATGAAATCTTGAGCATTACGGTATTGGCTTATACCGTAATACCGCCGTCACCCTCAAAGAGTGCGGCTAATTACACAAAGCCCACAGAGGTGGGCTTGGTAATGTTAGCCCCAGGCTACTGGTTCCTGCGGGCGTTAATTCGGGTGAATTGATATTAATTTGCCTTAGGTCGCGGAAATTCTGAAGGCGGTTTAAATTTCATCACTGGTACATCCTTCAGCGCCTGTTCCATAAAATCGCGCCAAACAGGAGTCACCATTCCCCCACCTGTGGCACCACTGGCTAATTGTTTGTTATCATCTCTACCTACCCAAATTGCAGTTGTTAATTGGGGTACAGTACCAATAAACCATATATCTTTTTCTGCGGAAGTGGTACCTGTTTTACCTGCAACAGGCCTACCGATTGCAGCACCTTTACCTGTTCCTTCAGTTACTGCTGATTGCATAACATCTAACATCGCGGCTGATGCCCAAGGGTCAAGCACTTGCTGGGGTTTAGGTGTATTATCTAACAATACATTACCGCTACTATCAGTAATTCTCATGATTGCCGTTGCAGGCGATCGCCAACCATAATTAGCAAATGTGGCATAAGCACTAGCCATTTCTAGCGGTGTGACACCAATCGCGCCTAATGGTAAAGAACTCACCGCTACCATTGGACTATTAATTCCTAAAGTATGGCAGGTGTCAATAACTCTATTCATCCCTACAGCTTTACCAATTTTAATCGCCGGCACATTGCGAGATAATGCTAAAGCGGTACGAATTGGCATTGCGCCCATAAATCCGCCATCATAGTTGCGGGGATAGTACCACCCATCACCATCGCGATAGCTGACAGGAGAATCAATTACTGTACTATTAGGTGTAAATTTCCCGCTAGCAAAGGCGGTGTAGTAAACAAATGGTTTAAAAGCAGAACCAGGTTGACGTAACGCTTGGGTAGCGCGGTTAAATTCCCCAGCTTTAGAATCTACTCCCCCAACTAATGCTTTAATAAAATGGGTGCGCGGATCGATGGCAACTAAAGCCATTTGATTTTTATATAATCCTCTTCCTAAAAGAGTTTTATGCCATTTTTTAATAGTTGCTTCAGCCATTAATTGGAAGTTAGCATCTATTGTAGTTTGTACCCGCATTCCGCCTTTAATTAATGCCTCGCGCCCAAATTTTCTAATAATTTCCTGGGCTACGGTATTAGTGACATAAGGCAAAGCACTACCTTGAAATGAACGGATTTGACCAAGTTTAATTTGTTCTTGGAGAGCTGCATTATATTCTTGCTGGCTAATCCATTTCAGATCTAACATTCGCCCCAGAACTTCTTTTTGTTTTTGTTTCGCCAATTTCATATTGACAAAGGGGCTGAATTCTTCCGGCGCTTGAATTAAACCCGCCATCATTGCGGATTCGCCTAGAGTCAAATTGGCTGCTGATTTATTAAAATAAGTCCGGGCTGCGGTTTGTACGCCGTAGTTATTATGTCCCCAATAAACTTGATTGAGGTACATTTCTAAAATTTGGTCTTTACTAATAATTTGCTCTAGGCGAACTGCTAATACTGCTTCAGCAATTTTGCGAGTAAAGGCGCGTTTTTTAGTAAGGAATATATTCTTCACCAATTGCATGGTGATTGTCGAACCACCTTCGCGCACACCGCCGGCTGTCAAGTTAACTATTGCTGCACGCCCAACCGCAGCCGGATTAACACCATGATGATGATAGAAATGACTGTCTTCACTAGCTAAGACTGCGCGTTTTAAATTCGGCGAAATTTGATTTAGTGGGACAATTTTTCTGTTAGCTTCTCCATGTATAGCTGTTAATAGTTTGCCTTTAATGTCATAAATATAAGTTGTTTCTGCTGGTGCGAAACTTCTGAGTTGTCGTACATCTGGTAAATTGCGAAAACTTACAGCTAAACCGACTAATCCGCCAGCCATTACCGAACTAGCTAGCATTGTTATTGATAAAAGAGTTACACCAGCTACTTGACCTACTTCTTTTAAAAACTCAATATTAGGCGAAGTTTGAGTTGGTGGTTGTTTGTCTAAAACAGTATTTGACGAAGACACGAAATTTGTACCCCCGTACTTATAAATAAAGTCAAATTTTAGGCAATGAAATTTTTACGAAAACTTAAGCATTAAATATTAGCAACTATGTTTGTGCTAGTTGCTAGGGCAAATCAATTGTCAGTCTATATTCAAATAATACCGATTTAATTAATGAGTGTGAGATTATAGATTTTCGTTAAGTTAAGGGCGAGGAAACCCCACCCTTACAGATTAAGCTGTCTCATTATTTTTTTAAATTGGTAAAATCTATCTTTGTGTAGACTGTAGCGGAGATGTAATGAAAAATCTTCTGCTTAAAGACAGAATTATCTCAGTCAACCGTCAATACTTCTCTTCGAGACGCTTTGCGAACGACAGGCGCAGCGCAGTCAACAGTCAACCATCAACAATTAAGCCGTAAGTTGTCTGACTTGTTCGGCAGAATCTAATTGTAATGCGGAAGCAGCGATCGCCTGATTTTGGCTCATACTTGATTGCGCGATCGCTTGTTTTAAAATGGGGATGGCTTGGGGATTGACGCTCAATTCATCTAATCCTAATCCCAATAAAATCGCTGTGGCGGCGGGTTCGGCTGCAAGTTCACCACATAATCCTACCCAAATTCCTGCCTCATGAGCGACTTTCACTGTGCGCTGAATCATCCGCAGTACCGCAGGGTGTAATGCATCGGTTAAATTAGCAACGCGGGGGTTATTGCGATCGCCTGCCATGACATACTGACTTAAGTCGTTGGTGCCGATACTAAAAAAGTCTACCTCAGCTGCTAATTGATCCGCGATCGCCACGGCTGCTGGTACTTCAATCATGATACCTAGTTTAATATTGCCATCAAAGGGAATCTCTGCTTGTCTGAGTTCCCGTTGCACTTCATTTAAAATGTCCTTAGCTGCCCTAACTTCGGTGATACTGGCAATCATCGGCAGCATAATTTTAATATTGTGTCCCGTACTAGCCCGTAAAATCGCCCGCAATTGAGTTGTAAATATGTCGGGATGTTCCAAACAGAAGCGAATTCCCCGACAACCTAAAAAGGGGTTTGTCTCCGGTACGCCTTGAATATAAGGTAGCGGTTTATCCCCGCCAACATCTAAAGTCCGGATAATTAATGGCTTTTGATCTAAAACTTGGGCGATCGCTTGGTATACTGCTAATTGCTCCTCTTCCGTGGGAGCACTTGTCCTACCTAAATACAGGAACTCTGTACGCAGTAGTCCTACTCCTTCAGCACCGCTAGCTAAAGCCACTTGAACATCAGCTATGCTACCGATGTTAGCAAAGACACTGACTTGCTTACCATCGCGCGTAATTGCTGGTTGATGTGCTTTGGCTAGCGCTTCCTGTTGTGCAGTTTGCCAAGCTTCTCGCTTCGCTTCTAATATACTCAAAATATCTGCTTCTGGCTCTACCCACGCTTTACCACTGCCGCCATCAAGCGCCATAATTGTGCCATCTTCCAGATACAATATACCTGCATCTACGCCCAAAACCGCCGGAATACCTAATGTGCGGGCGATAATTGCACTGTGAGATGTGGCGCTACCTGATGTGGTACAAATTCCTAATACTTTGCTGGGATCTAAGCCAATGGTATCTGAGGGTGTTAAATCGCTGGCGACTAATATCGCTGGTTCTGTCAATTCTAAAGCACTGGCTGATGCGCCGGTGAGTAAGCGCAGTACCCTTTGTCCGACATCAACCACATCTTCGACTCGTTCTTGTAAATAAGCATCTTCTAATTGATGGTAGCTAGAAGCGACTTCATCAACAACAGCTTGCCAAGCGGCTTCGGCGTTGAGATGATGGTCATAAATGCGCGATCGCACTGCTTCTAAAAGTACCGGATCTTCTAAAAACAATAGATGGGCGACAAAAATCGCCGCTTCTGTATCACCAATTTGCAAGGAAGCGTGGGAAAACAATGTCTGAATTTGCTGTTGGGCGGTGGCGATAGCTATTTGTAACCTTTGCCACTCTGATTCTGTATCTTCTACGTGATATTGTGTAGCAGTGATGGCAGGTAGTTGATAATGGACGACAGGCGCGATCGCAACTCCCGGTGAAGCCGGAATTCCCGATAGTTCGCCAGCAGAAGCGGGGCTAACTTCTATTGACTCAACAATTGGCGGCGTAAATGTACTATCATCTTCACCAAAGTTATTATTAATTAATACTTCCAAAGCAGCTAAGGCAGCATCAGCATCGATACCAGTAGCCGTAATTACTAATTCATGTCCTTGACGCACTCCTAAAGTGGCGACTTGGTTGATACTGTCACCTCTAACGGCATCTGTACCTCTAGTAACATTCCTTACTTTAATTTGCGCTTGAAATTGGGCGGCGGTGGTGACAAATTGCGCGGCTGGGCGGGCGTGTAAACCCAAGCGATTGTTAACTGTGAGGCGAATTTCTTTGCTAGGCGATTCTGCGTCAGATGTAGAAATAACCGATGCAGGGCTGCTGTCTATGCCGAGCAAAGTATGTTTTGCTACTAAAGCTGACTCTGTTTCAGTTATCACTTGCTGAATATTATGACCTGCGGCGGCGGCAACTACAGCTGCGATCGCACCTTCAACCAGTGGTGCTGCACATAAATGGACTTTTTGGCGTTGTTGCGGGTTAAGGAAATCTAGCGCCATTTCTGCACTCATCACAGCGCTACCCAAATCCATTAACACTAAAACACCATCATCGTTGAAGATAGAAGCGATCGCCTGATAAACTTGCATGGGATCTGTACCCAAAGGATTTTCTGGATCGTCAATTCCAGCTGCGATCGCTAACGGGACTTTACCCTGAACCATTTGCGCTGCTAGTTCCTGTACACCAAGCGCGAGTTGTTTACTGTGAGAAACAATGACTATTCCAATCACAACAACACCATCAACTCTCTTGAGAGACGTTTCCTGAGCCAGTTAACCTTTACATTCTTCCATTTTCTCCTGAGAAAATCAGCGTTGATTTTCAAATCGCAACTTTAATATGTCAAAGTCGAATTCTGTCGTTGATGTGACAGTTCTGGGAATTATGAAGATAGGCATAAAAACTGTAAGTATAGTTTACCTACAGTTATTTTTATGATACAAATGTACTAAGTTATTAGGTTTTATGGTGATGCAACCTCTTCAGCCAGTTAGCGCCGCCGATTTACAAGCATTTTTGGATACACCAGAACAGTTATTACAGCAGCCAACAGAATTGCAATTAGCTGTTGCAAACTACATTGAAACACCGCGATCGCTTTTAGAAGTCTTAGTTAATAGCACTGACAGTCAAGTATCACAAGCCGCCAGTTTACACGTAAATTATGCGGGAGAAATCACAGACAATTGGCAAAAAGCGGTAGATGCAATACTGCAACAACAGGAACTAGGGCAAAATGACCGATTGGCTGTAGAATTGCTCAAATTGGGAACTGTACCGCCATGCTTTTTCAGCGAGTGGGTTCCCGCAGAAAAGCTCATTCCTGGGTTGCGTAATCCCCATATACCCTTAAAATATCGCTTACAATTACTCGAACGCTTGGCGCAGGAACCAACTTTAGAACCACGCTTACAAGTTGCAGAATCACCAGAAACACCCTTAGCAGTATTAGAGCAGTTAGCAGGGGATTTAGAATTACCTATTAGGTTAGCAGTAAAGTTTAACCCCAGTTGTCCACCATCATTAATTGAACTAGTGGAAGGACAATATACCGTTGCATCTGACTGGAATACCGATGCAGAACAATTAGCAATGTTAGCACAAAGCCGTTGGGCTTGGATTCGCTTGGCGGTGGCGCAAAATCCTTGTGCGACAGCAGAAACTTTCATGCAGTTGGCTGGAGATAGTGTATATAAAATTCAGTTAGCAGTGGCGAAGAATCCAGAAACACCCGCACCTGTGTTAGCTGTACTAGCGCAACATCAAAATCAAACAATCCAAGCAACTGTAACAGAACATCTCAATGCAACGGAAGAGATATTACATCAATTATTTACCACTCAGCAGCAGCTTTTAAAAAGACGAGAAAATTTACCAACTAGTATTTTAGAAAGATTATTTAATGAAGGGGTAAGAGATAATTATTTATTTTTGCGACAACCGCATACACCTACATGGATTTTAGCTGAATTAGCGAATGTTGATTTAGAGGCTTTAATCGTAGCGAAACGAGCAAAGCATACGCATCTACCATTACCAGAAGTTTTTGAGAAATGGATTAGAGATGATATTAGGTTTTTGGTTGATGTTGCCAAACATCCCCAAGTTTCGGTGGAAATTTTAGAACATTTAATTCAATATCCCCATCCATATATTAAGCTAGCAATTGCCCAAAATTCTCTGATTGATCCAGCGAAAAAAATTGAGTTACTAGAGGAGTTAGTCAAAGCCGGAGAAAGGGATGTTCTCAAGTTAATCGCCGCAGATGCGCAAACACCTGTGGCGATTTTAGAACAGATAGTTGAACAGGAATCACCTCAAAATAAATTCCGCTTCAAACTCCGCCGCCTTTTAACTAGAAATCCAGAAGCAGATAACAGAGAATCTGTGGCTGATTTCTGTATGGATGCAATCAGAAAAATTCTGACTCCATATCAAATATCAATTGATGTTGAGGAATGGTTTAATTTAATTGAAAGTTATCAATGGACAACATTACTAGAAAATTATACTTATGTTGGCGATTTAAAGGGAAGATACCGCCAAGATAAAAGTTTTTACGAACAGGTAAACGAGGAATGGAAACAATTTCTGCCAACTATATCAGAGTCAGAACGACAAAAAATTATCACTAATATCTTAGAAATTCCTGACACGCTGGTAGATGTGGTAAAAGACGATCGCACTGTTGCTGTAGCCTTAGTGGGTAATCCTAGTCTACCAGTACCTTTACGAGAAAAATTGCAAAAGCAACTCACTCGTCCTCTCGAAAAGTTAAATTCTTACGAAAATGATTGCGATATGCGGATGGCTTTAGCTTATAATCTGCAAGTTCCCGAAGCCGAACGCAAAGAGTATTTTCAGCAACTTCTCTCAACAAATTGGAACGATATTCCAGAAACAATTGCCAGAAATCCCAATACTCCACCAGAAATTATAAACCAATTAATGACTCGTCCTGGTGTCGGTCGTCAAGCAGTTTCTCGCAATCCTCATGCACCTGCTAGTGCATTAGCAGAATTAGCTCAAGATACTAATAATGCTACACGAAATTGGGTAGCTGAAAATCCTGGTACGCCGATTAATATTTTACTGCAACTTGTTAAACAACCTCTAGAAAAGACAAATAATAATGTTGCCAATATTCGAGAGAATGTCATCAAAAATCCTCATTTGCCTGCAAGAGAACGCCATCGGATATTATTAGCAATGGAGGAAGAACAAGAAATTACGGAAGCGCATCAATTAATGGCGCGTCGTGCTGATAGTCCTTATGCTTTAGCGCAGGTGTTAGAAAAAGGCGATCGCAATGCGAAAATTACCGCCGCACGTAGCCATAAAACTCCAATTCAAGTATTACAGCAACTCGCCAAAGACGCAGATGAAACTGTGCGTTCTGTAGTAGCAGAAAATGCTAATTTACCACTTAGCAATTTATTAGAGTTGACACAAGACTCTAGTTTAAATGTTCGCGCAGGTTTAGCCAGGAAGCGACTGCATAAACAAACTTCTGTAGAAGTACTCCAACGTTTAGCTAATGATGAATCAGCACAAATTAGAGCGCAGGTTGCTGCTAATACTGACACCCCAGAGGAATTATTGAGAAATCTGGCTAATGACTCTAATAAAGAAGTTTGAGAAGCATTGGCGCGTAACCCGAATACACCTGTGGATATTTTAGAATTTTTGGGGGTAGAGAAAGGCGTTGTTAATCCTTGGAATGGGAAAACACCTGCTAAAGCTTTAGCAAAAGCTGTAGAAAATACTTTAAAAATGGACTTCCGATTTCGAGATAAAGCTTTGCAAGAACTACTCAAGCCGCGAAATTCCGAAATGCCTGCGGAAATATTGGTAAAATTAGCTAACTACCAAACTTCATGGATTCGTTCGGCTGTAGCGGCTCATCCTAATACCCCGATTTTTGCCTTAGAACCCTTAATTAATGATGATTATAGCCCCGTTTTGTGGGCGATCGCGCGTCGTGCTGACACTCCCCCCCAATTCCTCGAAAGACTGCTATTAAGGTTTACAGATACAAAAAATCAAGACTACGAACAAATTTGTTATGCAATTTGCGATCGCCGGGAAATTCCCCCCAACCTGTTAGAATTCTTGATGGAAAGTAACCTACAACAGGTTTATCTGCGAATAGCAGCGCAAGCAAATCTCCCACCAACAATTGTTGAACGACTCATGGCGATGTCAAATGAGTCTGTGTTAACTAACCTAGCGTGCAATCACAGCCTTAGCGCTGAATTTTTAACTCGACTGGCGCAAAATTCTCATCCTAATGTTTGTAGTGCGATCGCCAATCATCCCCACATTACACCAGAAATTTGGCTACAGCTTGCTAACCATGCAGAAGTTAAAGTACGTCAGTTAGTTGCTGCTAACTCAAATACTCCTGTGAATATTCTGGAAATATTAGCCAGCGATATAGATCAAGTTGTCCGTGCAAATGTTGCGAATCATCGCAATTTACCTGTACAGATTTTAGAACAATTAGCACAAGATGAAGAAGCATTTGTTCGCGTAGTCATTGCTAATAATCCAAATTCACCAGACACAATCCTGACACAACTAGCAGTTGATGAAAAAATCGAAATTCGGCGTGCTGTTGCACTTCATCCTCATACCCCTGCGGCTATCAAACAAACACTGCGCGATTTTGTGATTCAACCCAACAATCAACAAAGTGTCAGCACTACCTTACGCGGAATCAGCCGCATTTACAACCCCAGCAGCGACGACATTACAACCATACTTGCAGAATATGCGAATTCCGAAAACGCCTTTGTTCGCTTAGTAACCTTACTCCATCCCCTAACTCCCCCAGAAATATTAACACAAGCAGCACAATCTCAATCTTGGCTAGAACGCTACGCAGTTGCAGATAACCCCGCAACTCCAGCAGAATTACGCCAACAACTTGCGCAAGATAGTAATCGCATTGTTCGTGTAGCAGCTAAAGTTTAGTTGTGAATAATTAAGGATGTTGCAGATGCCATACAGTGATTTTACACTTGCTAAAGTTCGAGAAGCTTTTCAACTTGTAATTGATGAAAAGCGTAATTTATTCATCTAATCTCTGAAATTATGCAACCAAAAACAGAGCAAATTCTAGCAACACTACAAGTTATCATCGAGCCTCAATCAGGCTTTACGTTACCTGGACATGAAGCTGGTGGAGATATTTCTCCTTTTGTTTGGGAGTTATCCCAAAATGGTGAATTTAATATACTTAATCTCAGCCTTGAGAAAGGCTGGTTAAAACTTACAGATATTGATGCCACAATTAAAAATTGGCAGACAATGGATTATGCAAGTAATTTTAATAGTTTTTCTTTAAATTCAATTGAGAAAACTGCCTGGGCTAATAAAATAGAAATATTATCTCAATTACTAATTCAGAATTTACAAGACTTACAATCTTTTAATGTTAAGACTTCCTCGTACTTCCCAGAGAATAATTTAGTTGGTTTGATTGTTGGTAAAACTACAGATGGAAACTGGATTGCTGTTTTTCATACCCTTTACAAAGAAACTAAAATTCCACAAGAAGAACTTTCTCGTTCTCCCATGATTCATCATATCTCTCCTCAAGCATTAGGAGATAATACACTCAATATAGTCTCACAACTTCAAGCCATCACATCAGAACTAGGAACCATTCATTTAGCAGGAGATATTGGTGGTGGATATTACTATAATTACGATTATCAAATCGTCTATGGTGCGGCTGAGACAAAAGAAGCAGCAATGGCACAGGCTCTACAAGCTTCGGAAATGTTAGAAATTGGCATATTTCATAAGTTTTTTTCTGAGAAAGAATACTTGCCAAGGTGGGCTAACAATTTAGAGGCAAAATATGCAAAATACGATAAATTAAACAAATTTTTGCATCATACTTTTGCAGAAGTAATGATGTACAGATTTAGCTTTTGGACTCAGGAGAATATCTATATTATTGGCGAAACTTCAGGAGGCGATTGGGCTGGTTTATACATAGAAAGCGAATTTGTGTATAATCCATAGTTTTGAATATTACAATTACGCCAAATCACTATGAACGCTGAAACAGAAAAATTGCTCGGTACATTAGAAATCCTCTGTTCTAATGCTTTTATTTGGGAAACTATCTACCAAGGAGAATTTAACCTATGGAATTTGATGATTTCTCAAAGATTTGTCAGCCTAACAGACATAGAACTAGCTTTTGAACATTGGCAAAATATTGAGGAATGGGGAACGCCTACAAATCAAAAAGAATATGGTGAGTATGCTCCTACTCGTTCCGAACGCAAAAACAATAACTGGAATGAAACTATTGCTGCTGAACGCCAAGAATATTATCAAAAAATTCAGCATATCCTGACTAAAAATTGTCAAAATTTGCAAGCTTATAGTTTATCTATCCCCAAATCAACCCATCAAAGTTTTGAATGGAGACACCCTGATTTTTCTGTATCAATATTAGTAGCTGAAACTAAAAATAATAACTGGTTATGTCTTGCGCCTACTGTTCCCGATCAAGTCAGCTATAATCGCCGTAAAACAAACCCACCCACAACGAAAATTTTCCGTGAAAAATCAGTAACTTTAGCCGATGAAAGTTTAATAACCGAAATTCAATCATTTCTCGATCATCTCACGCCAATTACCATTTACGGCTACTATCACGGCGGATATAACTATACTTATGAACATCACCTTGTAGGTGCATACGCTAAAACTAAAATATCTGCCATTGAACTTGCATTGCAAGCCGCAGCAATGGTAGTAATAGAAAAGCCAACAGTTGAGTATGCTAGTGATGCCTACAATAGCCGCAAACTCAGCCAATTTATGAACCAGTGTTTAAAACATCGCACTCTCTACAATATCAGTTTTTGGGATATGGGTTACACCTACGAAGTCGGAAAAACCCCACCCGGTGATTGGATTGGCGTTCGTTCCACCAGTGAATTTGAATATAATCCTTAGCAGTTAGTTTTTTAAACCCGCGATCGCACTACTATATATTGTCATAAACCGAGATTGTTCTAAAGGTGCGTCATGATTCCAGGTTCCCACAACACAATATTGTTTGCCATTCTTCGCTTTGAGCCAAGTTGTCAAATTTAGCACCCCTGATTCCGAACCACCTTTAAAAGCCACTCGTTCCCAATCTCCCGCATTCGCTACCCCAGGATTGATACTCATTAACGGTAAATCAGCAACTTGCTCTATCAAACTACAAAGTTCTCGCGCCGTAAAAAACCACTCAATATCTAAAGCTACTGGGTTTCCAGTAAATTCACTGACATCAGGTAAGGACTGTTGATTCAGGGATTGTAAAATTTCGCGTTTTTGTTCTAAATTACTATTACGATAGCGTTTTAGTAACTCTTGGTTCTTCGCACTTTTGAGGATAAACAATTCACGGGTAGTTAAGAAGGGAACGTTGCGGGGTGTAATCTTTTCTATTATCGGTCGTCCAATAATATTAATTAAAGCATCCGTGGCGGTGTTATCACTTTGAGAAATCATCAAAGCTGATAATGTCTGCAAAGTTAACAGCGAACCATCCGGCCAGGTTTGTAAAATCCCAGAAGGTAGAGTTTTCCATTCTGATTTTAACTCTACAACATCCCCCCACGATCGCTCTTTGGCAGCAATTTGTGATTTCAGCGTTTGCAGAACTGCCAACTTAAACGCCGAACCCACAGCCAAAGGGGTATCAGCATTTAACGCAGCTCGTTCTGTTCTCCCTTCCAGAACCAGAAAACTCACCTTACCCGGTAAAGTTTTCAATTCGGCGATCGCTGCTTTTAAATCTTGGGATTTAGCTACGGGCGGTTGAAAAAATAGCATGGCAATTTTACCATTGCTATCGAGAGAGATTTGCGTCGGTACATAACCACGCGCAAACACAACTCTGTAATTTTTACCTTGTTCTTCTACTTTTTGATAATCGCCTAATCCTTGTTTTAAACTAGAGATAATTTGCTCAATCTGAGAGATAGGCACATGAGCTAAAAACTCAGAACTAAACCAATCAGCTTGTACTGGTTCAGTAGTTAATAATCTTTCTAAAGCAGCTTTCGGCATCATAGATTTTTGTAGTAATTGAATTTGGGAAACTGGTAGTGACTGTTGTTTTTGCAAATTAAATTTTGTTTCAAAATTACCCCAATTACTATTTAAAGCCACTACCGCAGACGATATAACTACATTTATGCTTACAATCTTTAGCATTTAGTTTGGGAAACTGACGATAGATTTTTCTATAAAAGTACTGATTTTTCTAAATCTTCTACTTGAGATAATTTTGATGGCAGTAAATTCCACATTAGCCGATAAAGTTGTAAAGGCTTATCTTGTCCTTTAACTTGTACTAATGGCATTTTTTCTAAAGGTAAATTTAGCGCCCGGAGTCGCTCGAATGTAGTTTGAGATATGACTATTTCACCAGCTTGGGCAACATTACAGATTCTACTAGTGACATTTGTTGTGTCCCCAATAGTAGCGTATTGAATTAATTTTTCTGAACCAATATTACCAGCAGCAACCTTTCCTGTATTCAATCCAATATGAATTTGAATCGGTTGTTTACCTTGCTGCACCCACTTTTGATTGAGTCGCAGCACAGCCCACTGCATATCAATAGCTGCTTGTATGGCTCTTTCTGGATCGTCTAGCTTGCGATAAGGCGCACCCCAAATTGCAAATAAAGCATCGCCAATATACTTTTCTAAAGTACCTTCATAGCGAAAAACAATCTCCTCCACCATCACTTCAAAGTACTCATTAAGCATTGCAATCACTTGACGCGGTTGCATAGTAGAAGACATTTTTGTAAAATTACTAATATCAGCAAATAAAGCTGTGACTTCTGTATCGACAATACCCAGGTTTCCTTCTTCTCTGAGCTTTTTTCTCACAGCTTCGGGAAAGAAACGCTCTAATTTATTCCGTATTACTGCTTCGGCTTGCATTTTATTGTAGAGATTAGCGTTGTCAATAGCGATCGCCGCTTGGTTCGCTAAAGCAGTGACAAACTCTACATCTTCATCCGAATAAACATCACACATGGACAAATTATCGACGTACAATACTCCAATCACCTCTTCTCTGGGTTTGAGAGGAATACAAATTGAAGCCCGAATAGTTTGGACAAATATAGATTCCGAATCATGAAACCGATTATCCAAGCAAGCATCAGTAGTTAAAATTGCTTGGCCATTTTTATAAACATAATTGGTAATATTTTTACTATAAAATTGATTATCCTGAGGAATTCCTACACCTAATTTAACGGCGCGGGCATCAAGTTTTTTGGTAGTTTCATTTACCATTAAGATAACTGCTCGGTCTACATTCATAATCTCGAATAATAGATCGAGAATTTTTGCTAACAATCGATCGGGTTCTTCAGGAGATGAAAGCTGTTTACTTACCTCTAAAAGAATTTTTAACTTGTCTACTGTTCGTTGATTACTAGCCCTTTGTGGTAATCTCAGCAGTGAATCACTTCTGCCTGGATTATCTAGTAAGTCCTGAATTTTAAAGCTACTTGGTTCAGTAGAGAATTGCTTGATAATGGTTTCTGAGATAGGAGTTACTTCATAATCTTCTTCACCTAACGGTTCTGGCAGTAAATTAGGATTCTTAGTAGTTTGGGGCGTGTTATTGACTTTCTGAACAAACTTTAACTCTACATTTCCACAATTAATCAAGTCTCCATTTTTTAGTTCGCACTGATCGATTTTTACCTTATTCACGAAAGTGTGGTTAAGACTTTGCAGATCCTTAATGACGATTCGCTCATTGGTGACTGTAATCTCGGCGTGGTAACGGGATAGGCTCTCATCTGCGATCGCGAGCGTATTATCGGTAGAACGTCCGATCGTGTTGACTCCAAACATCAACTGATGAGCTTTTTCTTGATTAGTGTTG
This sequence comes from Tolypothrix sp. FACHB-123, assembly GCF_014697075.1. Lineage (GTDB taxonomy): Bacteria > Cyanobacteriota > Cyanobacteriia > Cyanobacteriales > Nostocaceae > Aulosira. Next base: position 64,243 of record NZ_JACJRE010000006.1, on the reverse strand, counting down.
GGAGCATAGATTAAATAGAACATATTCCGCCCTCACATTTCCACCTTGCTGGAAAATTGCTTTGCTGACTTAAAGAATAAACTTTTATGCCATAGATATAACCTTCCCACATGATTTGCGATCGCAAGTCCGGATAATTACCGATCGTTAGCATATCTACGTAAATAACTAAATAAGTAGTCTCTCCAAGCACATACTATCAGTAAATACTCAGAAAAAACGACTATTGACCCAGGAGCAAAGGCAAATAGGATTGCTATCATATAAGATTCACAATCCTAAACATAAATTTCGTAATCTAAACAGATATCTTTATTTTTGGCATGGGGAAGAAGCTACCAATGATACCCAATTCCCCAAGCGATCGCTTAACTTCAATACATAGCTATATATTTTTAAACTTGAACAATATAATAATTATCTGCATCGTTAGTTCCTGAGCTATTAGTGCGAATAAAGTGTTTCTGGACATATTGCTTCCAATTCCAATTCTGATCCCATACATAGAAACCAGATACTCCATACTCAACTCCATAGCCCGCAAAGATTGCAGTGTGCTGGCGACTATAATCTGGAGGGGTGTCATAAGTATTATTTGGGCCGAGGAAAGTTGCAATGGCGGTACCCACAGCCACATTGCCATTTTCCATCACATTAGCGCCTCGTTTCCAATTATAGGTTGACGTAGTGTTACCAGTTGCGTAAGCAACTAAATCCCAACATTGAGCGCCATAATAGCCATCCATATCAAAAGATAGACCATTCAACTGTCCATTAATCAATGTTGTTAGCTTCTGAGAAGTAGTCATCAAACCTAGAGGTGCTGTCAGACTCACGGGACTTAGTTGAATTTGCCAATCAACAGGCGCATTTCCGGCGCTCACTGGTGCTGTCGCTTGAACATTATCATTAACTAACCAGACATCTAAGTTAGTATCATTACGCAACAAAATATCTGAGATCCCATCGCCGTTGAAATCAGCTACACCTTGAATTTGCCAATCAACAGCAGCATTTCTCACCCTCTTTACAGCAGTAACTTGAGTATTACCATTAACTAACCAGACATCGATATTAGTATCATTGCGGAACACAATATCTGATATCCCATCACCGTTGAAATCAGCTACACCTTGAATTTGCCAATCAATAGCAGCATTTCCCACCCTCTTTACTGCTGCAACTTGAGCATTACCATTAACTAACCAAACATCGAGATTAGTCCCATGACGGAACAAAATATCTGATATCCCATCGCCATTAAAATCAGCTACACCTTGAATTTGCCAATCAACAGGAGCATTTCCCATCCTGATTGGTGCTGTCAGTTGAACATAGCTATTGACTAAGTAGACATCGATATTCGTCCCATTGCGGAACAAAATATCTGATACGCCATTACCGTTAAAATCAGCTACACCTTGAATTTGCCAATCAACAGGAACATTTCCCATCCTAATTGCTGCTGTTAGTTGAGCATTACCATTAACTAACCAAACATCGATATTAGTATCATTGCGGAACAGAATATCTGATAAGCCATTACCGTTGAAATCGGCTACACCTTGAATTTGCCAATCAACAGCAGCATTTCCCACCCTCTTTACTGCTGTAACTTGAACATCACTATTCACTAAGTAGACATCGATATTCGTCCCATTGCGGAACAAAATATTTGATACAGCATTACCGTTGAAATCAACTACACCTTGAATTTGCCAATCAACAGCAGCATTTCCCATCCTGATTGGTGCTGTCAGTTGAACATCGCTATTGACTAAGCAGACATCGATATTCGTCCCATTGCGGAACAAAATATCTGATACGCCATTACCGTTAAAATCAGCAATACCTTGAATTTGCCAATCAACAGCAGCATTTCCCATCCTGATTGGTGCTGTCAGTTGAAAATCGCTATTGACTAAGCAGACATCGATATTCGTCCCATTGCGGAACAAAATATCTGATACGCCATTACCGTTAAAATCAGCAATACCTTGAATTTGCCAATCAACAGCAGCATTTCCCATCCTGATTGGTGCTGTCAGTTGAAAATCGCTATTGACTAAGCAGACATCGATATTCGTCCCATTGCGGAACAAAATATCTGATACGCCATTACCGTTAAAATCAGCAATACCTTGAATTTGCCAATCAACAGCAACATTTCCCATCCTGATTGCTGTTGTCAGTTGAACATCACTATTGACTAAGCAGACATTGATATTCGTCCCATTGCGGAACAAAATATCTGGGACATCATTACCGTTAAAATCAGCTACACCTTGAATTTGCCAATCAACAGGAACATTTCCCATCCTGATTGCTGCTGTCACCTGAGCATTACCGTTAACTAACCAGACATCGATACTTGTCCCGTTCCGAAATAAAATATCTGATATCCCATCACCGTTGAAATCAGCTACACCTTGAATTTGCCAATCAACAGCAGCATTTCCCATCCTAATTGCGGCTGTCACTTGAGCATTACCATTAACTAACCAGGTATCAATACTCGTCCCATTGCGGAATAAAATATCTGAGATCTCATCACCGTTGAAGTCATCTTTATTGACTCGTTGTTCAACTTTAAGGGATTGACCATCAAAAAAAATGGTAGTGGTATCATCTTCAGCACGAAGCTGATTCATCCGTTCTACAGTCAGTGGATTACCAAAAATCAATTCTGTTAATATTTCGCCTTCATCACCAGGCGAGTCAATATGACTAACATAAGCATCGATAAAGTGTGTTTCTTCTTCAACCAAAACTTTACCAATAGCGATTGGATTATCTAGATTTTGGATGAGAAAATCTCTATTAATATAAATGGTATTTGTACTTTGACTATAGGCACCTAATGCACCATTCATTTCTTCACGAGAGAGGAATTTTAGCTCTGGTAATACACCATAATTTCCACCTAAAATGTCCGCACCTAATGCTTGTGCTTTATGAATATCAAAAGATTCTCCAAAAGCAATTTCAGCATTAGCCGTAAAGTTACTTTTAAAAATACTGCCAGCCGCATAAACTAATGCTTTGTCTGGATTAATTTGATGTTGCCATGCTTGGATAAGAGTTTCACCAGCTAATGCCAAAAGTTGCTGTGATGTAGATATTTGGGAATCTGCTGGTAAAGAATTTAGATCATAGTTATCTAAAAAATTCCCAGCATGATTTAACTCTCCCATAGGAGAATCAATGTGTATTTGTGTATTGTTAAACATAGTCAAATTGGTTTCCAGATAGGAAACTCAAGCATTAGTTATTAATTGAAAAATTGTTTTGGTGTAAGACGTTCGGGATAAAAAAACCGAAAAATTTAAAAAATCAGCCAATTATATTGATAAATGCGGTATGCACGCCAAGTTTCAGTTGTTTTGATTCATGCACATCAATGGGTACATAAATCAAAACATCCAAAAAAAATAAAATATCTACGCCAATTACCTTATTGGTCGCTTTCAATTCAAAATTAATTGCACTATACCTGAGAAATTTTTAGCACTGGATCGCGGAGCCAATTACAAAGTAAAATCATCATCAAATCACCAATTATTTATGTAAGCTAAATTACCCATTAAATCTGCCGAACTTAGTCTATGACTGAGTAATTTCATCCTTCATCCCGCAAATGTACTGATGGATTAAAGCATGAGTTGGCTAAGCTTAATATGTAATTCAAGTTACTTGAATATTTATTCACTACATGATGACAAATGAAGTTGAAGTGTGACTATCGCGCGATCACGTAAATTCTGCTGATGCGGCTAAATTTAATCTCAGTTTGATACAGTAGAAAGCGGCACAAAACAATGATGTGTGGGAAATTAGGGTGATTGTTGGTGATTATTGGTGATTGTTAGTTATTGGCGATCGCATAGTGGACTGATATAGGTGGAAGGGAGGCGATCGCATTCTCGCACTACATATTACGTATTTATACTAGTGTTTAGTAAAAATAATAAATACTTAGATAATTTTAGAGTAAAATATTACATTACAAGGCTATGTGACTGGATGTAATTATGCAGGGTAGTTTCCTATTCAGTACAAAGCTTGCTTTTATTGTCACCAAATCTAGTGCTAAGCGTGAATTGACACGAAACCTTAAGCTTGGGCTAAGCGTCTATAGCGTTAGCATTTATCTGAAATTAGTCCCGATGGGATTTTTTACCTTTGGATGAAGTTGTTGAGATAATTAAAATACAAGCTGAAATTTTAAATTGTAAATTGTTATGATGCCCTCCTATCAATTGCCCAGAGCACAAATCCGTCGCTTGGCTTTAAACTTAGTTTTACCCGCTACACTCTTGGGTGCAATGGTGATTCCTCCCCAAATGCAAACCGTGACTGCACAAACATCTGAGGGAAATCGCCCTTTAACAATTCGCTCTGATGTTCAAGAATATGATGCTAAAAGCCAAGTAGTAACAGCTCGCGGGAACGTGCAAATGTTATATCCTGCAAGGCAAATACAAGCCACAGCAACACAAGCACAATATTTTAGCAAGGAACGCCGGATTGACTTTAGTGGCAATGTCTATATTTTGCAACAGGGTGGCAATAGTATCCGCGCTGAGAGAGTGACTTATCTGATAGATGAAGGAAGATTTGTGGCTTTGCCCCAATCTAACCGTCAGGTAGAGTCTATTTACATGGTACAGGACTCCGAAATGGGCGGACAATCTGCAAAACCTGCGCCGAAGACACCAGATCTCAAAGGTTCTAATTAGTTTTTCCGGAGAAAGGGCATCTGAAAAAGTGAAAATTAATTTGGAGAATATCCATAAATCCTACGGTAAGCGACAGATTGTCAATCGTGTTAACCTTTCTGTTGCCCAAGGAGAAGTTGTTGGTTTATTAGGGCCGAATGGCGCAGGTAAAACAACAACCTTTTATATTGCTACAGGGTTAGAAAAACCCAATCAGGGAAAAGTTTGGTTAGATAATCTCGATATTACCTCAATGCCAATGCACAAGCGGGCAAGGTTAGGTATTGGCTATCTGGCGCAGGAAGCAAGCGTTTTTCGCCAGCTTTCGGTACGCGATAACATACTCTTAGTACTAGAGCAAACCAATGTACCACACTGGGAATGGTCAGGGCGGATCAACAATTTACTGCGAGAGTTTCGTTTGGAAAAAGTAGCTAACAGTAAAGGAATTCAACTTTCTGGTGGTGAACGTCGCCGCACAGAATTAGCCAGGGCTTTAGCTGCTGGTAGAGAAGGGCCAAAATTTTTGCTTTTGGATGAACCATTTGCTGGAGTCGATCCCATAGCGGTTTCCGAGATTCAACAGATTGTAGCGCGACTTCGCGATCGCGGTATGGGTATCTTAATAACAGATCACAATGTCCGCGAAACTTTGGCTATTACCGATCGCGCCTATATCATGCGCGAGGGGCAAATTCTCGCTTTTGGTAATGCTAATGAACTTTATAATAACCCGCTCGTGCGCCAATATTATTTAGGCGATAATTTCCAAGTCTAAAACCAGGAGATTGTTGAGTCTTTATTCTTAAGTTTTAATCCAGAGAGTTCATTTTTTTCAGCGCCTGGGATTTGGTTTTCGCGCTTTGTATTTATTATAAATCTTTGGCTGTGTCTGGGTTCTAAATATTTAATTAATCAATTGGCGTATGATTTCCAAAAAGCTCACATCTTATTACACCATCAATTCGCTGATGCCTTTTACGATCATGGATCGCTACCTCACCAGCGAATTGCTACCACCATTTTTATTTGGGGTGGGAGCTTTTTCATCAATTGGCGTCACAATTGATGCCGTATTTGACTTAGTCAGAAAAATCGTAGAATCTGGGCTACCCATAGATATCGCTCTGCAAGTTTTTATTTTAAAACTGCCAACGTTTATTGTTTTAGCCTTCCCTATGTCCACTTTGTTAGCTACTTTGATGACTTATAGTCGTCTTTCTAGCGAAAGTGAACTTATCGCCCTGCGGGGCTGTGGGGTAAGTGTTTATCGCATGGTGATGACTGCTGTGATGTTAAGTCTAGTTGTTACCGGGCTGACATTTGTATTTAACGAACATATAGCACCAGCAGCCAGCTATCAAGCAAATACAACTTTGAATAACGCCCTAAAATCTGACAAGCCAATTTTAAAACAGCAGAATATTTTCTATCCCGAATATCGAGATGTCAAGGGTAAAGATGGAACGACGAATAGAATATTAACACGCTTGTTTTACGCTGACCAATTCGATGGTAAGCGTATGACAGGTTTGACAATTATCGATCGCTCCGAAGAAAATCTCAATCAAATTGTTGTTGCCGAATCAGGGGAATGGAACGCATCACAAAATGTTTGGGATTTTTATAACGGCACTATCTATTTAGTATCTCCCGATCGCTCTTATCGCAACATTCTCCGATTTGACAAACAACAACTACGCCTTCCGCGCACAGCATTAAGTTTGGCAGAAAAAAGCCGCGACTACGGCGAAATGAACATTTCCGAAGCCTTAGAACAACTAGCTGTAGAACGCTTAGGTGGCGATCGCCAAAAAATTCGCAAACTCGAAGTCAGAATTCAACAAAAAATTGCCTTACCCTTTGTCTGTGTAGTCTTTGGCTTAGTCGGCGCAGCAATGGGAACCGTACCCCAGCGCACTGGACGCGGTACAAGTTTTGGTATTAGCGTCATTGTCATTTTCTCTTATTACTTCCTCAGCTTTATTACTGGAGCCTTAGCCCAAGCAAATATCCTCTCTCCTTTTATGGGTGCTTGGCTACCTAACTTTATTGGTTTGGGAACAGGGCTATTTTTATTGATCAGAGTTGCTCAAAGGTAAAGGGCATGGGGCATGGGGCATTGGGTATGGGGCATTGGGCATTGGGCAGAGAAACAATTTTGGATTTTGGATTTTAGATTTTAGATTGAAATCCAAAATCGCAAATCTAAAATCTAAAATTCCTTGTCCCCCTTCCCTAGCCCCTAGCCTCTAGCCCCTTGGCTAACTATACTGCCGACATTCCGGGGCTGCTGGGTTGTCTTTACAGTATTCTTGAAAAGAGAGCTTGGCTGATTCCATACCTTCAGCTTTTTGATGGGCTGCTTCTGCTTGGAGTTCTTCAACTTCATCCCAAGCGGCGGCACAGGCTTTAGAGTAGGCTCCTTGTTTGGTACAAATAGCACGAGCTTGGGCGATCGCTTGTTGAATTCTCTGTTCTAGCACCAAGCCTTTTGGCGCTTCGACAAAATCACTTTTTGTCAAAATATCGGTAATAGAAATAATCCCTAACAGCTTACCTTTAATCACAGGTGCCCTACGAATACCAGTATTAGCAAATAACCGCGCTACATATTCCACACCCAACTCAGGATTGACAACAATGCAGGGCTTGCTCATAATTTCGTAAATCCGTATTCCCTTGGGGTCTTTACCATAGGCTGTGACCTTATACACAATATCTGTTTCAGTAACTATGCCATAAGCATCATGCTCGTGACGACGATCTACAACCAAAGCACGCAATCCTTTTTCCTTCATTAGTTCCACGGCTTCAGCAACAGTTGCTGAACCACGGATAGTCACTACGCTTTTGGTCATGATATCTTCGGCTTTCATCATTGCTGGAGTCTCCTGGTAAATAGGACTATGCGATGCGAGAACAAGGCTGGTAATGCCTTTATCGTCATATCTAAGAAAGCAACGCACATTTGAGTAACTAGAAAAGAGCTACAACCATAAACTTAGACCAGCTTTCAATTCCCGATGATATCTAAAATAACCATCGCACAAAAACAACTATCTCATTCCCACAGGAAAACCTTGTTTAATAAAGTCAATCAGTAAAAAGTAAAGTTTTCACGAATAATTTTCCATCACTAATGACTCATGAAGATTGAACAGTTAGGATGAAATCAACCGTAAAATTTATTTGAAATTTTTCTCAAAACAAAAATTTTAGTTATCTCTGTCTTCGGAAATTACTTAAACTCTGATCGCATCTCAGTAAATTCCTCTAAACAAACCCATGTCAAATCATCATTATCCCCCTGCTTACTTACGTTACCTGAAAGCTCGACTATTGAATCTAGGGCGGCCTAGCTTTTGGTTAACAGCAATTTGTTTATCTATTTTTGGGCTAATTACCTGGGAATATCTCTTAGATCCAGATGTGTTTACTCAAAATCAAAATCAACAAGCTAATTCCCCCAAGGTAGTTGATTCCTCACTTTCTACTGAAGACCGAGCGGCGATCGCAGATATTGATAATTTACCAGCCCTAACTCAAGACTTAGAACAAGCAAATCTACCCGCAGTCTTAAGTATTCCTAAAGAAAATTTAAACGACAAGAAGAACCAAAGTTTATTTGATGATGTCATTAGTCAAAAATCATCTGCTACCAACGTAACTAAATCCAATCCTAGTCTCGGAATATTTAACAGTACATCAACTTTCCAAAATAACAACCCATTTTTAGTCCAAGCAGATAATTTATTGCGTTCTGGTTATAGTCATAGTTCATTGTTTGGTGCAAAATCTTCACCTAATTCCTCAGAAGGAATAGAAAATGCAACAACACCAGTTAACTCAAATCCAGCTAACAAAGCTAAAAATTCTGTAAATATTAGCCCATTAGAAGCTGCTATTAATCAAGCCCCGAAGCAAAATAATCCTGATTTTAATAGTCCAGTTTCTAGCCCGAAAAATATTATGGGGTCTAGTTATGATAATGGAATCACATCAATCAACCAAAACTCTTTTAACCCGATAAATATTATGGTTACGCCCTCAGACAATGGCATAAAAATACCATCAACTAATAGCGTACCTACTCAAAATTTAGCACCTAATAATAACTTAAATACGGGAATAAATTATCCTCAACCAACAGCCACAAACCTGACTCAAAATGCTTACCCTAACTTCAATAACAGTCAGCCATTACCCAATGGAATAGCAGCAAAACCAGTGACACAACCAGTCACCTCAGGTGTCAGTAATATTTCACCATATTCTGCACCAACTTCAATACCTGCTGTTGTCAACTCGTCAACGCCCACAGTGTATGGTAACTATGGCGTGCAGCAACCTACTCAACTACCACAATCTCGCATTTCTCTACCGCGCCCAACACCAGGGCCTTATGGTGGGGTTCAGATTAATGGCTATACTTATCCTTAGAAACTCCAAACAAGAAAAAAGCGATCGCCTTGAAAAAAAGAGAGGGCGATCGCAAATAATTAATGTTTATTTATCACCTAGACAAAATTCACAATGGTGGCGGAATTTATTGAAAGCGGCGAGAAACTCCACCCACACTTCGACAAGCTCAGTGCATCGCAAGGTGGTGGAGTTTTTCATCATTTAACTACTGATTTTTTAGCTATTTCTTGACGAATCGGCAGTTCAACTACAAATTCTGTACCTTGACCGAGTTCAGATTGGCAGTAGATTTTGCCATGATGTTTATCAGTCACAATTTGATAGCTAATCGAAAGTCCTAATCCTGTTCCTTTGCCAACAACTTTGGTGGTAAAAAATGGATCGAATAGCCGAGATAGTACTTTTTCATCAATGCCAAGTCCGTTGTCAATAATCCGAATAGATATCCAATCTTTATTGAGTAAAGAGGTAGAAATGCGGATGGCGCTGGGTTTGACAGCGACTACTTCCGGAGATAGCCGGGCGTTTCTGTCTTCCAAAGCATCAATGGCATTGGAAAGTAAATTCATAAATACCTGATTCAATTGACCAGGATAGCATTCAATCAGGGGTAAGGAATCATATTCTCTACTCACATGAATAGTTTGACTATCACTTGAGGGCTTCAAGCGATGTTGCAAAATCATTAATGTACTGTCGATACCTTCATGAATATTTGCTTGTTTAAAATCGGCTTCATCTAAGCGCGAAAAATTCCGTAAAGAGGTGACAATATTACGGATGCGCTCAGTCCCAACCTGCATAGATTGAAATAATTTCGGTAAGTCGTCAAATAAAAACTCGATCTCGGCTTTTTTCCAAAATTCTTGTACTTCTGTTGCGGCATAAGGGTGATGATGCTGATAAAGCTCTACACATTTGAGCAAATCTTGAGTGTATTGATGGGCGTGTTCCAAGTTACCGTGAATGAAATTAATCGGATTATTAATTTCATGAGCTACCCCAGCCACTAATTGTCCCAAACTAGCCATTTTTTCCGCATGGATGATTTGCATTTGGGCAGTGCGCAGCTCGTTTAATGCCTGGGCAAGTTGATTGGCTTCTTCACGAGTTTGTCCTAATAAACTTGATTGCTGGAATAAGTTGGCTTGACGTAAGGCTACACTGAGTTGAGCCGCTACTTGGGTGACAAATTCTAATTCTGCTTCTTCCCAATTACGTGCATGGGTGCATTGGTGAATACACAATAAACCCCATAACTCGTCACCTTCCATCAGTGGCACAATAATTTGGGCTTTGACTTGGAATCGCTCAATTATATCTAAATGAGGCACTTTGGAACCGATGCTGTTGACATCAGATATGACTTGTACTTGCCCTTGGCAATACTGCGGTGCATATTGGTCACCAAAGCAATAGTCTTGTACCTTGACAGCAAGAGTAGAATCGAACTGGGGTAGCACATCTTCAGCAATAAATTCACCGCTACAAAAACCAACATCAGAGTCAAAACGAAAGATGCCGACGCGATCGCAGGTGAGCGATCGCCTTACTTCTTGGACTATGGTTTGAAATATGGTTTCTAAGTCCAGGGATTCCCGCAGTTTGACAACTAAATCAAAGAGAATTCGCCGCTGTTCAGCAGATTTGTGCATTTCATCGGCGCGAGTTTGGATTTGAGTCATCATTTGCGAACTTTGCAGGGCTACTCCTAGTTGACTAGCAACTTGCCCTAAAAATTCCACTTCCACCGTATCCCACTGACGGGGCGCAGAATGTTGATAAGCAGCTAGCAATCCCCACAAGTTGCGGCCGACAAAAATTGGTGTCAAGGCATAAGCTCTAATTTTAAACTGCTCTAAAATCTCTAGGTGACAGCGGGAGTGTCCGGCTTGATAAATATCGTTGACAGCAAAATTTTCGTTGTTGCGGTAGCGTCCACCTTTGGTTTCTTGCAGGTGGGTATCATCCCAAACGAGATTTTTGCCAAAAGGATTGATACTGTCCCACTGAGCCTCAACCATGCCGAAATGACTGACAAATTCGCCACTCCAGTCTGGATAAAAGCGATAAACGCCGACTCGCTCAACTTTTAGTAATTTACACACTTCTTGGCAAGTGGTTTTGAGGATTAAATCAATATCTAGGGAGGAGCGAATTTTGCCTACTACTTCTGTGAGGGCGCGTTGGCGGGCGATCGCATCTTTGAGGGCTGAAGCTTGCTGTTTAGATTGAGTTAAATTCTCGGACTGCTGAATTGCTACTCCCAATTGTGCCCCTACTTGTCCGAGAAACTCAACTTCATAATTTGCCCATTGGCGAGGTTCTGAGTGTTGATAAGCTGCTAACAATCCCCATAGTTTTGGCCCAATAAATATAGGGACTAAAGCATAAGCCCGAATCTTAAATTGCTCAAGAATATCGATGTGACAGCGAGTGTGTCCGCCTTGGTAGATGTCGTTAACAGCAAAACTTTCGTTATTACGATATCGCCCACCTTTAGTTTCTTGTAAATAGGTATCTTCCCAAACTAAATTTTTGCCAAATGGGTTGATTCTATGCCACTTCGGTTCTATAGTCCCAAATTCACTAACAAATTCCCCACTCCAGTCTTCATTAAAGCGGTAAATCGCTACTCGCTCTAGTTTGAGGAGTTTGCAGAGTTCTTGACAAGCTGTGTCGAGAATAATTTCGGTGTTTACAGAGGAGCGAATATTGCCCACTACTTCTGTTAAAGCGCGTTGTCGAGCAATTGCATCTTGCAGTTGGGCAGTTTGTTGCTTGCTTTGTTCTAAAATTTCTGTTTGTTGTAATGCTATGCCTAAATGACTAGCTGCTTGGGCAATAAATTCGACTTCATGCCCATACCAATGGTGTGGCGCAGAATGTTGATAAGCTGCTAGTAAACCCCATAATTTTGCACCAACAAAAATCGGGGCGATCGCATAGGCCCGAATCTGAAATTGTTCTAATACTTCAATATGACACCGCGCATGTCCAGCTTGGTAAATATCAGCCACAGCAAATGGCTCATTTTTACGATACCTTCCCCCTTGGGTTTCTTGTAAATGAGAGTCTTGCCAAACTAAATCTTGTCCAAAAGCTGTTAGCGTATCCCAGGGAGATTCTGCAAAACCAAAACGATTGATGAAAGTACCACTCCAGTCTGCGTTAAACCTGTAAACTCCTACTCGCTCAATTTTCAATTGCCGACAAATATCTTGACAAGTAGTTGAACACAGGGATTCAAGACTTATAGATGCCCGAATCTTTGCTAAAATTCTCCCCAGGATTTTTTGGTACTGAACTGTCAGCTTTAAGTGTGTTTGACAATCTTCAAGCTCTAATTGGCTTGAGATTTCATCATCTTTTATTCTCATAATTTTTATAAAAAATTAAGCTTCTAGGTTCAGTGTTCCCGGATTTATTTTTCTAATCACACACATCTCGAAAAATTCAATCTGCTGAATTAAAACAATAAATAATCCTAGAGCGAGAATTTATCCTACTTACTAAGTTTTAAGTCGATAAATGCAAATTTTCTCTTGCTTTTGATTTTTAGGCTATCGCCGCTAAATTCAGAATGCGCTACATCGCTAACAAAATCACCCCTTTGAGTTATCAGAGGGGTGATTATAAAGTCTTTTTATGACTCAATCGATATGTAGTTAATCTGGCAACTTCCACCATATTCAGTTGCCGTAGTTTCAGCGCAATTAAAATCGTTATTCGTCAATTTGCCAAGAATCTTTGGTAAATTCTTCATCCAGAATTTTCTTAGGACGCAAGATGATAATTACTTTGCCTAATAAAGGAATGTCTGATGCAGTTTCAAACCACTGAATATCAATTTCGCCAGAATTATTGACAATAAAGTAGCTAGAAGCATCCCATTGACGTTGAGCGCGATCGACAATTACCAAGACTTTTTCTAATTTATTCTGTGTTTGGTTAGGTAAGCGATCGCTATTAGCTAAAATTACAACTGGATCTTCAGCACTTAAAAGCACTTGCCAACCTGGTAATGGTACCCAAGCTTGCTCGCCTGCAAATTTGACCATACGAAATGGTTCAATTTCGCTGACGAAGGGCACAGCTTTTAAAGCATCTGGTGTTAATGGTAACTCTCCAGCCACTGGGACAATCCTCGGTAATTCTTCTTCTGATTCCAGTCGATAAAAGGGTATGAGGGGCGCTGGACGTTTTGGTTCGACAGTAAAATCTGTCAGTAATTGTTCTATTTGTTTCCTAGCTGTTTGCGTGTTTGCAAATCGTAAACCTTTGGCAATTAAACGCGATCGCTCTTGTAAATCCGAGTTTTGCTTGGCGAGTTTCCATGCATGATAAGCTACAGCATCACCCGGATGGTCAGAAAATCCTTCCGGAAAAGTGCGGAAACGGGAATACTCTTTAATGGCTTTCGCTACTTCCCGCGCTTCATCCATATCTAGTTTGTGCTGGAAAGTCAAATCAGCCGCAGCCGCCCGTTCTTCGTGGGTGAGCAAGCGTAACTCATATAAAATATCGCTGCCGCGTGTAGCATAATGCGATCGCGTCGCCTCTGAAGCACCACCTTGTGCTAAAGAATTGTAGACTTGAGAACCAACAACCACCTGATTTTGTTGAATCGGCTCAAATCCAGTGGCTTCAAAAATTTCTTGATGATTATAACCAGCTTTTTGTAAATAGGCGATCGCTTGACCCCATTCCACCCAATTACCTTGCTTTTGCCGTAACTTCCGCAACAACTCTTGGGTGGTATCTAAATCAGCGTTGTTAGGATTTTGAGAGTTGGGTGGTAAGTCAGTCATACGTAAAAAATTAATACCTGATAGGCAAGTCTTATTTTATCGGAAAAAACCGATCAACCTCGATGATGCTTGACTGTTGCCCAATGCCCAATGCCCAATGCCCAATACCCTGGTGGCTGAGCGTAGCCGAAGCCATGCCCCATGCCCTGTTTCCTATTCTCAAACTACATCCGCAAATTCTCGCAAGGCTGGTTATTTATTATCGACTAAACTTGGTATGGAATATAACAAGATAGTAAATATTAAAAGGCATTTAAGGTATTTATGGATAATGCAAGTCTGGAAATTAATACAGAACGTCGTCAATTAAAAACTTTAGAGAGGCCAAAGAAACTCAAAATCTTGGTAGTTGATGACGAACCAGATAATCTAGATTTGTTATATCGTACCTTTCGCCGCGACTTTCAAGTTCTCAAAGCTGATAGCGGCATGAATGCCCTGCAAATGTTGGCTGATGAAGGTGAGGTGGCGGTGATCATCTCCGATCAACGGATGCCAGAAATGAAAGGTACAGAATTTCTCAGCAAGACAGTACCTCAGTTTCCCGATACAGTCAGAATCATCTTGACTGGCTTTACAGATATTGAAGATTTGGTAGAAGCAATTAATGCTGGGCAAGTTTATAAGTATATTACTAAACCTTGGGATCCGGGAGAACTGAAAGCTGTAGTCCAAAGGGCAGCGGAAACCTACGATTTACTCAAGCAACGTACAGAAGAACTACGCTGTGCAAATGCCCAAATGGCACTGCTGACTGTTTTGGTAGAGGTAACCCAAGCAGCTAATAGTTTAGAAGCAACTCTCCAGCCAATTGCTACAGCTTTTAGTAAAAGTTTTGGATCTGATGCCTGTATTCTGCAACTAGTTGAGGGTAATAGTCTCAGCACGACTCAGGGATATTACGGTTACGGCGGTACTGTAGAAAACTGGTTAGCGCAAGATCCATTAGTAAGCGAGGCGATCGCGACCGGTCAAGTAAAAATCTGCCTAAATGTACTTAAAGATCAAAATTTATCTGGTGTTGCTCATTACCAAAATTCTGGTGTCCAGGCACACTTAGTTATTCCCATTAGTTACCGCAACAAAGTTATGGGTTTGTTGTCTCTCCAGTGGAAACATCCACATACTTTGCGCGAAGATGAAATCAAGCTGATTCATTTATCAGGACAATTAGTAGCGATCGCGCTCACTAGCAGTCATTGCGCATAATCAAAAATTTTAGCTAAATTCAGTCAAAAGTTAGGCAGGGCGGGTTGCACTTACATACTTCAATTACTCCGCCCATACAAAATTTCCAATTTCACAGGGGAACGCTAAATGCTACGCTACGGAAGGCGGCGCTTCATGCGTCTATAGGCGTTTGCTAGTCGCAGAACCGGATAAACGCACTGGCTCCTGTTGATTGTTGATTTTTGACTAAATGACTCACGAAATTCGCGCTATTTTTGATCGTATTGCTCCTGTTTATGACCAATTAAATGATTGGTTGAGTTTGGGACAGCACCGAATTTGGAAAGAAATGGCAATCAAATGGAGTAACCCCCAGCCTGGCGAGACTTTCCTAGATTTGTGCTGTGGGAGTGGCGATATCACCTTAGGTTTAGCTAGGCGTGTAGGCGCGACAGGACATGTGTATGGCGTAGATTTCTCCGCTAACCTCCTAGCGATGGCTCAAGAACGTTCCCAAAGAAAGTATCCCTACCAATCAACTATTACTTGGGTTGAAGCCGATGTCCTAGATTTACCCTTTGACAGCAACCAATTTGCTGGGGCAACAATGGGCTATGGTTTAAGAAATGTTAAGGATATTCCCCATAGTCTTCAAGAATTGTACCGAGTTCTCAAACCTAATGCGAAAGCAGCGATTTTAGATTTCCATCGCCCAGAAAATGCGCAGTTGCGATCGTTCCAACAGTGGTATTTAGATAATGTTGTTGTACCAATTGCAACCCAGTTGGGTGTCAAAGAAGAATACGCTTACATCAGTCCCAGCTTAGACCGCTTTCCGATGGGCAAAGAGCAGGTAGAATTAGCTTATGAAGTTGGTTTTGCTTCCGCCACACACTACCCCATCGCGAACGGTATGATGGGAGTGCTGGTAGTCAGTAAATAAAATCCAAAATTGGTAATTCCAAAATTCTGTGGATTGGTCTCATCTATTGCTTTATCTATCACCCCCGGTGGTAGGTGGTATTATTGGCTATTTCACAAATGATATAGCCATCAAAATGCTATTTCGTCCTTACCGAGCATTTTATATCGGTAAGCAAAGAGTGCCCTTTACACCTGGTTTGATTCCCCGCAATCAGGAACGTTTAGCACTAAAAATTTCTAATACAATCATGGGGTCACTTTTGACACCAGTAGAATTGCAAAATCTGGCACGCCGTCTGTTACAAACAGAACGGGTAGAAGGGGCAATTTTGTGGTTGTTAAAACTAGCCCTCGACCAAGTTAATTCTGAGGAAAAAAATCACAAAAGTGCCAAAATTGTAGGTAATATTCTCCGGGATTTATTGGGAGAATCATTACCACGACTCCTCAAGGTTTTAGCAAGGCGGGAAGACTTTTTAGAAGTACAGCTAAATCAAATTTTTGACCAAGTATTGTTAGAATTTCAACTGAGTGAAGAACAGTCTACAAGGTTGGCAGATTGGCTATTAGAAGTAGTTTTACCACCAGATGTTCTGCGACAAACGATCATTGACTTTTTAACCGATCGCACAATTCAAACTATTGATGAAAGCTTTCGGGAAAAGACTAGCGGTACTTATTGGGTAGTCGCCAATTTATTTGGTTTACGCAATACTCTGGCTAGACTGAGAGCTTTTTGCTTAGATGAAAAAGAAGCGACTAATGCGCGCTTACAAGAATTAATTCAAGAATTGCGAATGCGCGATCGCATCAAGAAATTATTGCAAAATTTATCATTGCAAAATTTACCTATAGGTACAGTCAGACAACTGCGCAAAACTACCAGAGAAAGCGTCCGCCATTACCTGCAAACAAGTGGGAGCGATTTGTTACAAGGATTATCTGATTCGGTAGACTGGGAAAATATTGCTTCTGTGTTACTCAATCGTCTAAGCACTTCGCCTGTAGTTAGCAGTTCTTTAGAAGTTGTCAGTCAAGAATTAGCTTTAGTTTTGGAGAGATATTTAGAGAAGGATTTAGAAGCAATTGTTGCTCAGATAATTCCGATTTTATCTATAGATCAGGTAATTGTAGACCGGGTAAAATCAACTTCTCCTGCCGATTTAGAAGCAGCAATTGAAGGAATTGTTAAAAATGAATTACAAGCAATTGTGACTTTAGGTGGTGTTTTAGGTGTGATTGTAGGTTTAGGTCAAACGGTGTTTTTATTCTTGAATCAATAATCAGACGATCTTCAGCTTCAGGTTGCTAACTCAAAATGTTGGCTAAATCCAGCACAAATCCAGGTAAGATATCTTCGCCTGATAAACTGATAGGCGAACGCAAAATCTCAACTTCCTGTCCAGGGCGGTAAATTTCTACACATTGATTCTGCGGATCGATCAACCAACCTAAACGCACGCCGTTGTCAATATATTCCTGCATTTTCCGCCGCAGTGTCTCTAGGCTATCGGTAGCAGAGCGTAATTCTGCGACAAAATCCGGAGCTATAGGTAAAAATTTAGCCGGATCTGGGTTCAAAGCCGTTAATCTCTCCCTAATTACCCAAGACGCATCAGGAGAACGATTTGCGCCATTGGGGAGTTTAAAACCTGTGGAAGAGTCAAAGGTTAGTCCTGTACCATCAGCATCAGCCCAATTACCTAAGCGCTGTGTCAGTCGGCTGTTACGATTTCCGCTTTCCCATCCCGTTGGTGGGATTATAATCAGTTCTCCCTCAGCTGTCCGTTCAATACGCAAATCTCGATTATTTTGACAAATTTGGAAGAACTGCTCATCAGTTAGCTCGATAGTAGGGCGTAAGTCAAGAATTAGGTCATTCATAATCTGCAATGTGCCTGGCAATCTTGCTAACTTTAGCCTAACATTTACCAATCTCGATAGAGTTTTTCGGCGTAAAACATAATCTCTTCGTTAGGTAATCTAATTTTGGCTTTTTCTCTGGGATAAAGAGTTTCCACTGCTGTACTATCTTGTTCTATGACTGTAGCCGCTGCTTGTAAAATTGAATTTTTAAATAATAATTTCATCACCGGATGCATAACTTTGGTATACATCAAAATAAATGCTTTGGTGGTTTTTTCTGTTTCTGGGTAAAGAATATGAATTTGAGCAATATCAGCAATAGGTGCTTGACTAAATAAAACTGTAGTTGAAGGAAAAGCATATTCCAATTTATTCTGCATAATCTTGGGTAATATTCCCACAACCGGATTTTTGAAAATTTCTTGCCAAGTATTGTCAGACCTGGTTAAATCTTGGGCGACTTTGGCATAATACCCTTGTGGTTCAAAAGCAGTCACGTTACAAGATGTAATTTTAAATAAATCTTTATGGGTGCCATTTTGGTGATTATAGTCATAATTCACCATCATGTTACTTAAAAAGTCACCTTGAATGCTTTTTTCACCACATACTCCTAAAAATTGGTACTCATCAATCACTTGTTGATGTAATTCTGGGATAGGTAATCTCGGTTCAAATCCACCATAAGTCCAGATACAATCATTACTGACTATTATGTCTAATGGTTTAGTAATTGGCTGGATATCTTTTTTATCTTGGTGATATAGTCTGCCTTTACCATCAAATTCTAGTGCATGGAAAGGACAAGCAATAGTATTTCTATCTTGACAAATCCAGCCATTTGATAAAGGTGCTTGCATATGTGGACAAACATTATCCAATGCAAATACTTCACCTTTGGTATTTTGCCAAATTACATAATCTCGCCCATTTAAGGTAATTTTATTGGGTTTATTAATTCCCAACATTGATTTATGGGCAATTAACCAAGGCGCACCGGGTAAAATTGGTTCCATGATTCCTCCAAAATATTTGATTTAATTGGTCATTGATCATTTGTCAGCCAAGCAATTCTGCTGAAATACTAAACTGGCTAAACAATGACAAAATATCTGTTCCCTGAATAGATATTTTCCAGGGATATTTTTCAATAAATATTTATTGGCGAAATATATGATTTA
This sequence comes from Tolypothrix sp. FACHB-123, assembly GCF_014697075.1. Taxonomy (GTDB): domain Bacteria; phylum Cyanobacteriota; class Cyanobacteriia; order Cyanobacteriales; family Nostocaceae; genus Aulosira. The sequence goes on along the minus strand of NZ_JACJRE010000006.1, from coordinate 45,148 downwards.
TATCTCAGCCAAGATGAAATGAGTAAGGCAAATTTACCGACTATATGGTCGGCTAAATTTGATTAACGCTGTCTGCAAAATCTAATTAACTAAAAATTTAGTTAATTAAGAGTAATGTAATAAATCTCATCTCGCCTGTCAACTACTAAGCGATTTTTTAGTTAAGATGATTCTCGTGATTCTGATAAAAAACCGTGGTTCGTTCAACGCAATCAAAAGCCGCAGCAAATAAACCTCGCCAGGTGCGGGATGCAGAGGTAACAAAGAGACAGATTCTCGATGCAGCAGAAGCAGAGTTCTCCAGAAATGGGCTGAGTGGGGCGCGCACAGAAGCGATCTCCAAAGGTGCAGGTGTTACCACAGCGATGATTTACTACTATTTCGAGAGTAAGGAAGGGCTATATCAAGCGGTGCTGCAACGCCCGGCTGTAGAAATGCACGAATGGTTTAAACGGCTTAATCTCGATAGCCTACCGCCAGAGGAAGCATTAAAGCTAGTTATCAGAGAAGCGATCGCCTATGAAGCCGCACACCCAAAACAGGGGATGCTATGGTTTCAAGAAGCAAACCAAAATCACGGAAAATATTTCAAATTAGGGAATTGGCAAGATAATTTCGCCTATTTAATCAGAATTTTAGAGCGGGGAATGGCAGCCGGTTGTTTTCGCCCACTAGATCCCTTTCTTGTCACCCTACAAATCGCTGGAGTTTGTACTTTCTACTTCAACGCCCACGAAAACCTCAAGCATGTCAGTCCAGATGTCCAACTGCTGAGTCCAGAAATGATTGAGCAGTATACCCAGCAAGCAGTCAATTTAATTTTGGCAGGCGTGCGGAGAGATTTGGGGGACATAGAAAACAAGGAGAACTAACAAATGCCCAATACTTCTCTTCTCCCAAGGGGAGACGCTGCGCGCTAAGCGTAGCTATGCCGCAGGCTTTACGCTCAGTACAAGCGCCCAATGCCCAATGCCCAATGCCCAATGCCCTATCCTTTAGCCGACTTAAATTTAGGATAAGCAATGCGTTTGTGATGGAATTGTTGCCAAACTTCTACGAAGATTTCTGCGATTTGGGAAACTTCCTCTTTTGTCAGTCCAGAATCTACTAGTTGATTGTCTTGCCATCTTGCCCGCAAGATATTATTCAGCATATTTAAGGCTTGTTCTGGAGAAGCATCTTTGAGCGATCGCAGCGCCGCTTCACAAGAATCTGCCAACATGACAATTGCTGTCTCCCGTGATTGGGGAATGGGGCCGTCGTAACGAAAATCATCGTCGTTTACTTTTATACTTGGGTCTTCCTTCGCCATTTGCTGGGCTTGGTGATGGAAATAAGCAATGAGCATTGTTCCCTGGTGTTCGGGAATAAAAGCTTGAATTGCTGTAGGTAATAAATGTTGCTGCGCCATTGCTAACCCTTCGCTGACATGCTTTTTGATAATTGCGGCACTCTTCCAAGGGTCTTTAATCTCTGTTTCATGTTTATTTGGCCCACCCATTTGGTTTTCAATAAAACCCAGGGGGTCGTGCATTTTACCGATGTCGTGGTACAGGGTACCGGCTCTAACTAGTTCTACATCACATTTAAGTTGTTTAGCCGCAGTTTCCGCTAAGGTAGCAACAAATAGGGTATGTTGAAAGGTTCCCGGTGCTTCTGTGGCTAGTCGCTTTAATAAGGGGCGATTGGGATTGGCTAATTCGGCTAAGCGGATGGGGGTAACTAAATCAAAGATTTTTTCTAAATAAGGACTCAAACCTAAAGCCACAATACTCCACCCCAAGCCCCATAAAGCAAATAATCCAGCACTTTGGAGGATTAAATACCAAGAAAGATTACTCTCCAAAAACAGCGAGAGGATTAAGTAAATACCGCCTTGGGTAGAAGCGATCGCTAAACCTAATAAAGCTAATTCTTCACGCGATCGCAGTCGTTTAGCCATTAAACTACCAACTATTCCCCCAGCCGCTCCTGCGATCAAGGCAATTGTACTAATTTCCATGTTTATTGGTAGCACTAGTAACATTAGCCCCACAACTGTGATACCTAAAGCCGGGCCATAAAAGCTACCTAGCAATAAACCAATGGCACTCCAGGTAGTATGTGATACACCCACCGTGATTAATCCAGGAGTGCTGAGGGTAAGCAGCAAGATTAACAAGCGATCGCGTTGGCGTAATTTACTCCCCAAGCGCCGTTCTACACCAACAAAAATACCAATTCCTGTGGTAACAATTCCCGTTAATTTAATTAACTCTGCCCAGTTAGTTTCCAGCTCAATTAGTTCATAATGCTTTAAAACCTCCAAATTCCGCTGACTAATTTTCTGTCCCTTGCGTACAATTTCCTCATCCTGTCGTACTTCATCTGTGATGGGTGCTACGTCAGCAACTGCTTGTTTTGCTTGTTGTTGCGTTTTCTCTTCATCTTTCTTCAAATTCGGTTGCAGCACAGCCAATAACAGTTTGCTAGCCAAAGGTTGAGCTGATGGAGGTTCTAATGTGTCAACTTGTAAGTTGACTGTATTTTTTAAAGCATTCTCTGGTAATCCGTAGGGGATACCTTGAACCAGAATGCGTTCAGCAATATCGCGGACTAATTTTCGTGTTTTTGACCAATCTGCATCTGATAATTCTAAAAAGATATTGTCTTTATATATTGCCGATAAGCTACCAACCTCTAGCAGTGATAACTTAGCTTTAGCTATTTGGTATTGTTTCCTGGCTTGGGAAATTTGCGAAATCAGTGCAGAATATTTTTGTTGTGAATTTGTAACTCTGTAAACATCTAATTCCGTCACTGCTTGAAACAAGTCAGCATTGGGAGAAATATTAACTGGTTTTTCCTCTGCTGACTCAGATTTAGCTAATCGTTCCTGGGAAGAACTAGATGTAGGGGGAGATGATTTCCAAGGTACATCTAATGGTTTGGTGGCTTCTTGAGCAATCTGAGAACTACTATTTTGGTTAGGTAGTAATAATCCAAATGTCTGTTTTTTAGTTTTTTCTAGGGTGAGTAAGATATTTTTCCACTCAGATTCACTACAAGCGCGGAGATAACTTTGGCTAGCGACAGATAAATCTAAACTATCCCGGAAAGGGAAAGATCCAGCCATAGCCCGAATATCATCACCCCGATCTAACAGTTGTTGCAAATTTTGCTTGATTTGATTATTAATTTCGCTATCAACCACTAACACAGGCCAGAAATTTTTCCGGACAGCTTCGCGTTGGGCTTGTGTTTTTTGCCTGTTTTCTATTTTGTCTGTATATGGAGCTTTAATCGTTTCGGGTGCGATACTTCCCTGTTTGAGGTTAGGTTGATTATATAATTTATGCCCAATTACACCTGTTAGCGACACGACTGCGATCGCCAAAATCACAGAAGCACGATTTTCATGCACCCAACTAAAACCAATTGTATTCATCTGGCTGTGAGTTGGAACTGATTTTGGCATTGAGCTAAGTGTTATTCCTGGTTTTTGGCTATTTTTATGAGATTTTGATACATACAGGTGTATATTCTTCACCACAGTTTTTTGCAAGTCGTCCAGGCAGTTTTGGCTACTTTGCAGCAATTGTACTTGACGACGCTTGCACTGTCGTCGCCAAAGATCTAATTGCTGGTTCAAAGAGTTAAAAAATTGCTGATATTTCATTACCTCTGCCTACAGTTGCTTACTTTGATAAGCTCAAAACAAGACAAACCTAGGGGAAGCCCAAGCAGGAGCAACCCAAGTCGCTCAGAACTTCGGAGGTGGGGTTTGCTTGCAGCTGATGAGCCACAATACCTACCTACAGAGTCAGGTTAAGAGTTTCTTTGGAAATTGTAGTATAAAGAACTACTAATTTTTGTATTAGTCGATTGCTGAAGCCAAGAGAATTTTGGCGTCGTGTCTACAATGCTGCTCAGTATAAATAGCATTAACGCGACCGAATTACACGCGGAGCGGCGAAGACCCATCCAGGAGACAGTGGCTGACTCTGGAAAGCAGAGTTGTAGCGACTGTTTTGGGGAATAGGTGACCATAAAGCTAGTGGTAGTTCTTCCCCATCAGAGAAATCTCCCTTTGGATCTAACTGCTCTGAATGCAAGGCATGATTATACAACCCTGACCAAACAGCCACAAGTGCATCAGCTAATTCCACCATTCCAGCAAAATTGCTTAGTCCCCATGTTGCTAAATCAGCTTGCGAGTATAAGATCTGCCAACCTAAAGGAATACCCGCAATGCTATTATAGGCCCCTGATAAAGCACCAGTAATTGCACTTATACTATGTAAGTGTAAACGCCAATTGTCTTGTTGCCAAATATTACTTTGTTGATGAGCTAGCAAAACTGCTAAGCGATAATCTTCTAAGGTACTGAGAAAGCAATAAAACGCCATAGCAATACCTTTAGCGAGTTTTTCTTGTCTACTGAAGGCGGTTTGCGCCTGTTCTAAACTGGCTCCTTGATCTAACAAAGTATTAACTTTGGTTAGTTGTTCTGGTAGCGATGTTGAAGTTTCACCGATAAAAGCAATTATTTCGGGAATCAGGGTGCGGGGGTGGAGTTTTTCAGTGAGAATTTGCGCGATCGCATATCCTACTGCTAGGGTTCCATCCCTAACGACTGGGTTATCTTCCCAGATTTTTAACCCATGCAGCAAGTTTTGTCGCAATTTTTGCGGGTTTTCATGAAAAAAAAGTGCTACTGGTAAGGTAGCCAGTATCACTTTTACAGAAGTGCTATGAGTAGGAGCTAAATTAGTAGATGCTGGTTGTTGTGGCGTAGGCTTAGCCTGTCGTAGACATCGCCAATCATCTAAATCTAATTTGCCTAGTGTAATTAAACTTTCAGTACCTAGAACCGCTATGGGATCTAGATCATAACTATTGGGGAATTCTCGCTCCTGACTGGATGCTAATCTTTGTCCAATTAAAGCCCCAAGTAAAGTCCCGCGAAATCGACTAACAACAGAGTAGCGCATACATCAAGAATAGTTACATGAAGTTAGCAGTTTGAAGGCTTAGGAATTGATATAGGGAAAATTTAATCGTCCTGGAGCCTTCATACTTCTATACTTTATCCTTCCGCAAATGATGCACTAATGCTTGTAAACCTAAAATGTAACTTTGAACACCAAAGCCACTAATCTGCCCGATCGCTATCGGTGCTATATAAGAATGATGTCGAAATTCTTCCCGACGGTATATGTTACTTAAATGTACTTCTACTGTAGGTAAGTTAACACCCGCGATCGCATCTCGCAAAGCCACACTAGTATGCGTGTAAGCCCCAGCATTAATCAAAATCCCCTGATGTTTTCCTAGGGCTTCATGAATAGTATCAACCAAAACGCCTTCATGATTTGACTGCACAGGAAAAACACTCACCTGTAGTTTCTTTCCTTCTGCGGCTAACAGGTGGTTAATTTCAGCCAGTGTCAAGGAACCGTATATTCCCGGCTCTCGCTGTCCTAGCAAATTCAGGTTTGGCCCGTGCAGCAATAAAATACTCAAAGGCTGCAACGTCAAATCCGGCACTTTCTATCTCTTAACGACGACGCGAACGTTCATTTACTGGAATCGGTATTAGTTCCGGTTCCGGCTCAGCTTCTGGCCCGAGTAGGGACTCAATCAGCTTCCGCGCCAATTCTTTAAGCTTTTCCAGTACCTTTTCTATATAGTCCATTGAAATGACTGCTCCTGAGATACTACCTCAATTTTGATTAACAGCTACGCAGAAACTGGCGTACTTTGGCACCTCTGGTTTGTAATTGGGGCGATCGCACTGTTTAATTTCGGGGGTGAGCCACTCTATCAAATGTTGTGTGGTGATCTGCCTTACTTCTTAGAGTATCACATTCTGATAATCCTACGGCCATGAAACCATCGCTTTGCTTGATGTCCTTTATTAGTCAAAATTTGACAATTTCTTGATAGATTGGGAAATCAGCCACATTAATCATGATGGGTAAATCACTTCCTAATCAGGACAAAAGTCCTGATTAGGCATACATCAAAGTCAATGTGATGGACTACTAATCTTCGGCACTACTTTTTTTACTAGCAGTTTTAGAAGCTGTCTTAGAAGTTGTTTTAGAAGTTGACTTAGAAGTGGTTTTAGATTTAGAAGTTGTAGACTTAGTTGATTTGCGCGTTGATTTTGCTGATGTAGCTTTACCTGCTAATAATTGTAAAGCTTTTTCCAATGTCATACTTTCCACAGATTCACCTTCAGGAATGCTGACATTTGTTTTACCGTTCTTAATGTAAGGTCCGTAGGGGCCATCATAGATATTCACTGGGGTTTCATCTTCGGGATGGTTACCCAATTCGCGCAAAGCTGCTTTCGATTTGCTGGTAGTGGAACTGCGTCCTTTCTTCGGTTCCGCTAACAACTCTAACGCCCTTTCTAAAGAAACTGTTAAGACATTATCAGCAGCTTTCAGGGAACGGTAATCTTTCCCCTCTTTTCCTTGGTCGTGGACAATGTAAGGGCCGAAGCGTCCTAAACTCGCTTGAATTCTCCCGCCAGTTTCCGGATGGACTCCTAATGTCCGGGGTAAAGCTAAAAGACCAACAGCGATGTCTAAGGTGACGGTTTCTGGGGTCACACCTTTGGGTAAGGAAGCTTGTTTAGGTTTGGGGTTTTCTTCGGTCTTGTCGCCCAATTGGACGTAAGGCCCGTAAGCGCCAATTTTCACATAAATTGGTTCGCCTGTGTCGGGATGGCGACCGAGTTGGTCAGGCCCGGAGGTTTTTTGTCGCAGTAGCACCTCTACCTGTTTGGGGTCAAGGTCTGCTGGGGTCAGGTCTTTGGGAATGGAAGCTGTAACCACACCTTCACCGTTTTCGACTTCGATGTAGGGGCCATACTTACCGATGCGGACTTTAGCTGGTAAATTTTCTAGTTCTACCGTCCTGGCGTTCTTTTCATCAATTTGCGGCTCCCGTTCCTTGACTAAGGTTTCTAAACCTTTGTCTCCCAAATAAAATTCTTTGAGGTAGGGTAGCCATTTAGCTTCTCCTGTAGCGATGTCATCGAGAGTTTGCTCCATTTTGGAGGTAAAACTGGGATCGACAACATCCGGGAAGTGTTTCTCTAATAGGTCAGTGACAGCAAAAGCTGTGAAAGTTGGAATAAGAGCATTATTGACTAATTGGGCATAACCTTTATCAATAATTGTGCCAATAATACTGGCATAGGTACTCGGACGACCAATCCCTTCACTTTCTAAAGTTTTTACGAGAGTTGCTTCGCTGTACCTAGCTGGGGGTTGGGTTTCGTGTCCAATTGCTTCGATTTCTTGACAATTGGGGCGATCGCCTACTTTCAAACTAGGTAAAATGACTTCCTGGTCTTCTAACGCAGCTTCGGGATCGTCGGAACCTTCAACGTAGGCGCGTAAATAGCCAGGAAAATCAATCCGCTTTCCGGAAGCGCGAAAACCAGCGTCTTCAACTTGTAATTGAACGGTGATTTGAGTTTGGCGAGAGTCAGCCATTTGACAGGCGACAGTACGCTTCCAAATTAAATCGTAGACAGCCAATTCCCGACCGCCCAAACCGGTTTCTTGGGGCGTGCGGAAGGTGCTACCTGCTGGGCGAATGGCTTCGTGGGCTTCTTGCGCGCCTTTGGATTTGGTGGTGTATTGGCGCGGTTGGGGGCTGAGATATTCTTTACCGTAGCGCTGTTCTACACAACTGCGCGCAGCTGCGATCGCTTGCTCAGATAAATGCACCGAATCTGTCCGCATGTAGGTAATGTACCCTTGCTCGTACAAATTCTGGGCAATCCGCATCGTGTCTCTAGCTGAGAGACGCAATTTCCGGTTAGATTCCTGTTGCAATGTCGAGGTGGTGAACGGTGGCGCTGGTTTGCGGGTGACAGGACGTTCTTCGACTTCGCTGACATTCCAGGTTTTATCTGTCAGCCGTTCCTTAAGTGCAACTGCATCGACTTCGCTCAGCAACACCACATTGCGTCCGGCGGCAATTTGTCCGGTAGTTGGGTCAAAATCGCTACCATTAGCGATTTTCTTGCCACCTAAGTTCACCAACTGGGCAGTAAATGGAGATTTTTGTTGCTCTAGGTATGCCTTTAAATCCCAGTAAGTACCTTCATGGAAGGCGCGGCGTTGGCGTTCCTTAGTTACCAACAGCCTCACCGCTACAGATTGCACCCGCCCAGCCGATAATCCCCAGGCGATTTTTTTCCACAGCAAGGGAGACAGGGTATAACCTACCAAGCGATCCAAAATCCGGCGCGTTTCTTGGGCGCGAACCAACTGCTCATCGATATTTCGGCAGTTTTTCAGCGCTTTTTTAATCGCGTCTTGGGTAATTTCGTGAAACACCATCCGCTTAGTCGGTACTTTTGGCTTGAGCAACTGGTATAAATGCCAACTGATGCTCTCACCTTCCCGGTCTTCGTCAGTTGCTAGAATTAACTCATCAGCCTCTTTCAGCGCATCTTTGAGTTGGGTAACAACTTTCTTTTTGTCTTTCGGGACAACATACACCGGTTCAAAGTCGGCGTCTACATTTACCCCCAACTGCGCCCATTTCTCTGCTTTGATAGCGGTGGGAATTTCGCTAGCCGACTGGGGTAGGTCACGCACATGACCCATAGACGCTTCCACCCGAAAGCCTGATGGTAGGTAGTTGCGAATGGTACGAGCTTTGGTCGGAGATTCGACGATGACGAGAGTTGACATGGAAATTTCAAAAAAAAAAGAATAGCCGCTCAGCTAAACAGGAAAATTTAAATGATTTCGGCGAGATGTCGAAATAAAACGTCGCATTTTTTGATGTGAGTTTATCCTCACACAAAATGCCCATGAGGGTAAAAATCCGCTACATTGTGGGCACAGTCCTTTCCAGATAATAAGGTAGGAAAACGCTGGCTGTGAATTTCCAGCTATTTCAATCTTTAACTTATCTCAGCAAAATTGGCGACTACAGTTTTCAAAATACCCCCAAAGTGTAATAAGCGATCGCTCCTGTTTTCGGCGCAAGTCAGGGATCGCAGGTGATGAAGGCGAGTTGATTTCCTGATTCCTCCTTGCTTTGCGTCCCCTTACCTTGCCTTTGGTTCCCTATTCCGCAAAAGGTTGTGCCAAAATTAAATCAAAATTGAGAGCAAAAGCGAAGTGGGTTTTTTACCTATCTTGGAGCCGAGACTATGCAACCAATTCGTCAAGGTGATGTCATTTTACAACCTGTGCCACAGGTTGAGGGAGAAAAGATACCTCATTTAACTTTGGCAGAAGGTGAGGTAACTGGGCATAAGCACAGGATTACTGAAGGTAAGGCAAAATTATTTTCTAAAAATGATACTCTCTATCTACGTATTTATTCTAGAACTGCTTTACTGAGTCATGAGGAACACAAGGCGATCGCAGTTCCTCAAGGTCATTGGATGGTGAAAATCCAAAGAGAATACGAGCCTGAAGGGTGGCGCTATGTCGCTGATTGATTGTTCATTTTTTCAGATTATCGTCTCAGGAGTTGAATCACAACCTTGAAGTTGATGAATATGGCAAAAATTACTCAACAATGAAGATAATCAAAAATGATGGCAAAGCTCACACCTGAGCAAGAAGCTTTTATTTCAGTTTATCGGCATAAGTGGCGAAAAATTACACTTTCAACTGAGCGAATTGATCGGCAGAAAGCAGAAGCAGCAGTAAAAGCCATTTATGCTGTAATTGATTATGAAACACCTAAAATTATATTCGCGGATAGTCCCTATGCAGCTTGCAACTTGATGCTCAACAGGCTATCTCCTCAATTTATAGAAAATTCCGCTAATGAACCAAGTGGTATTGGTCTTTTATTTTCGGCTCACTTGTACTTAGAAATTTTGAGAAAACTCACACAACAACTTAGTCAGCAAGCGATTATTCGATTACACAAGAGTTTTTATTCTGGAATAAATCCTCAGTTTTATCATGTAATATTCAACAACTTAATTAATAAATTAAGCAATTTAGAAGATGAACAAGTAACGGATTATTCTCGATGGATAAAAATTCAACTTGGTGAATGCTTTATACCTGAATTTTATGTTCATTGGCTGACTGGTTTTGATTTTTTTATATCTGTTCTCAACCTTGTTGATCCTCCAAAAGAATGGCAGGTATTCCAATTTTTAATTAAAGAATGTGGTTGGTTGTTTGCCTATGATGATATTTGCATTATTTGCGATCGCCCGCTTCAAATTCGCTTCGACAATCAAAATCGCCTCCACGCCGAAGGCGAACCTGCAATAGAGTATGTTGATGGATATAAGCTCTACTCCTATCACGGTGTCACTCTACCAGAAAAATACGGTAAACTCCACCCGCAACAATGGCGATCGCAATGGTTATTAACAGAGGAAAATGCTGAACTGCGGCGAGTGTTAATTCAAGGTATTGGTTACTCCAGAATTTGCCAAGAATTACAAGCAATTGAATTAGATACCTGGAAAGAATATACCCTATTAAAAATTGACGCTGATGTCGATCAACAGCCAATTTACTTATTAAAAATGACTTGTCCCAGCACTGGCTTCATCCACGCTTTGCGCGTTCCAGCTGATATGACATCAGCCTATCAAGCAATTTGCTGGGTAAACTGGGGGATTGCGCCAGAGGAATTTGCGATCCAAACCTAAGTGCAGATAAATATATTAGTCGAAACAATCAAAAATATCGTATTCTAGCACACATTATGACAAATGGATAAGTTTTATTGCCAAATCACAGAACAGTTGTGCTAGCATAAAATCGGAGAAGTTAAATTCGGCAGTCAGGATCTTGTTTTTATTTATAATTGCAAGTTGCTCTCCGGATAAGCATCTCTGCATCAATGGATTCGGGAGAGTTTCATGTCTATTTACGTAGGTAACCTATCCTACAGCGTCACACAAGACGACCTCAGCAAAGTATTTTCTGAGTACGGTACTGTTACGCGAGTTCAATTACCCACAGATCGGGAAACTGGGCGCGCGCGGGGCTTTGGTTTCGTGGAAATGGAATCATCAGCCGCCGAAGATGCAGCTATTCAAGCTCTAGATGGTGCTGAATGGATGGGGCGTGTAATGAAAGTTAATAAAGCTAGACCACGGGAGGACAAAGGTAGTCGCTCTGGCGGTGGCAATTGGGGAAGAAATGCTAGCGGATACTCAAGAAAATATTAAGACTTGAGGCGATGCATTAAGGGATGAAGATAAAAAGCCTTTAGCTAAACAAAAATTATCCCATATTTAGCAGCTTCGGTAGCATACTGGACTGCTTATTTATATAAAGAGCAGTTCAAAATATCGCTGAACTGCTTATTTTTGCGTGAAATATTGAATAATGGATTGGCAATAGAGAAAATGAATATAATTTACTCTATGGAATCAGACAAAAAGGTTTATGGAACTTTGGTTCAGAACAATAGATAGAATGAACAAAGTTAGCCTTGATGTCTAATCGCCAAAACCTATACAACTCATGGATTTTGCTAATCTTGCATCCCAGCTAAATGCTGGAACGATTTTACCAGAGGGGATTGTCATTCTCACCCTCTTGGGGGTTTTGATTGTTGATTTGATTTTGGGGCGTACATCTTCACGCTGGATTGGGTATCTAGCGATCGCAGGTTTACTAGCTGCGATTGTCGCCCTGTACTTTCAATGGGATGCTACCAATCCCATTGCCTTTAGCGGTGGCTTTAATAGTGACGACCTAAGTATTGTCTTTCGCGGTATTATTGCCTTATCTGCCGTCGTCACCATATTAATGTCCATTCGCTATGTAGAGCAGAGTGGCACCGCTTTAGCAGAATTCATTGCGATTTTGTTAACTGCTACCCTAGGAGGAATGTTTTTATCCGGGGCTAGTGAGTTGGTGATGATTTTCATCTCCTTAGAAACCCTGAGTATTTCCTCTTATTTGTTAACAGGTTATACCAAGCGTGACCCACGCTCAAATGAAGCGGCGCTAAAATATCTGTTGATTGGGGCTTCCAGTACAGCAGTATTTTTATATGGCGTGTCCCTGCTTTACGGTTTATCTGGCGGACAAACAGAACTGAGTGCGATCGCCGATGGCATTGCCAAAGCACACATTGGCCAGTCATTGGGTATAGTCATTTCCCTTGTTTTTGTGATTGCCGGTATTGGCTTCAAAATTTCTGCTGCTCCCTTCCACCAATGGACTCCAGACGTTTACGAAGGCGCTCCCACCCCAGTGATTGCCTTTTTATCTGTAGGTTCCAAAGCAGCAGGTTTTGCCCTAGCTATCCGCTTACTCACCACAGTCTTCCCCCTAGTCGTTGACGAATGGAAATTCGTCTTTACTGCCCTTGCAGTTCTCAGTATGGTGCTGGGTAACGTAGTTGCTTTAGCCCAAACCAGTATGAAACGGATGCTAGCCTATTCATCCATTGCCCAAGCTGGGTTTGTGATGATTGGGATGATTGCTGGTACTGAAGCCGGATATGCGAGTATGATTTTTTACTTGCTGGTCTATCTGTTCATGAACCTCTGCGGCTTTACCTGCATTATTTTGTTCTCCCTGAGAACCGGAACAGACCAAATTGCCGAATACTCTGGCTTATATCAAAAAGATCCGCTCCTAACATTAGGCTTGAGTATTTCCCTGTTATCTTTAGGCGGTATTCCCCCATTAGCAGGCTTTTTTGGCAAAATTTACTTGTTCTGGGCAGGTTGGCAAGCAGGTCTTTACTGGTTAGTTCTGTTGGGCTTAGTTACCAGCGTTGTCTCCATCTACTACTACATTCGTGTAGTCAAGATGATGGTAGTCAAAGAACCCCAAGAAATGTCTGAAGTAGTGAAAAATTATCCCCCAGTGCAATGGAATTTACCTGGATTTAGACCTTTGCAAGTGGGTTTGATAGTAACTTTAATCGCTACTACTATTTCTGGGATTTTGTCAAATCCTCTATTTACTTTAGCTAACAATTCAGTTTCTCATACTGCAATATTGCAAGGAACTACTGCTGTTAGCACTCAGGCAAATGCCGTTAATATCGAGCAGCCAGAGAAATTGTAAATTCATCTTCGGTAATGGGTAATTGCTCACAACAATTATCCATTACTTGTTTCGAGAATTTATTGGGAGAATAATAACAAATTCTGCACCTTCACCTAATACAGAATTGACCGTGATATCTCCCCCATGTTTATCAACAATAATTTTTTGAGTAATAGCTAAACCCAAACCTGTACCTTTGCCTACAGGTTTAGTTGTAAATAGATGATCGAATATTTGTGATTTAATTTCATTGGGAATACCCAAACCATTATCTTGAATACTAATTAAAATATTATTTTCATTAGGAATTAATTGAGTTTTAATTTTAATATAATTAGGTTTATTTGCTATTTCTTGATAGCTGCGCCCTAAATTAGACTCTTCTAAAGCATCAATAGCATTAGCTACAATATTCATAAATACTTGGTTTAACTGTCCAGGAAAACATTCTATCTCCGGTAAATTATCGTAATCTCGGATAATTTCAATGGCTGGACGCAGATTAGAAGCTTTCAATCTATGTTTGAGAATTAAAATAGTACTGTCAATGCCATCGTGAATATTACAAGAAATTTTCACAGCACTATCAGCACGGGCAAAAGTTCGTAGAGACATACTAATATCGTAAATACGCTCTACTCCCTCATGCATGGAATTGAGAATATGGGGAAAATCTTTAATAAGATATTCCAAATCTATTTTGGCAGCATGTTTAGCAATTTCTGTTGCTGAAGCTTGATTTTTATAGAGATGGATGTGATCGATGAGATCTTGCATATATTTTTGTGCATAGGTGAGATTTCCTTGCACAAAACCAGTGGGATTATTAATTTCATGAGCAATTCCAGCTACTAATTCTCCCAAAGTAGACATTTTTTCGCTTTGTACCAACCGCTGTTGAGATTGTTTGAGCTGCTCAACAGTCGCAGTTAATTCGGCTGCTCGTTGTTCTAGCTTTTGGTTGAGATGAGATAGTTTGAGATGAAGATTGATTCGCGCTAGTACATCTGCTGGCTGAAATGGCTTAGTAATGTAGTCTACTGCACCAAGAGCTAAACCTTTGACCTTATCTACCACATCTGATGCAGCAGTCATAAAAATTACGGGAATATCTTGAGTAGCTTTGTTTGCTTTTAAGCTTCGGCAAGTTTCAAAGCCATCAATTCCTGGCATCATCACATCTAATAAAATCAAGTCAGGAGAAATTTCTGACACTTGCGCCAAAGCAATCTCGCCACTTTCAGCCATTGCGGCTTGTAACCCTGAGGCTTGTAAAAAGTCAAACAGTAAATTGGCATTGTTTGGGTTATCGTCAACAATCAAGATGAGGTTTTGTTTATCAGTAACCATATTTACAGGTGTCAAATATACTGTTTAAGTAACTTGAGAATAGCTTGTTTATCTCTATACTTTAATTTCAACTTTGTGGCTGAGTGCTCCGGAGGCGATCGCTGTGTGAACAGTATTTCATAGCAAATTGCCATAAGTAGTATGGTTGGAAATTTATGTAACTGTCTGCTGGCAAGGATTTTGGCATTGCTGAATCATGGGATGACTACGGCTAACCCTCAATAGTTAAGCTATAACCACAAAAGGTAGTGTTGGATATTGAAGAAGTGCGAAGTCGTCAATTTATTTATATCTTGTTTGTAATTAGCTTAGTGGGTATCCTGGGCTTTTCTTATATATCAGAGAAGCCCATCGGGAAGTGTTATAAACGCGGATTTATTTCTTCAAACAACCAAAAATACTACATTTATCCGGAAAAAATCGTTATTCAGCCTTGGCGTGGTCAGCATCATGTCTACGGCATTTTTATGATTCCCAATGGATATGAACATGACTATTTGCTGCAATTTCAGTTACCAGACAACAGCACTTACTGTGGAACTGTGTACTATAGTATTCATAATGTTTTAGACGGAATTAAAGCCCGACCAGACAATTACTTAGTTAAGGGATACGTGAATACAAGATTAGCTCTCTGGCTGATGATACAAGGCAAACTCGATCATCTACAACAACCAAGCAATTGGAGCCTAGGTTACGTCAGGAAAGAATGAGGTAAGGGAAGGGGGAAAACTGACAACTGACAACTGACCAATGGCTATTTATATCAACATCCCGGCAATACAAGCGGTGATAAAACTTGCCAGTAATCCACCAATCATGGATTTTACACCCATACGTGCTAGATCATGTTGGCGATCGGGTGCTAGACCTGCAAGTCCGCCTATGGTAATTCCGATAGAGCCTATATTCGCAAAATTACATAAGGCGTAAGTGGCAATAATTATCGCCCTTTGGGAAATTTTGCCACTAGCAATCAATGCTTTTAAATCTAAAAAAGCAATAAATTCATTGAGAATGGTCTTTGTACCTAATAATGCGCCTACTTGTAGACAATCAGCCCAAGGTACACCCATCAACCAGGCTACAGGAGCCATAATAAAAGACAAAATCCACTGCAATGATAACTGGGGTAAATTAACGAATCCTCCCAGCCATCCTAAAAAAGCATTGAAGGCTGCTAGTAAACCCAAAAAAGCAATTATCATCACCCCAACATTCACTGCTAGCTTGACGCCATCAATTGCACCTGTGGTAGTAGCATCAATTACATTGATATAATTGGTTTCCACATCTAGCTTGGCATGACCAGCAGTTTCTGATACTTCTGTTTCTGGATATAGCAGTTTTGACACGACTAAAGATGTGGGTGCAGTCATAAAGAAAGCTGCTATTAAGTGTTCTGGTGGGATACCAAATGATAAATAAGCGCCCAATACTCCCCCTGCAATGGTGGCAAAACCGCCTGTCATTACGGCATGAAGTTCCGACTGCGTCATTTTAGCTACATAGGGCTTAACCATTAATGCTGACTCAGTTGGCCCTAAAAAAATATTTCCCGCACAGGATAAGGACTCGGAACCTGATGTTTTCATTGTCTTGATCATTATCCAGGCAAGTCCATTGACTATTCGCTGCAAAATCCCGTAGTAATATAAAACACTGATAAAGGCTGAGAAAAAGATAATTGTGGGTAATACTTGAAAGGCAAATAAGTGATCCTTGAAATTTTCGCCAAAGACAAATTTTGCTCCCACATCAGAAAATGCTAAGAAATTGCTGACGACATCTCCTAAGGTTTTAAATACAGTCAAACCACCAGGGATTTTGAGAATCAGCAGGGCAAATGTAAATTCCAAACCTAGCCCCCAGGCTATTGTTCGCCAACGAATAGCACTGCGATTCACAGATAAAGCGTAAGATATGCCTAGAAAAACTAAGATACCAATGGCAGAGATAGCACGTTCCATAATAAATCCCCAGAATTTACAGCTTTGAGGCTTGGTCACAAAGCATACACAAAAAGAGGATTATGGGCTAGGGCGTGTTGATTGTTGTACGGGCGGGTTCACATATATCCTCATGGATCAACGATAATTCTCAATAAACCCGCCCCTACTGACTGTTGACTGTTGATTGTTGACTGTTGACTGTTGACTGGGAAGAAGATTTTTTCTTGACAAAAAAAAGACCCCCGGTAATTAGCCGAGGGATTCTGCAAGTCGGTATTGTCGCACAAAGACATTCGCGAACTTCAAGATACCAACATGACAATTAAAATATCTGCCAAAATGCCAAATCCATATGTTTAGAGGATTGTAGAGATTAAGGTTCGGATCGGTTCTCAAATTTAAGCTTTTTTACTGCTGTGTGATGTCCCAAATTACCGCAGTTGATTGTGTGGCGAAAACGGAAGATAAATTTTGTCATGAAACGTTGAAAATCTTGATTATCTCAGCCTTGCCGTCGCTTTATGGGTGAGAGAAATCATACCGCAAATATGCAACACGGAAAATTTTTATTATGCTAAATTTAGTGGACATAATATTCCGGTTGCGTGAAATAACCAGACAACAAAGATTTGTCAGGATAGTTGTTGATGTCAAGCTCAACTGTTAACTAAAAAGCTGTTGTTTGAGCTGGTATTTTGTAATTCAAGTATAAATCTTTGGCAAAGAGAATCAATTGATACTGCAATAGTTAAAACGTCAGCTTTTAATCAAAAATTATCTTAAAAAAATCTAAAAAAACTATGTTAAGTATCTCTGTTAATTTGGGTTTACCGCGCGTACCTAGTTTGGTGACTGCTTTACCAGGGCCGCGTGCTCAAGCAATTATAGAACGCGATCGCAATGTTACTTCTCCTTCTTACACTAGAGACTATCCTTTAGTTGTCGCTAGGGGTGAAGGTTGTATGGTGGAAGACGTTGACGGTAATGTTTTCTTAGATATGACAGCAGGTATCGCTGTTACCAACACCGGACACGCCCACCCAGAAGTTGTAGCAGCAATTCAAGCCCAGTCAGCGCTGCTGTTACATATGTCGGGGACTGATTTTTATTACGAACCGATGGTAGAACTGGCGGAAAAATTAGCGGTTCTCGCCCCATTTCCCCAAGGTGCGAGGGTATTTTTTACTAACTCAGGGGCGGAGTCTAACGAAGGCGCAATTAAACTAGCTCGATATTACACCAAGCGATCGCACATTGTTGCTTTTTTAGGTGCATTTCACGGGCGTACCTATGGCGCAATGTCTTTGACTGGTTCTAAAGCCGTGCAAAGAGCTAATTTTGGCCCTTTTGTACCGGGAGTAACTCATATTCCCTACGGTACTCACGCTAGCTTAGATTATCTAGAAAAACAGCTATTCCCGACTCTATTACCACCGGAGGAAATCGCCGCCATTGTTGTAGAACCAATTCAAGGGGAAGGCGGTTATATTGTTCCAGAGTCAGGTTTTTTAGAAAGAGTTCGCAATATATGCGATCGCTATGGCATCTTAATGGTAGTTGATGAAGTGCAATCGGGTATGGGGCGCACTGGTAAGTTATTTGCCATTGAGCATTGGGGCGTCATGCCAGATATTATTACCACAGCTAAAGGTATCGCTAGCGGTTTACCCTTAGGTGCAATCCTTTCTCGCCCAGAATTAATGACTTGGCCTCCTGGTGCCCACGCTACCACATTCGGGGGTAATCCTGTAGCTTGCGTTGCTGGTATTACTACGCTGCGACTGTTAGAGGATGGTTTAATGAGCAACGCTTTAGAGATGGGAGAGTTATTACAAGCTGGGTTAACGCAGTTACATGAGAAATTTCTCCGCGTCTCCCTACCAAGAGGTAAAGGCTTAATGGTAGCGGTAGATTTAATAGATAAAGAAGGTAATTTAGATCGTCCCATGCGCGATCGCATAATTCAAGAAGCCTTCCTACGCGGTTTGTTATTACTTGGTTGTGGTAAAGCCGCAATTCGTTTTTGTCCACCATTAATTATTGATAGCAACCAAATTCAAATCGCCCTTGATATTCTCGCGGATATTTTAGGGCATAGGGCATAGGGCATGGGGCATTGGGCATTGGGAAATAACAACTAACAACTGACAACTAACAAATGTACGGGCGGGTTCACAGATATCCTCAAATATGCATAAGGATCTCCCATAAACCCGCCCCTACTAACAACTGACAAATGACAAATGACAACTGACAAACTTGCTATTCATCTTTACTCGTTACTGTGGCAAGAATATAGTGCCAGAGTAAATTATGCTCGCACCTATCAGCAAATGATTACAGCGGCTGGTGGGACTGTAGCTAACGATCACATTGCTTTGCGGTCTTTACGTGTTTCTCTTAATACCCCAAAAGGTTTAGTTAACTTGGGGATTGACTATTTAGAACAATTAGCTACAGCTTTAGGTTACGTAGCCGCAGGGGAATATACATTTCCTGAAACTCATTTATCTGCCCGTCATTATACTCACCCCCAGGAAGCAGAATTTGATTTACCTAAGTTATTTATCAGCGAGTTAATTGTTGAGGAATTGCCGGAGAGAATTGTCCAACTTATCAACAAAACAGTATCTTCACTTCAGGAAGAACTGATATTTTCTCTAACTGATTCTCTACTAGAAAATAGCAACGTAGAAATAATTGCTCAAGAATTACATAAAATATTTACTCGTCCTTGGCTACCTCCGCAACGTTCGGTGGTGGAAGAAGTTAACGAAGTAACTCAATATGGTGCTTGGGTATTGTTACATGGTTATGCTGTTAACCACTTTACAGGCTATGTAAATCGGCAAAATACACCAAAATACCCAGATATTGATGCTACTGTTAGCGGTTTAGTTGATTTGGGTGTGCCGATGAAAGCGGAGATAGAAGGTAATATTGCTTGCGGTTTGCGACAAACTGCTACTCAAGCTGTTAAGGAAATGGTCACGGTGTTAGATGATAACAGTGGCGCAGAAATTCAGATTCCCTGGACTTACGCTTATTATGAAATTGCCCAGCGTTATTTTGTAGAAATAGAACCGGGGAAAACTAGACTGTTTGATGCTTTTTTGGGTAAGAATGCCCAGCAATTATTTGAAATGACACGGGTTGGTAGTTAAGTAATTATATCAGGTAGGGGTGAAGCGGCTATTTGTTGGTGAAAGAGCGATCGATTTCAAGATTGTTTTGGGGAGTGTGAATTAAACAATACTCTTTTAGCATTTGTGTTATCCCCCTGCCTCTTCTGGTCAAATAAACATAAACTTTGTTGATTAAAATTGCAGGGGGTGACAATATATATTTTTCTTCAACTTTCGACGTTAGCCATGAGTGCGCGACCGTAGCGTTCACCGGAAGTGACTTGTGCAAGATTATCTAATTTTTTGAGGTCGTCTTGAGAAAGCACGATATCACTAGCTGCGGCATTTTCCTCCAAGTAAGCTAAACGCTTGGTTCCCGGAATTGGGACTATGTCGTCGCCTTGATGCAGCAGCCAAGCAAGTGCAATTTGACTTGGTGTCGCGCCTTTGGACTGTGCGATTTGCTTTACTTCCTCAACAATTTGCAAGTTTTTTTGGAAGTTATCACCTTGAAATCTGGGGTCAGTGCGGCGGTAGTCATCTTCAGCCAGGTCTTCAAAGTGCTTGATTTGACCAGTGAGAAAGCCCCGTCCAATCGGACTGTAGGGCACAAAGCCAATTTTCAACTCACGTAAAGTTGGCAGAATGCGCTCATCTGGACTACGTTCCCAAAGTGAGTACTCTGTCTGCAAAGCGCTGATAGGATGCACCTGATGAGCGCGATGGAGTGTTTCGGGCCCAGCTTCAGACAAACCCAGGTAGCGAACTTTACCTTGTTGTACAAGTTCTGCCATTGCTCCTACTGTATCTTCAATGGGAACCTTTTGATCGACGCGATGCTGGTAAAACAGGTCAATGTAGTCAACCCCAAGTCTTTGGAGAGATGCATCGCAAACTCGCCGCACATTTTCTGGGGTGCTATTAGTGTCGATGATGCGACCATTTTCTACAATAAAGCCAAACTTGGTAGCGATGACAATGCGATCGCGTTTACCCTTGATTGCTCGCCCCAAAAGTTCTTCGTTGGTGTATGGCCCGTAAATCTCAGCTGTATCAAACAAGGTAATTCCCAAATCAATTGCTCGGTGAATCACACGAATTGATTCTTCCTCGTCACCACTACCATAAGCTATGCTCATACCCATACAGCCAAGACCGATTTCCGACACTACCAAACCTTGATTTCCGAGTTGACGTTGTTTCATCGCTATCTCCTTAATATCAATTCGGACATTTGACGCTGGAAGAATTCGGCAGGAAAAATATATAGCTGTTGACTGACTCGAAAGGCTTTTATTGTCAGGATTTTATCTTAGCTTGATGTCCTAATCTATCTGGCTACGGCTATAGTTCTTAGTCAGGACTTGAGTCTCAAAATCAGGGATATAGTGGGCATTGCTCACTATATCCCGATATCAGTGGGCATTGCCCAGCCTAAACTTGATTTTAGATATCAACGCTAGAAGCTATCTGCTTAGGTGACAAGTATGGATAAGGAACCTTACCTTCGCTCAAGAGCTTTTTATTCCGTTCCTCAATCTCTACTGCTATCAAATTCAGCTTCGCCATAAAAATAGCATGTAGGTCGGGAAACAGATTATTTCCTAAAGGCAACTCAGAGATTGGATGCAAGGACTCTGTGGAGAGTAACCGAGAGAAAAAGACCTGGAAATGAGCCGTGGCAAAGGGTTGCAACGCACTGAAAACATATTCCATGCTGATATCGCCTTCAGTTTCCGGCAATCCCTTGTAGAGTACATTCGGGCGATTGGGAACATACCCTAAGGCTTGATACTGGGAGAAATTGATGGCTGAATGTTGGGCACTGGCTAAAAAGATAATATTTGTCAAAGTGTTTACCAGTAGTTCCTGAGTTTCAATTTTAGCAGGGAAACCAGGCACGGCTCCACGTTCAGGGTCGGCGGTTTCTGCTGCCCAAGCTTGAATCACTGGATCTGCCTTGACTGCGGCATCATCTTTATAGACTGCTGCTACTACGCTACTTACATAGTCAGTATAAGCATTCCAAATTTTATACCCATCTTCGCGGAAGAAGAAATCTTCAACGCCATCTGAGCCTTGCTCATCAAACCCGCGTGATAATAGCTGTTGCGGGAAGCTCATACCGAAAAAGTCCCACTTCTTCCAAGCCTTCAAGAATAAGTTTATCCCGCCAGCTGTACCAGTGGCGAAAGTGCGATCGGTAAATGGAGCCACATTCGAGACTAAAGTTTGACGAGCCATATAGTTGATACCAATGGTGTCTTGGAAGTGGGGCTTGAGCAATTGACCGATGGGATGGTCTTTTGGAAAGGCGTTGTGATGGCTGATAGCAAAAGGCTCTACCGCTAAATGTGCGAAGCCCAAGTGAATCGTAAACTGGTGATATTGGTCGTCAGCACAGGCTGCGTGAATTTTTGCCAGCAGATACTTGTTGGGATATGGAGAGTTAGGAGTATAAACCTCATTCTTACGGTCTTTATGGCGGGTTAGCTGAATACCAACTAAGTTAAGTCTGGACTTTCCACCCTCTAATAGTTCTCGATATACCAACACAAATGCCGGATAGAAAACTTTGCCATGTAACTGGGGAATATCTTCTAAATCGGCATAATCAAGCATGAACAGCCGTTTTTCTGAAATCAGTTGGGGAATAGTTTTCCCTTGAGCCGTTAGGTTTGCCATTTCTTTGGGAATGGCATTTTGGTCAGTGCATAGGGTAATGCACATGGGGTTCACACCTTGAATCAACTGACGGCAGAATTCAACATCATCTTTCCAATTCTGAGGAATATTAATTGGCGCTTGAACCGAGTTAGAGTAATAAGCTGTCCAAGGGTCACTTCCTGACTGCTTAGACTGTTGTAACCTGCCAATAAATCCTATTTCTGAGTAGACATATTCAGCTATCCGCTCTGACAATAACCCCAACTTCTTCGGTGGTAGGGCTTGACCTGGAGGTAGACCTCTTACCAAGCGTGGCAATTCTTCCATTGGTAGGTCTGGTGCATCTTTGCGGCGAGGGTATTTTTCATATTCATATTTTTGGTCTTCGCCACTCAAGCGCTGCTTCATGATTTGCAACAGTTGAGTTTTAATCTCGTCCTGAAGATGCTCAATAAAAGCTAGTACCGGTTCTTGGGGTACTTCTTTAATCAGAGGTAGTTTTTCTCCTGAGTCGAGATTGAGCAGTAAAGAAACTACAATTTCCCCTCGGTCTGTACGCTGTAGCGCTAGCTGTTTGCGGATTGGTTTACCAGATACTAACTCGTGCAGATCTACTTCGGCACTACCCATAAAATTATCTTGACCGACGTTAGCATCCCAAACACTCAAATGGAGTTTACCGGCGGTACTCAATACATCAAACAAGAATTTTTGGTTCCATGATGGGTTGTGAGTTCGCGGACAAACCTTGGATTTTTGTGGCTTACCTTCGTCTAGATTGAGTATTACATAGGGATCGGGCTGAAATAAGTTAGTTTTAACAAGGTCGATACCGTTAAGTAGTTCAACTTCTAACTGTCCAAAACTCGGATGAAAGTGTTTATCGAGGGCTTTGATAGCGTCGGTATAAGCCTTTTCTTGAGCAGTGACAATTTGTCCGGCAAAAGTCTGGTCAACGTTAATTTCCGCAGACCAATCGATAATAGTCTCTGTCGGACTCTTCGCAGACATTTTGATGGTGGTAACAATGCTGGTTAGCGAGGGTATGCTGGGGTTGGATTCTAGCAATGAATATTTGTATATGTGGTTCTGGTCATCGCGAGCCTCCAAACGCTCTTTGTATTCTCGACCAGTGTTGGTTTTAAAAGAGCGCACAGCCCCAACTTCGTCTTTACCAGGAGCCTCTAACCGCAGCCATTCATAAATCGGCCACCATTGTCTAATTTCTGGCCCAAAGGGTCTGAAGGATTCCCATACTTTGTTGATGGGTGCGCGAACAATACCTGTAACACTTGCTCCAGTGGCCATTTTTTCTCCGTTTCTTGTGTCGAATTTTGATTTAAACCAGTCAAAACGCAGGTTGAAAGACTTTTCTATACCCTCTTTGACTTGTTGGGGATTTTGCCCATCCACAGGCAGGAAAACATTGTCATAGCGGACTTTAGTGACTGCGTTATTCACCTCAAAGAGCTGGACTGTACCCCTATACAGTTTGACCGGCATTGCACTCTTGGTCACTTCGTAGACCAATTTGCGCTCTGCATCTGAGATATGGACAAGGCTCTCGTCTAACACGCCTTTGGGGAAAATAATCTGTCTTATATTATTAGCTCCCATCTTGACGCCAGTGGCATATTGTACCCAAGAGACATCTTGCCAATTACCGATAACTGCCCACAATTTAGCGATAGGGTAGTGGACATCGAACTCAAACAAGCATCTGAGACCATCTCTTTGGAGAACGAAATTGCTCAGTTCAGGAATGCGAGTTGGCAGGTATTTCTCCAGAATACTCAATGCTTTTGCTCGCTCTTCGCGGTTCTCGCTTAACATCACGACTTCCATAGTCAGTGACACTTCGGTACCATCGCCTGTGTCATACACTTTGACAGTAGCTTCATAAAAACTAAAGAGTGCATTCGGCTCTGGGATGTCAATCTTCCAAATATGGTTTTGTGAGTCTTTAACTACCAGCCGCTCACGGGTGATGGAACCCATAAACTCAAACCGGATAATTGCGCCTACGTCATTTATCGGCCCTGGCTCTAGTTCAGTATCTTGATGTCCCCCGAAAACCTTCTGCAAATGCAGGTAGTCGTCAAAAGCTGACCAAAACTGCTCGACTGAGAGGGGAACTCTTTGCACGTTGGTTCGTGAGACACGTTTCCCAAACTCTAAGTCTGCTGCGGGGATTAAGTTGCTTGGTGAATCCATTCTTATTTCTCTATAGATGAGTAAGTTGGTATAAATCAACACAACCATCTTTGCGGAATTTTAGTAATTGCTAGTTAGTATATTGAAAGCTTCTCAAAATTGGTTAAAATTTTGACCTTTAAAGACGCTCATATACTTCAGTAATACGCAGTCCTAAAATTCTATCTGATACGTGAGATTTTACGGAATTCCAAAACGCTATGATGCAAGTATTACACCTAAGTTTTTAGGTATTATTCGTTATGCCCATAAAGGTAATATTTGATGCATTAAAAAAATAGATGCATATAAGCATGACACAGGGAAGATGGTTTTGTCAGTACATCGAGCAAAATTTAAGTAATAATTAATATTAGGGTTACAATTAATTAAATTTAGCGAGTGGCTTCAAAAGTCATGTGGTAGAGTAATTAATTTGGTAAATTTATTACCAAAAGCAACTCTCAGATTTAGTCAAGCATAAAAATAAAGTACGATAAGATACTAAATTTGAGGCATGGCTGGCAGTAGATGGGTAATTGAAACCTACATTTTTTGATACCAAAACAGTCAGATATTACTGGGCGATCGCATGGTAATTGTCGGTATCAATTTCACAGCAGTCAAAACCCACATCACACATTGAAATCCCTACTCTCTAGCTCCTAGCCTCTATCCCCTAGCCCCTATTTTCCATCTAGACTCAATCAACAAATAAAGATAGTCTAGAGAATCTAAATACTGTTCATACTGCGGGCAAATGAAGTTAATTTTTGTTTCCACCCCTGTTGGTTCTTTGGGTAGTGGGGTTGGCGGTGGTGTGGAATTGAGCCTGTACAATGCAGCTCAAGAAATGCTTCGCCGGGGTCATCAATTGCAAGCGATCGCACCAGCTAATTCTACTCGGCTTGATTTGCCAATAGTTCAGATTCCTGGCAATTACCAACCAATGGCTCAAAACCAAGAACGCACAGAGCCAATTATCATGCCAGAAAATCCTGTAATAGCTAATATGTGGGAATATGCGCGTCAGGTTCAGGATGATTGCGACCTGATTGTTAATTTTGCCTATGATTGGCTACCATTTTACCTCACACCTTTTTTCCGCAAGCCGATCGCGCACTTAGTGAGTATGGGTTCGCTGACTAACGCTATCGACCAGATTATTCCCCAGATAGTTAAACAATTTCCCGGTACAGTAGCCTTTCGGACAAAAACTCAAGCTCAAACATTTGGCATTGAAGAGGAGTGTTGTTATTTAAGTAATGGTATTGATTTGTCATTATATAATTTTTGTCTTGAACCCAAAAAACAATTAGCTTGGTTAGGAAGAATTGCACCAGAAAAGGGTTTAGAAGATGCAGTAGCAGCTGCACAAATCACCAATATTCCCTTAAAAATTATGGGGAGAATGCAGGATAATTCCTATTGGGAAAAGATTTGTTCTGACTATCCAGATGCACCAATAGAATATTTAGGATTTTTATCGACCGATAAATTGCAGCAAGTGTTGCGAGAGTGTCAAGGCTTATTGATGACACATCGATGGGTGGAAGCTTTTGGTAATGTCGTAATTGAAAGTTTAGCCTGTGGAGTACCAGTGATTTCATATCGTCGGGGCGGGCCTGGGGAAACTGTACAAGATGGCGTAACTGGCTTTTTGGTGGAACCTGATAGCGTTCCTGGTTTGGTAGAAGCGATCGCGCGGATTGATGAAATTAACCGATACACCTGTCGCCAAGAAGCAGAAAGCAAATTTTCTGTACAAGCTTTAGGCGATCGCTTTGAAAAATGGTTGTACCAAATTCTCAAAATTCAGTAAATCTAAATCAAACGCATATCTTTGAGGTCATCTATCGGTTCTTGAAACGAACAAGAACCGAAGGAACGAAAGAAATTGTTTCTAGCTGAAGTTATCTCGGAAATATTTAGTTGATAATCTTTCCAAGAAAGGCGATCGCTTGTAAATTGAAAATTATTTAGAAATGTTTCTTCTAGTATTTCTACCGCTAGTTCTGGTGTTAATTTTTGCTGATAAATTAGCGCAGCTAAAATTGCAACATTCAAAAAGCCGTGCATCCAAGCCACAGGGCTGTTTGCTTCACTGCTTACAGGATGTTTACTGAATAATAGATGGTGCAATCCGGCGGTGGCTTTAAAGGGAATTTGCGCTTGCGCAAAGGCGAAGATACTTTGGTAAAGTTGCGCAAAGTTAGGAAAAGCATCAACTGTTACGCCACCAGTACGGATTTTTGCAGCTGCGCGAGGATGTTGCAACACCGATAAATAACTTTGCAAGTCGCTGTTAAAGGGAATTTCAAAGAATGATTCCACCTCAGGAGGAATTAAGGGAAGGATGTTTTCGATTTCTCTGGGTGGAAGGGGGGGGAATTCTAAAGAAGCGATCGCAATTTTTGGATTGTTGAGTGATTTTAACTGGGCGAGGGCTTTTTGCAAATCTCCAGTCATAATTATGCTCAGTAGCCATTGTGCTGGATAATCAGGTAAAAGCTGCTCAAATTCCTGCAAACGAGAACTTGGCAAAATAAACCTACCTAACATCCAACTGTAGGGTGTTCTCTGATATTGAGCATAATTCGCCATTGCTGGCTGTAATTCTAGCTTTGCTGGCGGAAATAACCCAGCATAGTCTACAACAGATGACAGCAGCGCCTTTAATGATGCATCCATCGGATTCACCTGATGTATTTAATCTAATGGTAGTGAAGTTGAAGCTTTAATTTCATTCAGCACAATATTTGTCTGGATTCTATCTATACCAGGAATGCGGGTGATTTTTTCTGAAAGTAACTTGGCTAAGTGCTGATGGTTAGGGACAACCATTTTTAATAGATAGTCAAACTCGCCGCTAAGATGGTGACATTCTAAAACTTCTGGTAATTCTTTGACGCGATCGCAAAAAATACCCACGCATTCCGGTTGATGATTGGCTAAGGTAACCTGTGCAAAACACAGTAAATCTAAACCTAACGCCTCGCGATTCACCAAAGTTACATAACGGTCAATCACACCTTTTTCTTCCAGCTTGCGCAATCTCTTTTGTAACCCCGGCGTTGAGAGATTAACGTGACGCGCTAAGTCAGCGAAAGTAATGCGACTGTTTTCTTGTAAGAGACACAACAGTTGTCGGTCTATTTCATCCAATTGTTGCAGGTGTTCCCAGTTTTTGAGTGTTGGCTTCACTTTGATAGTCTCCAGTCTTATTATGCAAGGCAGAGGGGACACTTCGACTTCGCTCAGTGTCCGCAGAGCAGAAGGAAGTATTAATTGACAGTCACAAAGCTAATTTCCTCCTCTACGTAGAAGGAAAGGGCGTTTTTTATTGTTATGTTTTCAGAATATACCTATCTAGAGTAGTCAAAAATACATTCTAAAATTATCTTAAAAGTTAATATCTTACACTTGTAGATACTCGTTAGTAAAATTTATAATCTAAATTAGGAGAGTGGAGTTTATAATCTCAACTCAAAATGTGACAGCTAAAGACAGAGTCTTGCACAAGGCATTAGATAAATCTGCCAAAAGAGAGATGTTTTTTATAAAAGTCAGAATTAATGAGGGACTGTCTCTCATCTATTTTGCTTTGAATTCTTATTTCACCAAATTAAACATTTGGTAGTGTCTCATATTAATTCTGAGAGAAATACAAATAAATATCTTAAAACTCTTCCCCTTCTGCCCTCTGGTCACTGAGCCTGTCGAAGTGCTTATATTAAATAAAGGAATAAATAATGAACGATTTCTGTCCAATTAAACGCATCGACCACTTGGAATTTTATGTTGGTAACGCCAAGCAAGCAGCGCTATTTTACGCCCAGTGTTTTGGATTTACTAATACAGCTTATCGAGGATTAGAAACCAAGTATCGTGAAACTGCATCATATCTGATGCAACAAGGAAATATTAACTTTGTTTTAAGCTCAGGGTTAAGTCCAGATCATCCCATTGCTAAAAGTGTATTGAAACATGGTGATGCTGTAGGGATTATCGCCTTAGAAGTACCGGATGTTGTCAGCGCTTATCAACAAACAACTAGCCGAGGTGCAATCGGCGCGATCGCACCTACAGAAGAAGAAGATAGCTATGGAATATTCCGTTATTCCGCCATTCGCGGTTATGGTGATACCCTAATTAAATTTATCGATCGCAGCGATTACGCCGGTGTATTTGCACCTAGTTTTGAGGTGCAAAATAAAGCGCATCTCAAAAGTAAAGGTGTAGGACTCCAAGCCATCGATCACATAGTTGGTAACGTCGAATTAGGCGCAATGGAACGTTGGGTAGAATTCTTTGCCGAAACAATGGGTTTTAATCTTTTAGTAGAGTTTGATGATAAAACCATTGCGACAGAATATTCTGCTTTAATGTCCAAAGTCATGCAGGATGGTACGGGAAAAATCAAATTACCAATTAACGAACCTGCTAATGGTAAACGTAAATCGCAAATAGAAGAATATTTAGAATATAACTACGGGCCGGGAGTGCAACATATCGCCTTAGCAACTGAGAATATTATTGCCACAGTTAGCCGCATGAAACAAACAGGCGTAGAGTTTTTAGTTCCCCCTCCAACCTATTACGATAACTTAGAAGAACGGGTAGGAAAAATTGACGAACCCATAGAACAGTTAGCAGAATTAGGCATCTTAGTAGACCGGGATGAAGATGGTTATCTACTGCAAATTTTTACCCAACCTGTACAAGATAGACCCACATTATTTTTTGAAGTCATAGAAAGACACGGGGCGCGGGGTTTTGGTGAGGGAAACTTCAAAGCTTTATTTGAAGCCATTGAACGCGAACAAGCAAAGCGAGGAAATCTCGTCAGCGTGTAGAAATAATTCGTAATACTTCGACAAGCTCAGTACAAGTTCGTAATTAGTAATTAATTAGGTGGACGAGGGGAAGAATTTAAGTTAATTAGTGAGGATTGTCATCAATCGTCAAATGACGGGTGACAAATGACTAATTACCAATTGGAGCATAGCGATATGACTTATTACTATAAATTGGGTAATATACCGCATAAAAGACACACCCAATTTCGTCAAGCTAACGGTTCTTTGTATCACGAAGAATTAATTAGTATTCACGGCTTTGCTGGCGTGCAATCTCTGCTTTATCACCTGCATCCACCAACGCAAATTGAAAAGATTTTGCGGGAAGAAAGGGTAGAAATTCCTTTTGCAGAAACAGGCGCTTTACTCCACCGCCACTTACGGACAGCAACGGTAGAGACGGGTGGAGATGCGATCGCATCTCGTGTTCCCCTGATGGCTAATACAGATGTCTGCATTTTCGTGGCTCGTCCCACCACAGCCATGAAATACTGGTATCGCTTTGCTCATGGTGATGAAGTCATTTTCATTCATGAAGGTAGCGGTATCCTTGAAAGCCAGTATGGTCTTCTGCGTTATCAAGTCGGAGATTACCTAGTAATTCCCACAGGTGTAATGTGGCGAATTATTCCTGATGCTGGAATTGAGCAACGAATGCTTGTCATCGAAGCCCAGGGACATATTGAACCCCCAGCCCGTTACCTCAATCGATACGGACAATTTTTAGAACATTCGCCCTACTGCGAACGTGACATTCGCCCACCAGATGAGCTAATTACCCACGATGAAGCTGGGGAATTTGAAGTCCGAGTTAAAGCCCGCGATCGCATTACCAGTTATTTGTATCGCCATCATCCCCTAGATGTGGTTGGCTGGGACGGACATTTGTGGCCTTTTGCTTTCAACATTGAAGACTTTGAGCCAATTACAGGGCGACTACATCAACCACCGCCAGTACATCAAACCTTTGAAGCCCCCGGATTTGTGGTGTGTTCTTTTGTACCGCGCTTATTCGATTATCATCCCCAAGCAATTCCTGCACCTTACAACCATTCCAATGTTGACTCTGATGAAGTTATCTATTACGTAGAAGGTAACTTTATGTCTCGCAAAGGAATTGAGCGGGCTTCAATTACCGTTCATCCTAGCGGTATTCCCCACGGCCCCCATCCAGGAACCTATGAAGGGTCAATTGGGAAAGAACGGACGAATGAATTAGCAGTAATGGTTGATACTTTCCGACCGTTAAAACTAACGAAATATGCTTTGGGTTTAGAGGATAAAAATTATTCTTACAGTTGGCTTTCTCATCCACATACAGCAGAACCTATCCAAGGATGAAAATTCTATCTGAGTTTGATGGTTGAAATTTACTGCTAGGTTGTCACAAATTAGCATTATAAAAACCGCAGAGGACGCAGAGAGCGCAGAGAGCGCAGAGAAATAAGAGTGAAACAATGGTGTTTGCGTAAGTCCTAATTATAAATAAGCCCTTCTACCCTCTGCCTTCAAACCGAGGTATAGTTATGAATCAAGTTATTACCAAACCAAATAATTTAACGATTTCCTCACGGATTGAGGAACGCTTACAACACGGCGAATTAACTCAAGCGCAAGTTGAAAGTTTTCGTGATTTCTTGAATGAAGTAGAACGGGAATTTTTACAGCATCGCATCATTACTAATAATACTTATACCCGCTGGTTTACTAATGGTACAGCAACAGATTTAGAATTAAAGCACTTTCTCAAACAATTCTCGGTGTTCTCTAATCAATTTTTAATTGCAGCTTTACTCAAAGCAATTAACTCACCTACTCTTCAACAATCACGGGCTAGCCGCGAGATTTTATTAAATGAATTAGGCGTAATTTATCGCCAATCAGGAAAAAATTCAGGTCAACAAACTACCCAAACTGAAGAACAAAAAGACCGAGAAGGCGACCCCGATTTAATAAGTACAGAAGGTACAGTAGACGGTGGTATTTGTCGTTTCCGGGCGGCTCATTTTGAATGGTTGTTAGGTGTAGCTGAGGATTTAGGACTACAGTACGAAGAATTAGGTAAACGCAAACACGGACGCCCTTCAACTTTACATTTTTGTGATGAGTTGCAGCGCCTCTATGGTAGCGATGACCCGCAAATAGCCGAGGGTGCTAGCTTTGCCGTCGAAAATTGGGCAGCAGCAGGTTTTTGGCAAGAATTGGAAGACGGACTAACAAAAATTAAACAAACGCGACATCCCCAATTACATTTAGCATTCTTCACTTGGCATAACCGCGTCGAAGGACAACACGCCGGACATACTTTAGAGGAACTAGAGGAAGTCTACTTTAAACCCAACTTTGACCGAAGTAAATTCATACTCGGTGGGCGAGAAATTTTAGATGCGATCGCTGTTTTTTGGTACGGTCTCAACGAAGACAGATTAAACCAAATTTTCACTTAAAACTCTTAATTCTCTCCGCGTTCTCTGCGTCTCTGTGGCTTAAAAATAATTTTTATAACCGCAGAGGCGCAGAGGAGCCAGTGCGTTGCGCGGGTTCCCCTCGTTGTAGCAACTGGCGTGACACAGAGTTAAAAAAGTTACTGTTTAGAGGTATGGATTTTTAATCCAAAATCCAAAATCTAAAATCTAAAATCTAAAATTCATATATGAGGTAAAAAGCGATGACAAAGCAGTTATCGCTCCAACAAATAACCGCTTGCGGCATAGCACAAGAAACCGCTGCCGCAATGCTACCACAAATCAATCAGTGGTTATCCTCCCTCCCTGCCGTAGAATGTTGGCAGCACCTTACCCAAGATATTCTCAAACCCAATCAACCCTTTCACTTTCACGAACTACTTTATCAAACTACTTTTGCTGATTGGCAAACCGGACAGCCTCCCGCTTGGTTCCCCAGCGATGAGCAAATCCAATCAACCAACATCGCCGCGTTGATGAAGCAGCTTAACGTGAATTCCTACCCAGAATTACACGCATGGTCAGCCCAGCGTCGTGGCGAATTCTGGGAGATAATGATTCAACGATTAGGCATTCGTTTCCAACAGTCCTACAGTAAAATTGTTGATTTATCTCAGGGTGTAGAATCACCGCAATGGCTAGTGGATGGGCGTTTGAATATTGCGGAGAGTTGTTTTTTAGCCGATGAAAACGCCACCGCGATTATTTTCCAGGAAGAAGGCGGTTCTTTATCTACCCTTACATATAGCGAACTCCACCGCTTAACTAACCGCGTCGCCAATGGATTGGTACAAGCTGGCTTTGTAACTGGGGATGCGATCGCGATCGCTCTACCCATGACTGCGGAATCAGTGGCGATTTATTTGGGTATTGTCAAAGCTGGCTGTGTGGTTGTTTCCATCGCTGATAGTTTTGCACCTGCGGAAATTGCTATGCGGTTGCACCTTGCACAGGCGAAAGCTATCTTCACCCAAGACTATGTTTGGCGTTGTGGTAAACAACTCCCCCTGTATAGCAAAATAGTTGATGCCAATGCACCAAGAGCGATCGTCCTCGGTTCCTCTGTAGAATTGCGTTCTGGCGATTTGACTTGGAAGGAATTTCTCAGCCAAAACGAACAATTTGAGGCTGTAATTGCTCACCCAGCAGCCCATACAAATATCCTCTTCTCCTCAGGTACTACCGGAGTACCCAAAGCAATCCCCTGGACGCAAACCACCCCTATCAAATGCGCTGTAGATGGGCATTTACACCAAGATATTCACCCTGGTGATGTGGTAGCTTGGCCGACAAATTTAGGCTGGATGATGGGGCCTTGGCTAATTTATGCCAGCTTAATTAATCGTGGAACTATTGCCCTTTACTATGGCACGCCCACAGAAAGGGAATTTGGTGAATTTATTCAAAACGCCCATGTGAATATCTTGGGTGTAGTGCCTAGTTTAGTCAGCATTTGGAAAACTACCGCCTGTATGCAAGGACTGGATTGGAGCAGCATCAAAGCTTTCAGTTCCACAGGTGAATGTTCCAATCCTCAAGATATGCTGTTTTTGATGTCTCAAGCTGGCTACAAACCAATAATAGAGTACTGCGGCGGTACAGAAATTGGCGGCGCATATTTGACTAGTACAGTGGTACAGGCTGCTGCACCTTCAACTTTCACTACACCCGCTTTGGGTTTAGACTTGGTGATTTTTGATGAATCAGGTCAGTCAAGTGACACAGGCGAAGTATTTATCATTACGCCTTCTATCGGGCTATCTACTGAGATAATTAATAAAGACCACCATCAAGTTTACTTTGCCCATACTCCCGCCTCATCCTTACGGCGTCACGGTGACCAAATCGAGCGATTAAGCAATGGCTACTACCGGACTCATGGTCGTGTGGATGACACGATGAATTTAGGCGGTATCAAAGTTAGCTCAATGGAGATTGAGCAAATTTTGAATACTGTAGAGGGAATTTGCGAAGCTGTGGCGATCGCTTATTCACCCCCTGAAGGCGGGCCGAGTCAGTTAATCGTTTACGCTGTCCTGGAAAGTCACATCCAGCCAAACAAAGAATTACTGAAAAATTCCTTACAAACCGCAATTCGTCAGCAACTCAATCCTTTATTTAAAATTCAAGACCTCGTAATTATTGATACATTGCCGCGAACTGCATCGAATAAAGTTATGCGTCGCGTACTGCGCGAAGATTATCAGGAGGCAAAGCATTATGACTGCCATCGCACCCAAACCTTTCCGGCTTGAAGATTACGAAATTAGTCCGGAAACTGGTTTTTTACCAGCCCATTCTCCCGCCGAGGTGCAATTACCAGATATATTTTGGCAAGTGCAAAAAACTGCGAGCTTGCTACCAAAATTAATGGCTACTCGCAAAATTCGCTCCTTTCTCGCTACCATCCTCAAAGTAGACGTAGAGCGAGCAACATTAACCCAGATGCAATTGCGACAGGCGATGCAAGTATATTCCTACCTCACCCATGCCTATGTTTGGGGAGAAGCAACACCTGCTCAAATCCTACCAAGTAATATTGCCGTACCTTTTTACACAATCGCGCAAAAACTAGGTAGACCGCCCATATTATCTTATGCTTCCTATGCCTTAGACAATTGGATAAAAATTTACGAAACAGAACCCATCGAAATAGGCAACATCATGTTGTGGCAAAACTTTTTAGGTGGGTTAGATGAAGACTGGTTTATTTTAATTCACATCGACATCGAAGCCAAAGCTGCATCGGCATTAGCAGCAATACCCATAATTTTGCAGGGGATTGCCCAAAACAACACCAATATAGTTATGGGTGGATTAGAGAATATCAACCAGGCATGGATAAACATTAATACCACCATGAAACGGATGCCAGAAGCTTGCGATCCCTACATTTATTACAATCGGGTACGTCCTTACATTCATGGCTGGAAAAACAACCCGGCATTACCAGAAGGCTTAATTTATGAAGGTGTAGCAGCCTATGGCGAAAAACCGCAGCAGTTTCGTGGTTCAACAGGGGCACAAAGCAGCATTGTACCCACAATGGATGCTCTATTTAATATAGTTCACGAAAACGATCCCTTACGGGAATTCTTAATAGAATTGCGGGATTATATGCCACCTCAACACAGCGCTTTTATCCAAGAAGTAGAAAAGCGTTCAACACTGCGCCATTTTGTCAGAACTCGCATGGAGAAATTACCTAAACTGAGAGATTTATATAACGATTGCGTTTCCCAGATAGAACAATTTCGGACTCAGCATCTCAAATTTGCTGCTGCTTATATTAACCAACAAACTGCAAAATCCAACAACAACACCAATATCGGTACAGGCGGTACGCCATTCATGGAATATTTGAAAAAGCATCGTAATGAAAATAGCCAGCATTTATTGGTTTAGTCAGTTGTCAGTTGTCAGTTGTTAGTTGTTATTTCCTCATGCCCAATGCTCAATGCCCAATGCCCAATGCCCAATGCCCCATGCCCTAACTTTGAGGAGTTACTGGGTTAGGATCGCCTGGTAAACTAGGCGGAATTTGTTCAATGGGAATTAATGCTTCCATTACAGCTTTGACAATCGGTGCGGCGACGGTAGAACCATAGGCATTTTCTCCTTTTGGTTCATCTACTAATGCCAAAACAACATAGCGGGGAGATTCTACAGGTAAAATCCCGACAAAGCTAGTGATTCTAGCACCAGCTAAATAACCACCAGAAGCACTAGCTTTTTGTGCTGTGCCTGTTTTACCACCGATCTGGTAACGTGGTATTTGTGCTACTTTGCCAGTGCCTTGAGCAACTACAGATCCCATCATTTCCACTACTCGTTGGGTTGTCGCAGGGGAGAAAATTTGGCGTGGTGTAGGGCGATTGGGTGTGTAATGCATCTGCCCTTTGCTATCAACTAGTCCACGGATAACATGAGGCGTTACCAATTTACCGCCATTCGCTAAAGCTCCGTGCATTTGTACTAGTTGCAAGGGTGTTAAAGAAAAGCCTTGGCCAAAAGAGGTAGTCGCAGGTTCAATGGGTGAGGAAATGAATTCTTCTTGACTTTTCAGCCGACTAGCGACTTCAAAAGGTAAATCTGTATCTGAGGTTTGTCCTAAACCCAAACGTTCCAGCCAGTTATAGTAGACATTGGGCTGCAATCGTTGGATCATTTGTACCATACCAATATTGCTGGAATGTTGAAGAATTTGCGCAATGTTGATTTGCCCGTAACTTTTGTTTTGCGCATTTCTAATGATGCGATCGGCGACTGCAATGGAACCAGGATCGTTAAATACATCGTCTGGTCTAATTACACCATTTTCGAGAGCGATCGCCACATTTAACGGCTTAAATGTCGAGCCTGGTTCGTAAAGATCGGCTACAGTCCAATTTTTAAACAGTTCGATTTTCGCTTTCGAGTACTGATTCGGATCGTAAGTCGGTTGGGAAACTAAGGCAAGTATTGAGCCATCCATTGCATCCATGACAATGACTCCACCTCGTTTTGCACCAAACTTTTCCATCTGTTGCTTGAGTGCAGAACGAGCAGCCCGTTGCAGGCGGCTATCGATAGTTAGTTGTAATTGCAAGTCATCAAAATGCAAAAATCCTTCCGGTGCATTATTGGGCATCAATGCACCATTACCTGCACGACTTAATCGC
Source organism: Tolypothrix sp. FACHB-123 (assembly GCF_014697075.1). Classification (GTDB taxonomy): domain Bacteria; phylum Cyanobacteriota; class Cyanobacteriia; order Cyanobacteriales; family Nostocaceae; genus Aulosira. The sequence continues at coordinate 8,860 of NZ_JACJRE010000006.1, read as the reverse complement.
ACCGTTTGTACAGGACGTTCTAATAACTTCTCTTGACTATATTCCACCCCTGCCTGACCGCGACGGTCAAGATTCACGTAACCTACCACATCAGCTGCTAAATCTTGTTGAGGGTAGAAACGCGAGTATTTTTGTGTAAATTCAAACCCATTTAAGCGTAAGGAAATAAAGCGATCGGCAATTTCTTCGGGCAATGCTGAGGCTAATGTAATGCCACTTTTTTTACTGTCAAATATTTTGACTAATTCATCAACATCTTTATTGATTACCGGAGCTATAAGTTTAGCAATTTCTTCATTAGATTTATCAAACAGTTTGGGATGAGCAAAAACAGTATATACAGGACGGTCGATCGCCAACAAATTATTATTGCGATCTATTACTGGGCGACGAGGCATAAAAGGTCTGAGATTAACCATTTGCTGGTTTCTCGCTCTTTGGGTTAGCTTGGCTCCCCGCACAATTTGTAATTGATACAAATTAATCGCTAATCCCAACCCAGCAGCAATTAGTACACCCCATGTGATGAATAGTCGAGTTCTGCTATTGGCTAGTTTGTCTGGATTATTAGTGGTAGTCGAGTTCTCTGGTAAACCTTGTTTAGAAAACTTTCTCCGCCTGGTAAAGTCTGAATGGCGAAAATTTTTGAACTTACTTCTACTTGGTGACTTACGCATTGGGTTTGTCCATTGTCAATAGTCCAAAGTCCACAGTCAATAGTCCATTGTCAAGAGTCCAAAGTTCACAGTCCAAAGTCAATTTACCATCGAGCATTGAGCATTGAGTATTGACTATTGACTCTTGACTATTAACTCTTGAACTTTAGTATCCCAGTGGTGAGGAAATTGGCGGTTGCGTTTCTTGGCTGGGTGTAGTCTGAGTGGGTATGGAATTAGGACTGTTAGATGCTGGGGGCAGAAAAATCGTCCGAGATGGCGTTGGTAGTGCCAATCCGGCTGCTGGTTGTTCTGCTTCTTCCGCCATTTTGTTTGTTAGTGCGGCATTAGTTGTCGTCAGCTGTCGCTCATGACGCTGCAAATTTTGTAGTTTACGGTATCCCCGGCTCCAAATTTCCTGAGAATATACTGTCCAGCCGTAGACTACTAGGGTTGTTGCTACTAATAAAAATGTAAAAACTGAGGAATAACGATGCACAGCATAGAAACGCAGTAACCATGTAGGTAAGGTTCCGGCATTACTTGTGGCAGGAAAGTTCAAAAAGCCTAATTTCTGGCTTTTTTGTCCAGTATTCCCTTGCGCTTGTAAATTAGTAGATGCTGGTTTACCCGATCGCACTCCTGGGCGCATAACTGACCCATTTGTCGCTGAAACAGATAAATTTTTCGATGAACGCCGTTGTCTGTTAGTCGGTACTGGTAAAGATTCAACAGCAGGTGTAGGCGCTTGTGGTGCGGCTGATTGTCGATTTGCCGATCGCCTTTTCCCTAAAGATAGGGTAGGGTCTCGCCAAAACCAATTACTCGTCGTAGAAACAGCTGATTTGCGAGCAGCAGGCATAATTTTTTCTTCTTTAGATTGGAAAAACTAGATTGTATATTGCTTGTTGGTTTTTGCTCAGGTTGAAATCACATTGAATGCGATCGCTCGGCACAAATAATACCCTAAACTCATTTTCAGTCTTCTGGTAGGTAGCTGCCCCAATGTTTGCATCACTCAAGTCTGGTAATGCTTACTGATTGCAAACTGCGCTTGGATCGCTTGAGATTTGCGCATTGTCTCTAAAGTATGGCAATGCTATGGAGAAAGCGACAAGTGTCTGAGAAAACATAGCGATTTTTGGTTATGATAGCTCGCTTTGCAGCTAAATTTACCAAATGCGGCAGGAAGCTCAATCCTTTAAGGGGTGGGAGGGATGATAAACCGCCGCTGGTTAACGGTTGACAGTCATCGGTCAACCGTTAACAGTCAACCGTCAACTTGAAATTCCATCCCTTTAGAGGTGGGATGAGCTTAAAATGTTTTGAATATATATCCCTCAAAGTATTTTAAAAAAAAGCAATAAATAAGGTATCTTATTCATCAGGCGAAAATTTATTCTTGCCACAATTGGTGAAAGAGGAGTTATGAAAACAAAAATCTTTGGTTTGGCTTTGGTTTTAAGTCTGGCTACATTTCTAGGAGCCTGTGAAGGTGGTGGTGATACTGGTACACCTGGTGGTGCAACCAGCAGCCCAGCTACAGGCGAACCAAGTGATACTGGAGCTACTAAAACCCCTGCAAGTGGTACTACAACAACCACTACCCCTGCTGCAACCACTTCCCCTGCCGCTTCTCCCAAAAAACCTTAGTCTTATTAAGGTTACTAACAGCATTCCTCACCAGATACCTAGAGTCAATTTGGTGAGGATCAGTATTTAAGACAACTGGTGCTGCTGAATAAAAACTTGAGGTTGCTCAAGTATATTTTAACCTAGCCAGTAAAATGAAGGACACTGGTAAAGACGATCGCTATTGCCACCAAGTGTCCTTCTACTGCGCTCGCATAATAATATTTCATCAAAAAATTTTTTCAGTTTTTCCACCTTTTGTAGGTGGCAACTACAGTCTTGGTAAGTTTTCCACAAACCCTGACACTTAGTTTACTTGGTCATGGCTGGAGATAAAAAATACTCAGATAGGCTGAGGTCAAGGGATAGCACACCTCCATAACATTAAGCTGGGTATTCTGTCAAGGCGATGCAAGCTAGGTAGCGATCGCCGCTACAGCAGTTCTCTCTACTAAAATTTATCTGTCAGCTTGGGCTTGACAGATTATTCCTCTATGGCAATCTGGACTCAGAACTTCAAAGGATACCGATGAAGCGGACAAAATTTTTGGTTTTGAGCATCAGCACGAGCATTGTTGTGTGGTTAAGTAGCCATTTAGCAGCAGTAGTTATAGCATTACCACCACCAGAAGATATTCCCGAAGAAATTCTACGGACAGAGATAATTATCTCAGCGCGATCGCCTATTGATGGTCAGCCTCTAAATCCCGCAGAATATGCACAATTACAAGAACAGTTGCGAGTTAGCCCACCACCCAAACTAGATCCGAAAATCCGGGATCAGATCTTCTTATTACGCTTACGTAAAGCTTTACTGCAATTTTTCCCATTTTTAGGAATTTGACGAATTTGGCATTGGCCATTGGCCATTGGGCATTGGGGAAGAGAAATCCCCACACTTCCCCCTGCCCCTCATGCCTAAAGGTACTAGTTCATCATTTCTGATGTACGATAACGGTGAGGACAAAATTGCAAATAAATGTAAAGAATATATATAGAAATTAGAAAACTCGTTTACTCAATCACTTTATTTAACGTAGGTAGCTTTCATGTCCATGACCACGATCGCCCCTGAACAGGTTAACCGCATCGTTTGGAATCAACATCAAGATCCTTTTGAAGTACTGGGTTCGCATCTCATCGAACAAAATGGCAAAAATGTCTGGGCTGTGCGAGCCTACCTACCGAATGCAAGTGCAGCATGGGTAGTAATCCCGGAAGAACGGAAAGAATACCCTATGCAAACAGTGCATCATCCCCACTTTTTTGAATGCACAATTGAAACAGCAGAACTGGCAAACTATCAATTAAGAATTAAAGAAGGGGAGCACGAGCGCGTCACCTACGATCCTTACGCCTTCCGTTCTCCCCGGCTCACAGACTTTGATTTGCATTTATTTGGTGAAGGTAACCACCACCGAATTTACGAAAAACTAGGAGCGCACCTAACAGAAGTAGATGGTGTCAAAGGCGTGTACTTTGCCGTTTGGGCACCTAATGCTCGTAACGTTTCTTTGCTGGGCGATTTTAATAATTGGGATGGGCGCAAACACCAAATGCGCAAAGGCCCCACTGGCGTTTGGGAATTGTTTATTCCCGAATTAGGAGCGGGCGAGCATTATAAATATGAAATCAAAAATTTTGAAGGTCACATTTACGAAAAATCCGATCCCTACGGTTTCCAACAGGAACCGCGCCCAAAAACTGCATCAATTGTTACCGATTTAAATACTTATAAATGGAGTGATGAAGACTGGTTAGAAAAGCGGCGTCATACTGACCCCCTTACCCAACCTGTTTCCGTATACGAAGTTCATATCGGTTCTTGGTTACATGCTTCTAGTGCTGAACCTGCTAAATTACCCAATGGAGAAACTGAACCTGTAGTTATAGTTTCGGAACTCAAACCCGGCGCGCGCTTCCTTACCTACCGAGAATTAGCAGATAAACTGATACCTTACGTCAAAGAATTGGGTTACACTCACGTAGAACTGTTACCCATTGCCGAACACCCCTTTGATGGCTCTTGGGGATATCAAGTAACCGGATATTATGCTCCTACTTCCCGGTTTGGCACTCCTGAAGATTTCATGTATTTTGTTGACCAATGTCACAAAAATGACATTGGTGTAATTGTCGATTGGGTTCCCGGTCACTTCCCCAAAGATGGACATGGTCTAGCATTCTTTGATGGTAGTCACTTGTACGAACACGCCGACCCCCGCAAAGGCGAACACAAAGAATGGGGAACCCTGGTATTTAATTATTCGCGTCATGAAGTCCGTAATTTCTTGGCTGCAAACGCCCTATTTTGGTTTGATAAGTACCATATAGATGGCATTCGCGTCGATGCTGTCGCTTCCATGCTCTACCTTGACTATTGCCGTAAACCAGGCGAATGGCTACCTAACCAATACGGTGGTAGAGAAAATTTAGAAGCAGCAGAATTTCTGCGTCAAGTAAATTATCTGATTTTCAGCTATTTTCCTGGTGCGCTTTCTATTGCGGAAGAATCTACTTCTTGGCCGATGGTATCTTGGCCGACTTATACAGGTGGTCTGGGTTTCAACTTAAAGTGGAATATGGGCTGGATGCACGACATGCTGGACTACTTCAGCATGGATCCTTGGTTCCGTCAATTCCACCAAAACAACGTCACCTTTAGTATGTGGTATAACCACAGCGAAAACTTCATGCTGGCGCTTTCCCATGATGAAGTGGTGCATGGAAAGAGCAACATGATTGGGAAAATGCCAGGGGATACATGGCAGAAGTTAGCTAATATACGCTGTTTGTTTAGCTATATGTTTGCTCACCCAGGTAAGAAAACCATGTTTATGAGCATGGAGTTTGGGCAGTGGAGTGAGTGGAATGTTTGGGCTGATTTAGAATGGCACCTACTGCAATATGAAGCCCATCAACAGTTAAAACAGTTTTTCCACGAACTAAACCATCTTTATCGCGGCGAACCAGCTTTATATACCCAAGATTTTGCTGAACCTGGGTTTGAGTGGATTGATTGTAGCGACAACCGCCATAGTGTAGTTTCCTTCATTCGTCGGGAAAAGGATTCTGATAATTTCGTGGTTGTGGTTTGCAACTTCACACCTCAGCCTCATTCCCATTACCGCATAGGTGTACCAGAAAAGGGTTTTTATACCGAGTTGTTTAATAGTGATGCGCGCCAGTATGGCGGTAGCAACATGGGTAATTTAGGCGGTAAGTGGACTGATGATTGGTCGTTGCACAATCGTCCTTATTCCCTAGATTTGTGTTTACCACCTCTGGGAGTTTTAATGCTCAAGTTGGATAAACAGAAGACAGCACAAGTACTGGAATCGTAACTTTAAGAGGGTGGGTATAATCCCACCCTTTAATTTATGCGATCGCGCGTGCAAATATGATGCTCAAAAATCTTTTATTAACTTCGTTATTACTCATTGCGCAAATCCCAAATAGCGAACAACAATTTAGCAAATTAAAAAATCAACTAGAAAAATCAGGGTTTGAGGTCATCATCCAGCTACCACCAAAGCGCGGAGCTTACGGTTTATTAGAAGTAGATAGCAAAAAAATTTGGATTAATCCCGTCGTTTTTGATTTACAAATCGCTATTCAAACTCTAATCCACGAGTCTGTTCATGCAGCCCAAGTATGTGCAGGCAAAGGTAAAATTAGAACTTTAGGGTTAAAAATCCAACCCATAAATTATGCGCGACCATTTTTTATGGGATATACCGATGTCCACAGACAGGATTTAGAAAGAGAAGCTTACGCCGTCCAAACTCAACCTAATAGTTTTGAATTAGCGATGAATCTTTTGCAAAAACATTGTCAATCATCTAGTAGTTTGAGTTCGTAGTCAGCAGTTTAGCATCGGATAATTCTGGATTGAAGTCCTGATTAGGAGATGATTTACCCATAGATTTAGGTATTTAGGCACTAATCACCAATTAATTGCGTCAATTGTCTCATTAAGCTAATGCTGCATCAGGTTTTCTGATGCAGTAATTTTATGTTTGGATTGTCGGGAATTTTCAGCAAGCCTATTTAACAGTAATGGTTAGTCACTTTCACTATAAAGGTATAAAAATTTTTAGCTTACTTAGTAAGCTAATGTCTTTGATTATGCAAGTATCTTTTATTCATAGGCTTTCACGGTGGATTAAGCGATCGCTCTCCATTCTCTTTGCATTATCATTTACTACAGTATTGCTACTAAATCACCTCACCCCGGTAACCGCGCAAATGTCGCCGTCACCAATGGGAGAAATTCGCGGAGTGTGGCTAACTAATAATGATTTTGACATTCTGAGCGATCGCGCGAAACTTCAAGACACCATCGCCCAACTACGCCGCTTGAACTTTAATACCATTTATCCCGTAGTTTGGAATGATGGTTATACAAAATATCCCAGCGCCGTAGCCAAACGCGCAGGTATTCCTTTCTACTTCAAAGGTAGAGAAGGACAAGACATAATTGCAGACATCGTTAATCAAGCGCGTAACCAAGGCGTTCTCGCTATTCCCTGGTTTGAGTTTGGTTTTATGGCTCCTCTCACTTCCGAACTCGCAGCCAACCATCCCGATTGGCTGACGCAAAAGCAAGATGGAACCCAAACCTCCATTAGCGCTGCGGGTGAAGTAGCTTGGCTGAATCCCTTTCACCCAGAAGTGCAGCAGTTTATTAGTGATTTAGTATTAGAAATCATCACCAAATATAACGCTGATGGGATTCAATTTGATGACCACATGAGTTTACCTGTTGATTTTGGCTACGACAAGTACACAGTTAACTTGTTTACTCAGGAAACTGGTAATCCTCCCCCATCCAATCCCCACGCCCAAGCATGGAAGCAATGGCGCGCAGATAAAATTACAGCTTTTATGATGCAGCTAAATCGAGCTGTGAAAGCCAGAAAGCCCAATGCAATTTTCTCTGTATCTCCTAATTACTACGATTTTGCGTATAAATTTCAACTCCAAGACTGGCTGAACTGGGTAAGGTTAGGTGTTGTAGATGAATTGATTGTCCAGCTTTACCGTAACGATTTGGAGAGTTTTAACAGTAAACTCATCAGTCCAGAACTTTTGGAGACTAAACAATTAATACCCACTGGCGTTGGTATCATGACAGGGTTGAGAAATCGCCCAGTTCCCATGCACCAAATTCAATCTCAAGTGCGGGCGGCTCAACAACAAGGTTTAGGTGTTACCTTTTTCTACTATGAAAGTTTGTGGGATTATGCACAAGAACCAGTAGCGCAACGCCAAGCAGGATTTCAAGAAATTTTTCCCAATCCGGTTGTCCGCGATACTTCCCAAATTATTGCTCGTAAGCCTAGCTTTAATACTTTATCCGTTCCTTTATACACCAAAGGTTCCCTTGGGCAACGAGGACGTGGTTATTTTATGGAATTATCAGTTGCAGGTGGTCAACCAAAGCGGGTGTTAATAGATACAGGTTCGTCCGGGTTGAGAGTTCCGCCAGGATTCCTAGGTAATGCACCTATCAATAGAACTGGTCAAATTATCAAAGAAGTTTTAAGTGATGGCACTGTCTTAGAAGGTGAATTAGCTTACACCATTATGCAAATTGGTTTCATCCCCACAGATGAACCTGTTCCCGTACAAATCGTTACCAGTCGTCAATGTCTCCCACAAAAACCTAATTGTTCAGCAAAAAGCGGTGCGGCGTTTTCCGGTATTATTGGTGTCAACTATGGAGAAAAAGCACTTCCCTATAACCCCTTGCGGAAACTACCAGGAAATCTCAGTAGCGGATTTATTGTCAGCGGTAATAGTGGCGGAAAAAATAACGGTAATTTAATTCTTGGTTTAACCGCTAATAATCGTGAAGGTTTTCGGATGGTTCCCTTAAGTCAACAAGCTGCGATTAATGACGTACCTGGTCATAGGTGGGATTCTCAAATTAACGGAGTTTGTTTAACTATTGCGGGTAGTGCTTTGAAGAATACTTGTAACAGTAAAATGGTTGTGGATACGGGAGCAAGCAACGCTTTTACAGAAATAAAATCTGCTGCACTTATGGGTAAGCTGAAACCGGGAAGATTACGCCCGGAAAATTCTGTGAAGGTGACAATTCCGGGAGTGTTGGACTACAGTGTGAAACCAGGTAATCGTGATGGGTTTAATGTGTGGAACGTGAATCTGTCTACAAAAGCTGAAAATCCTGTATCGGTGAATAGTGGAATTGGATTTTTTGACAAATACGATGTATTGTTTGACCCAGTGAATGGACAACAGGGTTTTCGCAGTCGGAGTTGAGATGGTAAATTTGCGATCGCACTCAGTTTAGGATCTTCCAAGTAAAAGTTCACAGTCAACGAAATGAAGCTGTTGTTTATTTTTTGGAGTTCCCTTATCTGAAAAATCGGGAAGTGCGATCGCATTGTCACCCCATACAATCAAATTGCACCACAATGCGATCGCTATTTGCTCTCAAATACTTTGGTTCTTCAGTAGCTATTATGCCAAATTATTAGTTATAGCACTCATATAAACACAAAAAAAGCATCTTTATTTTGCCAAAAGCCTTATATGTATTGACA
>NZ_JACJRE010000059.1 GCF_014697075.1 Tolypothrix sp. FACHB-123 | reverse complement strand
TTTTATTTGTTTTATTTATCATTGCCGGAATTTTTACAATTATCAATGTCATTTTGAAATCTCTCTTAGTTTTTATTAGGAAATAAGATGCGTTTCCCCTACCTACACCCTCGACCTTAAATTTTACCAGCAGGTGATATTACCTTGGATATTTACTGATGAATTCTACTCAATTCCAGGGATGATTAATGCGATCGTCAATCTGGCAATTAACTACCCATTTTCTCTCACTCCTCATGGACTCTATCATCAAAGCCGCGCTATCTTGGGCGGCGATACTAGCCAACGCCTCAAAGATATTCGCTGTCCAACCCTAATTTTAGTAGGGAAACAAGATATTCTCACCCCAGTAAAATTTTCTGAGCAATTAGCCCAAGGTATACCCAACGCCGAACTGATTGTTCTGGAACGTGGTGGACATGGTTTCTTGATTGAGACACCAGAAACTGTAACTTCAGCAATGCTGAGGTTTCTCTCTGATCTTCCGAAAACTAGGAAGCCTTTGATGTAGTAATACAACAGAAATACATTAGAAGCTAAACCTAGCATTTATGAAATCTGTTCCCCTCACCTTAGCTATTATCATTGGTGCGCTTACTATCAGCCAGAGTGCCTATGCTAACCAAAAAAATGCTCCGACTACTGCAAGCACTCCAGGCGATAGGTCTGCGGTTTTAGCTACTAAACCAGTAACATTACTTGGTAAATGGGGTTATAGTATCAACCAAGATAATAATTTTCCCACAACTGCCAATTCAATTACCCTAGAGCAGAATAAAGGATGTAACAATCTTAATCCCTTTGAGATTCTCAAAAATCCAAATATTTTATTTACGCCTTGTCAACAGCCATCAACTAGAACAACTGCTCAACTTTCTGAACCAATTGAATATTTAAAAGTACCGCCTCTAGACTCTGGCATTAAGGTAACTGTTTCTAAGTTCTGATGAATAATTCTGATAAATATATACCATGTTTCGTTAAATGGGTATCTGTAAATAGTAGCAATATTCAACAACAAGTAAAGAAAAAATATCTTTATATATAGGGTGGGCAATTCTCACCTTATATGATTTTCTGTGGTAATTTCCCAATGTCACCTGGGCGATCGCTAGAGAATTCGTCTAACTTAGTGGCTCCCCTACCCATATTTCAAAAATTCAATATAAATCCTATATTTATGACTTTAGTCATACTTAAAGCTTACACAATATATAAATTAACTGCTAACTTAATAATAGTTAACAAAGCTGATAATCAAAAATCATTGAGATAAAAGCTGCTAACTAAATTTTATTAGTCGTGCATTAATTCTGTGTTGTATGTGTAGATTAATTGGCTATCTTGGTGACAACATTCGCTTGCATGAATTATTGTATCAACAAGAACATTCTCTTTATCAACAAAGTTATCAACCTTTGGAATTAAAGTCCGGTGTAGTGTGTGCAGACGGTGTTGGTGTTGGCTGGTACGATGAAGCAAGAAAGTCATTTATTTACCGTAACACTATCCCATTGTGGAACGATCCAAATCTAGAAGAATTAAGCCAATATGTACAGTCTAATTGTACTTTGGGCTATGCCCGACTAGCGGGAATAGGCGAATCACTTGACATTAGTAACTGTCAACCATTTCGTAGTGGAAAGCTGTTGTTTGTTCACAATGGCGAAATTGCCAACTTTAAACAGACACTCTATAGACCAATACGCGATCGCCTTTCTGATTCCACATACCATTTAATTAAAGGTATGACTGATTCTGAACATATCTTCGCTCTATTGGTAGATATATTGCAGTCATCTCCAGAGAGTCATCTTTTGTCAGCCTTACAGGAAACGGTACAAGAATTAACTGATTTAGCACAAAAATACGATACCACCTTGAGCACCAATATCATTGTTACTGATGGTCAAGCAGTTGCGGCAATTCGCTATGCTTATAATACAGAAGCACCGACTCTTTACTGGTCTTGTGACAGTGTGAATAACCAAAGCCTGACTATCGCCTCGGAACCTTTATCCAGCAATAACTGGGTAGCTTTTGCCGAACAAAGTACTTTATGGGTTGAAGCCGAGTCATTAGTGCCAAAAATTAGCCTTTGGTAACAATACTGTAGGCGTATCATGCTCAAATCCTCAATAGCGTTGACAGTTGACGGTTGACTGAGAAGAAAGTTTTTTCATCCGTTCTGGTGTAAGCAATTCAGGACGGCTACTTATTTTGGCTTAATTGTCATAGCACAAGCAAAAAAGTGAAAAAAACAAATCACAGTAAGCCAAGAGTAAAATTTAAATCCAGTGTATATGGTGAGATTTTTATTACATAGTGATAAATATTGCGTCTTATCTAGTTACTAGCTTTTGATACAGGAGAATTAATCAGCATTTCTTTGTATTAAAACTGACTTAGTATTACTTCGGTAAAAAAATACTTCTTGAATTCTTTACTTGTCATTTAAAAAAGACACAAAAAAATGTCTTGTTTTTACGAGTGACTAGGAGAGAATGAAAAGTATCTTAAAAAGCATGAAGATATGACTGACCGAAGGCGTTCTGAAAATTACAAGCAGGTTAGTGGTTATATCCCACTGGAACTAGCTTTAGAATTCAAAAGCATCTGTGCGCGCTTGGGAATATCTCAAGGCGATGCGGTAGAAGAGATGATTCAGGATTGGATTGGCAAAACTACAGGTTCTGGTGGTAAAAATACACCCAAACAAGCACCAGAAACAATTGCCGATTTAGTCAGACTGAACATAATCAAACTGAAAAGTTGTGGCATTAAGAACTTACAAGCATTAGCTGAAGGAGAAGTGCTACCTACACCAGGAGATTTTGCAATCATCACTTCGGTTTTAGGTATTCCAGAACAAGAAAGGATGAAGATTTGGCAAGGAACGTATAAACCGTCCGTGTATCCAGATCCTAGGGGTGTAAAAGTATATAGAGTTTCTGAAGGTGTCAAAACAGATGAGTGTGAGTATTCTGAAAATCCTTAACTTACCAGGTTGGAACTATAAAATGTCCTATGAAGGATTATCCATTTTGGCTCCAACTAAACGCGATGCTACACAACTAGCTCAAAACTACGGGGATGCCCTCAGTGAGACTGCGTTAAAAATTAACGGAAAAGTACGGATTAAATGGCGTGGCTGTAAGCAACCTATCGAGTTTTTCGCATGGATGGCTAGCCAGCAACCACCCGCAGCTTCCGAAACTGCCGAACGTATATTACAGAATGGAGGTAAAGTATTTTGTAGCCAACTGCATCTTCCTGATGAGTTGTTATATCGGATGGTGGCTGCTGCGGATAATGAACTTCCTGTCAGCATTGTCAGACAAGATACTCGTAAACAAATCATTGTAAATCAGCCGATGATTGAGATGCTGCAAACTCCTCCAGAGGTTGCAACTCAAAGGGTAATGACACAATTCTGGCTACCAGAAGATTTACATGAATTGGAAAAGCGCTTACACCGTCATCAGGAATTTACTTGGACTTATTCAGCCGGACTCAATGAACAAGCGTGGGCAATTTTGACCACTCAATTTGAAACCTTTGAGGCTGAAGGAATTTGGTATCGCCAAGGAACTTGTTTGTCGTCTCCGCAACTGGTACCAATTCCACCAGGCGTGTTTGAATCTGCTTAATTTAACTATTTAATTCCTTCCAGAACTCCACAGTTATCAGGTGCTTCCTTTTTTAAGGAGATTTTTTCATGAAGACAGATGGCACACTTCGACACTTCGAGTGAGTCTCAGTGCATCGCTGCGCTCAGTGTCCAGATGGTAGAAGGAAAGAGAGTTAGAGTTAAGTTTGCTTTTTGATCTGTAAGGAAGTAGCTTGTTTTAATCCCTTTGCGGGGAAAATTTTGTGTAAACTGCCAAACATATCAGAGTTACAAGAGTGCGATCGCTAAAGCCGATTCTGCTACTTATTTCAATCCCCTTCAGGGGTAAGATATGTTTGAAACAGGGAAGTTTCAATAAATCGTTGTTTTGACTTTTATAGTTGCATTTAATCCTGGTTTATAAATGCCTTGAATCCAGGTTTGAGCGATTTAGATTAGTATTGTATTCCGCTACAAATAGCTTGTTTCCATAATAAATAGACGAACGTGATTGATTTCAAACTTGCCTTGTTTAAAGCTTAAAAATTAAGGGCATACAGTTAGCTGTACGCCCTTGTATCAGTCTTACATATTCATCCTAAATACAACAGATTTCTACACCAATACAATGTCAGTATTAGTTGAGAAGCCAGTTGGCTTGTTCTCGAGAATAGCGAACTGAGTACCTTGGAAGGATAACCCACCAGAAGAACTGTCATAGTGGAACTGGGAAAGGGAACTAGCACCAAATCCAATTTTGCTGATCTCAATTTTGTCTGATAAGTTTGGTTGCGACCAGTTTTTCTGGAAATCTTTGATGATATCAATGCCTTCAGCTACGTAGTTGAAGACGAATTTATCAGCACCACTACCACCAAACAGTACATCAGCACCGTAACCACCTACAATATAATCGTTGCCAGTACCACCAGAGAGGGTATCTTTGCCTGCACCACCACGTAACCAGTCATTACCAGCATCACCGTAGAGGCTGTCGTTGCCAGAACCACCAGTTAGGGTGTCATGACCATCATTGCCATAACCGCGCAAAGCTGTTTGTGTACCGCTACCATCAAGCCAATCATTACCTGCAGCACCTGTGAACTCTACTAAATTCACACCAGTGCCGGCAAGGCTATTGACATCTAAGATGTCATCGCCACCTAAACCGTTAATTTGGAATTTCTCTGCTGAGTCTACGGTTAAAGTGAATGGTACCAAGTTGAGGCGGTCAAAAACGGCTTGTCCTTGGTCATTGCGTTGTAAGCGGAAGTTATCACCAACGCCTGCACCATTGACTTGAACTGTGTCATAGCCTGTTTCGCCGCTGATTCTATCGGAACCGTCGCCGTTGTTCCAAATTAGCAAGTCGTTACCTGCACCACCAAGGAATCTGTCTGCACCACGATTGCCGACTATGGTATCGTTACCATCACCACCGTAGAGGTTGTCGTTACCGTCACCGCCGCGTAATAGGTCATTCCCCTTATCGCCGTAGAGAGTATCATGAGCAGAACCACCAGTCAGGGTGTCATGACCATCATTACCATAACCGCGCAAAGCTGTCTCTGTACCACTACCATCAAGCCAATCATTACCTGCACCACCTGTGAACTCTACTAAATTCACACCAGTGCCGGCAAGGCTATTGACATCTAAGATGTCATCGCCACCTAAACCGTTAATTTGGAATTTCTCTGCTGAGTCTACGGTTAAAGTGAATGGTACCAAGTTGAGGCGGTCAAAAACGGCTTGTCCTTGGTCATTGCGTTGTAAGCGGAAGTTATCACCAACGCCTGCACCATTGACTTGAACTGTGTCATAGCCTGTTTCGCCGCTGATTCTATCGGAACCGTCGCCGTTGTTCCAAATTAGCAAGTCGTTACCTGCACCACCAAGGAATCTGTCTGCACCGCGATTACCGACTATGGTATCGTTACCATCGCCACCGGATAAATAATCGTTACCGTCACCGCCGAGCAATGTGTCTTTACCTGCATCACCATAGAGGCTGTCGTTACCAGCGCCACCATCTAGAATATCGTTACCTGCCAATCCAGAGATTTTATCGTCACCATCAGTGCCAGTGAGAACAGGGTAGAATGTTCCGTTTTGAGTAGTGCCGTTGTCGTTGTAAATAGTACCGTTTTTAGTAGCCATAAAAGTTTCTCAATAGAATGTAATGTTGTAATTAATGTGTTTGTTGCACAAAGTTGAGTTGATTACTTGATACCAAGCGTTCTTTGCGCAGTTGTTATTATTTAGAATCTCCTATATCTTCAAAAAGATAAATGTGGATAATTTAAGGAGTTTTTTTGCTAAATTTTGGTGGTAAAAATCTGAGGTAAGGTTAGGTAAGGAAAGGTAAGGATCTAAAGAAAGGGGACAAGGGAGATAACAGAAAAAGATCATCAATGCCCCATGCCCCATGCCCTATGCCCATTCAATTACAACAATCTATTAGCGGTTCTGAAGTAATGTTATTTAAGCCGACGGATTGTAAGATTTTCGCCCAATTATTTTGTTTGGGTTCTTGGCGGTGAAGTTCTGCTGAAGCATTCAGGTAATCGAACCAAATACCGTTAGTACCATAAATAGCGGCGCGTTGCTTGAGTGTTGCTTTATTTAACTGATTTTTCGCAGATGCGTTGAGTTCTACTCTTTTGATCCAACCATCAACATAAACAGGTGGTTGTTTAGGATCGCAGTAAATATCTAAATACCAGTGATAACGCTTGCCAATTTCTAGGGAGTAATCTGTTGATGGCACAGACAGCTTAATAATTCCTGGTTTTCCTGATAGTGACACTGGTTTTTTGTATACAGTTTCTCCAGCTTCATTCTGTAAACTGAACTCTGCATTAGCTGTGGTTACATATGGAACGTAAAACCAGAAGGTGGGATGGGAAAGAGTTGTTAATCCAAAGACTACTTGTGGATTTGCAGAACCATAAACCGGAACTAAAGCTGTAAGCTGCTTTTCTTCGCCTGTAGCAAGCTGTTCTGTCATCACTGAGCAACCGCGTTTTCCGCCGGCTGTGCGATTACCGGGTGCGCCAAGTCCTGGTGGTGGTGGGGGTGCGTTAAATATTTCTGTTGGGGGGATTTGCGATTTTACCGGTTTTGTTGGTACTAGGGTGCAGCAAAGTGATAATAAAGCGATCGCACAAGCTATTTTACCTGTTTTGTAAAGAGCGTTGACGGTTGACTGTTGACGGTTGACGGCGGCGCACTGCGATGTCCTGAGCTTGTCGAAGGGAGCTTGTCGAAGTGTTGACGGTTGATTCTTAAGAGAGATTTTCATGGCAAGATTTGTGTGATTTTCTCGTGAATCGCTGATTTGTCAAGATTCTTAATTAAGTCAGAATTAATCTATGTTTTCTTTTAAATAATCACCATCAGGAGATATGTTTGCGCAATTATTTCTGTCTTCGTATTGGGCTAATTTAAGCATTACTACTAATACGCTAGTGCCTGTCAATACCAAATTTAGGGCAGCAGGAATTAGCGGTATCCAAATCCCTTTTAATAACATAATCATGCTGATTGCTGAAATAACGACAATTACAACAATTCCGGCTAATCCTAAAACTAGGTAATTACGAATACGCAACGCGATAATTGCGCCTAAAATAGACCAGGAAAAAATCCATAAAATTTCGCCCCAAATCGGCCAAACCCCTAATAGAGTTCGCCCATCTAAGACTGCACTGAGAATTTGACTCGCCATTTGTGCATGAATAATTACACCAGGAATTTCTTGCTTTTGCTGTGTGGTGTAAGGTGTGGGGAAATAATCACCAGCACTTTGAGCAGTAATACCGATAAGGATGATGCGATTTTTGACTTTATGGGGAGCGATCGCACCTTGAAGCGCATCTTTCAGGGTAATTTGCTCTATCGCTTTTAAGGGAGAACCAGAGGAACGGTAATTTAGTAAGATTTGATAGCCTTTATCATCTAATTGCTGATACCCACCCATGCGCGATCGCAAACGTTTAAATATCACTTTACCAATCTGCAATTCCTGATTTTTGGTGTAATTTGCAGAGATACCCTCAGCTTTTAAATAACGAAATACCAATTGCATACTAATACTGTAGGGTGTAGTACAAGGGGATGATTTGCTAGGTTGTATTACAATTAACTGGCGGCGGAGGATACTATCTGTGTCTTGGGTAAAATCGCTAAAGCCTTGACGTTTTACAGGAGTTTCCGGCGGTGCTGCAATACCTGGTTCGTTAATCTCCGGTTCACTCGCTCGACAAATCGTAAAAAATTTATCACTGCGCCGTATCCAATCACCTAAAGGTGCTTCTTGGGAATCAACAGGGAAATCTCGGTAAATATCTAAACCAATGGCGCGTGGTTGCAATTTTTCGAGTTTTTCCACCAATAAAGCCATTGCGCGATCGCCTAGGGAGCCTTTTCTGTCTTGCTGTTCTGGTAGCTTAAAATCATTTTCTGCGATCGCTATGACTAACAGCCGAGAATCTACTTGTTCTTGAGGACGCAAGCGCATTATTTGATCGAAAGCTTTTAACTCCGCACCCTGTAATAATCCTAGATGGCGCACGCCTAATACTAAAGCGGTGACAATCGCAGGTAAAATTAACACAGTTTGCAATTGGCGCTTGCTGGATAAAGTTTGCAGCGGTTTATCGTCTGGTTTTAAGCTAAATAAAGCTTTATTTAGCCAATTTTCATTAAAAACAGCAGCATAAATCCGGTTATAAATCCTTAAACAACTCTGCTGCTTGACTACCAATCCTGATAGGCGTAATTCCATTTGCTCAGGGCTGTTATTGGCTGTGATTTGTCCTCTGTGTAAAATTTGCTGATAAAGTTTGAGTAACTTATAAATGTGCTGTTGATTTTTCCAGCTATCATTACCATCACTGCGGCGATAAACTAAGCGATCGCGAATTGTTCTTAAATGCTGCGGTTCATCTTGAGATTCCCAGTTGTTAATGATTTGCGATCGCACCAGTTTCGCAACATAATCTGCTTCATTATCTAGGGGAATCATCCCAGGAGATGCAATCGCTAATTGACACAGCTTTTGCGTCAAAAAAGGTTGACCGCCAGTCCAAGCTAAAATTTCTTGTAAAATCCTCTCAGGACTAGCAAATTTACCCGCTAATCCCTTAACTAATGGTTGTGCTTCCGAAAATTGAAAACCGTTGAGTTCAATTGCGCGTCCAATATTAAAAGGTGTGCGGTGTTTATCTTGAATTAAATCGTAGGGGGTAGTTACCCCTAACAAAGCAAAAGTCAGGCGTTGGTAAGCAGGATGATCGGCGCGTTTGTTATAACAAGCGCGAATCAAAGCTAAAAAATCATCTTTAAAGCTGATTTGGAGAATGCTATCGATTTCGTCTACAAAAATCACAATATTTTGCGCAACTTCCACCAACAGCACCGACTCGATAAATTCACTTAAGCACTCTATTGGTGAAAGTCCAGTGCGATCGCTCCACCAATTTAATACTTTAAATTTCGGAATAAAACTCCGCGCCAGTCGCCGCAACACCCCTAAATACCACTCAGATTGAGTAATATCCTGACTGCCGATAGCTGTAATATCTATCACACCACAAGCCACACCTTCTGCTTGCAACTTGCGCATTGTTTGCACGCGCAGACTAGACTTACCCATCTGGCGCGAATTAAACACATAACAAAATTCCCCAGCCTTCAGCGCTGCATAAAAATCCCGATCCGCTTGGCGCTGCACATAACTGGGAGCATCAATTTGTAAACTCCCACCAACTTGATATTTATAAGCTGAGTTTTCTGGATTGGGCATAGGGCATAGGGCATTGGGCATTGGTATTTTATATCCCCCTTGTCCTCCTTGTCCCCCTTCTCCTTCTCCCTGCACCCCTGCCTACTCTGCCCCTAACTAACTGAGTCGATTCTGAAAATACTGGCGGTACAAGTCGCAACTTGGTATGACTTTATTTTCATGAGAATATACTACCAAACCCATACTATGCAATTTAAAGGCTGATTCTGAATCTAGTTCCATTGGTAACGAACTGTTAACAACTTGGTTAAAGGCTGTGGCTAAATTGGGATGGGGTTCAAGATTGCATAAATGCGATCGCAAATGATCGCTATAAATTCCTGCTTCTGTTGGGGCTGTTTGTAACAATTGTTCCAGGGTAATGTCTTGCTGTTGCAGGTGATAAAGGGCTAGCCTGACTAAATAAGGATGTCCGCCTACCATTTCCATCAGTTTTGTCACTTGGGCATCCGTCCAATTTAGCCTCTGATGCCGCTCAACTAAAATTTTTACCTGTTCAGGAGTAAATTCTGGTAATTCCACGCTCAAGCCGACGTTAAACGGCGATTGATTGATATTTAAGGGGATATATACTTCCTTAGAATGTACCAAAACTAAGCGGAGTTTTTGCCAGAGTTCGCTACTGCGATCGCCATATTTAGCATACTCATACCAAGCGCGTAACAAGCTAAAAAAGTCTTCGGCTATGTCGCGATGGGGAAAAATGCGATCGACACCATCTAAACTAATAACTAAGGGGCTATCAATTTCTTCTAACAAACATTCTTCAAAATAAGCGGTGGCTTTATCTTTACTGCCATAAATACTCCAATAATCATCTAATTGCTGCAATCGCTTTAATTTCCGTCCCACGCTTTCACAAAACCAGCGTAAAAATATATCTAAGTTGGTAAAAACTGCTTTATCTGCTAAATGAAAGCTTAAAGATACTGTTTGATAGCCGTGCTTTCTCGCTTCATCTAACATCCTCGCCATCAGGGAAGTTTTGCCCATCTGTCCCGGTGCTTTGATGCGAACTAAAGCCCCTGGTTGGAAAATTTCTTGATAACAACGTTCTTCAATAGGAGGGCGTTCAATATAAAATTTAGAAGCTAAAGGTACTTGCCCTGCTGGAAATTCTAGCTCTGGATTTAATTGGGTTTCTGCATTGCTACTTACAGCTATTAATTCTGGTGCATTGCTGGGAGAATCTAAATAATTTGATGTCGGTTTCTCCACTGTTAACTGTGAAGATAACATTATATCAGATTGTGTAACTATCTCTAACTGCTTTGTTACTGCCCCATTGCGTAAAAGTCTTTGTCGCTCCACTGCTGTTTGAAAATTCTTTTTACTGACCTTCTCGCCAAATGCTTCTGACAACATCTGCCATAGCTTAGGGCCTACGTCATGTTGTAGGTACTCGGTTGTGTAGCCATGAGTTTGGGCAATCTCATCATATTTCTTCCCTTGCCAAGAACTACGAAGTATTGCCACTTCAATATCTTTGAGATGTCTTTTAGTCTGGGCAACAACCGCTGCATCTAAAATTTTGAATGCTGTTTCAAAGTCCATTGCTCAGGGATGAATTACAACTATTTGCTTATTTAGCTACAACTCGAATTTTTAACTTTCCAGATTTTTTCCTCAACCATATTTAAATAGCTGAAATCCAGACGTTACCTATTTTTCCACAGATGAGTCTCCTTAAATATTGTTAATTAACCTTACTTAATATTTTTTAGTCTTTAATCTTCGATAATCAAACTCCTTAAATTATCCACATTTACCTTTTATTGAGCCAGAGCCAATCTAATAATATCCAAACTCCAAAAAAGTTAGAGACATATTTTAAGCAAACTCAAGGAAATAAAACATTATGGCGATTATTAGTGGAAGTATTACCCCAGCCGACGATAAAATTGTTGCTGATGCAGCTAACGATATAATTGACGCTTTAGCTGGTAACGATACTGTTAATGGTGGTGGAGGTAACGACACTCTTATTGGCAATTTTGGCAATGATTCTTTATTAGGGGGATTGGGTAACGATTCCCTTGATGGCGGATTCAACAGAGACACCCTTGATGGTGGCGCGGGTAACGACACTCTCAACGGTGGCGATGATAACGATACCCTTTCTGGTGGAACTGGAAACAATCTTGTCAATGGTGGTGCTGGTAACGATATTCTCATCGCCCAAAACGGACAATCTCCCGGTATAGGTGATGTTGGCGATACCTTAATTGGCGGTGCTGGTAGTGATGAGTTGCGTGTCACCGGAGCAACTAATTATTTCTTGACTAGTAATCAGCTATTTGTGGGTAATTTAGCCCATCAATTTTCTGAGATTGAGAGAGTTAGGTTAACTGGTACTTCTGGTAACGATGTAATTAACGCCTCTCAAGCTTTGTTGACAGACCGAACATTTTTATTTGGTAATGAAGGTAACGATACCATTATTGGTAGTCGCGGTCTTGACCAGATTTACGGTGGTAGCGGTAACGACAGCATCGTCGGTGGTGCAGGATTTAATTTCCTACGCGGTAACGATGGTAATGACACTCTCATAGGCGGGAATGACAATAATAATTTAGAAGGTGGCGCGGGAAATGACTTAGTTCAAGGTGGAACAGGTAGAGATACTTTTGTCGATAGTGCTTTTGATGGAGCAGGTGACGATCGCTACATTGGCGGTGCAGGAGATGATTATCTATTCATAGATGGTGATAATAACTTTGAGCTGTTCTCATTTGTTAATGAGCCAAGTAAAAGCCAACTCAAAGGTGGTAAGTTTGCCATAGGTACAAACCTAGATGACTCAGCCACAGGTACTGATACCCTAGAAGGCATTGAAACCGTGGAAATTCACGGAGGAAATAGCGGCAATCGACTTGATGCTAATCGCGCCAAGCAAGATGTTATTCTTAATGGTCGCGATGGCAATGATGTTCTCATAGGCGGTAGCGGTAACGATATGCTATCCGGTGGATTAGGCAATGATAATCTCGATGGTGGTGCAGGTAACGATCGCTTAGATGGCCATTTTGGCAATGACCGCTTGTCTGGTGGTGTGGGTAATGATACCCTGCTTGGTAGCGGTGGCTTTAATACCGGAGAGATAGATACCTTATCTGGCGGTTCTGCATTAAACGGAGTTCAATCTGTTGATACCTTCTCTATTAATGATTCCTATAAACAAGCCGGTCATGCAATTATCACAGACTTCTCTGTCATCGATGGCGAAAAACTAATTCTGCGCGGTGTAGCTAGCGATTACACGTTTGTGCAGCAAAAGTTTACAACTGGTACTTTAACTAATAACTCATCTACTTTAGATACAGTCATTTTCTATGGTGCGCCTGCTTTCGGTGATGTAATTGCTGTGGCTGAGGATGTGAATTTAACGGCGACAACTCCAGGGATTACATTTATTACCTGATCTTTGCAGTCAACAAAGTAGGGGCACGGCACCGACAATCTTTTGGTACATACGATAATTTTACTGGTGCCGTGCCCCTACAGCTATCACAATTAGGAGAAAATAATGGCATCTGGAATGATGGTTGCAGGTAAATGGATAATTTATGGGGAAGAAGGCAACCAAGATTTACATGATATCCCCACAACATTCCGCGATCGCGTGAGTGCAGATGGATCTAGCGGGTTTAAAGCCGAACCAGGACGCTATCACCTCTATGTTTCTTTAGCTTGTCCTTGGGCGCATCGCACCTTAATTATGCGAGAACTTAAAGGATTGCATAATGTTATCTCAGTTGCTAATGCTGATATGATTATGAGCGATCGCGGGTGGATGTTTTCCCAAACACCAGACTCGGTAAATCATGCTCGATATTTGCAAGAGATTTATCTCAAAGCTCATCCCAGATATACGGGAAGAGTTACAGTCCCGGTGTTGTGGGATCGGCAAACTCAAACCATTGTCAACAACGAATCTCGCGAAATCATGCGCATGTTTGACGTAGATTTTGCTGCTTTCGCAACGCAGAAAATCGACTTATACCCAAGGGATCTGCAACAGCAAATTGATCAAACCATTGATGCAATTCTACCCATCAATGCTGGTGTATATCGTGCTGGTTTTGCGCAGGAGCAAACAGTTTATGAAAATGCTGTAACTGAACTCTTCGAGAATTTGGATCGCTGGGAAATTATTCTCAGTAAGCAACGCTATTTATGTGGCGATCGCCTCACCGAAGCTGATATTTGTCTATTTACAACCCTGTATCGCTTCGATTCAGTCTATTACCTTCTCTTTAAGTGTAATTTGCGGCGAATTATTGACTATCCAAACCTCTGGAATTATCTCAAGAATCTATATCAGCGTCCTGAGTTCAAAGCGACTTGCAATCTCGACTATACCAAAGGTGCGTATTTTATGAGTATGACCGATATTAATCCCAATCGTATTGTACCCAAGGGGCCAATCGTCAATTTTGAGGAACAGCACGATCGCGATCGCTTCGCTAAAGCGTAGTTACAAGTAATTATTTAAATTTTAGGTGCGTTGTTATCTAGCGCAACGCACCATAAGGATTAATTATATTTTTTCCCACCCACTTACTTAACTTTTACAAAATAATATAATTGGTAAAGCTACATATTTTGGCTCAGTAATTAATCATCTAACTTTATCAATAATCAAACTAAAATCTGATAATAGATATTGGCATTTTTTATCTACATATTCATTTTAAAAATTATCTATGGTTACAAATTTACTTCTAAAAACCACTCATAACCTGCTTTTAATTGAGATTTACCATGTTGCTCAATTATGCTGCCATGTGCCATAATTATTCGTTCAAAATTCCAACTAAAAACCTGTTGCATTGAACCTTTAACTTTAGTTTTATCTGTGGTTGCAAATTTCTCTAATAATGATGGACGAAGTTGGTTGTAAGCGCCTAACATTTTAGCTAATAACTTAGTCTTTGGCGGAGATTTTTCATCAAAATGAAATACTATATCCGTGACAATCAAAGTCTGGCTTTTAGCATGAAAAAATACACATTCATTCAGTGCTGAATATCCTTGCAAGTCAAAGGTATTGAATCCTGCTACTAATATATACTCAACTCCATCAATGCGATTAATGCTATTATTGCTAATAATTTTGTCAATTTGTAAATCTGGTCGTTTGCGTTCCAATCCAGAGACTGCCCATAATTTTGCATGGGGATAATAATGCTGGAATTCGGCTACAAATAAATGATGATATAAGTTAGGAACAATAATATAAATTACTTCACCTAATTGATTGAGATAGTTGATATTTGCGTTATCCATCTTAATCGGAGAAATCACCATTAATTGATTGCCACTCAGACGAATTATAGTCATCCTCGTTCCTACTTCCAAGCCAAAATATTTTAGGGGTTGTTCCGCAACCCAAAGGTCAGTATCAATTGCTCTGATCATGATAATTTTTGAGTAAAAATCGCCTCTGGATGATTAAAATTGCTGCACGCTGTAGTAAAAACAAGCCAAACTACCCACTATATAAACTAGCCACGTTCCAAAAAAACCGATCGCTCTACCAGGTGACGGGCCATAAGTCTGTATTAATCCCCAGGCGTGAGCAATCCGAGCAATGATTAATACAGTACCTAGCATCCACAACAGCCCTTTGTCAGCCTGCATCAACTCTAGGGCAATTAGGAACATCAGACCAAGAGGTACGTATTCTGTAAAGTTACCATGCGCTCGGATGGTACGCTGTAATACTCCATCTTCCGTATTATTCGTGATAATAGATTGTTGTGTAATTTTTTCAACAAACTGTGCCCAAGCATTAGGATGCTTGAGATAATTGGGTTGCGAGGCTACCTCTGCTGGCGATGCACCATGCCAAATCCGAGTACGGGTGCGTTCAATTGCGACTCGATAGGATAAACCTAAAGCAAGTAGCCCATGAGAGCCAATAAAAAAGGTGGAAATAGGAATTAAAACCAGCATTGACAATTACTGCTTGCAAAATCTTTATTTTGAAAATACTTGGCTGCAATTGTGGCTGTCTTTTCAATTCTTGCGAAATATCAAAATCTGCTTTTGAGACAATAAGGGTTAAATATTTCCAGCTTGCTTGTCTGTACCCATGAATTTGCTCAAAGAGTTTGTGTTCAATCCCCCAGAATGCAAAATTCCCCTAGATCGCCCGCCCCTAGAAACCCTACCTCAGTGGGGACATTGGCTAGAAACACCAGAGATGATGGTAGCCATGATTCCGCCGGGACATTTAGAAGTGAATATTCGTTCACCCCTAAACCTTGTGGTTACGAGTTTTGGAGAGGCTCAGGGAATTGCTGCTTTTAATAGCGATCGCCTGCAACCTTACCAAGCACTACCAGGAGGTTTTGATATTGTGCCCAATGGTACTACTTATAGTTCAGTGGAAGATGCTGCAAATTTCCTGGTGTTTGGATATTCCCAGTCTTTTCTTGAGCGCATAGTCAAAGTTGAAGCCGAAGGACAGACAATTGAATTACAGCCGGGACAAATTCTCAAAACTCATTGGGGTTTGAGTGCAGCGATCGCCATTCAAGAATTTTTTGATAATGGACAAATTGGCGGTGCATTTTACTTAGAATCAGTCGCCACATCTGTTTTGGCACAGATCGTTTACCGACGTTCCAACCTATCAGGGCGATTCAAACGTCCCCCAGAATTTTTAGATCCCAACTTGCTCAAAGTTGTTCTCGAATATATTAGAGCGCATCTATCTCAAGAACTTAAGCTAAACGAAATTGCCGCCATAATTGGATTTAGTCCTTATCATTTTGCACGCGCCTTTAAAGTCACAACTGGAATGTCACCTTATCAATATGTGCTGCGGTGTCGATTAGAATTTGCTCAACAACTGTTACGCAATCAGCAGCTTTCACTAGTACAAGTCGCAGCGGAAGCCGGATTTGGTAACCAGAGTCACATGACATCTGTATTTCAACGAATGCTGCATATAACTCCCAAGCGTTATCAGCAAGAAATAACTGGTGTTTCAACATCTCCAGGCTGTTAGATCATCCACCACCAAGGGAAAACTTAAAGTAAGGGAACTCCAAAAAATAAATTATTCCGTTAAACGTTGACTGTTGACAGTTGACGGTTCACAGTTAACAGTCAACCATCAACAGTGAACAATAGCAATGGAATATTTTTTTACTTGGAAGTCCCTTAGCCCTAGTTGGGAAAACTCTGATTTTATAACAGTCGCATGAAAATCTTCAGCGATCGCGAAAGTTTCATCACAAAACCGAATTCTGCAAATCCTTTTAGAGAATTCGCAGTTCGAGCAACATTTTCTGATTTTTCTGAAATATGTCAGATATTTGTATTTGCTGTTGAATATTATAAAAATAAAGGTATTAAACAATGGGATAAAGATTACGATTTAGGCAAAATATTTCACCATATTAATCAAGGAGAGACTTATATAGTTAGAAATGAATCTGGAATTTTACTATGTACTTTTACAGTTAGTAAATTACTGCCTGACTATTATCCTGCATCATTAACTAAAGATGATAAGATGTGGCTGGTTAAAAGTTTATGTACTAATTTACAACAAACTAGCCTGATTGGCAGAAAAGTCATACCCCAAATCATTAAAACTGCTATTCAGCATCAGATTACACAAATATATTTAGACTGTGTAATGGCTAATCCAGCATTAGAGAGTTTATATCAAAGATATGGTTTTAAACGTATAGCAATAGTTAATCATCCAAAATACAACCAAGACATGGCTATTATGGCATTGAATATGTAGGTAAGAAATTGTTCAATAAATGAATTGTGAGATGAGTTTTAGCTACAATTGTTAATAGCAATCTCATACCAATTCTCTGTGAATTCAGACTAGATTATATACATTTTTATATTGAATTGGTATAAATTTTGTTGATAGAATGAGAATTTATCCCATATAAAACTATGGCACAGCAGGAAACTCCACTCACTGGGGAAGCGTTGATTAAAGAAGTTTGCCGTCGGATTCGAGTAGCCCGCAGCTATTGGGATGCTCATAATAACGCTGCTTGTCGAGGTGAGCGCGATCGCGCATTGGCACTTTACAACACATTAACAAAAGAAGAAAAACAGCAGATACCACAAGTGTTGCGGGTATGGCTGCGCTATCGCAGTGAGAAATATTTTGGCGCACATCGAACACCACCCAAGTCAGCAAGACGAAAATCAAAATAGAGCCACCAGAGCGATCGCTAATATTTTATGGTATTGGAGAGCGAATATAACCCCATTTCCTACCTTCAAAGTAGTAGTCAATAATCGGAATATTAGAAATATCAAAACCAATATTTTGCAACCATTTACCTGTCATGTTTATCCTCGCAATACCATCCTAAAAAGTCTCAATCCAAGAAAGCTCTGGCTTAATAGATAAAAGGAAATCGCTTTGGATATTTTGATTTTGGCGGAAGAAAATTTTCGTTTTACGGCTTTAACAACAGTGAACCGGGAATGATGACTCTGTTGGTGGGTAGCTTTTTTGACTAACCGAAAATAATTTAATCTGAAAAATGCAACCACAGAGAGTAGCTTGGTGAGATTGCTTCAACAATACAATAATAAATTCACCCATTGACTCAATCTGTGGTGTGATGGCAAAGCCGAATAATTGCATCAATATGTTAGACATATTGCTAACTCAATTTAGTTAAAAATTTTGGTTAATAGTATCTAGTAGTTTTCAAGTAAAGAATTTTTCCTGAAATTTCCAGGATTACTGATTAATTAGGCATTCATATGAAAAAATTGATTCGAGGTTTGCGCCAATTTAAAAGTAGCTACGTTCAAGCACATGAAGAATTGTTTGAACAACTTTCGCACGGTCAAAAGCCTAGAGTACTATTTATTACTTGCTCAGATTCACGTATCGATCCCAACTTAATAACCCAAGCTGGGTTAGGTGAATTGTTTGTGATTCGTAATGCAGGTAATATTATTCCACCATTTGGTGCTACTAATGGTGGTGAAGGAGCAACAATCGAATATGCGATTCAAGCATTAGATATTCAACAAATTATTGTCTGTGGTCACTCACACTGTGGTGCTATGAAAGGGTTAATGAAGTTAGACAGCTTGCGGGTAGAAATGCCCCTTGTATATGAATGGCTCAAGTACGCAGAAGCAACTCGAAGATTAGTAAAAGACAACTACAGCCAATACGAAGGGGAAGAACTTTTAGAAATTATTATTGCTGAGAATGTACTCACCCAAATCGAAAATCTCAGAACTTATCCAGTAATTCGTTCTAAACTCCATCAAGGACAACTCCATATTTATGCTTGGATTTATCAAATTGAGACAGGAGAAATTTTGGCATACGATCCCTACAAACATGCCTATGTCTTGCCTCAAACTCAGCTTTCTCCATCAGTAATAGATGAGCATTTACTGAATTCAAATGTAACTAATAATGAGGATGTACATTTACATAAAATTCAACCACAGGTTTTGCAATTACCCCAGGAAATCTCTAATTCAGAATCTGAACGTTTTCCCATGACAGAACTTTCTCCAGAGCAAGTGGAGCGAATTTATCGAGGCTCAAAAATCAAGTAAAAATGTAGTAACAAAATAAACTTTGAGAAACATACTATTGATGTGTACGCCTATTGACTAATAATTCACTGTAGAATTTTGTTTGTATTAATTATCACATTTTTTTAATATCATTCCCACTTTGGAAAGGTTCAAGCTAGAGGAGAAAGAGGCAACTACAGTACACAACGTGTTAAATTTAACTCCAATCGGTCTAGTTAACCTTTCGTTACATACTTATAAATTTTCCCGCCGACTTACTTATACTCATGCAACCCTATAATCTGTAGAGATTGTTTTGCAGTCGCTACATTTTTTAATGTCTGAGGAAAACACTTAAACATTAACCTTGACAGTCATTGCAAGAACCCTGAAGTTGATTCAGGGTATGCAAAACACGGAAATGGGAACCCTGAAGTTGCTACACAATCAATGCATTCATTTTCATGGCGATCGCATTTGAAAATTGGTGTAGTGAAAAAGCGATCGCACTTTTTGAATTAAGCTGGAAAAGCGATCGCATTTTTGAACTACGAATCCTGCAATTTTTTCAGCATGTCATCTGTAATAGGATTCTTCCCAGCCTTGAGGTCTTTAACCCAGCTTTGCCTTTGTGTTTTGATATCTTTATCGTCAGTCCAGGCGATGTAGGCTTCAAAGTCAGCAATTGCGCCTTGATAGTCGCCTGTTAAAGCGCGCGCCAAGCCACGGCGATCGCGAATATCGCCGTGGCTTGGCGCAAGCTTCACGGCTTGGTTACAAGCAAACATCACATCTGCTGCTTGTTTTTGCAAACTACCTTTGCGGCATAATTTATCCCAATCATCAGCAGAGATTTCGACTTTTGGATCTAACTGTTGAGCTTTGGTATAAGCTGCTAATGCTTCCTTAAACTTATCTTCTCTGATCAGGCTTGCTCCTTGCTCAACTAAAATAGAAGCTACTTTTGTCTTTGGTTTAAAGTCTAAACTGGAGTCTAGTTGTAATGCTTGCTGAAAATTAGCAATTGCACCGTCAAGATTGCCTGCTTGTACTAGGCTCTCACCTTTTTCCACTAAGACTGAAGCATTTGCCAATTGTTTTGCTCTTGCTTGGGGGTCAAATTTTAAGCTGGGATTCCATTCTAATGCTTGGCGGAACTTGGCAATAGCAAGATTAATATCTTGATTCCGGGCTAATTCTTCACCTTGGGTAACTAATGCTGGTGCTGCTGCTTTTTTAATAGCTGGAGTTTGGCAGGCTTTAAGGTTTTGCAGTACATCTGGATGGATAGCTAGGTAATTATTCAGCCGTTGACAACCACTGGCTAATAAATTATCTAAATCAAAATCCCATAAAATTACTGTGCTGTCTTGACTGGCAGAGGCAATGGTTTTGCCATCGGGACTAAAACTCACACCCCTGACAGCATCCCTATGCCCCTTGAGAGTTTTGGGTGGTTTGCCAGAGATGTCCCAGAGTTTGATTGTGCGGTCAGAACTGACGGAGGCAATGGTCTTGCCGTCGGAACTAAAACTCACACCCCTGACCCAATCGCTATGCCCCTTGAGAGTTTTGAGTAGTTTGCCAGAGATGTCCCAGAGTTTGACTGTGCTGTCATGACTGGCAGAGGCAATGGTTTTGCCGTCGGCACTGAAGCTCAAACTAGAGACACCACTGCTATGCCCCTTGAGAGTTTTGAGTAGTTTGCCAGAGATATCCCAGAGCTTGACTGTGCTGTCATCACTTGCTGTGGCAATGGTCTTGCCGTCGGCACTGAAACTTACACCCCAGACAGAACCGCTATGCCCCTTGAGAGTTTTGAGTAGTTTGCCGGAGATGTCCCAGAGTTTGACTGTGCTGTCATAACTTGCAGAGGCAATGGTTTTGCCGTCGGCACTGAAACTCACACTATTGACACCACGGCTATGCCCCTTGAAAGTTTTGAGTAGTTTGCCGGAGATGTCCCAGAGTTTGACTGTCCTGTCATGACTGGCAGAGGCAATGGTTTTACCATCGGCACTAAAACTCACACCCAAAACAGAACCGCTATGGCCTTTGAGAGTATTGAGTAGTTTGCCAGAGATGTTCCAGAGTTTGACTGTTGTGTCATCACTGGCTGTGGCAATGGTTTTACCGTCGGGATTGAAACTCACACTATTGACACCACGGCTATGCCCCTTGAGTATTTTGAGTAGTTTGCCGGAGATGTCCCAGAGTTTAACTGTGCTGTCATAACTTGCAGAGGCAATGGTTTTGCCGTCGGCACTGAAACTCAGACCCAAGACATAACTGTTATGCCCCTTGAGAGTTTTGAGTAGTTTGCCAGAGATATCCCAGAGTTTGACTGTACTGTCAGCACTTGCAGTGGCAATAGTCTTGCCGTTGGGACTGAAAATCACACTAAAGACATTACTGCTATGCCCCTTGAGAGTATTGAGTAGTTTGCCAGAGATGTCCCAGAGTTTGACTGTGCGGTCATCACTTGCAGTAGCAATGGTCTTGCCGTCGGCACTGAAACTCACACCCCTGACCCAATCGCTATGCCCCTTGAAAGTTTTGAGTAGTTTGCCAGATATGTCCCAGAGTTTGACTGTGTTGTCAGCACTTGCAGAGGCAATGGTTTTACCGTCGGGACTGAAACTCAAACTAAAGACATTACTGCTATGCCCCTTGAAAGTTTTGAGTAATTTGCCAGAGATGTCCCAGAGTTTGACTGTGTTGTCAGCACTTGCTGTGGCAATGGTTTTGCCGTCGGGACTAAAACTTACACTTAAGACATAACTGCTATGCCCCTTGAGAGTTTTGAGTAGTTTGCCAGAGATATTCCAGAGTTTGATTGTGCTGTCAGCACTTGCTGTGGCAATGGTTTTGCCGTCGGTACTAAAACTCACACTTAAGACATAACCGCTATGTCCCTGGAGAGTTTTGAGTAGTTTGCCAGAGATGTCCCAGAGTTTGACTGTGCTGTCATAACTTGCAGTAGCAATGGTCTTGTCGTCGGGACTGAAATGTACACTAGAAACACCACTGCTATGCTCTTCTAACCTGTTAAGTTCTCTAAATTTATTTTCGTCTGGTTGTAAGTACACCGCCTGTCTTAACGCGGCAATTGTCTGTCTTCGGGTGCTTGGGGTTGCCAATTCGGCATCTTTTAGGTTTCCTCCTGCCTTTAAGCCTTCTATGAGGGCATCAAAGTTTTGCTCTGAAAGAAAAAACGCTTCACTAGAATTTGTCAGGGCGTTAATTTCACTAACATCTGCTTGTTTTCTTTGCTCTTCTGCCCTACGCGCTGCATCCCAGGCGGTAACTGCTAACCCAGCCAATACCAATCCGGCTGCAACTGAACCCATCAAGGCGCGTTTGAGAAAGCTATTAAGTTTGGCTTCACTAATTTTTCTTTGTTTTCTTTCTGCTTCCAGTTCCGCCATCACCTGCTTTAACTTCGGTTCTTGTTGCTGACGGATAAAGGCGGCTAAATAATCATGCACCAATTGATAACGGTCTGCTGGTTTTTCTGGTAATAAAACTACTAAGCCAGATTTAACAAAAATCTCTAATATTAAATTTAATCGACTGGCGTTTAAAACTTGATAATTCGATCCCCCCGCCTGGGTTGACCCCCTTAATAAGGGGGTAGAAGGAGCGATCATATTATTGCCCCGCTTCAGGATCGCAGAAGAAATATAGCCCCCCTTTTTAAGGGGGGTTGGGGGGATCTCCTCAAGCTGATCCTCACTAAACGAGAAATATGGCTGCAAATCCCTTTCTATTTCAACGCGAGTCTTCAGGGGGCGAGTTCCTTTTTCATCAGTCAGCAAATACAGCAACAATTCCGCCGCTTGCTGATTTTCTGCACCGCAGTCATTAACCACTTCTGCTAAGTAACGCTTCACCAATTCTTCTTTAGCGTTACCCCCTAATTCTTGGTACTTCGCCAAAGTTGTAATATTCTCAGTTTGCAGTTGCGCCCCTACCACCTGCAACTCAATTGGGCGCACTTCTCCCAGTTCCCCGGCTAAATCTTGAACTAGTTGGTCAATTAACTCAGGTTCTAAATAAAAGCTAGTATTCTGGGTTAAGCGCTGAATAATTGACTTAGTATCACTGGGCGAAAAATTCCCCAACTCATAAAGCACATTATTGCTGAGAATATCATTGCCAATAATCTTCAGACTCTCAAGGCGATTGCATTCTAGTAAATAATGCAAGTAATCTATCCGCAGTGACAAAATCACTTTGACAGAGAGGATGTTAAGACATTCTCCTAGGAACTCAAAAAACTGCCGTCTTTGCTTTGGTTCTGGGTAAACGAAGAAAAATTCTTCAAATTGGTCAAAAATTATTACAGTTCGCAGGTTGCGTTGTTCATTTTCTCGCAATTGAGTGAGAAGGGCGAGGGGTGAGGGGCAGGGGGCAGGGGGTGGGGGGACAAGGGGCGGTTGTGAGGTTGGATTGTTTGGTTTGGAACTTGGATTGTCGGGTGAAAAGGTGGAATTTTCGCCTTCGGAACTCGGATTATCGTGTTCGGAACTAGGATTGTCGAGTAAAAAGCTCGGATTATTATGTTCGGAACTAGGATTGTCGAGTAAAAAGCTCGGATTATTGTGTTCGGAACTCGAACTGTCGAGTAAAAAGCTCGAATTGTTGCCTTCAGAACTCGAATTGTCGAGTAAAAAGCTCGAATTGTTGCCTTCAGAACTCGAACTGTCGAGTAAAAAGCTCGGATTATTGTGTTCGGAACTCGAATTGTCGAGTAAAAAGCTCGAATTGTTGCCTTCAGAACTCGAATTGTCCAGTAAAAAAGCAGAATTGTCACTTCTTAACTCCCCCTGCTCCCTGCCCCCTGCCCCCTGCCTCTCTCCCAGCAACACGCGCCCCAACTCTTCTACCCAATTGGTATATACGCGAGTGCAAACAACTAAATTATCTTGCACGCCAATGGCTTTTTGTTTCAAAGCTGGGACTAATCCCGCATTAACTAAGGAACTTTTACCCACACCCGATTGCCCATGAATAACGATTAATTTATAATCTGGGCGACCAATACGTTCTATTAACCGTTCTACATCCAATTGACGACCAGATGCGGCGATTTCTGGAGCAATATTACCTTGATTATCTCCTGGTACTGCTGTTAAAACTTGGGTATCTAACTGTTTTGTGGCTTGTAATCTCCCTGCACCAATAAACGCCCGCAAACCAAATTGCTGCTCAATGGAACGTGCTTCTAGTTTGGCATCAAATGCTTGGATATATTGTTTTTGTTGAAAATATAAACTTTTTAATTTATCAAGAATAATCAAATAAATCTGGGGATCGTTGTCTGCGATACTTAATTCTCTAGCTTGTTCTAAATAATTAATCGCTGCTGGCTGTTGTGCTAAATTTTCTTGGGCTTGGGCGATTATTAATAATAATTTCTGGCGGTGAGCAATGATATTTAACTGGGATAATTCGGGCCGTACTAGCTGATGAGTGGCGGCGATAAATTTTAATGCTGTTTGTGCAAATTCTTGTGCTTGTTGCCAGTTATTTTGTGCTAATTCTGTTTCTGCTAAAAAACCATAATCCTGGGATATTTTTAAAGGATTATTCTCCGCTTCATGGACAGTTAAAGCTTGTTGGGCTAGGGTTTTGAGTTGTTGCCAATCTTCTAAATAGCTGAGGATAATCCCGAATTGCTCAAGGGAATTGGCAATTAAATCCGGGCATTGGGCGGTTTGAAATGCAGTTATAGCTTGTTGGAGATAATTGGTAATTGTCTCCCGATTAACCGCCGACACCCTAAAGGGTGCGGCTACATCAACGAAGGCTGCCTTCGCAGCCTCAATATCTCCAGCCTGCGAAGGCAGGCTTTGTTCTTTTAGCCCCAGGCTTCTAGCCTGCGGGCGATTTTCCCCATCATCCGCTTTAATATTTTGAGCCTGCGAAGGCAGGCTTTGTTCCGATAGCCCCAGGCTTCTAGCCTGCGGGCGATTTATCGGGCGATTTCTTTCGTCTGCTCTCGCTTTTTCGTAATAGCAAATAGTAATTTGCGCGAGTATTTTTCCTTGATATTCATAATTATTAACAGTCTGCCAATAATCTAAACTTTGATGGTAATACTCAATCGCCCCATCAAGATTTTTATGAATATATTCAACCAATCCCAAGACAAAATCACAGTTAGCTTTTAACTCTGGTGCTAAATCTTGTCCCTGATTTTGTAATTCTTGCCAAGCAGATTGAATTTCTGTGATATTTTGTAAATTTATATTTAAAACATTAGCAAATAATTGCGCTGCTGTATTTTGGAGAAACTGAGTTAAATCATCAACAGCGATCGCAAAATTTTTCGTAGTTGTCCAACTCTCTAAATCTGGCGCAATTTGCATTAATTGTTTGTGAATTTCATCGTTAATCCACATCACAATCGGGAAAGGAAAACTTTTGCGAAATTCTTCTCGCACCTGATTCGCCGCAATCAACATTTGGGGTAAGTCGTGCAATTTATCTAACCCCACAATCGTTAAAGCTTCGACATTATCCCCAAATTCCTCGCGAATGGCGGTGTAAAGCGTCCTTTGGGATGGTTTGAGAGTTAAAACGCTAATCTGGACAGAAGAAATTTCTTGTAATTTGGCAATTAAGCGATCGCGCTGTTGCACATAATTACACTTTGCCAAAATCAGCTTAAACTGCCCTACAGAAGCTTGTATAGCCCAAGCTAGTTGTTGCAAAGAGCGATCGTGGTTTATTTGGTCATTTGTCATGGGGTATGGGGCATTGGGCATGGGGCATTGGGCATTGCCTACCAAAACTATAATATGGTGGGCAATGCTTACGGGTTAGGAGGTTAATTCTCTGGCTTCGGTCAAAATCGGGTTAACATCAAACCAAGACTCGCCGCGATCGCGATATTCAAAAACAAAGCGACTGCGAATTAATTTTTGATATCCTTGATCGTCGCTAACTCGTTTTCTCTGCTTGACATGACGTAATAATTGCCATTCATCATCAGAAATTGGCATTGTCATTTCGTTGCGGCGAGAACGTATTACCTGTTCTAAGGTGTCACGAGATAAGGGAAGCGCCATTTCTTCCATAATCCAGGTGTTCAGCAGTCGCAGCAAGTCGCGGACATGACCGCCACTCATCTGACATAAGCGGTCTAAGCTACTAATATCGTCAAATATTTCTGTAATATTACTTAAACGCTCTGCTGGTAACAAATAAGGAAAAGCTCTGGCTAATACCATCTGCTGCATTAATTCCATTCCCTTTTCGTGGATGCTACCATCAGGCCACAGTACGGGAACCATCGGCAAAACTTTCGGGTCTTCGGGGAATCGCTGGGTTAAAGTGCCATAATCATTAGAAAATTTCAGCGATAGGGGCATTGTATAAACTAAGTGACAATTTAACTTAGTTAAAAATTCTCCCTGATCGACAAACAGATATTCCTGTTGCGGACGACCCCAAGATTTGACGCGGTTGTCGATGCGGTCGAGGTTATCGACAATTACCACTAAACCTTTTTTACCTTGTTGTTTGAGTTTAGCGATCGCAGGTTCTAACAGTTCGCGGTTAATGGCTTCGAGTAACTGGGTTTTCTGCGGCCCTAAATATTGATTGAGTTTTTCCCGCAATGTGGGATCGTTTTTGATTTTGGTGGTAATTTCGCCAATCCCAAAGGATAAAGACACCTTTTCCTTATCTGTCGAGTAACCCACATCCCCCAGGGGAGACTTGGCTTTAACTCCTGTAATCTCAGAGTTTAAGACTCGCCAAGCACCTTGCAGCAATTCATTAAACTTGCTGGTTTCCGCCAGAGTAATTTTATCGAGACTTTGACTAACACGGCGCGCGATCGCTAATAATACATCAGCAATATCAACATCGGTCATTTCTAAGTCTTCGCTAGACTCAAAATACACAACATGAAAGCTTTGCTTTTCCAGTTCCGCCTGTAACCTTAATAACTCCGTCGATTTTCCGCAACCAATATGTCCAGTAAATAAAGTACAGGTCGGTTCATTCGGTTTGAAAAATGTAATCTTTTGTTGCAGCTTGTTAATAATATCACCGCCCCGCACCCCGGAAAAATCTATATAGTACTTAGCATCCACTTCATTATTAATAAACAAAGTGCGGCTAGGATCGGTAGCTTGAAAGAACTTCAGTAAATCTAAGGCCATAAACTTAGTATTCTATCTATATTAGATTGGCAAAATATTCTTGTTAGCAAGAAGATATTTATTTACAGCCATTTAAGTATCTGTACTTTCTGTATATTGGGCATAGCCCATCAAAACTTGTGACACCAATTTGAAAAAAGAATGGGACAGATGGTAGAGGTATGGCAGTGCCATGACCTCTAGAATAGATTGATGTGCCGCCAACACTATTTAAATTGGTATTACGCATCATTTAAAACTCCAGTATTTATACTATACGTAATAAGCATAAATAGACAACAATCAAAAATTTTGTAAGTGTAAACTTTTGTACCGTAGACTTATATTATTTGTATTATTAATTACTAATAATATCCCTAGTTCGGTAAGCGTGATAAATGCTAGGTTTGTATATTTTCAAGTACAGCCTAAGTAGCCGTCATGAACTGCGTACACTAAAACAAATGAAAAATTGATTAATCCCCCTTGTTCCCTGCTCCCCTGCTTTTTCAAGTCAGCTAATCAGGAAAAAATCTCACTTCCCTAGCCCCTAGCCTCAAGTTAGTGAGTTTACCGAACTCATAAATAGCGGTTTTCTACACTCAATATTTTAGGGTGATTTCAGTGCGGTAATCATCATTAAATTGAGTGATATTAACCGAACTAGATGATATTTATTCAACCCTAATATAAGAATCAAAGGAAGCAATTAAAGCTTTAATTCTTCAAACGTTCAAAGACTA
The DNA here is from genome assembly GCF_014697075.1 of Tolypothrix sp. FACHB-123. Taxonomy (GTDB): domain Bacteria; phylum Cyanobacteriota; class Cyanobacteriia; order Cyanobacteriales; family Nostocaceae; genus Aulosira. Next base: position 18,475 of record NZ_JACJRE010000059.1, on the reverse strand, counting down.
CTGCTAAAAAGGAAATCAATATGTTAGTTCGTTACAACCCCTGGCAAGAATTAAACACTATTCAACGTCAACTTAATAGCCTATTTGCAGAAACAAGAGTACCAGCTACAGTTTTTTCTCAAGGTTTGATGAGAGTTCCGGCTGCTGAATTGCAAGAAACTGAAACAGCCATTCATCTCAAACTTGAACTACCAGGATTAGAAGCTAAAGACTTGGATATTCAAGTTACCGAAAAAGCTGTATATGTTAGTGGCGAGCGCAAATCAGAAACCAAAACTGAAGAAAAAGGTGTTACCAGAAGTGAATTTAACTACGGTAAATTCCAACGTGTAATTCCTCTACCTGCGCCAGTGCAAAATACTAACGTCACAGCAGATTATAAAGATGGTATCTTGAATTTGACCTTGCCTAAAACTGAGCAAGCTAAGAACAAAGTTGTTAAAGTAAATCTGGAACAACCTGCTGCGTAATTGCTAGCTTTAGAGCAACCCCATAGCTAATATAAAAGCCCAGTCAAAATGATGACTGGGCTTTTTTGAATTTGGTGTGTTTTAAAGCAATACATCAATGATTTACTATGTCATCGAAGAAGCAGAAGAGAAGGAGACAGGGAGCAGAAGGAGCTAGGAAAACATCTTCTTAGGCGCAATCTAGAACGTTCTACAATACTTAATCTTTTATTATCTACATCTTATTTTTGACTTAACCTAATAGTGAAAATTTTATCCAGACTATTTTAGTTGTGTATATTTTAACGATTTGTTTGAGCTAACTTATTTTGTTCTTAATCTTGCAAGGGAAATATTACTGATACTAGTTTAGTTAGTCCATACGGATATAGCATCCCTAAATAATTCCTGAATGACTCATACTTACGTAGGTTAAGAATTGCCAATCTACGCTGAAGCTTTTTGTCAATCTCATGGGTTCGCAATATCGACAACCTTGGAATTTGAAGTTTCATCCTTATGTTCTGGAAACTAGCTGTTAGTATCATCAAATCGACGAATTCCATCATCAGGGAGAATTGCGTTTTGTTTAATGTATTCTTCAAAAACTCAAAATTGGCATTAAACCTAACTGCAATATGTAAATTATGTCCAAATTTGTGAGTATCCCTTAACTCTAGTTTCTAGATTAAAAAGGTTTTCATGATTTATCAAGTAATTCCCAGTGAACCAAACTAACTAGTAAAAACTGATGGCGATTAACACCAAATATCCTCATCTATCTATGGTAATTGAGAAAGTACGTATCACAGGCTTGTTGTAAGTTGTATCCAACTACTCAGTTATATTGCTGTAGACAAAAATTAGTTGGCTTTTTTGACTACTGCTAGAAAACTGTTTGCTTAACAAATATTGCTAATCACAATTGAGGGAATTTTGGCATGGCTAATACACCATTCGATACAAATCAGCCTGCACAAGTAAAGGGTTTAGGCGGTTATACTGTTAACCCTATATTTACTGTGGGTGAGAAAATTGATGATTATGCGCCACCGGGAATTCTCGATGGTACAGGTGCTTTTAAACTCAATGACACCACTGTGAGATTGTTAGTTAACCACGAAGTCGCTAACAATGTCGGCTATAATTACACCCTCAAAAGTGGGGCTTCTCTTCCCGGTGCGAGAATTAGCTATTTTGATATTGATAAACGCAGTTTAAAAATAGTTGATTCTGGTTTAGCTTTTGACACAATTTACAACCGCGCTGGTGAAGTTGTCGATGCGGCTTCTGACTTAGAATTTGCTGGACTTAATCGTTTTTGTTCGGCAAATTTGATGGAAGCTAACCACTTTGGCGCGGGGATTGGATTTAGCGATCGCATTTACTTCACAGGCGAAGAAAGCGATGGTGGTACACAGTTTGCCTTAGATACTACCACTAATCAACTCTGGGCTGTACCTTGGATGGGTCGTGCTGCTTGGGAAAGTGTCACCGAGATCAACACAGGTAGCACTGATAAAGTAGCTTTATTAATCGGCGACGATCGCGGCCCAGCTCCCTTAATTTTATATGTCGGTGACAAAAACGCTAAGGGTGACGGCAGTTTCCTCGATCGCAATGGCTTGGCGCAAGGAAAGCTTTACGTTTGGGTAGCTGACGATCCCACAGATAACTCTGATTCCATTGAACTAGATCCTAGAGATTTCCAAGGTAGTGGTAACAGTCGCGCTGGTAAGTTTGTCGAGATTCAGCACTATCGCCCTGACTTAGCCGGTACAGCCGTAGATGGTACAGATGCTGATACTAGCATTCAAAATGAATTGGGTTATGATGCCCAAGGTTTTGCTACCCAAGCCCAACAAGATGCTTTAGCTAACGAAGTTAAAGCTTTCTTGTTCTCTCGTCCTGAAGATGTCGCCACCAACCCAGCAGATGGTACACAAGCTGTATTAGCTTCTACTGGTCGCACCGGTTTGTTTGATAATGCTGATACCTGGGGTACAACTTACAAAATTGATGTTGATTTCAGCAGCAACCAAATTACAGCTAGCCTCAACATTCTCTACGATGGTAATGACGAGGGTAACAAAGATTTCGGGTTACGCAGTCCTGATAACTTAGATTGGGCTGATGATGGTAAAATCTACATCCAAGAAGACCGCGCCATCGGTGCTGACCTGTTTGGTGCTACTTCTAAAGAAGAAGCTTCCATCTGGCGCATCGATCCCAGTGCTACCAACCCAGAAACCACAGCAACCCGCATAGCGCAAATCGATCGCACGGCTGTACCTTCCGGTCAAACTGACTCTAGCCCTACAGATATTGGTAACTGGGAATCTTCTGGTGTCCTTGATGTTTCCCATCTGTTTGACTACGATCCCGGCGAACTGCTACTGTTTAATGTCCAAGCACACAGCATTCGGGATGGCTCAATTATTACTGTTCCTGGTATTGATACCGATGGTGATGGGACTGTTGAACGCACAGATAACTTAGTAGAAGGCGGTCAACTCGGTTTCCTGATTGCGCCGAATGCTGTTCCTAAAGTTGAGTTAGTCGGTTTTGCTTCTCTTCCGGCTGATACCTATGGTGAGGGGCCTGCATCTGGTGAAGGAATTTCCGCCAATGGTAGAACTGGGCCTTTCCCCGGACAACCGATACAAGGTTTCAGTGGTGTCCAATTTGCTAACAGTAATTCTTTCTATTTCCTCTCAGATAATGGTTACGGTAGCAAAAATAATAGTGCTGATTTTCTGCTACGTATCCAACGTTTAGATCCCAATTTCAAGGGAACAGAAAACGGCGACGGTACTGTCAAAGTTTTAGACTACATTCAACTATCTGACCCAGATAAAAAGGTTCCTTTCAAAATTACTAATGAAGGAACTAGTGAAAGATTCCTCACCGGTGCAGACTTTGATGTTGAGTCGTTAATTCTTGATAAAGACGGTAGCTTCTGGATTGGGGAAGAGTTTGGCCCCTACCTCTTACATTTTGATCGCACTGGTAAATTATTAGAAGCTCCCATCGCCACACCCGACGAATTCAAGACTTTAGACGGTAAAGCACCAAAAGTTCTTGGTCATAGAGGTGCAAGCGGCTTTCGTCCAGAGCATACCATCGAAGCTTATAAACTAGCAATTGAGCAAGGTGCAGATTTTATTGAACCTGATTTGGTAGTGACCAAAGATGGTGTATTGATTGCTCGTCATGAACCTGCTTTAGCGATTTTAAATGCTGATGGCACTTTAAATACTAGCAATACAACCACAAATGTAGCTGAGATTGCCAAATTTAGCGATCGCAAAAAAACAGTCAATTTAGACGGAACCACAGTTACAGGATGGTTTGCTGAAGATTTCACCTTAGCGGAAATCAAAGAATTACGCGCTATTGAACGTTTATCTTTCCGCGATCAATCTTACAATGGTCAATTTGAAATTCCGACTTTAACGGAAATCATTGACTTAGTTAAAGATGTAGAAGCGCAGACAGGTAAAAAGATTGGGATTTATCCAGAAACCAAGCATCCTACCTATACTGCTAGCGAAGCTACCTATGTGGGGACTGACACCAAGATTAACCGCAATTTGGGTCAGATACTCATCGATACCCTCAAAGCTGAAAACTTCACCGATCCTAGTCGCATTTTCATCCAGTCTTTTGAAGTCGGCAATCTCAAAGAATTGCATGATATCATCATGCCTGCTGCTGGTGTAGATATCCCACTGGTACAACTTTTTGATGCTGATGGCATTGACATTAACGGTAAACTGATTGAAAATCAGCCATACGATTTCCAAGTTAGTGGTGACGAACGCACCTATGGCGATTTACGCACCCCAGAAGGTTTGGCGGAAATTGCTAAATATGCTGATGGTATTGGCCCTTGGAAACGGATGATTGTTAGTGTCAAAGGGACTGATGCTAATAATGATGGTAGGGCGGATGATGTGAATGGGGATGGTGCAGTTAATGATGCTGACAGAACAACTTTACCACCGACAACCTTAATCCAAGATGCTCATGCAGCAGGTTTACAGGTTCACCCCTACACCTTCCGCGATGAAGATTTATACCTCGCCGCCGATTACAAAGGTAATCCAGAATTAGAGTTTCAGCAGTTCATCCAACTTGGTGTTGATGCTTTCTTTACAGACTTCCCGATTACAGGAGATAAAGTCAGAGATTTCCTGAGCAATCCTGAGAATAATTTAGTCCGCTCTCCGCAAAATCCTGATGTGCTTGCTGGTCAAGCATTTGCTAACTTAGGCGGCTCGAAAGGCTTTGAAGGTGGAACAATCAACGCCAGCAAAACCAAGCTGTATATGCTGTTAGAAGGTACAGTTAATGGCGATCGCCCTGGTGATTTACGGATTAATGAATTTGACATCAAAAACCGTGAATACACTGAGAAAAAGCTGTACTACAAACTAGATAATCCCGCAAATGCGATCGGCGATTTCACCGTTGTGAATGACAATGAATACCTCGTTGTTGAAAGAGATGGCGGTCAAGGAGACACAGCTAAATTCAAGCGCGTCTATAAAGTAGACTTGTCGAAGACTAATGCTGATGGCTATGTAGAAAAGATAGAAATTGCCGATTTGTTGAATATCCAAGACCCCAATGACTTAAATGGTGATGGTAAGACAACCTTTGATTTCCCCTTTGTCACCATTGAAAATGTCTTAGTGATTGACAAAGATACCATTTTGGTAGCTAACGACAACAACTATCCTTTCTCCACCGGTCGTCCAGGAAACGATCCGCAAAATCCCCAAATCGACAACAACGAAATTCTGCTGCTGAAGTTGGAGAAACCTCTAAACCTTGCGCCTGGTGTTGGTCAACCCGCAGCATTAGATATCAATTTTGGTTCTACTGCTAGCGATGATATTACCACTCAGCCAAATCAAACTGTATTTACAGGCGATGGCGCAGATTTTGTTGAGGGGAATCAAGGTAATACAGTTCAAACTGGTAATGGAGATGACACTGTATTAGCGGGTAGCGACTCTGCTGTTTCTACTGGTGAGGGTAGCGATCAAATAGTAATTGGTGCTAATAATTCTGTTAGCAATACCAATGCTGATGCTGGCGCAGGTAACGATGAAATCACCGTAGTTGAAGCTAGTGGTAGCAATAACCTGTTTGGTGGCGCAGGTTCTGATACTTTGCAAGTAGTTGAAGGTTCCCGTCAATTCTTGTTTGGTGGTTCGGGTAACGATACCATCACGAGTAACGGTAGCAATAACCGACTTTATGGTGGTTCCGGCGATGACAAACTCTTCTCTAACAGCAATGACACCTTAGTGGGTGGTGATGGTGATGATATGTTATTTGCTGGTTCTGGTGGTGGTAATCGCTTGACTGGTGGCGCTGGTGCTGACCAATTCTGGATTGCTAATAGTAGCCTTCCTACTAACAAAAATATCGTGACTGACTTTACATCAGGAATTGATGTAATTGGATTAGGTGGTATTGGAGTAACTCAGTTCAGTGACTTGACCCTCTTACAACAAGGTAGCGATACTTTAGTGAAAATTGGCAATACAGAGGTAGTTTCATTCTTAGGAATTACCGCTAGCAGTCTAACTGATAATAATTTTGTTTTTGCATAGAATTTTGCTGAAATTTCATCAGCAAAATTAGTTAGAATTTGTTTAGGCTGTACTAATTGTCTTATGTGAGGGAGTAACTATCCCTCACTTTTTTATTGCGTTTGGCTTGTCATTTGTCTTTTTAGATGAGTTTGAATAAATTATGCTTTTTTATATATGAATATTTCATTTTTTGTTAACCAGCCTTTAATATTCATAGTAATTAAGTACAAACTTTGTTGTGTCTAGCATAAAGCGATTGTTTACAGGAGATTTATAGACAGCAATAAAGGATTGATACTTCATTTTTGAAATATTATATGTAGTAGGGTGGGTAATGCCCAATCTACAGATACGGATATTTGTTTACCCAATCAAATCGCATTTATATAGCTAGTGGTTCTGTCAAGAATTAAATATAATTGCCTAAGTTTAATATTCTCATAACCTAGAAATAATTATTTTTTAACTAGTCGCATAATAGATGTTATTTGCTATAGTTAATAAATTTAAATTCGTGATTTCTTATTAAAAATTTTATAATTTTACAAAATCAAGTATTATAAACTAACCATGTAACTGCAATTATCAATACATTGCTATACAGGTTTTTCCTGTAATTATTCAATAAAATCACTCAAAATTAAGGTGCTAAATTTAGTGCCTTAATTCTGGGCACTATAGATTTTTTAATTGTTAATTAAATTAATCCTCAATTCTGAATTAACTGAGATTTCCACATCATCATGATTATTAACGGTACTGCTAATCAAGACGAGTTATCCGCCACAACAAACGAGCAAATATTTGGTTTTGAGGGTGACGATATTATAGATAGTTCTAACGGTCAAGGAAATAATTTACTGGATGGTGGTTCTGGTAATGACCAACTTTTTGCTAACAATTACGATACCTTAAGAGGTGGAATTGGCAAAGATAATTTATTTGCTGTAGGCGATTTAGGTTTTAACACCCTTTTTGGTGAAGAAGATAGCGATCGCCTTTTTGTTGTCGAGGGTAGTCATAACCTACTCAATGGTGGTGCTGGTAATGATTTCCTCAATGCATCCAACTCCACAGGTAACAACACCTTAGAGGGTGGGGAAGGGGACGATCTGCTAATTGGCGGATTAAATAGCGATCGCTTATTTGGTGGTGCTGGTGATGATTCCTTATTTGCAGGTATAAACGGTAGCCAATTTACAGGTGGTACTGGTTTAGACCGCTTTTATTTAACTAGTGGTGGGGTTCCTGATGTACCTGTAGAAGTATTCGATTTTACTAAAACCCAAGATAAAGTCATCGTTGCTGGTATCCCAGAAGTTAAGAGATTCCAGGATTTAAAAATAGAGCAAATCTTAGTTAATGGTCAACCAGGGCCGGATACATCGATTAAAGCTGTTATCAATGGCGAATTAAAAGAATTAGGGATTTTAAGAAACGTCAAAGCTGATAGTCTCACACCAGATGACTTTGACTTTCCTGATGTCACTGACGGTACAGATAATAGTAATGCAGGGATTACCATCATCCAGACAGATGGTAGTACGAAAGTTAGCGAGGGTGGTTTAGGCGATCGCTATTCTGTAGTACTCAACAGCAAACCCCAAGCTGATGTGACAATTGCAATTACAAACGGAAAGCAAATTAAAACCAGCGTCAACAGTCTCACCTTTACCCCAGAAAACTGGAATCTGACACAAGAAGTAACGGTAATCGCGGTAGATAATGCAATTGTAGAGAGCGATCGCAACGAAACTATCGAACATACAGCGTTCAGTAGCGATGCTAACTATGACAACATAGCGATTAACCCTGTAAGTGTCAGCATTACCGATAATGATGTTCCCTTGACGAAGAGTGGGGATGTTTTCACGATTAAAGGTGAAAGCGATCGCGCCAGATTACAAATTACTCTCACCGGACATAGTTCTCAACTAGTCAATGAACTGGGAGTATATGTAGTTGATGATGCTCAAGGTACAATCAACGGTATTCCTCCCGGTGCTACGGGGTATGCACAAGCTGCATTAGAACGTGCTAGGGTAATTTTTTCTGCGATCGCCAAAATTCCCAACGGTTTCACTACTAACAATATTCAAAGTTTCCTGGAATTCAACTCAGGTGAAAACTTGAGATTTTTCTTAGTCAAAAACAGCACCATTGACGCTGTAAAATCAGGAATATCTTCTATAAATAATGTACTTCTTTCCAGTCCTACAACCCAACAAATTACAGATTTGGGTGCTGATGGTTTCTCTCTAAATTGGCGAGATAGTTCTGGTAATAATAGCAATAGTTTCCAAGATTTAGTAGTGAAGATTAAGACAACAAATAATCCATTATCTTTAGGGACAAGTCTGCAAAGCCAAACCCAAGGAGAATTGATTGATTTACGAGGAGTGACCCAACAAGTCAAAGCTGAATTTATAGTTAATCGCGAAGCCGCTTTTGATAACTTTGTTGGCTTTTATCAAGCAATTGATGCAAATGGTGGCATTGATATTAATAACGATGGTACAGCAGATATCATGCCTGGACAAGCGGGTTACGCTCAAGCAGCAGTGCGCGGACGTGTCGCTGGAATTAACTTGACAGCTAATAATCAAAGTACAGCAACTTATAACGGCATTTTTCAGCCTGGTTATATATTCGTGCCATTCATTATTATTAATGGCAGACCCGATGCAGTAATTGATAATAATCCGAATAATAATCCTACCGTTTACTTCCCATTCTTAGGCGCTAATTCTGACAAATATGACCATATTCGCCTGTTAGGAAATAATATCTTTGGATTTGAGGACTTAGCCAATGGCGGTGATGGCGATTTTAACGATGTCATTGTCAAAGTTAATTTAAGCATAGCTTAGTGCTTTGTTCTATTTATTTTGCTGCTTTCCTAGATCCCCACCAACTCCTCACTGAAATCTCAATAAATAGTTCATTTTAATCATTAAATAAACTTGCGTTAATGTTTGTCACATAAATATATATTCATGATGTTTTATGCATTGACAAGCAGATTATATGAAGTTTAACGCGCCATTAATTAACAGTTATTAGCTGTACAAAAAACAAGACTGAGTTAAATATATGCAGTTTTTCTGAACTAATTGCTCAATTTATCGGCAATAACTTAAACATGGAGAATAAGTAATGAAAGGACGCTTTCACCCAAAAAATAATGTCAGCCTCAACCCTTCCACTAACGAATCAATTCGTGATGTCATCGATCGGATGAGTGTCAGCCGTCGGCGCTTCCTCATAACAGCCGCCAGCACAGCCGCCTTAACCGTCGTCGGTGATATATCTATTGGTGGCTTAATCCAAACCGTCGAAGCCTCGAACATTCGCAAAAGTAAAGGATTTGCTGGTATTGGCTTCAAGAGTATTCCACCAAATCTGCGTGTTGGTGACAAGCTAGAAAAGGATCTCGTCAGCGTTCCTCGTGGTTATACAGCTAAAGTACTCGTAGCTTGGGGAGATCCCATTGCTTCTGGCGGCCCGACTTGGCTAGCTAATGCTTCCCAAGATGCAGCTGCACAGGAAAAACAGTTTGGGATGCACGCCGATGGTATGCACTATTTCCCCCTCTCTCCAGGAAACGTTGTAGGTCGTACAGTCAGTTCACAAGCCAGATCCTTAAGAGGCTTTATCAACCAACAAATTAATAATGGTTTGTTGTGTGTCAACCATGAGTACACCCAAGAATCAATTCTCCATAGTGATGGTCTAGATCCAGTCTCAATTGCTAAGGTGCGGAAATCTCAGGCGGCTCATGGTGTATCGGTTGTAGAAATTTCTCGGCAAGGTAAGGAATGGAAATATAATCCGAATTCACCCTATGGTCGCCGCATCACTGCTAACACCGAAATGCGAATTTCTGGCCCTGCGGCTGGCGATCCACTGTTGAAATCGAAAAAGTTTAATATTAGACCTGATGGTTCTGTTGACACCGGCAGATTTAACGACGGTTACACCGCCTACGGTACAGTTAATAACTGCGCTAATGGTTACACACCTTGGGGTACTTATTTAACCTGTGAAGAGAATTGGAATGGCTATTTTGGAAACAATGGAGAGGCCTTAGTTTCTACTCCCGGAATCCCAGACGCAGAGGTTCTTGCAGGACAGAATCGTTACGGTCTTTCCGCCTCTGGTGCTGGCTATAAATGGTATCAAGCCGATCCACGTTTCAACAACCGCACCAACCCCCTCGAATCCCATTCATTTGGCTGGGTAGTAGAAATTGATCCTTACGATCCACAAAGCAAACCAGTTAAGCGTACTGCCCTTGGTAGATTCAAGCATGAAAGCGCTCAGGTTGTGGTCGATGACAGAAATAATGTGGCTTTTTATATGGGAGACGACGAACGCAACGAATATATCTATAAGTTCGTTTGTTCCCAGCGTTTGAATCCAGGAAATCGTAATGCTAACCGCGATTTACTTGACAATGGGGTGTTATACGTTGCCAAGTTTAACGATAACGGTACTGGCCAATGGATTCCTTTAGTACATGGTCAACCAGGTCTGAGAGCCGAAAATGGTTTTAAAAACCAAGCTGAAGTCCTGATCAAAACTCGTGAGGCTGCGGATCGAGTCGGTGCAACCATGATGGATAGACCAGAATGGACAGCAGTACGCCCTCGCATTGGTGGGTATAAAGAGATTGAAGTTTACTGTACATTGACCAACAATACCCGTCGGGGTACAACTCCAGTCTCCGTCAACAATGCCGATGGATCAACAGGCGCAGGTAGTGCGCGTCCCCCTGTGGATAATGCTAACCCTCGTCCTGACAACCGTTACGGTCACATCATTCGTTGGCGTGAAGACGGACGTACTGTCACAGCGACAACTTTCACATGGGATATTTTCTTTGAAGCCGGTGATAAAACTCGCACAGAATCCAATCTTCAAGGAAATATTAAAGGCGATGACTTAAGTTCACCAGATGGTTTGTGGTTTGATGACTTCGGTCGCTTATGGATTCAGACCGACCACGCAGGTGATGGTACTGGTGATTTGGTAAATATTGGTAGCAATACAATGTCTTGTGCTGACCCCAACACCAAACAGGTTAGACGCTTCTTAACCAGTCCTACAGATTGTGAAGTCACAGGTATAACTAGCACCCCTGACGGAAAAGCGATGTTCATTAATATTCAGCATCCAGGTGATAGTGGGGATACCTTGAACCCCACCAAAACTAGTGATTGGCCAGCTAGTCAAGGTTATGGCCCATCCGGTAGACCACGTTCTGCAACTGTGGTGATTACTCGCAATGATGGTGGTGTGATTGGTGGAATGTAACAAAAATTAGCGAAAATCCCCGTTCTATAACTAGACGGGGATTTTGCTTTGAGTTAAAAACGAGATATTCTCGAATTTCTCTAGATAACTAAGCTGCAAGTTTTGTAGCTTTTTTTTTGCGTTTCATCCATAATCCCATTAAAGTTGCGATCGCAGTTCCGCCAACAGTCAGTGGTTCGGGTACTTGATAGCTAACTGTACCTACCTGTGTTGCATTGACAGATTGGTTCAGCAGATAAAATCTGTTTCCACCTTCATTGGGGTTATTGAGATTATCAGATGCGATCGCAAACTTGTCAGCCACAAAATAGCTTAATCCCTGAAGCGCACCATTGTTAAAAGTAAGAATGGGGAAAGAGTCAAAATCAAAATCATCTTTTTCTGTATAATTCTTACCCAAATAATTAAAATTCAGAGCTAATCCGTTTTCCACTCCGATAGTTTCCAGACCTGTATTGGTTAAAGTTGAGTCATCATAACGAAAAGACCCAAAATATCTACCAGGATTATTTCCTGATGTAGCATCTACTTTGAACTTGTAATTAATAATTGCAGCTTGTGTTGGTTGAGCAGCGCCAATAGCAACAATAGATATAGCGGTTGCCATAGTAGCAACAACTAAGTTTTTAGCTGATTTCATCGAATAATACTCCTAAGATTAGTAGGAATGATGTTGAGAGATTTGATGCATCAGCTTTAACTTAAATATCTTAGGTTAAGAGGTATAAAATAAATGGTTAATAAAATAAAATATAATGTCAAATATTGCTAATATGGCAATCATATTTCGGTTGTGAAAAATATCGGTTTTAGCTGTTTGCTGTTGACTGTTAACGGTTAATAGAGGATGTTTTAAAAGTTATCAAATCTTTCCCAATAAACCAGAAAATTTGTTTTTTCTCTCTGCTTCACGCCAGTTACTACAACTTGGGAAACCCGCGTAACTTTCTTTTGTGCTTCTGTGGTTGAAAAGTAATCTATCAAAAGATTCTTCTGGAATTTCAAGTAGTTAACAGTTAACCGTCAACCGTCAACCGTCAACCGTCAACCGTCAACCGTCAACCGTCAACCGTCAACCGTCAACCATCAACCGTTAACCGTCAACAATAGTATTAATTGCTAATTTGCTTAATCTTGACCTTAATCCCGTATTCTGGGCGGAGTGTAATTGAGGGTTGGGGGATAATTGGGAACCCTGGGACTAATTCAATTTGGAAGCGTTGGGCGATGGTAGCTAATAATAAAGCAGCTTCCATTTGTGCAAACCCCTTACCAATACAAATACGGGGGCCATCACCAAAAGGAAAATATACACCTCTGGGTAATTGCTTCTCAAATTCTTCTGTCCACCGTTCTGGTTGAAAAACTTCGGGATCGGGAAAGTATTGAGGATGGCGATGCATTACCCACTGACTAATCATAATTGTTGTTCCCTGGGCAATTTCATAGTCGCCAATTGTGGTATCTTGCACAGCTTCTCGTCCTATGAGGGAAACTGGAGGATACAACCGCATAGATTCTTTAATTACTTGCTGGGTGTAAGGTAAGCGAGATAAATCTTGGATCGTGGGTAAGTTTCCTTGGAGAACTTGGTTTAACTCTGCTAAGAGTTTTTCTTGAACTTCTGGATGTTGCGATAACAGCATCCATGTCCAGGATAAAGTATTAGCGGTGGTTTCATGACCTGCCAGCATTAAGGTTGCTACTTCATCTCGCAGCAGCTTGTCGTCCATTTGTTCCTGGGTTTCTTCATCCCGTGCTTCCATCAGCATAGAAAGCAAATCGTTAGTTTTTTCACCACTCTGACGGCGATCGCTAATTAGTTGATAAATAGCTGCATCCATTTGCGCCACAGCATCACGATAGCGGATGTTTTCCGGCCTGGGGAACCATTCCCAAACTAAAAAATTCTGTCGTCGCTTGCTTTCAAACCAGTGCATTGCTACATCTAAAGCATTAGCAACAACTTTAGTTTCACCAGCATCGACATCGGTGTTAAAAATACACTTCATCACAATCGCCAAAGTCAGCCGCATCATATCTGCATGAATATCGTGAACTTCGCCATCTTGCCAAGTCTGCAACATGCGGTTGGTGTACTCTACCATTGTTTCCCCATATTCATTAATCCGCCTTTGGTGAAATACGGGTTGAGCTAGACGACGCTGCGATAACCAAGATTCTCCTTCTGCGGTTAACAACCCTTCACCTAGTAGAGTTTTTAATACCCGAAAGCCTCGACTTTTAATAAAAGTTTCGCGATTTTTGAGAACTTCTTCAATATATTCAGGATTGGTGAGTAAACAACAAGGTGTTAATCCTAAGCGTAACGGTACAATATCACCATAATCGCGGCAACGAGTCAGAAAACCTAATGGATCTTCTCCCAATTCTACTAAATGTCCCACTATTGAGTTAATTGGTGGTGCTGATAACTCAACAATATCTTGTGTCATGCAGTTATTCTCCAGACTAATCTGTCTTTTTGAAGGTTAATGTACTCAGCAATATAATTCCTCATCAAAAAGAAAGATTTATTAGCAGAAATACTTATTCTCATACCAAAGAAGTGTAAGGGAACGCAGAGTTCACTGTTCCCGAAAATCTGCGCATTCTCAATGTAGTCAACAATCGCTTAACTTTACGTAGTGGAATTACTTACGATTCTAGATAGTTAGCGATCGCTTGATAGAGCAAACATGAGGTACAAAAATCAATCAGACGAAAGTCATGGATAAAATCATGACTTTCTCTACATCCGGCTTGGAAGAATTGCTGTTTAAAATTGTGATACCTCAACAGAGCAAACCAGAAGCCAATCAAGCTTATTTAGAATTTTAACTATTTGTAATATGATGCAAGCTGCTAGTAATTCTTCAAATCCTGCTCCTCGTTTACAACAGTTTTTGAATTTGATAGATCGCATTAGTGACGCACAAGGGCTGAGTGTTCCCCAAATTGTTGATATAGAAAAATTGCGGACTTTACCTCCAGGTACTTTTGGTAGAACTTGGGTAGAGTTTCTTAACGAACACAATTTGCAACCTTTCACCACTGGCTCCCGCCGTAAACAATTGCATGACGGCGTTCATACCCTGACAGGCTATGGTACAGATTCCATAGGTGAGTTAGAAGTACAGGCATTTTTATTAGGAGCTAAGTTTAATGTATTTAACCTGCTGCTAGGGTTGGGACTGTTGCGAATGATGAGGAAACAAATGCCAAATCTACAACAGTGCGATTGGCAGAGACTACAAACAGCTTACAAACGCGGTCATAACTCCAACTTTGACCCAGATACATGGAAGCCAGAGTTACTATGGCATTTACCTACCTCTGAAGTACAAGCACTATTTCACATTTCTCGATCAACCTGCAAGCCTAAAGATTGAAGAAAGCGAGTCTAACACGCTCTATAGGGCAATCATATCTAAATAAGTAGCTCGGTGTTAAAAATTGTCATTATGACAAGGCAGAAGGCAGAGGGCAGAAGGCAGAAGGAAAGAGGTTATAATTGAGACAGGCGTACACCACCAGATGCGATCGCTCCCCTACCCCCTGCCTAAATAGCGATGGCATATTTTTTTAGTTGGAAGTCCCTTTAAACTCGCCCCATCCCTAAAAGAACTGCGATTTCGCGAGTATAGGGCATCCAGTCGCTAGAAAAAATACTAAACACCTGGTAGCTTACCGAAATATATCAGTAACAGAATTGCTGAGATTGACAACCATAAGTTCTTTGAAAGTTCTTGAGCGTACTTGAACTTCTCAAAATCATTAGAAAATGGGGCTTTTCCCTTCTCAAATAAGAAACAAAATTCAAACCACAACCATGTAGGTGGAACAATAATCCACAAACCTAGTAACCCCTTTTTGATTTCGTCTGGCCAATTAAACAAAATAGCACCGACAACGGAAATCAAAAGTAGAATAATAGTTGCTCTGGCAAAGTTTTCTGTGGGACTGCGTTTAGAAAAATTCATATATATAAATAGGAAGGCGATATTCTCAAGAAGCCGCCAAAGGGCGAATGCCGAAAGCAGGCGTTCCGCCATCGCATTCTGGCACAACGGATATTCAACCGTAAAGGCAATCTCAAACACAAAAAACTTTCTGCTAACGGGAATTTAGTTCTCAAACCGCAATTTGTTTTCTCAAACTGAGGTTTGCTTTCTCATTTCGGTATATTTAGCAAGCAAAAGCTAATATTGCTTTCTCAAACTGGAGTTTGCTTTCTCATTTCGGTATATTTAGCAAGTAAAAGCTGATATTGCTTTCTCAAACTGGAGTTTGCTTTCTCATTTCGGTATATTTAGCAAGTAAAAGCTGATATTGCTTTCTCAAACTGGAGTTTGCTTTCTCTTTTCCGTATATTTAAGTAGCTTGGTGTTAAAAATTGTTGTTATGACAAGGCAGAAGGAAAGAGGTTTCCATTCTCCGGCTGGAAATGCAGATTTGTGGGCTACCACCTCGTCTGCTGTTGATAAGCTATTCTGCTTTTACAGCATATTTCAGGTAAATGAGCGCTTCGGGGCATGGCAGTGCCAATGCCCCTACAATTAACGATTATCTGTACCTCACCAACTTGCAATTCGCTGTAAGTTGCACAATCCATTGTGAGGGCTGTTGACAAATGACAATTAACAGTCAACAGTCAACTGTCAACAGTTAACAGCCCTTATTAGTAATTATGCAATCTAGACGCGCATTAGCTTAATTAAGATTCTATTGGCTCAATCTCCCACCATTTTTGAGCAAAAGGTTGTCTGCGGGTATTGGTACCGCAATGAATTTCTCCTCTAGCGCGAAAATAAGGATTCCAATCATCGATAAAGTGACAAACTAAACCCAAGGGTTCTAAAAGACCTTTGACATAAGCTTCAAATTGACATTCTTGATTGACTTTGGGGCCAAATGGTTTGGGAATACCCAGATGTTGATTGAGCACGATGGCGTTTACCATGTTGGGGAAAAAAGTTTCTGCTCGCCCATAGCCATCATCTGCAAATAAACCTGGGATGTGGATAATGTCTTCATCGCCTAACTCTAATTGCTCTTGCAAAACTTCTCGATTCCAATTAATGTATTCTTGAAATCGCTGGTTCTGACTAGTTAATTCTTGATTATCGAGAATAGCTGCCACGCTAATATCAGCAGGCTGATTAAAAAGTTGTTTTCCTTGGCGCAACAATACCTGAGAATGTCCTTCATTGCGTAGGCGGTTGAGAATTTCATAACATTTGTCAGGACTGGCTAAAAGTAGCTTAAATCCTTTCTGGGTAGGTGCAGGTACAAAAGTCATAAATTCATCAATGTGTCCGACACTTAGCCAGTCAGAAAAAATTTCCAATGGTGCTTGAATTTTTTGACCATAGAGAAAGTCTCGCAAAACTTTTAACATCCGTCGCGGTTGTTCGTGGATTATTTCTTTACGAGTTCCGCCAAATATCATGCGACCAAAAGGATAATGAACGCCTTTGACTGTGACTGGGGGAGAAACTTCTAAATTCCCAAAAGAGTCTAATTTTGTGGCTTCGCGCTGGCTTTTGCGCGTGACATAACCAAAGTCAATTCCTAAAAGTTTGCGTTTGGGAAAATGAACTAATCCGCGATCGCGTGGTGAATCAAATACTACATGCATCAGGTGTCCTGGTGCTTGAGCGTAACCAATTTCAATTTCGTCTTGCATCCAAGGATCGTCCTGATGAAACTCATAAGGAACAATATCTAGTTGGGCGTTAGCTTGGGCGACAACTTTTCTTAACTCCTCAATAAATTCTGCGTTAAATCCTTTAGATAAGCGCGAAACATACACAGTTTTTGGGGGTAAAGTATTAGGAGTCATGATCCAAGGAGCGACGCGAAAAACTACGCGATCGCTGTAGACAGTTTTTCCTTCTTTCAAGAGATTTAAACTAATCTCAACTATGCCATCAAAATCGTAATCGGGATAACTCAACCCCTCAACAGCCAGGATAATATCGCGGTCTGTATTCCTAATTTTGGCCTTTGTTCGTCCCGGCCCAATTAACTCATAACCATCTCTATCTAATTCGTCATAAATGCGAATACGTTGAGCAGTATCTCGGTTAACTGACAAATAAAGTTCGTAATCAGAAGGCAAATTTTTTAAACCAACTTTCCGAACGATCGCAAAGCTAAAATCTTTGAGATCCAGCAGTCCTCTGATATAGTTTTCTTCGCTATCGTGCTGTTCATCAGCATGAACCGTATCGCGATCGCTATTCACTAATAAAACTGCACCATGACCGTTAATTCCCCATTGCCAATCTCCTTTATGGGGATGATTTTCTTCAATAATGCCATCTCGATCTGCATCCACATCTAAACAAATCCGCAGACAAGTTAGCTTGAAGAGAACTTGACCCAACAAACGACCAGCATCATCTTGAAAGGTGATTTGTAAAGAACGGTCTTCTAATACATCGCTAAAAGTTCTGGCGTTCAGAGTAATTTCGGGAATTTGTTCTAGAGGAATCAGGGTTTTAATTGCTATTTCAGACTGTCCATGAGATGAAATTTCAATTTCTCCGCGAGTTTCTAAATTCACAAATTTAGTGTTAGCCGGAGCGAGATTTTGTAAAGATACTTGCAATGGCTGACCAACAACTAAAACTTCTACGTATTCGCGAATACTTTCTCTAGAGCGCGAGCTACGACCATTGAAATCTTCAACTTGCAATAAAGTTCTCATAATTTTCTGATAATCTAGTGAACTTGTGTAACTACTTCACTGTCCGCAAACTGATTTTCAGACTAGCTAATCGGAAAATTTTATACTGAACGAATCTGTTTAATTCTACTAAAAAAATTCCCGAAATTTCCGATGAGAGTTACAAAAGCAGATTTTTCAGGGAAATTATAGCCAGTATTTTAACGAGTATAAGTTGGGATTACTGAGTATGATGGAGCATGGCAGCCATTCTTTGTAACTTTCTGCCGACTTCTTCTATCGTGTAAAAAAAAGTCAAAAACCGCAGTAAGGGACTTCCAGAAAATAAACTATTCCATTAACAAGAATGATAATCATTTTAAGGGGGGAATGAAGGGGCTGCCGTCGGCAGCCCCTTCATTCCCCTT
>NZ_JACJRE010000058.1 GCF_014697075.1 Tolypothrix sp. FACHB-123 | reverse complement strand
TGCTTCTAATAGTTTCATTTGCACCCCAAAATACGATACTACAAGCACCTTATATTAGAGGACGCAAATTATCTTAAGTCCAGAGGATTGGTTCGCGACCACCTATCGCGAACCAATTTCCTTTTCCACATCCCGTGAAAAGTCAGGACCCAGATACATTAATGTTTCTCAAAACTAGCGCTCAAACTGATAATAGTTGGAGTGTGAGAGCAATAGCCGTTCAACAATTAGCTAGAGGTTGGAAACATGAGTCTGGTATATTTGAATTTTTATGGGAGCGTGCAATTAGTGACCCCTTTAAGGATCATCAATATGGATTAAATCCTCGATTAACAGCACTTGAAGCAATCGTTGATCAGTATCCTCAACATCTTGGAACATTACTATTGTTACGTGACAGAACAGATAACGATCCTGATAAGCAAGTGCGAGAATTTGCGCAAAAGAAATTGAAGCAGTGGGACGTGCAAATTTGAGGTTCAGTTTCTAGTTGTTAGGTAGCAATCAGGTTTTATATGGTTGATTAGCCGACTAAAGCCTTTACTCTATAAAAAGCCGCTCCTTGGAGGACAGGGTTTTCGACCCCAATTTTCGATAAACTGAGCCTATACCTAAGAAAATTAACCAACTTAAAAGCCCTTAAGCAGCCTCAGAACTCCATTCACCAGCCTGACTATCCGAAAATTCAACTAAGTCATTCTGGGAAAAACTTGGGCAAGTTGATATTATGGCAACTAATGACCGTAAATCTTCGTATAAACTCCCAAACTATAACCAAAGTTATATTGGCAATGCTGTCTGATGTAGACCAAAATTATTTTTGGCCATCATCAGCAAGTACTCACTCCCAAGCTGGGAAGCATTTCGTAACTGGAAATTTAGCGGTTTTTATTCGTTGAAAGTTGAGCATTTATCTCTGTGCTGCCTGCGTAATATCACTTAAGTAAATGCAAGTAAGTATACGTAAAAAATTAAAAAAACATTAACAATAAAAGCCTAAAACCTTTTTGTTGATATAAATTACCAAGCAAATATATGGATGTATACGGTGTATCAATTACAAAGATGAGGGAAGCGATCGCCCAAGAACTTTGACCGTAAATACCCGGATATCTTCCCACCCCTCCTAGATAAATTCCGCAATAACACGGTTACGCCATTTTGTTGTTCAGATAAAAATGGCGAATATCCAGTTAGGAGGGTAGATTGATGACAAGCCCTGTAATGACGGTGATTCGAGTCAACCTAGAGAAAGCCAAAGAGGTTGCTCGAAATTGGGAACGAGCTTCATATAATGAACTGAGTGCTTATTGTTTGGAAATTTTGCGGGAAATTGGATGTTCTAGTAATGAACTTCCTGTAAATTTACAGACTCGCGAGCAACAACTTAATTTTATTGCCGGTTTCGCTTCTTATGCATTTGGGGAGGTGCTAAATGTCCAAAGCGCTAAATGAAGATATCTTTAACGAACCAGAACAGGTTGAAGAAATTAGTTTACCTGTAACTGAAGAAGACTTGTTTATTTTAATGCAGAAATTTTCTGGCTATGAAATTCCTGCAAAGGTTTTCTCTCAAGCAGTGGCTATTGCTACTTATGACCGTGCATCAGCTTTTCGCTACGCTGACAATTATGTAAATATCCTCAGGAATAAGAATAAACGTAAACATTGGCTGAAGTTAGAGCCTGCGCCTGATTTTCGTCTTGATAAAAGATTTGCAGATTTACATAATTAGTCGTTGTGAACATTACTGTATCTGCTAGAATTGGCACTTACCCAAAAGTGAATCTGCATTGGCTAGGAAAGATGCCTTTAAGTCAGATAACTATTTATCTTAGCCGTTGCATGAAATATTCAGTCGCTAACTACTCTAACTCTAAAAATATTTGAGTTTTGCGTTTTTTCTAGATTTATCGATGTGGAAAAATTGGCTGTACTGTTTACTGAAATTGGATATAATCCAAGTTAAACAGCTGTGTTACTTGTTCTACAATTAAGCCGAATTATCACAATCTAGTACCTCTGTATTGTAGTCAAAGCTTTAGCCAAAACTCAAAAGACGTTGATTCTATATTCTCTAATTTGTACTTGATTTCTTAGCCTAAGAATGGCTTACCCTTAATTATAGGAGTTTACTAACACGATTCGTAATATAATGTACAGATACTAATTCTGTATCCGAATATCTATATTCCTGATAAACACACGTTTCTTGGAAATAAAACTAAATATTTAAGTTTTTCCTCCCGATTCAAGTTAGAACTTTAGTAATTGTCGATGTTATAGTTGCAAACTTGTCACTCGCCCCTTTCGTATGATTTATTTTCTGGCAGTGATAACTTTGCTATCTTCATCTTCAATTACTATTTTTTTGTCAGTGTTCAGTGCGTTTGGTTGATATTTCCCTAAGTTTGTGATTGATGCAGGAATTACAGAATTAAATTATCCAGTTTTCAGAGCGAAGGCGACGATCAAAGTCTGCTTTGTGTGCTTCCTCTGCTGAGACAGCAATAGATATTTTGTTTGGAAGTTCCTTAAGGGAATTTTTGCTCGCGCACTTCTAGCGCATAATCCTGTACAGCTTTGGTAATTGTCTCCCGTAAATTAGTATAAACTTTGGCAAAAGGTGCTTGTCTCTCTGAAAGCCCCAGAACGTCAGAGGTGACTAACACTTGTCCATTACAATGGATTCCTGCACCGATGCCAATAGTAGGAATACGGAGTTTTTGGGTAATACGGAGTGCTAGATCTGCGGGAATATGCTCAAGAACGATCGCAAATACACCAGCTTGTTCAAGAGCGATCGCTTCATTTAAAATTCTCTCTGCGGTTTCCTGAGTTTTCCCTTGTTGTCGCAAACCCAGTTGATGAACTGATTGTGGCGTTAAACCTACATGTCCCATCACGGGAATTCCTGCTTGTACCAGTCGCGCAATCGTTTCTACCATCGCCGGGTAGCCGCCTTCTAATTTCACAGCTTGAGCGCCGGTTTCTTTTAACACCAAACCAGCTGAGTGCATAGCTTGTTGAATACTTTCTTGATAAGTCAAAAATGGTAAATCTACCACGACTAAGGCACGTTTGACACCACGACGCACAGATTTAGCATGGTAGAGCATTTCCTCTAAAGTAATTGGTAATGTGGTCTCATAGCCAAGAACCACAGCCATCGAGTCACCTACTAGGATTAAGTCTACCCCAGCTGCATCGAGTAGTTGCGCGATCGCATAATCCCAAGCGGTCAACGCGACAATTGAACGCCCTTGTTGTTTCCATTGAATTAATTGCTGGGTGGTAACGACCATTTTTAATCCGAGTAGAGGTTAGGGGTAAGGGGCTAGAGGCTAGAGGACTGAGAAAGGGCGATAAGGAAGGCAAGGAGGATAAGTATTTTCCAATGCCCAATGCCCAATGCCCAATGCCCTATGCCTACTTCACCGCACGACTAAAAGCCAGATGGGTTTTTGCACTATCCATTTTCGGCATTAACCAAGCTAAACCTTCACTAGTGCCAATCCATAATTTATTGGCAATATCAGGAACCAAAGCAAGTACCCGACTAGAAGGAAGTCCTGCAACCTCATCTAAGACAGCGCCTGTATTTGGATTTAATCGTAACAAACCATTGTTGGTACCGATCCATACACTACCATCTTGAGCGAAACGTATTGCTGTGACATTACGTCCGCGCAGGCGAGTGACAGAACGCATGACTGCACCAGTTTTCGGGTTAATCACTAGCAAATTATTTGGCATCCCCGCCCAAATTAATCCTTCTGGACTAATCGCCAAAGCTTGCACAGTTGTTCCTGGTAAATCGGCAATTCGCTTGATAATTAAAGCATTAGACGTATTTACACGGATCAGTCCATCTAACGTGCCTACCCATAATTGACCATCGGCATCTAAAGTTAAGGCGTTAGCACTAACACCAGGCAAATTTTTTAACGTAGTCATAATCAAGCCTTGGTCAGGACTAATCAAAGCCAATCCGTTATCAGTTCCTGCCCACAAATAGCCACGTTTGTCAATCAATAGCGATAAAACTCGTTTAGAAGGCAAAAATAAATTTTGGGCAGTAATTTCACTAGTGCGGGGTTCAACGCGGATTAATCCTTCATAATTTCCTACCCAAACACGCCCTACTTTGTCTTGTGCTAAAGCGCTAATGGCGACATTAGGTAGACTCACGCGAGAGATAATCTTGCCAGTTTTGGGGTCAATGCGTGACAAACCCCGCCAAGAAGCAACCCAAAGATTACCAGTCACATCTGCTAATAAGTTGCTAACGCGGTAATCTGTTTCTAGGGAATTTTCCTGTTCTTCCCTTTCATTCGGCAAAGGGTCTACTCGCGGAGGTGGCGCAACAGCTGGGTAAGAGTTAGTTGGCTTAGACGAATTAGTCACCGGTTTTGTGGGTGTTGGTGCAGGACTATCGGTTTTTTGGGCTGTCGCTGGATTTGTCAACGCGATAATTCCCATGCTGGGTAGCATCACCATTCCTGCGAGGATAGAAGTAATCAATACATTAGTACGCTTAATCATGGTGAGATTCCCTTAAAGAGAGGGTTAATTTTCAGTGTTCCCTTCACCAAGATTTTTTAAACGCTTTCAGCAATTTTTCTGGTTGGTCATTGATCAATGGTCAATAGTCAATGGTCATTTGTCATTTTTCCTCCTTGTCTCTCTTATCCTCCTTCCCTTCCCTTATCCTCTACTGACCCAAAGTATATATGACTATAAATGTATTTTTGTAAACTAGTCTTAACAAAATGTTTAAAACTTTATGTAATAAAAAATTTAAATATATAAGTTAAAAAGTTTCAAAGTATAACTTATTGATTTCTTGATATATTGTGAGACAAGTTACAAATTACGTGGTGTGCAATTTTTGTCTTGCGCTCACCATTTCTCTAAACCCAACTCAAGCCACATAAATTTGAGTATTTCCTTGTAGAACAAGGAAACTGGACGGATATACAGGTGAAAAATCCCTAATGCCTAAGTTTTACTTCAGGAACAATGGGTAAAAAATCATTTTGCGTCACAGCAAGGTTATGTGGACGGGAAAACACATTAGAGAAATGAGAGAAAGAGATAAAAAGAATTTATATGCCTGGGAAAGAGGAACAGTAGAAGCACATAGCTGTGTGCGTCGAAAAATCAAGGAAATTGGCGATTGTGTTTGAAATAGCACACCAAATGTTCCGAAATCAAAACCGCTACCCTTTGCCATAGACAACCCCTAACTAAAAAAAATTTTCTTGGGCTTCCCCTTGCTTACAGGGGGAGAGCGCAGGGTGAGGGGAAATTGCACTAAGCGTGATTTGTGAAGTAATTCAGTGTGACTTCTTGGAAGGGAATTTATGTCTTACGCTCAAACGAAGACTCAGTCAAAATCTGGGTATAAAGCCGGGGTTCAAGATTACAGACTTACTTATTACACACCCGATTACACACCTAAAGATACAGACCTTCTAGCGGCATTCCGCGTGACACCCCAGCCTGGTGTTCCCTTTGAAGAAGCAGCTGCGGCAGTAGCGGCTGAGTCTTCTACTGGTACTTGGACAACTGTGTGGACAGACTTGCTCACCGACCTAGATCGCTACAAAGGTCGTTGCTACGACATCGAACCAGTTCCCGGTGAAGATAACCAATTTATTGCCTACATTGCCTATCCTCTAGACCTGTTTGAAGAAGGCTCTGTTACCAACGTTTTGACCTCAATTGTAGGTAACGTGTTTGGTTTTAAAGCTTTACGGGCACTACGTTTGGAAGACATCCGGTTCCCTGTCGCTTACATCAAGACTTTCCAAGGTCCTC
This sequence comes from Tolypothrix sp. FACHB-123, assembly GCF_014697075.1. GTDB lineage: Bacteria > Cyanobacteriota > Cyanobacteriia > Cyanobacteriales > Nostocaceae > Aulosira. The sequence continues at coordinate 40,603 of NZ_JACJRE010000058.1, read as the reverse complement.
CCCACGGTATCCAAGTTGAGCGTGACAAGTTAAACAAATACGGTCGTCCCTTGCTGGGTTGTACAATTAAGCCAAAGTTGGGTTTGTCTGCTAAGAACTATGGACGCGCTGTATACGAGTGCTTACGCGGTGGTTTGGACTTCACCAAAGACGACGAAAACATCAACTCTGCACCATTCCAAAGATGGCGCGATCGCTTCTTGTTTGTAGCAGAAGCTATTCACAAAGCTCAAGCAGAAACCGGCGAAATCAAAGGTCACTACCTGAACGTTACCGCCCCCACCTGCGAACAAATGTTGCAACGGGCTGAGTACGCGAAAGAACTCAAAATGCCCATCATCATGCATGACTACCTCACCGCAGGTTTCACCGCCAACACCACATTGGCTCGTTGGTGCCGCGATAACGGTATTCTATTGCACATTCACCGGGCAATGCACGCTGTAATCGACCGTCAAAAGAACCACGGTATTCACTTCCGTGTATTGGCTAAAGCCCTACGTTTATCTGGTGGTGACCACATCCATACCGGAACCGTAGTTGGTAAGTTGGAAGGTGAGCGTGGTATCACAATGGGCTTCGTTGACCTATTGCGTGAAAACTATGTTGAGCAAGACAAGTCTCGCGGTATCTACTTTACCCAAGACTGGGCTTCTCTACCTGGCGTAATGGCTGTTGCTTCCGGTGGTATTCACATCTGGCACATGCCCGCACTAGTAGAAATCTTTGGTGATGACTCTGTATTGCAATTCGGTGGTGGTACACTTGGTCACCCTTGGGGTAATGCTCCTGGCGCTACAGCTAACCGTGTCGCTTTAGAAGCTTGTGTTCAAGCTCGTAACGAAGGTCGCAACTTGGCTCGTGAAGGTAACGACATTATCCGCGAAGCCGCCAAATGGTCTCCTGAATTGGCTGTAGCTTGCGAACTGTGGAAAGAAATCAAGTTTGAATTCGAGGCAATGGATACCGTCTGATCCTCAAGTAACCAGTAAAAAGTTAAAAGGTAAAAGAAATATTCATCCTTTCTTTTTACTTTTTACTTTTTACTTAACTAAAGGCTGGGGTCAAGCATGAATCTTAAGCAAATTGCGAAAGACACAGCCAAGACTCTCCAAAGCTACCTGACTTATCAGGCACTAAGGACAGTACTGGCACAGCTAGGCGAAACTAATCCTCCATTGGCAATTTGGTTGCATAACTATTCCGCTGACAAAATTCAGGATGGAGAATCGTATATTGCCCAATTGTTAAAAGAGAAGCCAGATTTAGCATTGCGGATCATGACTGTCAGAGAACACATTGCTGAGGAAATTGCAGAATTCTTACCGGAAATGGTTCGCACTGGCATTCAGCAAGCCAATATGGAACAGCGCCGCCAGCATCTAGAACGCATCACTCAAATAGAAACATCAGACCCCAGTCTGCAAGCGGAACAGCAAACAAGCTCAGAGCCAAATTCAGATAACTTATCCAGTTAGCTGATCAACGTAGTAGTAAAAATCGCAACCAATTATCAACCGCCATGCAAACTTTACCAAAAGAGCGTCGTTACGAAACCCTTTCTTATCTACCTCCCCTGTCTGACGCTCAAATTGCCAAGCAGGTTCAGTACATCTTGAGCCAAGGTTATATCCCAGCAGTTGAATTTAACGAAACTTCTGAGCCAACAGAATTATATTGGACACTCTGGAAGCTGCCTTTGTTTGGTGCTAAAACTACTCAAGAAGTGCTAAACGAAGTTCAATCTTGCCGTTCTCAGTATTCCAACCAATATATCCGGGTTGTTGGTTTTGACAACATCAAGCAGTGCCAAGTTCTCAGCTTTATCGTTCACAAACCCAGCAGATACTAAAAGCTAATTTAGCTTAAATAATTTGATTTATTGATTTATTAAAGAGAGGTAAAAATATATACCTCTCTTTTTTTGTTTTTATAGCAACGAAGTAGAGGTTTGATGACTGAAAAATCTTTATCCCAAATGAGAATTTGCTTTCTAGGCGAGTCTTTTGTAAATGGTACAGGCGATCCAGAATGTCTTGGCTGGACAGGGAGAATTTGTGTAAATGCGCAGAATAAAGGTTACGAAATTACCTACTATAATTTAGGTGTGCGACGAGAAACGAGTACAGAACTAAGAAACCGTTGGTACAGAGAAGCTAGCTATCGCCTACCAAAAGAATGTGACGGGAGAATAGTATTTTCCTTTGGGGTAAATGACACGACAATTGAAAACGGTAAAACTCGTGTTGCTGTTGAAGATTCAATTGATAATATCCGCAATATTTTGAGTCAGGCTCAACAGTTATATCCAGTTTTGATGGTAAGTCCGCCTCCATGCACAGATGAGGCACAAAATCAACGAATTGCTAATTTAGTCCAAGAGTTTGCTTTAGTTTGTCAGGAATTAAATATTCCCTATCTCAACATTTTTCAATATTTACAAAAATCAACAATTTGGAGAGAAGAAGCAAGAAATTATGATGGCGCTCATCCAAGAGCCGGTGGTTATAGGGAATTTGCTCAACTGGTAGATCGTTGGGAAGCTTGGCAAAATTGGTTTATATAAGAATTGCTTATACTAGATGCAGAGAAATTTTTTTGAGGAATTTATAAATGACAGCTTCAGATATCAAAATACCACCTTTAGAAAGTGGCGATCGCCTAACTCGCCCAGAATTTGAACGTCGCTATCATACGATGTCGAATATTAAAAAAGCAGAATTAATCGAAGGAGTCGTTTACGTGGCCTCACCATTACGTTTTAAAAGTCATGGACAACCTCATGGTGATCTTATTGGCTGGTTATGGACATACAAAGTTTCTACCCCAGGTGTGGAGTTAGGCGATAATACAAAAGTCCGCTTAGATGCAGATAATGAAGTACAACCCGATGTTGTACTGATACTTAACGAACAACTCGGTGGACAAACCCGAATTAGTGAAGATGACTATATAGAAGGCGCACCTGAATTAATTGCAGAAGTTGCTGCTAGTAGTGCGGCTAATGATTTATATGATAAAAAGCGAGTATATCGTCGCAATGGCGTTAAAGAATATATTGTTTGGCAAGTATTTGAAAATAAATTTGATTGGTTTATTTTAGAAAATGCTGAGTATGTCACATTAGCACCTGATGCTCATGGGATGATCAAAAGTCGTGTATTTCCTGGTTTATGGTTGGATGTGACTGCATTATTAACTGGAGAAATGACGCAAGTTTTAGCGATATTACAGCAAGGATTGAACTCGCGAGAGCATCAACAATTTTTAGCATAATTATTCAAATATTTTGGCTTGAATATTGAAATAGATGTTGAGATTAACCTAGAATTAAATATCTGAAGGTATTATTTATGCAGCAAATTACTCTAGATGAAGCATCACAACACTTATCTGATTTGATTGAAGCAGCCCTAAGCGGTGAAGAAATTTTTATTATTAAAGACAATCAACCTGTAGTGAAGTTAACACCTGTATCACCAGTTAAACGCCGTCCTCAGTTTGGTAGTGCTAAGGGATTAATAACTATATCTGATGACTTTGACGAACCATTAGAAGATTTTAAGGAATATATGGAATGAGACAACTACTGGATACTCATACTTTTATTTGGTTTGTTATGGGTAATCCAAGAATTAGCGAGAATTTGCGATCGCAAATTGAAAACAATGATAACCTGCTCAGTTTTGTCAGTGTTTGGGAAATGGCAATCAAACACAGTATTGGTAAACTCAATTTCAATATAAGTTTTCCAGAGTTTATTGAACAGCAAATAATTAACAATGGTATTGAAGTAATGCCAATCGCCAGAGAAGAGATTATTGTTGTTTCCCAACTTCCTTTACATCACCGCGATCCATTTGACAGGCTGTTAATTGCACAGTCTATAGTAGAAAATATTCCTATACTGAGTGCTGATACAATTTTTGATGCCTATCCAATTCAGCGTTTGTGGTAGTTAGGATTATCTTTATACCAAAAGATAAATAAAATTTGACACAAAAACACGTAGCATTATTTTAATAAGTCCCAGGCAAGAACAATTTTATGGGTTACTACATTGCTCCTCGATTTTTGGATAAAATTGCTGTCCACATTACCAAGAATTTCTTGAATCTTCCTGGTATTAGAGTACCTTTGATTTTAGGGATTCATGGGCGTAAAGGTGAGGGTAAAACCTTTCAATGTGAATTAGCTTTTGAAAAAATGGGTGTGGAAGTAACACTCATCTCTGGTGGTGAATTAGAAAGTCCCGATGCGGGAGATCCAGCACGTTTAATTCGCTTACGCTACCGAGAAACGTCGGAATTAAGCAAAGTGCGCGGTAAAATGTGCGTGCTGATGATTAATGATTTAGATGCGGGTGCAGGTAGATTTGATGAAGGTACTCAATATACAGTAAATACTCAGTTGGTGAATGCCACACTGATGAATATTGCCGATAATCCTACCGATGTGCAGTTACCTGGAAGCTACGATTCCACACCTTTGCGTCGCGTACCGATTATTGTCACCGGTAATGATTTTACTACCCTGTATGCACCGTTAATTCGCGACGGGCGGATGGAAAAATTTTATTGGGAACCCAGCCATGAGGATAAAGTGGGGATTGTGGGCGGAATTTTTGCACCAGATGGACTTTCGCAAAAAGAAGTTGAACAGTTAGTTGATACTTTTGCTAATCAATCAATTGATTTCTTTAGTGCATTGCGATCGCGTATTTATGACGAACAAATCCGTGAGTTTATCCATGATATAGGATTTGAGCGCATTTCCTTACGTGTTGTTAATAGCTTAGAAGGGCCGCCAGCATTTAAAAAGCCAGATTTTAGCCTAGCGCATTTAATTGAATCTGGTCACTTGATGGTAGGTGAACAAAAGCGGGTAGAAAATTCCCAGTTGGTTGATGAATACAATCGCCTCAATCGCGGTAGAAGCTATCAAGCTGCGCCACCTCCCAACGTGACACCAACTAGTCAGCCGTCAAGTGATGCTGGAAAGCAAGTTGCAAAAACCAATGGTGCAAATAAGCCAGCGTCGAGTCCACATTTAACATTAGAAACCCAAGAACAGATTCGGCAAATTTTGGCGCAAGGTTACACGATTAATATTGAACATGTTGATGAACGCCGTTTTCGTACAGGTTCTTGGCAAAGTTGTCTGAATACTCACATTGATGCCCATTCCGATGCCATATCCGCTTTAGAATCATGTCTAGAGGAATATAGCGGTGAATATCTGCGTTTGGTAGGAATCGATCCAAAAGCGAAGCGGCGCGTGATAGAGACGATTATTCAGCGTCCGAATGGGAGAAATTAAAGTTGAAAAGGCGGGGAAATCTCTCCCTTTGTTGATGGGCATGGGCAGTGCCATGCCCTTACCTGGGTACCTCATTTATCTGAAATATGCTGTATTTTAAGATTCGGAAAGATGTTGCCATGCTAACTTGGCTGCACCCGCCATACCCGCAGCATTACCCAATTCTGCTTGTATAATTTGTAAACCGACACGCGATGTTAGCATTACTCGTTGCTCAATTTCTGCTTTGACGGCTGGTACAAAAAACCGGAAACTCGCACTAACTCCGCCACCAATGACGATCGCTTCTGGCGTCAACACATAAATTAAACTGGTTAAGCCAATACCCAGGTATTTACCATATTCTTGCCAAAAAGTCAAGGCTTCTCGGTCGGCGGCTGCTGCTAGAGCGCCCAATTCCCAAGGTTCTTTACCAGTGCGGCGACGGATGGCTGTGATGGAGGTGTATTGTTCTAAAGAGCCGCGATTGCCGCTATTACATATCGGCCCTTCAGGGTTAAAGCTGATTAAACCGAGTTCTCCCCCTGCGCCTTGATGTCCAATAAATAGTTTGCCATTGAGGAAGATAGCACCGCCTACGCCAGTGCCCAAAGTCAGCATAATAAAATTTTGAAACCTGCGGCCAGCGCCTAACCAAGCTTCGCCTAAACCGGCGCAGTTAGCATCATTACCAATAATTGTGGGTTTAGCAATTTTCGCTTCTAACCAATCAGCTAAAGGTACATCTCGCCACCCGGCTAAGTTGATGGCGATTTTAGCGATGCGTCCCTGAGCATCAGCCGGGCCGGGAGTACCGACGCCAATAGCCACAGTTTGATTATCTGGATCGACTTGAGCGATCGCATCTACCATTACCGCCAGTACAGCCTCTGGCGTGGATGGTTGGGGAGTTGCTACTGTCAGAGATTGCAAGCAATTGCCATCTCGGTCAAATCGCCCCAGCTTAATCGCTGTTCCCCCCAAATCAATACCAATTACTTGAGAATTCACCACTTTTTTAGGGATTAGGGGCTAGGGAGGGGGCAGGGGGCAGGGAGCAGGGGGACAAGGAAGACAAAGGGGACAAGGAGGAAAATAAATGATTATTGACTCTTGACTTTTGACTTTTGACTTTTGACTTTTGACTTTTGCCCATGCCCAATGCCCCATGCCCAAAAAGCATCTTAGCTTTTTTGGGTGTTATTGCTAAAAAATTCTGAATTCTCTTTTTTATTAGCTGCAAATTGCAAATTGCTTACATTCCCTTGGCGTACACCTGATTCAACTTGCCAAGCTGTAACTGGTGTTCCCCGTAAAATCCCGGATAAAGCTACAGAAAGCATAAATCCGCCTGTAGCCGCAGCAACTAAAGTCAAATTGTCTTTCACCTGAATCTCCAAATCAAATATCGGTCTGTGTACTAATTAATGTTCACAACGAGCTAAATTATTTCCGAATACTATTCTGTCGTCGCAAACGCGGATTGACAAATTCATTTAAACCTTCACCAAGTAGTGATAACCCTACCACCATTAATGTCATTGCTAAACCGGGAAACAGTGTAGTCCACCAAATCCCTGTGGATAATCCTTCTAGTGCTAGTTTTAAATCGCGTCCCCATTCGGGAACGGTTTCTGGTAATCCTAAACCTAAAAATCCTAAACCGCCTAAAACTAAAATTGCATCGGCGGCGTTGAGGGTAAATAATACAGGTACGCTTTGAATAACGTTGAAAAATAGATAGCGAGATAGCACAGTCCAAGTAGAAGCGCCCATTGCTTGCGCCGCTTCGATAAATACTTCGGTTTTGACGCTGACGGTGTGGTTGCGCACAACTCGGTAATATTGGGGAATGTAGGCGATACTAATAGCGATCGCGGCATTTAATATTCCCCGCCCGACAATAAATGCCAGTGTTACTGACAGTAGTAATCCAGGCAGTGTATAAATACTATCCATAATAAACAGCAGGATTTTATCTAGTCTGCCGCCGAGATAGCCGCTAACCATGCCTAAAGGCACGCCAATTAGCATACTTAAGGCTGTTGCTAAAATCACCACTTGCAAAGCAGCTTGAGCGCCAAAGATGGTTCGAGAAAAAACATCATGTCCTAAAAGACTAGTACCAAACCAATATTTACCGGAAGGTGGATCGTAAACGGGGTTATTTAACAACTCTGTGGGACTTTGTAGCCATCCCCAAGCTTGAAATACTGGTGCGAAGAATGCCAGGAAGATAAAAAATAGAGTAATGGCTAACCCGATCAACATTAAAACTTGAGAAAGATTCGGATTTTTGGGAAAGCGTAAAAATGACGGTATTTGCCGTTTTGTTATGGCCATGAGCGATCGCCTACATTGAGCGAGATACGCTGACCATTTTACATATCATTTGTCAATGATTAGTAGTCAGTAGGGGCGGGTTTATGGGAGATAGTTATGGATATTTGAGGATATCTGTGAACCCGCCCGTACAGTTGTCAGTGGTCATTTGTTTATCTCCTTTTCCTGGTTGTTCTTTCTTTTCCTTAGCTAAGCTAATAATCATTCAAATTGCATCTCCGTGTCTCCCCTTCACCGCGTCCCCGCGTCTTTCTGAAGCTAAGGATTATGCAACTTAAAGGCAGATTAGCTTACTGGGTTGCGGAGGGAAGCTAAAAATTCCGAAAAAACAAGCTCAACTGGTGAAATTTAATATATCTGAGCAATTTTGTTGTTAAGAATTGTCATTAAAGTAGAAATTATACTGAGGATGTTTATTTATTAGTAAAATAAAATACATAAATACGGATTATAAGTACTGAAAATAGCTCCTTATCGTCAACGAGGTGGAAACCAATGGAAGGCGATCGCAATCATGACTTAGAACAGCGCGAACGCGATCTCAGACAGCGCGAAGTGGAATTAAAACTTCGGGAAATGGAAGCGGATCTCAATCCTTCTAATGCACCTTTTCATAAAACTGTCAAGCATCCGTCAGAAAAGTTCTCTCAACCTTGGATGAAAAAAGCCATTCTTGGTTTACAGCTTTTTGGGATTGGTGTAGCGGTTTTGGTTGCTGCGAGGATAGCCGCAACTGTTGCGGGAATTGTGATGTTTGGCGCGCTGGTTTGGATGGCTTACAAGCTGTTTCTGGAATCTCCCAAAAATAAACCTTAATTTAGAGAGTCAATATGACTAATCAAGTTGCGGCTGACAAATTTCTCAACGATTTAGAACGTGTAGCGCAAGTAAGAGCAAAAATGGCTGTATGTTTGAGCCAACTTGCTGACACAATTAATCAAGCAGAATTAGCTGGTGAATCTTCTTCAGGTAAATTGAGTTTAGAACGAGATATTGAAGATATTACAGCAGCTAGTAAAAATCTGCAAAAAGGTGTATTTCGCCTATTAGTTTTAGGCGATATGAAACGAGGTAAAAGTACGTTTCTAAATGCCTTAATTGGTGAGAATTTATTACCCAGTGATGTGAATCCTTGCACTGCTGTATTAACAGTTTTACGCTACGGGACGGAGAAAAAAGTCACAATTCACTTTAATGATGGGAAAAGTCCGCAACAGCTAGATTTTCAAAGCTTTAAATATAAATATACTATCGATCCAGCAGAAGCAAAGAAATTAGAACAGGAGAAAAAACAAGCTTTTCCTGATGTTGATTATGCTGTGGTTGAATATCCCTTAGCTCTTTTAGAAAAGGGTATTGAAATTGTTGACAGTCCTGGGTTAAATGATACAGAAGCGCGGAATGAATTATCTTTAGGGTATGTCAATAATTGTCATGCAATTTTGTTTGTCATGAGAGCATCTCAACCTTGTACATTAGGTGAGCGTCGCTATCTAGAAAATTACATTAAAGGTCGAGGATTGAGTGTTTTCTTTTTAATTAATGCTTGGGATCAGGTAAAAGAATCACTCATAGATCCTGACGATGTGGAAGAATTAAGCGCTGCAGAAGCGAGATTAAGACAAGTATTTCAGGCGAATTTAGCAGAATATTGCTATGTAGATGGACAGAGCATTTACAATGAGCGTGTATTTGAGCTTTCCTCAATTCAAGCACTGAGAAAAAGATTAAAAAATCCCGAAGCTGATTTAACTGGGACTGGCTTTCCTGAGTTTATGGGATCTTTGAATACTTTTTTGACTAGAGAACGCGCGATCGCAGAATTGCGACAAGTCAGAACTTTAGCGCGACAAGCTTGTAATCATACTCGCGAAGCCATAGATAGACGTTTACCATTGCTGGATAAAGATGTCAATGAATTGAAACAAAAAATTGATTCTGTAGAACCAGAATTTAAAAAACTGACAAATATCCGCGATCAATTTCAAAAAGAAATTATCAACACCAGAGACACCCAAGCGAGAAAAATTTCTGAATCATTCCGCAGCTATGTTTTAGGCTTAGGCGATACCTTTGAAACAGATTTCTTACGCTATCAACCAGAGTTAAATTTATTCGATTTCCTCAGTAGTGGTAAGCGAGATGCTTTTAATACTGCTTTGCAAAAAGCATTTGAGCAATACATTACTGATAAATTTTCGGCTTGGACTTTAACAGCAGAAAAAGATATTAATGGCGCATTTAGAGAACTTTCTGTAAGTGCTGCACAATATGGCGCATCTTATAGCCAAGTTACAGACCAAATTACCGAAAAATTAACCGGACAGCAAGTCAAAGTACATGCATCTGCTACTACTGAAGATGATAACTCTCCCGGATGGGCAAAATGGGCGATGGGGTTGTTATCTTTATCGCGAGGTAATTTAGCTGGTGTGGCGTTAGCTGGCGCAGGATTTGATTGGAAAAATATCTTATTAAATTACTTCACTGTGATTGGTATTGGCGGTATAATTACAGCCGTAACAGGTATTTTTCTCGGGCCGATTGGCTTTGCATTGTTAGGTTTAGGTGTAGGCTTTCTCCAAGCAGATCAAGCGCGGAAAGAATTAGTAAAAACCGCAAAGAAAGAGTTAGTTAAACACCTACCCCAAGTAGCTCACGAGCAATCGCAAACTGTATACGATGCAGTTAAAGAATGTTTTGATGTTTATGAAAGAGAAGTGAGCAAGCGAATCAACGACGATATCACATCTCGCAAATCGGAATTAGATAATCTCCTTAAGCAAAAAGCCACACAAGAGATTAATCGCGAAGGTGAATTAAAGCGGCTGAAAAGTTTGCAGGAACAGGTGATAGAGCAATTACAAAAGATTGAAGCTGCTTATAGTAACTTATTAGCTTACTATAGTTAAATCCTCGTCTTTCTCACAGGTAGGATATTCTGTATATTCTTCTTGGCGTACTTGGCGGTTAGTTAAATAAATAATAGATAAACACAGATGTATATCCATAAAAATCTGTGTTTATCTGTGTATATCAATCCAAAATCATATTTGCATACACAGCATAAAATTAGAAAACTATGCAAAAACAATCTGAAAGTTATCAGGATTTAGTAAATGCGCTTAAATCAACATCGAGATTGCTAAATTTAGAGCGCAACTCACAACTATCTCAAGATGTCAATACTATTTCTCATTATCTGACTAATCCTAACTTTCAGATTGCGGTATTTGGCCCTTTTAATCATGGTAAATCAACCTTATTAAATGCCATTTTAGGAAATCGTACTTTACCAATTGATTTAATTCCCACCACAGGCGCGGCGATTATTGTTAAATATGGTAGCGATTTACGCACGCGAATCATGTTGAGAGATGGTACCGAAATTTATCGTAGCGGTACCGAAATTTTACAGCAGTATGCAATTTTGGATGGTAACAGACAGATGCACCAAGATGTAGCATCTGTAGAAGTTTTTTGTCCCCATCCGTTTTTAAAAAGGGGTATAGAATTACTAGATTTACCTGGTACAAACGACAAGGAAGCCCAAGATAGTTTAGTACGCGATCGCCTGTTATCGACAGATTTGGTAGTACAATTACTTGATGCGCGGAAGTTAATGACTTTAGGCGAACGGGAAAACCTGCGCGATTGGCTACTAGATAGGGGTATTAAAACAGTTATTTTCGTTGCTAATTTTATTAACTTGCTAGAACCCGAAGAACAACAGCAAGTACAAAATCGCCTGTTATTTGTTGCGGAAAGTTTTCGCGCTGAATTACCGCCAGGATTTAGTAATTTATATCGTGTAGATGCGTTACCTGCGTTAAGAGCGAGATTAAAAGGTGATGGTGCTGGTGCTACGAGTAGCGGGTTAGCAACCTTTGAAGCAGCGTTGCAAAATATAGTCAGTATTTTACAACAAAATCGGGGCGATGTGCGATTACCGAGAGTGCAGGCGATCGCTTCCCAAATTCAATTAAATTTACAAGCAAAAATTGAGCCTCTACTTAAGGAAGTTAAGTCTTTTGATGAGAAAGAGAATGCAAAAATTGAAGTTAAACAAAAAGCCGCTAATTTAATTCAACAAGGCTTAAATAAGAGTTTTACTGAATTACGCAATTGGCTAGAATTATCTAATCTGCTAAAGAAATATCAAACTGAGGCTACAGTTGCAATCGCAGAAGATAAATTTAAAACTTGGCAAATAGGTACTTTAAAAAAAGACCTCAGCGAGTTACAACTAAATATCATGAAATGGCTGTATCAAGCTTATGAGTTTTTTAAAGAAGAAAGGCCAGAAGATTTATCTATTCCCTTACCCAACGAACCACAAATTACATTACCGCCAAAGCCAGGGAGTAATAACGATTTAACAGAACCTGCTGGTGCAATTGCCGTAGGTGGTGGTATTGGTTGGTTATTAGGGGGGCCTGTAGGTGCGGCTGTAGTTGGGAGTATTTCTTATTTATTAAACAAAAATATTCAAGAAACTGACGATAAATCTGCACAGGAATCCTATCATCAGCAAGTGGCGAAAATCTGCATAGGCGTGACTGAGAATTATTTTACTGAATTGAGCAATCAAGGATTAGCAATTTTAGCAGAATTTGAATATAAAGCTAAAAGGGTAACTCGCTTTTCTGGTAGTCCAGAACCGCTAGAAATCGCTAATAAAAGAAAAGATTTGCAGCAATTACAAATCAGTTTTAATCAATTAGTACAACAGTTAAGTAAGGCTAAAATATCGACAAATTATCAACCTTATCGAGAAATACCTAAATATATACCCTATACCCCACCAGTTGAAAAGGAACAAAAAACTTATTCCCAAAAAGAAAAAGCGAATAATTCTACATCCTCAACATATAGATATTCCTATAAAACTGCTGAGACTAATCAAGCCAATTCAAATCAGCGCGTGAATACATCTCCTCCACCCAAAGCTTCAACCTCACCCAATCCCGCAGAAGTAGACGCAAAATTCCGCAATTGGGAAATCGATCAGGAGATAGCAAGAATGAAAGCAGAAATGCGTTCTCCTGGTTATCAAGCTAACAAACAACAGCAGAATACATCCCAAAGCAATAAAGCACCGCAGCAACCAAAAAATCAAGCCGAAAAAGATAAAATTACTCGCGCTTATAGTATTTTAGGTTTACAGCCTGGTGTATCAATTAATGAAGTGAAACAGGCTTATAAAAACTTAGTGAAAAAATGGCATCCAGATTTATATGTGAATCAGCCACAATTACAAAAACAAGCTCAAGAAAAGATGCGATTAATTAATGAAGCTTATACAATTTTATCGGATTAATATCTAGAAACATCTCTGAGTGCTACGAAAAAGTCTCTGAATTTCTTCTTACTTGGCGTACTTGGCGTACTTGGCGGTTTATTCTTGCTTTGAATAATTACCAGACTAACTTTTATCTTTATTTTCACGCATAAATATAAAGGCGCAAAGTTTTACCTTCGCGCCTGAAAAACAGACAATAGGAAATAATTTTCAGACTTACTTGTTAGGCTGGGGTGTCATCCGCAAGTAAGGTTTGATTACCTCGTAACCTTTGGGGAATTTCTCCTTCAACACTTCTGGATCTTTCAAAGAGGGGACAATGACTACATCATCTCCATCTTTCCAGTCAGCTGGTGTGGCTACGCTGTAATTATCTGTCAGTTGCAGAGAATCAATGACTCGCAACAGTTCATCAAAATTGCGTCCTGTGCTGGGGGGATATGTGAAACTCAGACGTAGCTTTTTGTTAGGATCGATGACAAAAACCGATCGCACTGTCACAGATGCATTAGCATTGGGATGAATCATATCGTACAGGTCAGAAACCTTACGATCTGCATCTGCCAAAATTGGGTAGTTAAGAGTTGTACTCTGGGTTTCTTCAATATCACCCACCCATCCGTTGTGAGATTCTACATCATCAACGCTGAGAGCGATCGCTTTGACATTACGCTTGTCAAATTCTGGTTTTAGTTTAGCAACCGTCCCTAATTCGGTGGTGCAAACAGGTGTAAAATCGGCAGGGTGAGAAAACAGCACTACCCAGCTGTCACCTGCCCATTCATAAAAATCTATGTCGCCATGTGTAGAGGCTTGAGTAAAGTTGGGTACTGTATCACCTAGACGCAGAGTCATGAGAGCTTCCTTGTAATTAGAAGGCATTAAGTATTCTACTACGCAAACGTGACATAAAACCCCGGTTTTCCCATCGGGTTAAGAGACGCGCAAGAAAATTTGATGTTACGTAATTTCCCTTAAAAAAGCTCAATGAAGGGGCTAAGGGCTAAGGGCTAGGGGCTAGGGAGAGAGATTTTTAGATTGGGGGTAAGTTGAAAGATTGATTTCTTCCTTGTCTTCCTTGTCTTTCTAAGATTTCCTGGTATGCGGCGATAGTTTGGCGAGCGATCGCATCCCAACTATAATTTTGTAGTGCATATTGTTGGGCGTTTACTCCCCGACGTTGGCGTTCTTGGGGATTTTCTAAAGCAGTTTGCAATAAATTTACCAGTACTTCGACATCTAGTCCACCTACCCAGCCTGACTGACTTTCTTGTATCTGGTGACAAATATGCACTTGGTCGGAAATTACCACAGGGATTCCTGCTACCATCGCTTCAGCCACAGCAATACCAAAATTTTCATAGTAGGAAGGCAAGACGAACACATCAGCCGCTTGCAGTAAACTAGCTTTTAGCTCGCCAGTGACAAAGCCTGTAATTGTAGAGTGCGATCGCAGTGGTGAATTGTGAATTTTTGTAATAATACTTTGTTCATAAGCTGGCTCTTGGGGATTTGTTCCAGCCAAGACAAAATGAAAATTACAACCAATCGCTAATAGCTTTTCTAAGGCGGGAATTAACAAATTCAACCCTTTTTTCGGGTCAATCCGCGACATAAATAATATTACAGGTACATCACTCGGAATCCCTAATTGATGGCGTACTAAACTCTTTTGTTGTTCGTTGATGCATTTAGGCGGAATCACACCCAAAGGAATTACTAAATCTTGCGTATTTATCCCAAATTTTGCTGATGTTTTAGCTTCGCGATCGCTAGTAAAATGAATTGCATCCGCACCAGCTATATTTTGCTTTTCAATAATAGCTGTATATAACTGTTTTAATAATTTCTTCTTCCGTAAATCAGCCGGATCGAGAGTTCCCAAAGGTCGCAAAATATAAGGTAACCTTTGCTGACGACAAATAGTAGCCGCCATACTACTCACAGGCGAAAATAAAGCATGAATATGCGCCAAATCAAACTCACCAGCATGACATTTTAACCAAGCAAGTAAATCTAGAGAAAATTTATAACGACGAAACGGCGCACAACGAAAATAAATTATTTCATACCCATCTTGTTTAACAGGATAATTTAACGGAACATCCAGGGGTTTTTGTCCAATATCACCATTACTATCAGTAGTAATTAACGTAACCTCTACACCTTCCCTTACCAAAGCCGGAGCCAATCCTAACACCATTTGACTAGGCCCCCCATAAACAAGAGAAACGGAAGGAATAACCTGTAATATTTTCATAAATTCATCCATCCCTCCAAATAAAAATTCTCAATATACCTCACAAAATATCTTCTCTGCGCCCCTTTGCGTAAACCTCCGCGCCCCTTTGCGTTTAAAATTAAAACTTACTATTAACAACTTCTTGATAAAAATCTAACTGCTGTCGCGCCAAAGCCTGATTCGTATATTTATCCATCACCTTTTGATACCCCATATACCCCAACCTCATAGCAAATTCAGAGTTATCAATTAATTGCGTTAAACAACTCCCTAAAGCCTGAAAATCTCCTTCCGGGAATACCAAACCAGCATCACCAATCACATGAGGAATCTCACCAGAGTTAGAACCAATCACCGGAACTTTACAAGCCATCGCCTCAATTAATACATGACCAAATTGTTCCTTCCAACCAATGGCGGTTAAAGTTTTAAATTTATATGTCGTTTCTGATGGCAATACTAAAGTACTCATCAAATTAATATATTGAGGTACTGCATTATGAGGAACGCTTTCAATAATAATTACTCGTTCCTGAATGTGATTTTCTGCGGCTATCTTCAGTAATTCTGTATGTAACTCTCCGCGCCCAAGTAGTAGTAGCTTCCAAGATTTATCTTTGATACTAATCAATGCTTGTAAAAGCGTTAATAAACCCTTTTCTGGCACAAATCTACCCACAAAACCAACCACAAAATCATGAGGTAAAATACCTAATTTTGCACCTAACTCTGGTTGTGGTTGAGGAATAAATAATTGCTCATCCACACCCAACTGTGGCATAACTTTGATAGGTCTTTTATAGCCTTTTTGTTTATATATTTCTGCCCCATCTTGATTACCACAAATAATCCCGTGGCTATGGCTCAGGTTATATTTTTCTAATAAAGCAACTGGTAATTTGAGAGTATAAGGTAAATTCCACCAAGTAAAAAATATATTTTTAGCATTTAAACCCAAAAGTAGATTTAGTGCAATCATCTGAGTATAAGCCAGTCCCCTAGAACCTTGTTCCACTTGGATGATATGAGGACGAAATTGCTGTAGTAAAGCTACTAAATCACCACCAAATGTGAGCAATCCTTGCTGATTTTGACTAAAATTAGAAATAGGCACAATTTTAAATGCACCTTCATCACGATATTCTGTGGTAATAATTTTATTTTGTACGCCACCAGGTCGCCATCTTTTAGGAACAACAACCGTAACCTCAGTTCCCGATTCTAGTTGAGATAAAGCGCGTAATTTTTGGCAATTTAAGTCTACAATATAAGTATGACTAGCAACTAAAATTTTCATATTTAATATAAATATCGGAAAATTTATCAGGCGGGTAATTCCCACCCTAAAAAACAGGGTTTATATATTTAAAAATTAATTAAAACTCTGTTGGTCAAGACGACTATAGATTTGTCCATCATTCCAAATTGATTGAATGATAGTCCATACAGCTTTGAGAAAACCCAAAATATAGAAACAGCCACGAGTCAAGATTTTGATGAGAGAACCGCTTTTGTGACAAGGAGGTCGTCCCAGTACATGACAATCAAATAACCGGGTGTAAAGGCGTAAAGCTTGGCTAACTGTCAGGTTTTTCAGACCGAGTAAAAAATGATTGTGGTAAAAGGTGAGTTGATATTCGAGCGATCGCATACTAATATCATGACAACCTCCAGTCTCTTCGCCCAAATGTACTAAATCAGCTTCTGGATCGTACCAAATCTTATATCCTGTCTGCCGCACTCGCAAACAGAAATCAGATTCTTCGCGTACAGCACTCCCACGAAACCTTTCATCAAATCTCAGCCCGTATTTAGTAAAAATTTCCCGGCGAAAAGACATATTACAACCCCTTGCTGTTAACACTTGCTGGGGTTTAATAGTGTGAACTAAATCTATGTGATACCAAGCAATTCCCGGTTCCATTGCTTCTGGAGGAAGATATTCAATTTCCAATTCTCCCCCAGAATCGCCTAATTTCATTCTGTCAAATACTCGTCCCGCAACAGCCCCTATTTCTGGTTTTTGCAAATAGTTTTTCACATGGGCTGATAAAAAGTCTGGCTTTAGTTGAACATCATCATCAATAAATAAAATTATTTCACCCTGTGAACGACGGATACCATAATTACGTGCACCGGGTAAACTCGCCCAATTTAAGCGAAACCATTTAATTTTACCTATTGTTGCCATTTCTTCCAGATAAGTTTGAATTTCTGGTTGATGTTTTGGTGTTTGGTCTACTACTATAACTTCAAAGTTAGGATAATCCTGTTTTAGAATATCTACTACACTATCCCTTAACGCTTCTTCGCGATAATAGGTGGGAATAACTACCGAAATTAAAGGTAAATTAATCATTGTTTTTTAGGTAAAAATTTAATCCATATAAATAATTTTTCCAAGTTTAATTTGCTGCTGCTGCATACAGATTGTCAAATAACTCATTGTGTTTTTCTGCATCATGAAAATTTTTCATCTGAGTTAG
The DNA here is from genome assembly GCF_014697075.1 of Tolypothrix sp. FACHB-123. GTDB lineage: Bacteria > Cyanobacteriota > Cyanobacteriia > Cyanobacteriales > Nostocaceae > Aulosira. Next base: position 22,932 of record NZ_JACJRE010000058.1, on the reverse strand, counting down.
CGCACCTGTACTGAGATATTCATAATGTTCTTGTTTATCAGACTTATCAAGAAACTGTAATATTTTTTTTAGTGCTTCTTCTGCTAAATAGTCGTAGGTACTATTCACAATTTCCCAATATTCATCAGTTTTAGTTTTTTCTCCATGCATCCAATTACCCCAATGGCGTATTTCATTAACTGGTAATTCTAAGTGATAGCCATTTTCACCATGATGGACAAATTCTGGTAAAGCACAAATATTAGTAGTAATCGCAGGGGTAGCAACGGAAAACCCTTCGATTATGCTATATCCATAGGTGTCATGTAATGTAGCTAAAATTTGAAAATGACTTTGTGATAACAGATGTAAAACTTGCTCGTTAGCAATATTTTTAAATAAACTGACATTACTTAAATCTAATAATTTTAAGTCATCTGCATATTTAGAAATATCGGGATAATCGGTAGGTACTCCTGCACCATGTTTTAAACCAGAAATTATATGTATATTAATAGGTAACCCTAAAATTTCTGCTTTTTTTGCTAGCCTTAAAGCAACAATTCCACCTTTACGTGCAAAATGATTTCCTACAAATACAAGTTGAATTTTGTCATTTGGCTTGTATGTTTTAGGGCGATCGACTCTGACAGAAAAGTTTGGAGGAATGACAACTACTTTATCTTTAATTTGATTAAAACTAGACCAATCTTGGATTCTGTTAAAGAATCTCATCTTGGCATAGTCTGATATAGCTATGAGCTTTTGGCAGTTTTGTAGAGTTAAACGTTCATTCAAGAATTTATAGATTATTGCTTCAGCTTTATTTTTAGGATTTCTATATAAAAATCTATGGTCTTCAAAAGTTATAAACCAGGGTTTGTTTGTATACTGTATGCTATTAAAAGCATGAACTAATTGATAATTTTCATGAAAATATTGCCAGTAATTAAAACTACCCAAAGGATACCAAAATCTTTCTAAAGGATACCTTCCTGAAGGAAATGGTTTGGGTCTAATTAATCTATGTCTAGATTTTCGGGGAAGATTAGGAATGCTAAGATGCTTTTCTCCTGCTATCAGTAATTTGATCATCTTGATATTTTCAATAATTAATTTCTACAGGAATAAATATTTTTAGGGGAATAAGCAGTTCATAATATAAGATTTTATTTATGAACTTTTTCAATTTATATAAACTAAAAAAGCTAGGCTCAAGTTAATCTTGAAACTAGCTTAATCTACAAATAAATATCTGCCCTCCGGGAGTTTACGGTACTATTCTATTGTTGAGCGATATACACAATAATTGCTCAGATGAATGAGCGCTTTTTTTTAGCTGTTGGCTGTGCTGCTAAATCTTCTTTATCTTGTTGCTCTAAGAGAGGCAATTTCAAGAGAACTCCGGCAAAAAACCAGTAATAAGCAGCAACTGGATCGACATCCAAAGGATAATAATAGGTGTTATAGCTAATAAATAATATAAACACCCATAAAGCTGCTCCATAACTGCGGAAATTACGGTTTTTTAACGACCGATAAGCCTTAAAACTAGTTTTTGTGAGAGTAGTAACCAAAAGCAAGAATCCGATTAATCCACAAATTCCTACTTCATAAATTAATTTGGGATAGTAGGTTTCTATAAGTTCAGTTTCACCCATCGAACGAGCAGAATTAGTGGCTCTTCCTAAACCATTTCCTAAAGGACTTTTGACATTTTTCAAGTTATCTTCAAATTGCTGAATGATAAAATCTTGGGGCGGTGAAGCTTCCCAGCGACTAGTAAAACTTGCAGTTCTTTCTTGCACTACAGCCGGGTTGGTTACCATTGCAATTCCTAAAATTACAGCCAATCCGATACCGATGGGGATAAAACGTTTGAGGTTGGCAATTTGACCAGTCAAAAATAGCAAAATTATAAAGCAGGTTGGTACTAAGGCTAAGGCAATTCTCTGTCCAGAAATTACAGCATTAATAAAAACTGATGCTAAGGAACCTAAACTGATAAAACGCCAAATTATTGAAGGATCGGTGAAGCCAGTAGCAAAGGTAAAAAAGGTGCTGGAAATTAAAAACCATGCCCATTGCCAAGGGGCGACAAAAGTTCCTGGAAGCCGAATCACTCCTTCTTCGGGACTATATAATAGTGAACCGCCAAAATAACATCTAGCTTCTAATGTGGCTCTAAATAAGGCATCACCGACATAACCTCTAGTACCTTGACATACACCAGTTAGTAATAATAAGTATTGAACAAATCCGAGGGCACAACAAATTAGTGTGAGGATGACTTGTAGCCGTGATAAAAATAAAAAATCTTTTTGATTACGAATTAAATAATAAGCACAGGTAATCAGGGGAAGATAGCCTAAAAATACTTTGAGTCCTAAAATACCCATACCTAAAGGTATTTCCTTAGGTGATTTTTCTAATAATCCTACAGGCGGCGGGTTGAACTGTTGTCCACCATTGATGAATAAGAGTGTTAGTAAACAAAAGCCCAATAAAATTAACAATGGAGTTTTAATAGTTTGGGGAATAATGAAAGGTAATCCCTGTTTTTTACAAGTCTGCCAAAGTCCAATTAAGGCGGGAATATAAAAAGCGTCTTTGGCTAATTGGAGTATAGGACTATTACCGATATAGTAAGTAATAGTACCGCCAAAAGGAATGTAGATAATGAAAGCAAATAGGGCTTGGCGGGGATATTTGTAAGATAAAGCCAGGATGATAATTCCTAAAACACCAGGAACTGCGAGTTTAATTCCACCTGCAACAAACAGCAGTATACCCACGAAAAGACCGCCACCGACGGCGGCGGTTAGTAAACTGATAAATTCTTTTCTGGCTAAGTTAGCTTTGCGCTTTTGGGCTAGCTGTTCTTTGAGGCTAAGGGTAGGTTTTTCAGACTGCGATGCTTGCGGCGAGCTACGCCTACGCTTTTTTGATTTTGAGGATTTTGAAGATTTTTTCTTGGGTTTCGCCATGTGTTTCAGTTCTGCGTGCTGAGCCTGAATTATGTATAACTCAGCACTACAGCACTGTTTATCCTAAGTGTTGCTGGACTTGAGAAACTAGTTCGTTTGTCCAGTGGTGAGCCAATTCTGCATTGGCCGCTTCCACCATAACCCTGATAACTGGTTCTGTGCCAGAAACACGCACTAAAATTCTCCCAGCATCACCCATTGCTGTTTGGGCTTGGGCGATCGCTTTTTGTAGAGGTTCGCAATCTTTCCAAGCCATGCGGCGATCGCGATCTATTACGCGCACGTTCTTTAACAGTTGGGGGTAAGTCTGAAAGCTTTGATCTACCATGTCATGGAGTTCTACACCAGCTTCTTTAATCAAAGCTGCTATATGCAAGGCTGTTAACAAACCATCTCCGGTCATTCCATAATGCAAACACAGAATATGACCAGACTGTTCGCCGCCTAGCATTCCGCCAGTACGTAACATTTCGGCTTGCACATATTGATCGCCGACAGCAGTGCGAATTAATTTTCCGCCTAGCTTTTCCCAAGCCCTTTCAAAACCTAAGTTAGCCATAACGGTGGAAACGATCAAATTATCTGGTAGCTGTTGCTGTTGCTTGAGGTGGCGTCCCCAGAGGTAGAGAATGTAATCGCCGTTAACTTGTCTCCCTGTACTATCTACAGCTAACACGCGATCGGCATCGCCATCAAAGGCAAAACCAACGTTGGCTTGATGTTCTTGTACCGCAGCTTGCAGCATGTCTAAATGGGTAGAACCACAATCAACATTAATGCGATCGCCATTTGCTTCATTATGCAAGCAAATCACCTCTGCCCCCATTTCCCTAAAGACTGCTGGGGCTAACCCTACTGCTGCGCCCCATGCTAAATCTAAAATAATCTTCATTCCCTGAAGATTAACTGCTCCTTTTAAAGGTTGTTTTAAGGCATCACTATAATCTGCAATTAATTCTGTGCGTGAATAGTGCCTTCCACAATGATTTACAATCCCAACAGTTTTATTACCCCGTAATCCAGCTTCAATTTCTGCTTGCAATGCTAGTGGTAATTTTCCACCATCTGCACCAAAGATTTTAATACCATTGTCTTCTGGTGGGTTATGACTAGCAGAAATCATCACGCCACCGATAGCATCTGTAATGCTTGTGAGATAAGCAACGCAGGGTGTAGGACATAAACCTAAATACCAGACCTCAATTCCGGCTGCTGTTAACCCAGCACTCAAGGCCATTGCTAACATATCGCTGGAGTTTCTTGAATCCTGTCCGAGAATTACCGGGCCTAAGCGCTCGGCGTGAGTTCGCAGAACAATCCCCGCCCAATAACCTATTTGCAATGCTAAAGGCGCATTAAGTAAGTCTCCTACTCGTCCGCGAATCCCATCTGTACCGAACAAGGGATTTTTTGGTAGTGATATTAAATTAGGGGCAAAATTATTGGCGATATTGTCTGCTACAACAGAAACTCCATTCAGTCCGCCTTGAATCCGAGTTATTGATGAAACCATATGTTAAAACACTCCACACAATCACACAGGAGAATAGCACTTTATACTTTGTTCAACAATTCTGACTTATTACCGCTTGATTTGCATAAGTAACTAGATATAGATATAGCACTGGTATCACCTTTATCAGTGTTAATGCTTAATTATGACAGCAATTGCTTGATAGTAATTTTGGCAAAATTGGCCTTTATCCGTTTTAGGATGATTATAAGTAGTACAGCATCACTGCATATTTACTGATACCTGTTTTGGCGATCGCGATTCTTGGCTTTTTATCCCATTAAAATTAACACGCTTACTTAAATATATTTGTGATTTTTAGAGCATATCTCATAATATAAGAATACTGTTTACTAGGGAAAATACTTATTAACTTTTCTGGTTAATCGTGAAGATTCCTTAATATCTTGGAGAGCCGGAAATTGATAAATAATCTCTGCAACCTTTAGTGGAATTTTTCCCTATTTTCCCTAATGAATGATGCATCAAAAACCCAATAGCAGACCAATCAACTGTAGTCAAGATCACATCTGCTGATTTTCAGCAATATCAGCAGTTATTGGGGCAAATCAGAAAATTAGCCACTGCCAACTGTGAATCATCCTCCCAGACTAGAGATTCTGACAATTTGCTGTGTAACAAACTGCAAATCCTCCCAGCTTAAAAATTTTTAATATAAATTCTCATCAAATCGTTCTAATGTAACGTTTTAATGGCCTAATTTAGCCGTTAGTAAATCGAAACTCTGGTAATTGACCTTTTAAAGTTGAGAAATTTAGCATGAGTAGCAATTTAGCAAGCAAATTGCGTGTAGGCACTAAAAAAGCCCATACGATGGCAGAAAATGTTGGTTTTGTCAAGTGCTTTTTAAAAGGAGTGGTGGAGAAAAGCTCATACCGCAAGCTAGTTGGTAATTTCTATTTCATCTACTCAGCTATGGAAGAGGAAATGGAAAAGCACCAGAACCATCCGATTGTGAGCAAAATAAATTTTACCGAACTCAACCGCAAGCAGACCTTAGAGGAAGACCTGAGCTACTACTACGGTTTTAACTGGCGGGAACAAGTACAGCTATCTCCAGCCGGGGAAGCTTACGTACAACGCATCCGGGAAATCTCTGCCACAGAACCAGAATTATTAATTGCCCATTCCTACACCCGTTACCTAGGCGATTTATCTGGTGGTCAAATCCTCAAAGGTATTGCCCAAACAGCAATGAATCTTACTGATGGTGGTACTGCCTTTTATGAATTTGCAGACATTTCTGATGAGAAGGCATTCAAAGCTAAGTATCGTCAAGCTTTAGATGAATTACCCATCGATGAAGCTACAGCCGATCGCATTGTGGATGAAGCCAATGCTGCTTTTGGCATGAACATGAAGATGTTCCAAGAATTAGAAGGTAATTTAGTCAAAGCCATTGGTATCATGCTGTACAACAGCTTAACCAGACGCCGTAGCCGTGGCAGCACCGAACTAGCTACTGCTGAATAATCATTTTTTGTAAAATCAATTTTTGTCAATTATCGGGGCAATTTCCCTGGGGTCACCTGAGTAAATGAGGCGATCGCAAGGAAGTTGCCCCAAATTTTATTTGGGCATTGGGCATTGGGCATTGGGCATTAGTCCTCCTTGTCTCCCTTCTCTTGTCCTCTTTCATACATCTGTGTCCGGATTTCCAATCAACGGGGCAATGGGGGAAAATGCACTTAGAGGCCAAGTAAGGCTTTTGGGCAAAATTCGCGTTAAACAATGGCTACAAAAATTCCTGTCACAGTAATCACAGGCTTCTTAGGTAGTGGTAAAACCAGCCTAATTCGCCACCTGCTACAAAACAACCAAGGACGCCGGATTGCGGTTTTAGTTAATGAATTTGGCGAACTTGGGATTGATGGCGAATTGCTAAAATCCTGTCAAATTTGTCCCGAAGATAGTCAAGATGGCAGTAATATTTTTGAGTTAACTAATGGCTGCTTGTGCTGCACCGTACAAGAAGAGTTTTATCCGACAATGCAAGAATTACTCAAGCGGCGCGATCGCATTGATGCGATTATTATTGAAACTTCTGGGTTAGCTTTACCCAAACCCTTAATTAAGGCTTTCCGCTGGCAAGAAATTCGCACTGGTGCAACAGTGGATGCGGTAATTACCGTTGTTGATTGTGCGGCGGTAGCAGCGGGGACATTTGCCAGCAATCCAGAGGCAGTAGCAGCCCAACGGCAAGCTGATGATAGTCTAGAACATGAAACACCATTACAAGAACTGTTTGAAGACCAATTAGCTTGTGCAGATTTGGTAGTTTTAAATAAAACTGACTTGGTGGATGCGGAAACTAAAGCCCAAGTTGAGGAGTTAGTTAAACAAGAGTTACCCAGGGTGGTGAAGATTGTGGAGAGCGATCGCGGTCAACTCGATCCATCTATTTTATTAGGTTTCCAAGCGGCTGTGGAAGATAATTTAGATAGTCGTCCTAGTCATCACGACACAGAAGAAGACCATGACCATGATGACGAAATTACCTCAACTCATGTTATTTTAGACCGCGCCTTTGACCCGGAAAAACTCCAACAACAGCTGCAACAAATAGTCAATCAACAAGAGATTTATCGGATTAAAGGTTTTGTAGCGGTACCCAATAAACCCATGCGTTTAGTTATGCAAGGTGTGGGTAATCGCTTTGATAAATTTTACGATCGCCCTTGGCAACCAGAAGAAGCTAAGCAAACCCGTTTAGTTTTCATCGGTCGCGATTTAAAATCTGCGGAGATAGAATCTCAACTTGTCGCTTTATAGGCGATTCAGTAAGTGAATTATGATTTTGGTCGGATACCCGACTTATTCAATAAATTCGGGTATCTAGCAACTCAAATATGAGGCATTTATTTGTCTGTTATATTTTTCTATGACGCTCTTTAGAGAAGATAATAAATTATGAACGTCACGCAATTATTTAATGTTGCCAATTTTTTTGTTTTACCTTTTTGGGCTTTGATGATTCTTCTTCCTAATTGGAAAGTCACGCGGCGAGTGATGGAATCATATATCCCTTTTATACCTTTAGCTGGAGCCTATTTGTATTTGTTCATCACCAGCATTACACCAGAAAATGCTCAAGCTTTATCTAATCCTCAATTAGCTGATATTGCCAGATTTTTTGCTGATGAAACAGCTGCTGCAACTGGTTGGATTCATTTTTTGGTGATGGATTTATTCGTTGGGCGTTGGATATACTGGCAAGGGCAAACTACTGGTATTTGGACGATTCACTCTCTCGCACTGTGCTTATTTGCCGGGCCTTTGGGTGTTTTATCTCACATTTTGACTTACTGGATAACTAAAGCAGTTTCATCTAGTGAAAAGGCAGATGCAATAGTAGCAGACAAGGCTATTTGATCCAGTAATAGTTAAAGATTGGGTAATAGGTAAGCCATAAACCTATTACCCATCAATTCAATGATGTTTAACTACTAATTAACTAATAGCTAATTAGCTTTTCTGTAGTTAGCATCTACCCAGCAGCGAGGTAGACTTTCTCCTGAAGGAAAAACCAACTCGTCTTTTTTAAAGATATCTGTTTCTTGTTCTTCTTGACCTTCTTGGTCTTTTCCGTGAACAGTATCTCTATTTGGATCTATCAATTCTTCAAAACTATCTATTTTGACTAAATCATTGCTATCTTTGATTTGTAAAAACATATAATTGACCTCGCTAAATTTGCCTGAAATTTAACCCCAACTAATGTTGATAGTTGAAGTGTATTACTGATGGTAATTAATTCGGTAATTGCACTGGGAAAATTAATTGTGCAGTCAGGACTCAAGTCTTCTCTACGAGACGCCTACGGCGAATGAGAGGCTGCGCAAACACTACAAAGCTAAATTAATTTCTGCCTTTCTGCTTAATTGCTCTATTGCAAATTTAATTATCAAGCCTAGTTAATTCTCCCTGTAATGAGAGAATAGTGAGATTAAGCCTTACCAGATTGTTCTACTAGTTTTCTTAACCGCATATATGCTTGTTCTGGTGTTAAAGGTTCTGATTCTTGTTCGTTAGGAATGTAATATTGCCTGCTATCAGGGAAATAACGCACTACAAAACTAGGAATCAGACCTAACTCCAAAGCTTTTTTACCTAGATTCTCGGCTGTTTGGGCTAGGCTATATTCATCGTGAAACTTATATTGATTCATGTCCTTCACCTCCGTAAAGAGGATGCTGCAAGAGCCAATAGGGACAATTAAAGTAGAGATGTTACAACTCGCGTTGGAATTTTTCGAGAATATCTACTAAACTTACCTGGCATTGCAGGGGTAGTAAATCGATCAAGGGAATTTCTTTCCTCCCACCACCAATTTTAACAGGAATTGCAGCTAATACGGCGGTAACTCGGTCTTCATTCACTGAATTGGAAGTAATTAAGGGATACAGCTGTTCAGCGACAACGGTATGCAGTTTGGCATTAGATAAATAAAGATGCCACTTAGCAATGTCTATGTAAACATTCTCCCCTATTTCGGCTGCTAGGGCTTCTAGCATTTCTGTGGTGTTAGTCTTAGCCATAAAAATCACCCCATATCAACGAAAAGCGCTAACTCTCAGGCTCTTTATTATTATCGCTCAATTAGCTAGGCTAACTCTACAGTCACAGGTTACATCGCCCTAGCATCTGTTGCCTATCTTTAGGTAGATTTGGGTGGGGTGTCGGAATAATTGGCGATCGCGCTGATATAAATAAAATGTATTAACACAATAACCAGCCAACTTACTGTTACCCAAGGCAGCCATTCCCAGTTAGCTGCTTTCAGATTGTGGAAAAACCACAACCCAGAATTGATTGTAGCGGCGATCGCTACATGGACAGCAAAATTCATTCTGTCGTCTATTTTGCGGTAGGCTGGGTCTTGGCGATCGGGTTTGGTAGGCCAACGAGGAGGCATAAATTTTTGTTACATAATTCAACATACCCTAATTATTCTAAGATTCTTAGGCATTAATTAACTACAACACCATCAAAGCCAGCCAATTTACGTCAATTTTTCGCTCACAGAGGGTGACAACTGTGCTGATTAAGGGGAATTTCTATGACAAACTCAGTTCCCTGTCCTAATGCAGAATCACAGTACAGCTTACCACTATGATTGCCTACGACAATTTGATAACTAATAGATAAGCCTAAACCTGTGCCTTTGCCAACTGGTTTGGTAGTAAAAAAGGGATCAAATAACTTCTCTTGGACTGTTTTATTCATCCCCGAACCGTTATCGCTAATATGAATAGAGATGGCTTTATCTGCCAAGACTTTGGTAAGAATACAAATTTTGGGGTTGGTTTTTAGTGTTAATTGGTGGTAAGTTGACGTTTCTAAAGCATCGATCGCATTGGCCAAAATATTCATAAATACCTGATTCAATTGCTCTGGGTAACACTCCACCAGGGGTAACTTACTGTAATCTTTGATGACTTCAATACCTACAAAACCTGGTTTGGGGTTGAGGCGGCTTTGGAGAATTAATAGGGTACTTTCAATACCCTCATGTATATCTACTGCTTTCAACTTAGCTTCATCCAGACGCGAGAAGTTGCGTAGAGATTGCACAATTCCCTGGATACGTTCTGTACCTACTTTCATCGAACTGAGCAACTTGGGTAAATCTTCCTTGAGAAATTCCAAGTCGATGTCTTCCACTGTTTTCTGGATGATTGTTGGAGAATGGGGACATTGTTGTTGGTAAAGATCAATTAATTGCAATAAATCTTGAGTATAGTTATCGAAATGAGTCAGATTCCCGTGAATAAAGCTGACGGGATTGTTAATTTCGTGAGCAACACCTGCAACTAGCTGTCCCAAACTCGACATTTTTTCCGCTTGGATAATGCGCATTTGTGCTTGCTGCAATTCTTGCATGGCTTTCTCTAAATCTTCAGCTTGCTGGCGTAGTTGTGCTTCTGACTCCAATAAAGCAGCTTCAACTTGTTGGCGCTGGGCTATTTCTTGTTCTAGTTGCTGATAAGCCTCAACTCTTGTAGCCGCTGCTTGAATTGTCTGCGCCAAGAATTGAATTTCGTTGTTCGGCAATCCACTGGGCATGACAAAATAGTCAATGCTGGAACTGTCAGTTACAGCTTTATTTAAGCGTTGCAGTGGTTGTAAAACTAATCGCTGAATCATCATTGTCATCAATACTAGAATTGCTGACATGCCAATGACCAGGGTAATGGTAGAGGTAGAGAAAGTTTGCCAAGCTTGCTGTTGTAATTCTTTGACATCGAGAATCGCGATCGCTAATCCCCGTCGATTTCCTTGACCAAATAGCGTACTGCTAAAGGGCGAAATTTCTACTAATGTTGGCTTACCGTCTATATTGGTGCGGAAACTCTTTTCCAAACCTGTTTCCGCAGCCTGTTGTACAACTTGAGTTAATTCTGGATAAATGGCAGCATAGGGCGGATTTTTTGATTGCGAGCCACTCCGAGCTAGGGTTTGTCCATCGGGACTAACGATGGCGACTTCTACTACCGATGGCATTGTGGCATAGTTTTGTACTATTCGCTTAATAATACTTGTATTTCCCAGTTCGATAAGTCCTTCCGTGGAAAATGCAACCCCTTGGGTAATGGTTTGGGCGCGTTGTTCTTGCTTATATCTCAGTTGTGATTTAATCAACAGGTTGTTCAATCCCAATGTGGTTAAGCCAACTGTTGTCAGAGAAATACCAAAACCTATCAGTAGTTGTTGGGATAAGTTATTTGTGGCTGACTGGCTCATGACTTCCATCCCGCTATTGCTTCATTGACCAGTGCGGTATTAATCTCTACATCTTGGCGAATCACTCGACCGTGACGCGGATCGGCTTGTAGCAGCTGCAAAATTTCTGCTTTTGCCGAATTAAGACGACCATCTGCGGCGAACATCCGCTGATTTAAAGTCATATCGCCTTTTTTTAATCCTGCATAATCAGTAGCAAAAGATTCGCTATTTTGTGCCAGTTGTTCTCCCACCGTGTTAAACACCTTTGTCGCTTGGGTTTCCACAGCCTGCATTACGTCAAACCATGCCAAAAGAAATTGTTTGAGTGCTGCTTTTTTCGCCTTCACCGTACTGTCACTGGACATCAAAATATCAATTACCAGACTATCTACTTGCTTGGTGGTATGAAGGATATTGCCCTTAATGTTCTTCGCCGTTTCCCCTAACATTGGTTCCCACAGCACCGCAGCATCAATCGCACCTGTTTTAATTTTTTCGGCAGCTACCTCATTGGAGTAATCAAGAATTTTCACATCGGCAGGTTTGATTTGATGAGCTTTCAAAGCTTCCAGTAAAATCAGATGATTGACTGTACCTAACTTTGCACCTACTTGTTTACCACGTAAATCTGCTACAGATTTAATTGCTGGTTGGGCAACAATTCCATCTGCTCCCGCAGAAATATTAGTTGTCAATAACACCACAGGTCGATCGTTACCCGGATCGACTTGCATCGCATCCCAAAAAGACACAAACGCCGCATCTAAACCGCCACGAATTACCGCTCGACTAGAATCTTGCTGGTTATCAAATTGCACCAATTCTACTTCTAGTCCCCGTTGCTTGAAGATTCCTGAAGGTTGGGCATAGCGTACAATATCAAATCCTACCCAGCTGGTAATTCCCACTCGCAGTGGTTGGAGTGATTGGTTTTGCTCAAAACTACAAGCATTAGTAATCAAAGTGAGAAAAAGAGCGATCGCAAACAAAGAGAAAAAGGTAAACTTAATACCTAATCTCAACTTTTGTTGGCACCAAATAGTCAATGTGCCAATAATTTGCGTAATTTTCATAAAATACTAATCTTCGTCTGGGAAATGTGTACTTACAACCAATGATTCCCAAAAGTTCAGTTAGTATAACTTAATACATTTTTGTTAATATTCTTTTTGTAAGAGAGAAAAGAAATGACGTAACCCTCAACACCTAAACACTCTTACCTAATACCAATTCAAAATTAAGAAAGATATTTGACAATCCCCCGCCTGACTAAGATGTCGCTTCGCTTACTTAGTCATAAGAGTGGAGGATTGTTCCTTCATCCTGACAATAAAAGCCTTTCTAGTCAGTCAACAGTCAACAGTCAACAGTCAACAGCTATACTTTTGGCTAAACAGTAATTTTTTCCCATACTTTTAACATGTAATAATCCTAACTCTGGGAAAAATTACTATCATGACAATTTTTGTAAGCAGATTCTATGATGGTTAATAATTCTGTGATGTCATAGGGTTTATTAACAAAATAAACAATACCCAAAGCGGAGGCTAATTCTTCTATATGTCCATAAGCTGTAGCTAAAACAACTGCTAAATTAATACCTTGGGATTGAAGTTGCTGATAAACTTCGGCTCCAGTTAATTCTGGCATCCGGTTATCTAAAATTAATAAATCAGGACGATCTTTAACTACTGTTGCTAAAGCTTCTTTGCCATCTCTTGCTTCTTTTACTTCCCAGCCTTCATCTTCAAGTAAAAACGCTAGCATTTCTCGACTATCATCGTCATCGTCTGCAATCAGCACCTTGCGCTTCACTAAAGTGTGCTTGTACATAAATTTTTATTAGCTATAGGTAAAGAAAAAGTGTACTGGGCTAGTTTTGATTGGTCAAGATTTAATCCGGAATTTCCTCTAAAACTGACTTGGACAAACTCAGCATCTAGCATAGACACTAATACTTCTACTCTGCCACCTCTACCTGCAATCTCAAAAACTTGCAAAAAATAACGAAAAAGCTGGCGCAATAGGCTTCTAGAGTCAGCCATAACTTTAATTGGCTCTTCTTGCCAAGATGTGACAACTTCTAGTTTGCGAATTGAGATTTCAGTTGATAGTAAATCTACTAAATCGCGAATGCTATCCGTGAGACACACAGGTTGAATTGAGCCTAGCTCTAATGATGCCAAATTTCGCCAAACTTCTGCCCGACGGCGAAAGATTTGAATTGAATTGTCAGCTTGTCGCAGGATTTGCATAGCGTAATCTAAGCGATTTTTCGCTACCATCCGCGAGCCTACTTCCATTTTTAAGCGTGCTGCTTGATGAGCTTGGATAATATCTTGACGCAGTTCTTCTATGGGTTGGTAGTCTTCAGGATGGGCTGCGAGAATGCGGCGAACATCTTGTTCAAGTTTGGCGATGACAAATTCTGCTTCAATACCATTGCTAGCACATTTTAATATCTCTTTGAGACGTTGTCCTGCATCTGCACGGCGTAGGGAAATACTAAATACACCAATAATTTCTTGTTTGTCGTTGCGCAGAGGAATTCCTTGACAGGTAAAAGCATGAAACCCTTCGATAAAATGCTCGGCGGCGACTATTTCTACATAATCTGCGGCTGCTAAGGGCGTACCAATTCCATTGGCTCCCGCCACGCTTTCCGAAAGTAGGGAACCTGGGCCGGGGAAAGGTTCCGGCCCGTGTACAGTTTGCTCGTCACCTACCACATCTAAGACAACGGCGTTGCGATCGCTTAACATGACTGCATGACGTTCTGATCCTGCGGCTTGGGATAATATCCTTCCATAGGTACGAGCCGCATTAATCAGAGAACTGTGTTGCTCTAGTAACCTTTCTGTATCTAAACTTGAGAGTTTTTCCGCTTGCAGGGCATAAGGGTTAGATCCTTGGAGGTGCGATCGCTCCCATGCATGATAAATTGGCGATCGCAAGAGATTTACAGCAATTGCACCAGTCGATTTGTATACCCGTCCCGCTTCAAAAGCATCACTAGTTAGAGAGGACATGGCTTTTATCTCAATTTCCTATTATTAACTTTGTCTAATAAATATTTTCTTATTTTAAATTCTCTTCTTTCCATTTTAGTCAAAGATTATAACCTTTTACTAGATGGTTTAACTTTAATTTAATATTTTTACACGCCAAATATAACTAAAATCTTCTACATTTTTATACAGCTTTAATTCATATCGTTTAATCTAATAATTATCAATTTATACTAATTTTTAACATTCATGTGAGATTTAAGCAGGATATAGCCTACTTTTTAGAAATATGTTTATATAGTGGCACTGTACTGCAATTAAAAAGCTAGCCAATAAATCCGCTAAATCAACCAATTGGCTGAGTTTAAATATTAATGATGTAAAAATGATTCTTCATTTTGGTAGAGGGAGTTACGAAATTCAATTGTGAATATGGAATTGCACTTTATCGGTAGATAAGAATGGCTAAGGCGAACCCAATTTTTGTGCAAAAATACTTGAAAGGTATGGACTATCCTGCTAGCACCGAAGAATTAATTCAACATGCACAAGAGCAAGGCGCTGATGAAGATGTGCTATCCATCTTAGAGGAATTACCCGAAGATGAAGAATTTGAAAGCCCCACCGATCTCAGCGAAGCTTTAGGCGAGCTGGAGTAGGTTACGCTTCTGATGGGAAATAATCTCCAGATTTCCCGCCAGTTTTGCTAATTAAGCGAATCGATTCTATTTGCATCGATTTTTCTAAAGCTTTTGCCATATCGTACAAAGTTAAAGCCGCAACGGAAACTGCCGTTAAGGCTTCCATTTCTACCCCGGTTTCGGCTTTGGTTTTCACGGTGGCTTGAATTTGATAACCGGGAAGTTGTTCATCGGCCATTATCTGAACTTCAACTTTCTGCAAGGGTAGCGGGTGACACATAGGAATTAAATTCGCTGTCTGTTTCGCTGCCATAATCCCGGCGATTCTCGCAGTACCTAAAACATCGCCTTTGGGCGTATTTCCAGCTTGGATGGCGGCTAAAGTTGTCGGTAACATCCGCACTTGCGCAGCGGCTACAGCTTGGCGAAGGGTAGGTGTTTTTTGTGACACATCCACCATTTGTGCTTGTCCTTGGGAATCGAGATGGGAGAGATTGGCAAAATTAGCTGAAAAATTGTCTTGCATAATTTTGAGAGAAAGTGCTAATATAAGTTCCTGTGCGAGGGCGTGTAGCTCAGTGGACTAGAGCACGTGGCTACGGACCACGGTGTCGGGGGTTCGAATCCCTCCTCGCCCGTTCAATAAATTAAAGAGGCGCAATTATTGATTGCGCCTCTTTCTATATATCAGGATTTATTCAGATAATAGTGATCTTTGCCTCTGCCTGAAGCAAAGCGCAGGGAATCGGAAAGGTTTTTGTTGGATTGGGTGAGGAAAACCAACAGGGCGAGAAAGCTTAAAGCGGTGCAGTAAGCAAACATCTGGCGATAACCGACTTGTTCCGCCACATAACCCAAAACAGGAGCAGCGATCGCAATTCCTAAATCCAAGCCGGCAATACATATGGCAAAAATCCGTCCCCGTTCTTGTGGTAAGGAACGATCTGTCATCAGTGTCACCACCATTGAGATTAAGGTTCCCCCACCAGCACCTTCGGCTATGGCTGCGAAGATGAAAGTAATTTGGCTGTTACCTTGCCAAAGTAGCAAGGTTGCCAATGTGTAGCCTATTATACCAAAAGTGATAAATAAACCGCGACCAAAGCGATCGCTTCCCCGTCCAGAAAAAATCCTCACAATAAAGCTAGAGAGGGCGGCGATGGTGAAAAATAACCCAGCGTTAAAATTAACGCCAGTCTCTTGAATAAATAGAGCGATAAAGGTGTGAACAGTACCTAGAGACAACCCAACTAATAACATCACCAATGAAGGAATTCTCACCCTGGGACTGATGACAATTTGCCAAAAATTACTTTGTTGACTATTTGCTGATGGATGTTGCTCAATTGGGGGATTAATGATGAAGCCAATACCCAATAGCGCAATAAAAGCTAATTCAGCTGCTAAGAGAAATAAAGGCGCATCCCCAGCTGCTGCTTGTAAATAACCGCCCAAAGCGGGGCCAATTGCTAAACCGATGGGAGTCGCCAAAGTCATATAACTGACAATTTCACCACGTTTGGCTGGTGGTGCTAAATCTGCCACTAAGGCGCTGTAACCTGTAGTAAAAGCCGCCACAGCCACACCATGTACAGCGCGAACGAAACCCAGCATGGGAATTGATTGAAAGAATAAATAGCCAAAAGGTGCGATCGCCGCTACAATCACGCCAATAAATAAAGGAATTTTCCGACCACCGCCATCGGCTAATTTTCCTAACATGGGGCGAAATAGTAATAAGCCAATCGCAAAACTACCCATGACAAGGCCGATTTGTTGCTTACTTGCACCTACATTCGCAATATACAGAGGTAAGGTAGGTAACAAGGAAGCTATGCTAGACCAGAATAATAAACCTGCTAAAAACAAAATCAGCAGGCTTTGGCGCACATAAATATCAAAATCTAGGAAGGCTTTCAAGGTAGATGCAGTTAAATACTAAGTGTGTTTCCCTTTTATTGTTACGTTACTTAATATTTTTTGCTACCACTTCTCGCACTCGATAAATCGGTCTACCTTGAGATTCATGATAAGTACGCATTAATAGTTCTGCTAACAGACCAAAACAAAATAATTGCACCCCTGTTACTAATAACAGCACCGCTAAAATTAGTAATGGGCGATTACCAATCATTTGCCCCCAAGCTAATTTGAGAAATGTTAAGTAAATCCCAATAATTGTCCCTAAAATCATTGAAATTAAGCCTAACAAACCAAAAACATGCATAGGTTTAGTTAGGAACTTCTTCATAAAAGAAATTGTTAATAAATCCATCATCACCCGGAAAGTCCGCGATAAGCCATATTTGCTTTGACCAAAACGCCGGGGATGGTGGCGTACAGGGATTTCGGTAATTCTCGCCCCTTCAATGTAAGCTAAAGCGGGTAAAAAGCGATGTAGTTCGCCATAAAGGTTCATATCGGCTAAGACTTCAGCACGATAAGCCTTGAGAGAACAACCATAATCATGTAATTTGACTCCCGTGATCGTACCAATTAGCCAATTGGCAATTTTGGAAGGAAGTAAGCGAGATAAAGCTGCATCTTGGCGTTTATGTCGCCAACCGCTGACCAAATCGTAATCTTCTTCTAGCTTGGCTAATAATATGGGTATATCCGCCGGATCGTTTTGCAAATCCGCATCTAAAGTCACAATAATCTTACCCAAAGCATAATTAAATCCCGCAGCCATCGCCGCAGTTTGACCGTAGTTGCGCCGCAAAATTACTGCTTTTAAATCATGGCGAATTTGGGCTTGTTCCTTGAGCCATTGCGCAGAACCATCGGTAGAACCATCATCGACACAGATGATTTCATAAGTCAACTGATTGGCATTCAAACAAGAAGCGATCGCTTCTAATAATAATGGCAAACTTTCGACTTCATCGCGGACAGGCACCACCACGGAAACATCAGGGACAATTCCCAAAATCGCCCCATTTTCCTCACCTGTCCTTGCAGAAACCAACCCACTACTCATATTTATTTGCGCCCCTGTGGTTCATAACTCTTCACAACTCTGCCAGCACCGCGCAGCTGCTGATAATATGACCGACTAACCTCATCTCCTGTTTCCGTTAGTCGATCAATTCCAATTCCATTGCGTCCCTTATCTTTTCCTGAACTATGAATGTAGCAACCATCCCCCAAATAAAGTCCCACATGGGTTGCTTTTGCGGGAGTCCCAAAGAATATTAAATCCCCCGGTTCTAATTCAGCCATCGCAATTGCTTGGGTAAAAGCTTCCTGTTGATAAGCATCTCGCGGTAACCAGATACCCACAGAAACAAAAGCCGCTTGCATTAATCCCGAACAATCGTAATTCGGCCCCACCGTACCACCCCAAAGGTAATAATTTGATTGTTGCATTGCTTGGTGAGTAAAAGCGATCGCACCCGGTAAGAGTTTTTTAATATCCGCTTCCGACAATCTGCTTGCCCGATAAGGTAAAGTAGCTTTTTGTAATAAACCAACATCACTCAGAGATACCCACCCTGGGTAATCATCTTCACACAAATACACTTCCACAGATGCATCCTGAAAATTATCACTTACCCACAGATGTCGCCCAGCCGCAGCTTGAGTTGCTAGGCGACTACATTCAGGTGAATCATATAAATTGAGGTCAGCCAGACAATTGTACTCAGCCGATGTGAGATTTTGGATTGAAGATTCTAAATTAGATACCATTCTGCAGGGTTATTAGCTAACAATGATTTTTTTCCGCAAAGACGAACAACTTGAAAATCTTGGGTCAAGTATATTAGAAGCGACTTGGGCTGAATTTCCCACATTAGCCCGAAATCAAATTGCTCTGACTTGGATTGTCTACGATCCACCTGTACTAGTAAATACTGGTGGAGCATTAACACCCGATGCCTTTTGGAACCATATAGTACGTGGTTTTACTTACCGGGGAGTCGAGCGAATTTACCCAGCAAGCGTGGTGAAATTATTTTATTTAGTAGCCGTTCACGAATGGTTAGAAAAAGGTATGGTGCAACCTTCCAAAGAATTGGAAAGAGCCATGCGGGATATGATTGTGGATTCAAGTAACGATGCTACCAGCTTAGTAGTTGATGTGTTAACTGGTACTACATCTGGCCCAGAATTACCGACCGGCCCCTTTGAAACTTGGAAATCCCAGCGCAATTTTGTCAACCGCTATTATCAGTCTTTAGGCTGGGAAGAAATGCAGACAATTAACGTCTGTCAAAAAACCTGGGGTGATGGCCCTTATGGAAGAGAACGGGCATTTTATGGAGAAATGCTGGAAAATCGCAATATGCTGACCACAAATGCGATCGCGCGGTTGTTACATAGTATAGTCGGGGGCGTTGCCGTTTCCAGCACGCGATCGCAAGCGATGATGGGCTTACTTCAACGCAGTCTCAAAAGCGAAGATTTAGCCACAGATCTAGAAGAAGACCAAGTAACAGGCTTTATTGGCGGTGGACTTCCCCAAGACGGGCAAATTTGGTCAAAAGCCGGATGGACAAATCAGGTACGCCATGACGCAGCATACATTGAAATCCGCGATCGCCATCCCTACCTTTTAGTATTGTTCACAGAAGGTAAAGCCAACGCCAAAAACCGGGAGATTTTACCTTTTGTCTCCAGGCTAATTAGTGAAGCCGTCAGCAGTTTATCAATAGAGAATAGAGGCTAGGACTAAAGTCAACAGTCAACAGTCAACAGACTGATATTCACAGCTTTTGCGTCATTTGGAATAGTAAGTTGATTGACACCGTGGTATAAAAGGGAAAAAAAAGGCGATCGCCAACAAGTAACCAATGACTAAAACAAATGACCATTAACCATTGAGCAATGACCACCTCAGTAATTCCGTCAAATACAGGATGTAATAGTTAAACTTTTCGTGTTAAATGGTTACATGTTGTCAAGATTCCTTGAATCAACATAAAAAAACAGACATTTTATGTGTGGCAATATTGTGTAAGGAGTGAATGTGAATCATATTTTTGTTCGTAAAACGAGTTTTTGGCTATCCAATTTAACTGCGATCGCCATTTTAGGTACTACTGGCCTACCTACTGTAGCCCAAACAGCAGATACTATAGATAATCTAGGTAATCCACAGCTAAGTCAAACTTCCACAACTGAGTTTCCCAACCCAGTAATTGCAACAGAAGCGACAAACCAACAACTACCTAATGAACCTACAACTTTCTTAGTTAAAGAAAAGTTACCTAACATTGCAACAATCAAAACTGCTAGCCGGATATTTACTCCCGTTCCCGGTACAGTAGAAACTACAGCAGCTGCATTTGCACCCCAAAGCCCAGAATCCACACCCAAAGAATCTACTTCTCAACCAGCTAATACAACAGTAGCGCAAGCAGATATCGATCCCGGTAGACCTACTCGTGGTGGTAGAAGCTACATTGGCCTTGCTGGTAACATCGGTTTAAGTGGTAGCGACTCAGCCTTAGGTGACGGTAACTTTGCAGTTATCAGCAAAATTGGTCTAACAAATGCTATCTCATTCAGACCAGCTGCCATATTAGGAGATAACACCACAATTGTACTTCCTCTCACCTATGATTTTACCTTTCAGCAAGTAGCCGACCCATTTAGCGAACCCTTACCCATTGCGCCATACGTCGGAGTTGGTGCAGCCATTAAAACCGGCGATAATTCTGAAGCAGCCTTTTTATTATCCGGTGGGATTGATGTACCCCTAACTTCCCAATTTACCGGTACTGTTGCTGTCAACGCTGGCTTTTTTGAAAATACCGATATCGGTTTGATGGTAGGAGTTGGTTATAACTTCAGCGGTTTCTAAATCTCAGAAAATAGGGGTTAGGGACTAGGAAATAGAGATTAGGGAAAGATTTTCATGGTATATTGTGGTTTTTTCCCTGATTATCTCCCCAAAAACTCAATAAATCAAGAAAACGCACCACTATTGGTGCGTTTCCTAATTTTGATCAATAAAGACTTAACTACTAGTCCCTAGCCCCTAGCTCCTAGCCCCTATTTCGGGCTAACCTTGTCAATCACCTTAATTTGTCCATCATCGCCAACAGTCCAGACATCGTAGACACCAACCACATCACCATTAGCGTCAACATCTACGTTACCACTGGCTCCTTGGTAGTTAATATCTTTGCCTTCTTTCAGTAATTTTAACCCCTCACAGACATCAGTAACTTCTGTTCCAGGCGCAGCAGAAACTTCTCGGATTTTTCCAGCTATACCCACACCTGTATTTTCCTTAGCAGCTTGCGCAGCTAAAGCTAAAAGTGCAGCTGCGTCCCAAGCTTGAGGTGCATATTCTCCAGGAGTACCACCTTTTTTTTCTTTCCACAGCTTGTTAAAACTTTCTAAGGCTTTGCCATCAGAACCGGGTACTGTACCGATCGCGCCAGCTAAAATATATTTACCGTCACTACCTTTACCTACTTGCTCAGGGAAAGTAGGTGCTTTTACTCCATCTGTGAGGAGAATTTGCACGCCTTTAGTCAAGCCTTGCTGATAAGCAGCTTTGAGGAACAGACTACCAGTCTCCGCATAAAGTACCGCCAATACAGCATCTGGTTTCCCCGCAAAAGCCGCACCAGCTTCGGTATCAAATGTCTGGGCTTTCGGGTCATAGCGAACTGGCTTATCTTTATTAACTATCGTTCCACCCAATTTTTCAAAAGTTTCGACAAATGCTTTTTCAAAACCAACACCGTAGTCATTGTTAATCACTACAGTGGAAACACGCTTAAATCCTTTTTTCTTAGCAAGTTGAGCTAAAGCTAGTGCTTGGTAGGTATCTGGGGGAGCAGTCCGCGCCCAAAAGCCTTGAAAGTCACCTTTTTTAGCTTTTTCAGTAAATACAGGGCTGGTACTACCAGGAGAAACCAGCATCACTTTATTCGGTGTAGCTACGGAGATAGCCGCAGTAGAAACGCTACTAGCAAAAGAACCCACCACACCAGCCACCTTATCTAAAGTCGCCAGTTTAGTCATACCCGCAGCACCAGCTTTCGGATCAGTTTGATCGTCTACTGGAACTAAGGTGACAGGTTCACCATTAACTCCTCCACAAGCATTAACTGTTTCCACTAATAAGGGAACTGAACCCACCATTTGCTGACCGATAGAAGCTAGGTCACCAGTTGTTGGTAACAGGGAACCTATTTTCAATCCCTTAGCGCTACTTGGTGCGGTAGTTGAGTTACCTGCTGGGCTGGCGGAAGTTCCCGTGCTACCTGTGTTATTAGGGTTTGTCGCCGTCTCACTACAAGCCCCTAAAAATACGCCTGTTGCTAGGGTAGCCACACTCAGGGCTAAAGCAGTACGAATTCTGTGCATAAATACTTTCACTCCTCTATTCTTTAGGAGTCTGAAAGTAAGATTCTAACTATAATTTTCGGTTAGGCGATCTTAACAGACTCCAAAGCATAAATAATATCATCCTCCTGAAGATATAGACGTATTGATGCCCACATTAATACTTATACCTAAAGATATATTTTTATTGAGGTTAAAAGATGCTCATCACCCATTGATGAACATTTTGTTGAAGTTAAGTTTTTTAACGCTACCTATCATCAGCACTGTTGCTGAGTATTTTCTAGTTTTTAGATAACAGAGGATTACTCTGTTGTATTATCATTTTTAACAAAAATAAAGCTTACCTAGAAGAATCTTGAGCGATCGGGATTCAAGATTGATGAAGCAATTGATGAAGCGCTATGGTTGACCGTCGTTATGTAGGCACTGAAATCAGAAATACTCTGGCTAATATATTAGTATCAATTGATGCTGCCATTAATGATGCTAATAAACGGTTAAATACTGGAAGAAAAAGTAAATTAATTATTGAACTTAAAAATCAAAAAGTTTATTTGAAAGGGACTCTCCCAATAGTACTGATAGATGGTAATACAAGAGATACGAAAAGATATTGGTTATCTTATGGAAACGCTGACTTAAAAACTGTGGTTCTTCAGTAGCTATTATGCCAAATTATTAGTTATAGCACTCATATAAACACAAAAAAAGCATCTTTATTTTGCCAAAAGCCTTATATGTATTGACAT
>NZ_JACJRE010000057.1 GCF_014697075.1 Tolypothrix sp. FACHB-123 | reverse complement strand
ATGTCAATACATATAAGGCTTTTGGCAAAATAAAGATGCTTTTTTTGTGTTTATATGAGTGCTATAACTAATAATTTGGCATAATAGCTACTGAAGAACCATATTTTTATGAATTCCTAAATTATTATTTTCCGAATACTCAACTTCCTCTGTTTGATCTAGTCGGTATTCATATAATCCATCATAAACTTGGTAACCAGAAAGAACTTTCAGATAATATCCTCTTAAAATTTTTTGCGCTATTAATTCAACAAAAAGGCTAATTACTTCTTGTTCTTCTATAGGAGGAAAATATTTTTGTGTTAAAACTGAATCAAACCATTTTTTACCATTAAATATACGGGTCAGTTCTTCTTTAGGATCGTATAGAGGATTATTAATCCTACTGTCGCCACCACCTACAATATAACGACGATATTTTATAAAATTTCGTTGTTTTAATATTTCCAAAACTGTCTCAGCTATTTGTTTCATTCGATAAGCACTAATACCCTTACGACCAGCATCTAACTCTTTACGTACTGACATATCTTTTATGTCAACAATTACTGTATATGGTAAATAGTTACTATGATCAAATGGGTCTAAGCAAACACCAATTGGCATTCCGCATATTGAAAGCCAAAGCCCATGTTCTAAGGCAAAATCATAAGAAATACCATCTTCATTTCTAAATTGATCATTATACTGATTAATATGAGATTTGCTAGTTGCGGAAATAAATATACGTGCATGTAATGGGTTTATAGTACCAATTTTTATATCGTCTATTGTTTCATCTAGTACTATAGCCTTTCTGGCTTGATCTCTTAAATTTGTCGGTAAATTTTCTGTTCCTTCTACAAACTTTTCATATTGAGTGAGCCTATCATAAAATTGTAATTCACTATTTAAAACTGACTTAACTACTTCTCTAATAGTTAAATAACCAGTCTTTATTGGTACAATTCTTCCACTAATTGTTAAGCTAAATTCAAAACAGCTACCAGCATTAAAAACTGTGTCTAATATTCCTACAATAGATTGAGTTCTTAAAACTGCTATAATAGTTTTATCTGATTTGGCTATACGAAATGTTGCTGCAAGTGATTCCTCCACAACTTCTTCTGGAAATTTTAATGGAAATTTAAGTGTAATTTTTGTTCCATTTTTTTCATCAACATCGTGCGCCTGTTCACCAGAATCTTCTTCTTCAGAGTTTGGTATATCAGAACCAGAATATACAAATTGATATAAATTTCTGTAAGTTCTTGATGCCTTCTTTCTATTTTTGATGCTTTCTACTTGCAGATATTCACTTTGGAAAGCAACAAATGTAAATCCATAACCCATAAACCCAAATTTTCCAGCATCTCGCTCCCTTTTTAGAGATTTACCTGTAACCAGTATCTTGGATATAGCTGATTCTTCTATACCGACACCATTATCTATAATTGTAATAATCCTTTCATCAGGACTAATTTCAAGTGCAATCTTACCTTGACTAATATTTTCCTCACCAAACTGCTCAATAATTGCATCTGCGCTATTTTGTAATAACTCTGTATAAATATCCCAAATATGTCTATAACTTGAAATAATACGCTCAATATTAGAACGTATTTGGCTTGATTCCTGCTTTGATAACTCTTCTTTTAAAACGTTGGTCATATTTAAAACTCCAATATTTGGTAGTAAATACATATAAAAAGCTAAAGGCAGGCAAGATGCCCGCCCTGGAAGTACTATTCTATACTCTGATATTTAAAATTCCAATATTTGGCAGTAAATATCTAGAAAAGACTAAAGGCAGGCGTTATACCTGCCTAATTACTACTACTCAATCCCTTCAATCCGGTCTTCAACTTCTTGGTACAACTCGCGCAGGCGATTTAAATTTTCCTCGCTAGTCTCCCAATAACCGCGTCCATTCACTTCCAATAAAGTTGATACAACTTTGCGGAAAGAATGAGGATTAAGGTTCATCAACCGTTTCTGCATTTCTTCATCTTTGATGAAGGTTTCATTGGTATCTTCGTAAATCCAGTTATCCACAGCGCCGGCTGTCGCACTCCAACCCATTGTATTTACCAATCGCTTGGAGAGTTCGCGCACGCCTTCGTAACCGTGAGATAGCATTCCCTCGTACCATTTGGGATTTAATAATTTAGTACGAGCATCTAAGCGCACGGTTTCGGATAATGTCCGCACTTGCGCATTCGCTGTGGTGGTGTCTGCAATGTAAGATGCTGGTGTTTTACCATCACCCCGCAGGCTTGCTACTAACTTGGTAGGATCTGAGTCGAAGTAGTGGGAAACGTCCGTTAAGCTAATCTCGGAAGAATCGAGATTTTGGAAAGTCGCATCAGCAGTTTTCAAAGTGCTTTCAAAAATCTTGCGAGATTCGTCCATCATTCCGGGGTTATCGGAATTGAAGGCGAAAGATTTCCGCTTCAGGTACATTTCTTGTAATTCGGCTTCGCTATCCCAAGTGCTGTTTTCAACCGCCAAGTTGATGTTGGAGGAGTAGGAACCGGAAGCATTGGAGAAGACGCGGGTAGCTGCTTGACGCAGATTAATCCCCATTTCCTCAGCTTGTTGCAAGGCGTGTTTGCGGACAAAGTTCATTTCTAAGGGTTCGTCAACCTCAGCAGCCATCTTCACTGCTTGATCTAGCAGGTTCATTTGGTTGATGAACAAGTCGCGGAATACGCCAGAACAGTTGATGACAACGTCAATTCTCGGTCTGCCCAACTCTTCTAGAGGTATTAATTCTAACTTGTTGACTCTTCCCAAAGCATCGGGAACGGGTCTGACACCAACCATCCACATGATTTGGGCTAGTGATTCCCCGTAGGTTTTGATGTTATCGGTTCCCCAAAGTACACAGGCAATGGTTTCCGGCCATTTACCGTCATTTTCGGCTTTGTTTCTTGCCAATAGCCGATCGACAACGATTTTGGCTGATTGTACCGCCGCAGTTGTGGGGATGGATTGGGGGTCAAGGGCGTGAATGTTCTTACCAGTGGGTAATACATCGGGGTTGCGGATAGGATCGCCACCGGGGCCGGGTAGGATGTATTCGCCTTCTAAGCCTTTGAGTAATCCACCGAGTTCGTTATCTGCACAAACTTGTTGTAAACAGAATTCCAAATACTCAAATAGTGGCTTTAAGGCGGCGTTATCAACTTTGGTATAGCCTGCTTGATGCAATGCTTCTACCCAAGGTTCTTTTTTACCCATGTTGAAGAAATTCAACCGGGAAACCAGAGAAACGCGCCCTTCGGCGTCAGTTTGCTCTTTTACCAGGGCGCTAACTGCGGCGCGGGTAGCTAAGGTGATGTCTTGCAGTAGCTGGACATCTTCTAAAATACCTCGGTCATTATTTTGGTAAATATCGTCAATGTTACGCCCAATGCTGTTGGCGATAATTCCCGGTAAGCCTTGAAGTCCTTCTTCTTGACGATCTAAGCTAGCGATGTTGACCAGAGTTGCGATCGCTTCTTCGGCTGTTGGTGGTTTACCAATAATATGCAATCCACAAGGTAACAACCGCGATTCAATTTCCATCAGCTTGCGGTACACGCTGCCAACAATATTATCCCGTTCATCTTCGGACATATCCTTGGCATCGGTTTCGGGCAAGTTGATATCCTTGTCCAGGTTCACCATCCGGCATTTATCCATGATGGAGTTAACAATGGGGATACCGCGTCCTGTATCTTTCAGGGTTTGGTAAGAAGCAATCAACTCGCTGAGTTCTTTCAACCCCTTGTATAAACCAGCATTCTCAGCCGGGGGTGTCAGGTAGGAAATTGTTTCAGCATAGCTGCGGCGCTTGGCAATTGTCGCTTCGCTGGGGTTATTGGCTGCGTAATAATACAGGTTAGGAATTGTGCCAATTAGTTGGTCTGGATAACAATCACCAGACATCCCCATTTGCTTACCAGGCATAAATTCCAAGGAACCGTGAGTACCGAAGTGCAGTACAGCATCAGCTTGCCAAACTTGCTCTAGGTAGGTGTAGTAAGCAGCAAAACCGTGGTGCGGGCTAGCAGAACGGGAGAATAACAACCGCATCGGATCGCCTTCGTAACCAAAGGTAGGCTGAACGCCGATGAAGACGTTACCAAATTGTTTACCGTAAATCAGCAGATTTTGCCCATCGCTGTTGAGATGTCCGGGCGGTGGGCCCCAGTTTTCTTCTAGGCGTTGGGAGTAAGGTGTCAATGCTTCATATTCTGGCACTGACATTTTATAGGCGATGTTAAGCTCTGGGCTAGCGTACTGTGCTTGAGCATCGTGGATGACTTCTTGCATCAGCGCCTCGGCTGATTCCGGTAATTCCGGTAAATCGTAGCCGTTATTCTTGAGGGCTTTCATCACCTCGTAAATGGAACCGAACACATCCAAGTAAGCAGCAGTACCCACATTCCCCTTATCGGGTGGGAAGCTGAAAACAGTAATGGCTACTTTTTTATCCAACTTGGGTTTGCGGCGGAGATTTGCCCATTTTAAAGCGCGTTTGGCGACTACTTCCACACGATCTTGCAGTGCGATCGCTTTTCCGGTAGTACCATCTCTACCTGATAAAATGATCGGCTCAATTGCTCCATCCAATTCCGGTATGGCAATTTGCAAAGCTACTTGAATTGGATGTAACCCTAAATCACTATCCATCCACTCTTCAGTGGTTTGGAAGACTAAGGGTAAAGCTACCATGTAGGGACGATTTAACCGCTTAAGTGCGTCAATAGCTTTGGGATGGTCTTGTCTAGCCGGGCCGCCTACCAAAGCAAACCCAGTTAAAGAAATTACCGCGTCTACTAAAGCTGTATTGGTAGTTGGTTCATAAAAGTAAGCATCCACAGGCTTGGAGAAATCCAAACCACCAGCAAATACTGGTAGTACTTTTGCTCCCAGGGATTCTAACTCCTGGACTATGGCTACATAGTGAGCATCATCGCCTGTAACTAGGTGAGTGCGTTGTAATACTAAACCAACACAGGGAGCTAAAGGATCTTTGAGATCTTTGGGGATATCCTTCCGGGCTGTGTACCAATTGAGGTATTCTCTGACATCCTCAAACATACTCGGAGCCAGGGGATGCCAAATTCCCATATCTGGGTAAACCACTGGCGCTTGATATGTTGTCGAGGGCAGATTGGCTTTATCTACACCTTTTAATACGTATTTATCAGTCAGCATTAGCAAGAAGTTTTCCAGGTTTTCTGGCGAACCTCCTAGCCAATACTGAAAACTCAACATGAAATTGCGTGCATCTTGTGCTTTGTCCATTGGCAGAAACTTTAGCACCTGTGGCAAAGTCCGCAACAGTTTCAGCATCCCATCTTGGAAGCCTGCACCGGATTTTTCCTTGCGCTTGCGCATAAATTGCGCGATCGCACTCTTGGATTGCCCCAATTGTGCCAGAGAAAAGCTGCCCATTTTGTTTAGGCGCATAACTTCCGGCATTGATGGGAATACAACAGCTACGTCTAAGCGATCGCGGTATGGTTCTACGGCGGCTACTACTTTCTGTGCTAAGTCTTCAATGAAAATCAGTGAGGCAATAAATATATTGGCACTCTCGATATCCCGCTTGAACTCCTCGTAGTTCTCTGAATCTCGGAGTTCCTCAATTAAGTACCCGCTGATTTCAATCGCAAGGTTGGGATGGTTAGAGTTGATGGTGCGAACAGCTTGCGACAATGCACTCTGGTACTGGGACTCAAGCACGACATAGACCACCTTGATTAAATTACGTCCGCGTAAATTATCAGGCGCAATATGTCTGATGGTGGACTTGACGTGGGTGAACATGCTTCCTCGGCTCCTTTGATGCGCGTTCTCTACTAGAAGTTCATCACGGCTGATTCTGCCGTTCCTAACTTCACTTTATTTTTAGGAATATGAATTTTTTTTATCAGAAAACGTCTACCAAATGCTAATTTTGTCGTCTAACTGACACAAATCGATAAACATAATGACATATTTCTTTGCAGATATTGCTTTTATCCGTAAGTGTTTGCTACACTGATTGTTAAAATATGTAAACAAATAGCTGGCAGCATTTATGTTTTGAGGTTTTAAATGCTTGCTAGTTAACCATATAGCAATATTATTACTATCATTTTAGATCGCTATTCTTCAGATAAACTTCTATTTTTCTCGGAATGCTAGCTTACAGAGGAAAAATATTGTATTATATGGTACAAAATTTAGTTTTTATTGATAATAATTAGTAAAAATAGAGTCTTATTTAATTAGTTGCTTGTAGATAGCAGATCAGGATAAATAATCCAGCTTATAGCCATAGAGCATACAAGCGGATAAGCGTAATCTTGCTGGCAACTAATTACTAAAATATCTAACCTTCCTGTACCATCCAAACTAACATTCCCAATAGTTTTTCTACTAGGGGAACTGTATAATCATTTAAATCAATACTCAGTGTTTGTGCTTCTAATTTGAGAAAGCTCCAAGCTGCAGGGCGGCCGCATCATGTCAATAAGGCTAGACTATTCTCAATAAGCTTAAAAATAATCGCATTAAGCCATGCTTATTGACAAAAATTTAGGCGATCGCTTTGAGGTTTGGACAATGGATCAAATGTTAAATGCTGATTTTTTCGTTGATTCTCAATTTCAGTAGTCACCAAGTATACTTTAGATGCGTTCGCCCTGCTCCAAGCTGTACCACTGCTGACGCTGCCATAAATTGTTTGAATTAGTATATTATTAGCCTCATTGAATTTTTGCGCAGCAATCATTTCGGCTGCGCATTGTCCTAAACCAGGTTTTAAATCGCCTTTTTTCGCCACAATCATCACGATTACTGGAGCTTCAATAAAGATTTGCTCTGGTGAACGGCTGATTAAAAAATCACAGCCTCCACTTAAGCCTAAATCTGCTGCAACGGTAAAATCTTCACCGGAAAAAAAGCTGACTTTGCGTTCAAGTATTTTCCGAACTTCTACAAGGATAGGACTAATAATCAATTCTGAACGAGCTTTTTCGGAACTAGTTGCAGTTGCTAGTGGTAGTCCTTCACTTAAAGCTTCTTGCAGGTAAAAACTAGGTTCTCTAGACTGGGTTTCAGGTAAAAAGCGTCCGTTTTCAACAATAGTTAAGTTAAATTCGCGTTTGACTTTTGACAGTGAGAAGTCACTATCAGACATGAGTAATATGCTTACTGTGATTGATTATTGCTTGCTTGTGTTTGTA
Source organism: Tolypothrix sp. FACHB-123 (assembly GCF_014697075.1). GTDB lineage: Bacteria > Cyanobacteriota > Cyanobacteriia > Cyanobacteriales > Nostocaceae > Aulosira. The sequence continues at coordinate 39,890 of NZ_JACJRE010000057.1, read as the reverse complement.
ATTGTTCAACTTGCTCGATAGTTAAACCCGTGATCTCGACTATTGTTTCAACATCGATACCTTTATTAATCATTTTGATGGCAATTTCTTGAGCTTTTTGTTCAATACCTTGTTCAATACCTTGTTCAATACCCTGCTCAAATCCTTCTTTAAGTCCTTCTTGCAAGATATCTTGATAAATCACAGATTCGCGCATAATATCACTCCGCAAAATTCTTTTAATCTCGTCTTTCTTTAAAACTAGCCCAGCTAAAACTGCTGTTGACGCAGCAACATTACTGCGGATGCGGGTATCATTGATGGCTTCGATAACTTCCGCAACTTATTCTAAGATTTGGCGTTGATTTTCGGTTTGGCTTAAAGTTGCAAAAGGTAACAAACCTGGAGAGGTAAAAAATAGTTCTGTTGGTTGTTCCCAAAGGCGAATTACTTCAAATCTATGCCGGGTATTCTCTAATGTAAATTCCGTTTGGTAAACTAGATCAGAATCGCTGGGTTGTAAATAAATTACAACTTGACGCATTCGCTTCTGGGGAAATCTTCGATACACCCGCAAGCGATAATCACACATTCTAAAGAGTATGTCAGCGTCTGGTCGAGTTTGGAATTCCAGATGGAGGACGATTTCGTCTGACTGCAACAAAATTAATGCATCTGCACGGATTGGTTCGAGGGATAATTCCGATGGACTCAGTTCTGTGAGTGTAATTGGCTCATTAAGTAGCCAAGTTGCAAAGTCCCTGGAAAATGATTCAGCAAGAAATTTACATACATTGTCAAACATGCCCTGAAATTATATCCGTTAGGAACGAATGAGGTAAGATTTGCCTCTTGACTAATAACTTCTAACTATTCACGATTAACTCATGACTCCAGTCGATATTTTAATTCTCTCCAATGGCCCTGGAGAAGTGACAACCTGGGTACGTCCAGTAGTTAAGGCATTACGTCAACAATTGGGTGACGATCGCACAAGCGTGAGAATTTCTGTAGTTTTATCACCTTGTCCTAATGCTAGCGGTAAAGAAGCTGCGATCGCACTTTCTTATCCAGAAGTAGACAGAGTTCAAAAGGCTGAACATTTTTGGCAGTTTTTACTTTGGGGCAAAACCGTTGATAATTGGGATTGGAGAAGTCACGGTGTAGTTGTGTTTCTGGGTGGAGATCAGTTTTTTCCTGTAGTTATTGGGAAGAAACTCGGTTACAGTACAGTGATTTATGCCGAATGGGATGCGCGCTGGTACAGCATCATTGATAGATTTGGTGTGATGACAGCGAAAGTTGCTGAACGCATTCCCACAAAATATGCGCACAAATTTACTGTGGTTGGCGATTTGATGTTAGAAGCCAATAGTTATGCGTCTTTGGTACAGGATAAAGAACAAAGTGCAGAAATCATTGGTTTATTACCTGGCTCTAAAGCCGCTAAGTTAGCTCAAGGTGTACCATTAACATTAGCGATCGCAGAATATATTCACTCACAAAAACCCAATACCAAGTTTGTTATTCCCATAGCGCCAACATTAGATTTACAAACCTTAGCTAGTTTTGCAGATTCTCAGAAAAATCCTTTTGTAGAAACTTTTGGTTTTAGTGGTGCTTCCTTAATTTTTTCAGAAGATAATCAACAAAAACCAATATTAAAAACAGCCAAAGGTTTAACTATAGAACTTTGGCAAGAATCACCAGCCTATCAATTATTATCTCAATGTAGTATCTGTTTAACTACAGTTGGAGCTAACACCGCCGAACTTGGTGCTTTAGCTGTACCCATGATTGTCTTATTACCAACCCAACAACTTGATGCGATGCGTTCTTGGGATGGTTTACCTGGATTATTAGCTAATTTACCAGGTGTAGGTACAACATTCGCTAAAGTAATTAATTGGATATTTCTTAGACGCAAAGGTTTATTAGCTTGGCCGAATATTTGGGCACAGGCAGAGATTGTACCGGAATTAGTAGGTAAACTGCAAGCAAAAGATATTGGCGAAATGGTATTGAATTTACTTGCTCATCCTGAAAAATTAGAGCAAATGCAGATGAAATTACGTAATGTTAGGGGTGAAGCTGGTGCGGCGCAGAAGTTAGCAGCTTTGGTGAAGGAAGAATTAGAAAAGTCTGAAGACCTTGGAACTTTAGGAAGTAAAACCTAACATATTCTACAAATTAAAATCTACTGAATAAATAAAACATTATCTTAACCAAACAAGCAGAGATGGGAATAATTAAAACATACACCTGCTGATATTTTCCCTAACATGCTTTACTGTTCAAATCCTCATTGCTCAAATACCTTTAGTCCTGATGTAAATAAGTTTTGCATTCATTGTGGAGAAACACTTACACCACTATTCCGAAACCGCTTCCGTGTGATTAGGCTTTTAGGTGAGGGTGGATTTGGTAAGACTTATGAAGCCAGGGATACAGATAAGATGGATGAACCTTGCGTGATTAAGCAATTTTTCCCGCAAGTAGAAGGAACAGCAGCATTAGATAAAGCAACGGAATTGTTTAAGCAAGAGGCTAAACGTTTGTATGAATTGGGAGAACATCCGCAAATTCCCCGTTTGATTGCTTATTTTGAACAGGATAAGCGCTTATATCTTGTACAAGAGTTTATTGATGGACAGAATTTATTAGAAGAATTGCAGCAACAGGGAAGATTTAGCGAAGAAAAGATAATACAGCTTTTGAATGATTTATTACCAGTTCTGCAATTTATTCATAAACGCGGAGTTATTCATCGAGATATTAAGCCAGAAAATATTATGCGTCGTCAAAAAGATGGCAAGTTAATATTAATTGATTTTGGTGTTTCTAAACAAGCAATTGGTTCAATTATTGGACAAGTAGGAACTACAGTTGGTACACCTGGATATGCGCCATTAGAGCAAATGCGCGGTCAAGTTTTTCCTGCTAGTGACCTTTATAGTTTGGGAGTGACTTGTATTCGGTTATTAACTGGATGTTTACCAAAAACAGATGGTTATGATGAACTTTATGATGCATTAAAAGGTCAATGGATATGGACAAAATACTTACCATCTGTTAAAGGTATTAATTCTATTTTAGGAAAAATTTTAGATAATCTGCTGCAGGATTATGTGAAAGAACGTTATCAATCTGCCGAACAAGTAATAGCAGTTTTAAAGATTCAAAATACGCCAGATAAACCAAGAACAACCCCATCAGTACCACCTCATTATCGTGTACAAGTTTGCCCAAATATTCCAACAATCGGAGTTGATTATACAAAACTGGAAAATCTACTATCAGCGAGAAGATGGCAAGATGCTAATGAAGAAACTTTAAATCTCATGCTAAAAATAAGTAATCGAGAGAAACAGGGTACACTCTACCTAGAAGACATTGATAAATTTCCTTGTGTGGATCTTCGTGCGATTGACAAACTCTGGCTTAAATATAGTAATCATCGCTTTGGTTTTAGTGTACAGCAACAAATATGGAAAAATATTGGCGGCACACCAGAGACGAATGAGAAGATTTTGCGTATTTTTGGAGATAAAGTAGGATGGTTAGGTTCCAAAATCCTACGTAAAACATTATTATTTAATGCAGATTTGTTTTTTGAGTCCCTAAATCCTGTATGGTTTGATGAAGTTAATTTTTCTATAAAAGCACCAAAGGGACATTTACCTTGTTTGGGAGCTTGTGGGATGAAAATAGAATTACTAATAGGTTTAATTTGTTTATATTCTGAGTAATGTGGATAGTAGAAGTAGGGTGTGTTATGCCGCAGGCTAACGTACCTTGAATAAATAATAATGCCGGAATTTGAGTAATAACACAGTCTAAATTTTAATTTTATTAACGTAGTGCGATCGCACTCTATATTACTGTTTCATGAGCTATCTCATGAAGCCTTCCAGTCTTTTAGTTAAACCGAATTCTTATATTACCAATGACAAATGACGAAGGACAAATAACAGCCTTCGTCATTTATCTTTGAATTGCACCACGTAATTAAATCGAACTAATTAAATGCAGCTGAGCGATCGCGGCATTTATTAGATGATGGGTAATTGGCAGACTATCTACTACCATCCCCAGACACAACAGCATCATGTAAGAGATGGAATAGAGAAATAGCTGTCTGGCAATGGTACGATCTTCTGGGCTTTGCAATAAGCGCCAAGCTTTGTGGATGAATATAGCCCCTAAAGTAGCAGCGATCGCTCCATAGACAATGCCACTGTCATGTAACGGGTAAACAAGTAACAGGGTTGTAGCGACTGTTACCAAAGTATACCACCAAATTTGCTTCACAGTGGCGGGGTCACCGACTACCAAAGGTAACATCGGAATGCCGACTTTGGCGTAGTCATCGCGAATCATCAAGGCTAAAGCCCAAAAATGTGGGGGTGTCCAGAGAAAGACGCTGGCAAAAATTACCCATGCGCCCCAGTTTAGCGTACCTGTTACAGCTGCCCAACCAACTAATGCCGGAATTGCCCCAGCAGCCCCACCAATAACAATATTTTGGGTAGTGTGGCGTTTTAGCCAGTGGGTATAAACTACAACATAATAAACTATGCCCGCAAAAGCTAAAAGGGCAGCAAGGAGGTTAGCGAAAACTGTGAGGAGGGTAAAAGAAATGATAGCGAGAGCGATCGCAAAAACTAAAGCGCCTTTTGGCTGTATCTTACCGGAAGGAATCGGACGATGACGAGTCCGTTCCATTTCATAATCAATATCGCGATCGTAGATACAGTTAATCACCTGGGCACTAGCAGCAGCGAAAGTGCCGCCAGTCATAGTCACTAGCAACAATACTATATCTACTTGTCCCTTAGCAGCAATCCACATACTGCCAGCAGTAGTAATTAACAGCAACGGAATAATCCGCGGCTTAGTTAGCTGATAGTAACTTTGGATTACCTGGAGAAATGTTTCGTGGTGGCGAGAGACATTAGTCTCAATCATTTTGGCTCAAGTTCCTTTTTAACAAGTTATGTGTAGCCCTTGCTCATAACGAATTCGCCACTGAGGCTAAGGGAGGGAGAGGAGGCAGAGGGGCAGGGAGAAGGGGGCAGGGGGCAGGGGGACAAGACTTAACTGTTGACTCTTGAATCTTGACCAATGCCCAATACCCCATGCCCCATGCCCCATGCCCAATATTCAATGCAATCCGTTTACTGATGTTGTCGCAGTTACGGTTACAGCTACAGGGTGATTGTTGGTTTCACGGTTTGCAATCCAGTCGCGGAATGAGAGGACGGTGAACGCAACTAAAGTACCGAGTAAGGCTGCGCCTATGGCTTGGTGAGTGACGGTGAGGAGTTCTACTTGTAGGCGTAATTTAAAAGTCGCAACGCCTAAGAGAATTTGCAGCAGCAATAAGCCGCCTGCCATATTTGCTAGTCTACGTAAAGCTGGGTGAAGTGCTGGTCTTTGCCAGGATAGCCAGACTACTGCTAAGGTCGCTACCGTTGGCGGGACTAAGCCGAAAATATGGCTGTACATCACAGTGCAAAGTTGGGATGTGCCCAAACATTGGTGAAGTGCCCAGCGCGAACCGACTAAGGCACCTAAGAGACTTTGCAAGTAAACCAAAATTGCGGCTGTTAAACCTATCCAAGGTAACTTACCGACATTGCCAGTTCCTTGATAAGGAGTCAGGGCTGTACCAATTACCAAGAGGGTGATGAAGAACAGCAGTGCAGTTCCCAAGTGGGCAGTCACGATATCAAACCGTAACAGTTCTGTGACTGTCAGACCCCCTAAGATGCCTTGAAAGACAATTAAAAACAGAGCAAATGCCGATGCCCAAGGGAGCCAATTGGGTAAAGTGCGACGATACCACCAAGATAAACCAAGCAAGGCGATCGCACTGACACCAATCAAAGCTGCATCCAATCTATGAAACCATTCCAAAAATACTTGGAAATTCATCTGTTTGGCTGGCACTAATTCCCCGTAGCACAAAGGCCAGTCAGGGCAAGCAAGTCCTGCGTTCATCACCCGCGTGGCGGAACCTATCGCCATCAAAATCAAGGTGGCTATGCAGATCTTCCAAACCAAACGACGAATTATATCTGGCGGCTGTGAGCCTACCGCTTCATTTTGTTGTTGTAGGACAAATTCGCTCATGAACTATACCTTTAATGCCCGCTCTGAAATAGAGCTACTTACTTAAAACTATTAGTTTGTTAGTTTGTCAGTCACGACCCTTTTCCACCCTAGCGTATACGACTAGGATTGATAGATTAGCTTTCCGTTATACTTTTCCCTTACACTTTGAATCACTATTGCTACTTTTTGCTAAAAGCTTTAGGTATTTTTCAAGTTGTTGATATTTTTTTTAAGGCAATAAACTTTACTTGCGGAATCCAGTTTGATTCTTGATACTTGTAGGCTGGGCAATACCTACAAAAACACCAATACAGCGGGCATTAACCGCTCTAGGTAATTTTGTTAAAAATCAAAATATTCATCCTACATCTAAAATTATTCTTAAATTTTTTCCATGTTTCACATCTATCCATAGCAATATCCAATAAGACTCTTTTACTCAAAAATATTTATATAGCTAAAAAAATTAATAAAAATTTCAGACCTTTAACGTCCAGAGCCAGTGGACTCGACTACCTTAGTAAGTGGGCAGCTTTAAAATCACATAGTAAATTCATTTAAGTGAGCCGTGAAAATTCCAAGTTCGATCTGGACATTACTCATTGGCGTTGTGCTAACGCTCGTCAGCCTTTGGTACGGTCAAAATCACGGTCTGTTGCCAACAGCAGCCTCTGATGAAGCCGTCTTGGTTGATGGTCTGTTCAACACCATGATGATTGTTTCCACAGGCATTTTTTTAATTGTCGAAGGTGTTTTGCTTTACGCCGCTTTTCGCTATCGGCGGCGACCTGGTGACAATGAAGACGGGCTACCAGTGGAAGGTAACGTACCTTTAGAAATTCTTTGGACAGCGATCCCCGCAATTATAGTTATTGGTATTTCTGTATACAGTTTTGACGTATACAACGAAATTGGTGGCTTCGATCCCCATGCTGTCCATGAAGCGCCAATTACCCAAAATATGTCTATGAACATGCCAGGGGCAGCAATCGCCGCAACTCTCAACGATACACCCCCTAGCACAGAACCCAACCTCAATCAGCAAAAATCTGATGAGGCGATGCAAGACCCAGCTACAGCCGCTGTGCGCAATGCTGACCAAATTCCCCAAAAGCAAAATGCTCCGGGGATTGGGATTGTATCTCCCACCATTGGGGGAAGTCCCGACAAAGCCGGAAAACCCCCAGCCTTAGCAATTAACGTTACAGGTCTCCAATATGCCTGGATTTTCACCTATCCTGAAACAGGTATTACTACTGGGGAGATGCACCTTCCTATCGGGCGGGAAGTCCAAATTAATATGACCGCCAACGATGTGATTCATGCCTTTTGGGTACCAGAGTTCCGCCTCAAGCAAGATGCAATCCCTGGTAGACAAAGTGAAATTCGCTTCACACCCAGAACCGAAGGTGATTATTCCCTGATTTGCGCCGAACTTTGTGGTCCCTACCACGGTGCAATGAGAACGCAAGTAGTTGTAGAAAGCCCAGAAAAATTTGCACAATGGCTACAAGAGCAGCAAGTAGCTAGCCGTGACACCTTGAATCAAGCCGTTGCTCTTAACCCTAGCAATATATCAGCACATGAATTCCTGGCTCCTTACACCAAGGACATGGGAATTAAACCGGAAGTACTTCATCAAGTTCATCATTAGTCAGTGGTCAGTAGTCAGTGGTCATTGGTTAAAAAACAACTGACAACTAACAACTGACAACCACCAAAACCCTTATGACCCAAGCGCAAATTCAAGAAACTGCCAACATCCCTGCCCGCATTGAAGAACCAGGGGTGAGAAAATGGCAAGATTACTTTAGCTTTAATACCGACCACAAGGTGATTGGGATTCAATACCTCGTCACTTCGTTTATTTTCTACTGCATTGGCGGTGTGATGGCGGACTTAGTTCGTACAGAATTAAGAACCCCTGAGGTAGATTTTGTCACCCCAGAAGTTTATAACAGCTTGTTCACGCTCCACGCCACAATCATGATTTTCTTGTGGATTGTGCCCGCAGGTGCAGGGTTTGCTAACTTCCTCATCCCCTTGATGATTGGGGCTAAGGATATGGCATTCCCCAGATTAAATGCTGTGGCCTTTTGGATGATCCCGCCTGCTGGTGTGTTATTAATTGCCAGTTTAGCTGTGGGTGATGCACCGGATGCCGGCTGGACTTCCTACCCGCCCCTGAGCTTGGTCACAGGCCAAGTGGGTGAGGCGATTTGGATTATCAGTGTCCTGCTGCTGGGGACATCATCGATTTTGGGGGCGATTAATTTCCTCGTCACCTTGCTGCGGATGCGTATTCCCGGTATGGGAGTGCATCAAATGCCCTTATTTTGCTGGGCGATGTTTGCGACTTCCGCCCTGGTGTTGGTATCTACCCCAGTGTTAGCAGCTGGTTTAATTTTGCTAGCTTTTGACTTACTCGCCGGGACAACATTTTTTAACCCTACTGGTGGTGGCGATCCGGTTGTGTACCAGCACATGTTCTGGTTTTATTCCCACCCAGCTGTTTACATCATGATTTTGCCTTTCTTCGGGGCAATTTCGGAAATTATTCCTGTGCATTCGCGTAAACCAATATTTGGTTATAAAGCGATCGCTTATTCTTCTTTAGCAATTAGTTTCTTAGGGCTAATTGTCTGGGCGCACCACATGTTTACCAGTGGTATTCCCGGTTGGTTGCGGATGTTCTTTATGATCACCACCATGATCATTGCCGTACCCACAGGAATTAAAATTTTCAGCTGGTTAGCTACCATGTGGGGCGGCAAAATCCAGCTGAATACACCCATGCTATTTGCAATGGGCTTTGTCGGTACCTTTGTGATTGGCGGAATCAGCGGCGTCATGTTGGCGGCTGTACCCTTTGATATTCACGTTCATGACACCTATTTTGTTGTCGCCCATCTCCATTACGTTCTATTTGGTGGTAGCGTCCTCGGAATTTTTGCCGCTATCTATCATTGGTTCCCAAAAATGACGGGACGAAAATTGAACGAATTTTGGGGTAAGGTTCACTTTGCCTTAACCATTGTGGGTCTCAATATGACCTTCTTACCCATGCACAAGCTGGGTTTAATGGGCATGAACCGCCGGGTAGCGCAATATGACCCTAAATTCGCATTGCTGAATGAAATCTGCACTTATGGTTCATATATACTCGCCGTTTCCACATTCCCCTTCATTATCAACGCAATTTGGAGTTGGTTGTACGGAGAGAAAGCTGGTAATAATCCTTGGCGGGCACTAACCTTAGAGTGGATGACCACCTCACCACCAGCAATCGAGAATTTTGATAAAACTCCTGTACTGGCTACAGGCCCCTACGACTACGGCTTGGAGCGCGCCAGCGAAGATGTACCGTTATCCGATCCCAATCCAGTATTATCTGGTGGCGTCAACTCGGTCTTAAGAGCCGAACCCGACGAACCATATCCAGGAATCACTGCGGAAAAAGAATAATTGGGTATGGGGCATGGGGCATTGGAACAATTTTGGATTTTAGATTTGCAATTTTAGATTCCAATCTAAAATTTAAAATCCAAAATCTAAAATTCCTTGTCCCCCCTGCTCCCTGCTCCCTGCTCCCTGCTCCCTGCCCCTAGCCCCTAACCCCTCATCTTTAACATTCAAGAATTCATGCAAAGCCAAATAGTTGACCCAGCACAAGCTGAACTAAATCATCACCACGCTGCGGAAGCTGCCCATGTTGGTCACGAAGAACATCCAGATCATCGCCTGTTTGGGCTAATTGTCTTCCTGATTGCGGAAGGGATGATTTTTATGGGTTTGTTCGGGGCTTATCTTGCTTTCCGTTCTACTTTACCTGTCTGGCCTCCCGCAGGTACACCAGAGTTAGAACTGCTACTACCTGGAGTTAACACTGTCAATCTAATTGCTAGTAGTTTTGTCATGCATAATGCTGACACTGCTATCAAAAAGAACGATACCAAAGGTATGCGTACTTGGTTGGCAATTACGGCCTTGATGGGTACGCTTTTTTTGGTGGGTCAGGTATATGAATACACTCATTTAGAATTTGGTTTAACTACCAATTTATTTGCCAGTGCATTTTATGTGTTAACTGGCTTTCACGGTTTGCACGTTACTCTCGGCGTTTTAGCGATCGCGGCTGTGTTATGGCGATCGCGTCGTCCCGGTCATTATAGTAATGAAAAACACTTCGGTATCGAAGCCGCAGAAATTTACTGGCACTTTGTGGACGTAATTTGGATTATTCTTTTCGGATTGTTGTATTTACTCTAAGTAATAGTAAGTAGTTGTTCACTCCACGCGAATAACTACCCCACCCCCTGTAGGGGGTTTTTTTGTCAGTAATTGCGTAATCTACTAGTTTCAAAGTTATTATTGTTGCTTTATTTATCGCTATTAACCCTGAGTTAAGTTGGCTATTCAAACTTTTGTTAAATCAGAGTTTTCTACTTCAAATATTCAGAGAAATCAACATTTTAGATGTAATTTTCGCGCGATCACCCAATTAACTTTTATCTGCAATTGCCTGAGATTGCCGTCATAGGATTATTCAAATATCAAGCTGTTTGCTGTTTATACAATAAGTATTATTTTTTACTATTAACTAATAGTTAACTTATGGAATCTAGTTTTTTTATACATTCTTATATACATTGAAATTAAGATTAATGATACATTAAAGTGTGTTTATTAAACGAATTTGAGATTCATAACTCTCAACTCGGCTAATGTTACCAATGTTACTGAAGCAATTATCAAAATTTTACTTGCGCTCAGCCATGACACTCTACCATCAAACTCTAATTTGTCCGCAATTTTAGTAGGTAGGATACGCCAAATGCGTCAGTACCCTCGCATCATTAAAACACTTCGGCATCGCTACGTTACTGTGACACAGTTGAAGAGTAGAGTATCTAGTAATATTAGTTACTTGCTATCAGGTGAGCCAAAGAAGAGGCAAAACTATCCTCTGATTAAAAGAATACTGCGAAATCGCTTTAAGATTATCCAACTTTTAGCCAGAGGCGGATCGGGCGATACCTACTTAGCTATTGATCTAGATTTACCAGGACAACCCTACTGTGTTGTCAAACATTTTTATCCTAAACATCCCCATCCGGCTGTTATTCCTATTGCCAAAAACCTATTCGATCGAGAAGCAGAAAGTTTATATCAACTCGGCAAAAATCATCAGCAAATTCCCACATTATTTGCTCATTTTCATGAAGATGGAGACTTTTATTTAGTCCAAGAATTTATTGATGGTTATGATTTAACACAAGAAATTGTTCCCGGACAACCTCTAAGTGAAGAAGCAGTTTTAAATTTATTAAAAGATATCTTAGAAGTGTTAAGCTTCGTTCATCAACACAACATTATTCACCGCGATATTAAACCTCACAATATCATGCGGCGGCACTCCGACCAACAAATTGTGTTGATTGACTTTGGCAGTATTAAGAAATTGGGTATTCAAGGAGATACATTAACAATTGCTGTAGGTACTCCTGGCTATATGCCAACCGAACAAGCTAAAGGAAAACCAAAACTGAGTAGCGATATTTATGCAGTCGGGATGATTGGTATTCAAGCTTTAACAGGTTTAAAACCCGAAGAATTACAAGAAGATCCCGAAACAGGAGAAATCATCTGGCGTGACAAAGCCCAGGTAAGCGATCGCTTGGCAGATATTTTAGACAAAATGGTACGCGAGCGCCATAATCAGCGTTACCAATCGGCAGCAGAAGCTTTGCAAGCTCTAATTCCGGAGTTCGCGTTGTCACAGTATTCAGCATTTTCCGCTCCCTTGGAAAATCCAGATGACAACTCCTTGCAAGTTTATAAAAAGTTTATTTTGCTCTTAGGAATGGGGCTAGGAATAATGACTAGTGTCATTGTTATCGCCTTAATATATACCTTTTTACGCACGAGTGTATCGCCACCAAATCAACCCACTCCCATACATTCTCTAAAAGCAAGTTTTATTTATCAATTATCTGCTTCTGGAAATCATTCAGTAGAGCAGAGATTGTTAAATCCTAACTATAAATATAACTAAATGTAGGGTGGGCACTGCCTACAAAAACCTTGATTGGCTGGCAGTGCCCACCCTGCTAAAAAAGAGGAATTTAAATTCTTCTTTCTAGTTATTAACTAATAATTGCCTGCGTGCTTAACAACTTTAATATCCAGAAACTTGTGTAAATTCCATCTCAATCAATCGCCTAAATAACATGGACAATACAAACCGAGGCAGAGCTTTAATTAAAGAAGAAATCGCTATTTTTTTGAGAGGTTTAATTATTGGTAAAGTCTTGACACTGATGGTAATTGGCGGCTTGCTCTGGTGGTTACTTAAACCAGGTTTATTGTCTGGCAATAATAACGAAGCCACTAACTCAAGTATCAAATCTACTTCTAGTACTGGATCAACTTTTCAATCACTAGCTGATGTTCCAACTAACTCATTTAACTATGGTGGTAGCACAGCTTGGGCACCGATTCGCCAAGTAGTAGACTCGCAAATTCTCAGCGCGCGCCCGGAACTACAATTGCAGTACTTAAACCCAGCTAAAGGTAGCCCAGGTTCTAGCACCGGAATTCGCATGTTACTTGATGGACAATTAGATTTTGCCCAGTCTTCTCGTCCTGTGACAGATGAAGAAAAAGCGATCGCCAAAGCGCGAGGTTTTACACTGGAGCAACGTCAGATTGGCGTTGATGGGGTAGCAGTGGTAGTTAACCCAGCTTTACAAATACCAGGTTTAACTGTCGAGCAATTGCAGCAAATTTATTTAGGTAAAGTTACCAACTGGAATCAGGTAGGCGGGCCAAATCTTCCGATCACACCTTTTTCCCAAACACCAGAGAATGCAGATACTATCATCTTCTCTAGTAACGGTGAATCACAAGAATCAGAACTTGGTTCTAATGTCAAGTATGTTTACTCAACTACAGAAGCATTGCGCCAACTCAGCAAAACCCCTGGTGGTATTTATTATGCTTCTGCTCGTGCAGTCGTACCGCAATGTAGCGTCAAACCTTTACCGATAGGTCGCACTGCTAGCGATTTTGTTTCGCCCTACCAGGAAACACTGGTAAAGCCAGAACAATGTCCGCGTCAGCGCAACCAAATCAATACTGAAGCCATCAAAAATGGTAGCTATCCCATCACCTCTCAATTGTTTGTGATTATTAAACAAAACAAAGGTCAAGCACAGAAGGCAGGAAATGCCTATGCTAATCTGTTGCTAACTGACCAAGGACAAAAGGCGATTGAGCAAGCTGGTTTTGTCGGAGTTGATTAGGGAATTAACTTAAATTACGGGCTATATCATCCGGAGGATCTCACTTTTTTAATCAATACCCTAGTACTGTATTGCTACACAAACAAATCCTGTTTATACAGGCTAAAAACAGTTAAAGCCTGCTTGCGCAGGCTTCGTATTTAGAGCCTGCGGGCGTTTATAAAAACTGGGATGCTCTAATAACATCTACTTGGTCAGCTTGCTAACATGGTAGAATTTTGTTCAAACAAAATTACTGATGGCAAAAATTTAGTCAATGTCTCTACCAGAAATTACGCAAAAGCTCTTAGCAGCAAAAAAACAAAAAGGACTCAGCTTTGCTGATTTAGAAAAAATTCTTGGACGGGATGAAATCTGGATTGCAGCGGTATTTTATCGTCAAGCTAGTGCTTCTGAGGAAGAGGCTAAGTTAATCCTGGAAACACTGGAATTAGGGCCAATCTATATTAAAGATTTGACCGAATATCCCTTAAAAGGATTGGGGCCAATTGTCCCCACAGATCCTTTGATTTATCGTTTCTACGAGATTATGCAGGTATACGGTATGCCCATTAAAGATGTAATTCAGGAAAAGTTTGGTGATGGGATTATGAGCGCCATTGATTTTACCTTGGATATTGAAAAAGAACCAGATCCAAAAGGCGATCGCGTCAAAATCATTATGTCTGGGAAATTTCTTCCCTACAAAAAATGGTAGATTTTTACTGTGAGCTAGGATGGCATTCCACCTATGCTCATATCAGCAATTATCTCAGTAAAAAAATTAGTTAACTTTGACAGCAAAAATAAAAAAGGCAGATAAATTTAGTAATTTTAACCCTTATTATATTCAAAATCACGGGGCAGTATATTTAGGTGATAGTCTCGAACTAATTAAATTTATTGATGACAACAGTATTAATTTAATTCTGACTTCGCCGCCTTTTGCCCTTGCGCGTCAAAAAGAATATGGTAACGCCAGCGCAGACAAATATATAGAATGGTTTTTACCTTTCGCTTCTGAGTTTAAAAGAATACTGGCAGAAAATGGCTCATTTGTTTTAGATTTAGGCGGTGCTTATCTTCCTGGTAATCCTGTACGCAGTATCTACCAGTATGAACTTTTAGTGAGATTGTGCAAAGAAGTGGGCTTTTTTCTCGCGCAAGAATTTTATCACTATAATCCAGCCAGATTACCTACCCCAGCAGAGTGGGTAACAATCAGACGAATTCGTGTCAAAGATTCTGTAAATGTAGTTTGGTGGTTATCAAAAACACCCCATCCGAAAGCAGACAACAGACAAGTTTTAAAACCCTATAGCCAAAGTATGAAACGATTACTTAAAAATGGCTATCAAGCAAAAATTCGTCCTAGTGGTCATGATATTTCTGATAAATTTCAAAAAGACAATCAAGGTGCAATTCCGCCAAATTTGCTAGAAATTGCCAATACTGAATCAAATAGTGCTTATTTGCGTCGCTGTAAAGCCGCAGGAATTAAACCCCATCCTGCAAGATTTCCGCAAGCTTTTGCAGAGTTTTTTATTAAATTTTTGACAGATAAAGGTGATGTAGTATTAGATCCTTTTGCTGGTTCTAATACTACCGGATTTGCTGCTGAAGTTTTGCAACGCCAATGGCTTGCTTTTGAACTTAATGAGGATTATGTCAGGGGAAGCCTTTACCGTTTTAATCAAGTAAAAGATGAAGTATGAAGGATCTGATTACCCCACCCATGAGGGGATGGAGTAGGAACATTGAATGAAATTATGTATTTTATAAAATTATCACTTCATTTTCATCCTTTAAATTTTACAATTCTTGATTAAAAAACCAGCAAAAACTGAACAATGATTTCTTGTACTAATACATTATTTGGGGACTAAATTATCACTGGCAAAATTCTGAATATTTAAAATATTCACTTTGGATTTTTAATTATTGACCCCAAAAAACAGGTTTATATTTCACCGTTAACCTGCATTTTATGTACTTCGTCTGCTAGCTCTTGACGACTTTGATCGTCGAGTTTATCAATTGCTAACATCCCCATCAGTATAACCTCTTTGAGAGTCAAACGAGTTGAATGTGCCTGTTTTTGCACAATCTCCTTAATAATCGGACTGACACCGATCGCAGTACTAGCTCTAGCCACGAAATAACAGATAAATATTAACGACTTCGCCTAAATCTTAGCATTTCCTATCGGTTTATTCTATATAAATATATCAATCTATTTGAATTCATCAAATGCATATTTTGCATCCCAGCATTAATAATACGGTTGACAAAATCTAATTAACAGAAAAATAGCTGATTTTCCTATTCCTCTAGTTATAATATTCGCCCAAATCGCCTATTTCTTTTGATTTTTGCCTAAATTTTTAATTGTGGCTTCAAAAGTCTGCGTTAATTTATAGATGTCATCCCTCCAGGTAGCGCAAATCATCGCCAAGCGATCGCCAGTCTTTTTCCATGTATAGTTTGTGTTGTCCTACTTCTCCCATCTTAAATCTAAATTAATACCACGCTTTAATGATGATACCTGAAGATGCCAATTGAATATGAAAAAACTAAAATCAATTTTTTCCGAGCCTCGCACCTCAAAAATGGGATTAAATCCTTTAAATGAGAGATTAAAGCACGAATTTAGTCATTTACTTCTCAACAACATTCAACTTAAGCGCCTCCTTGATGAGAAAGTTACAGAATCATTCACTATAAGTTACTAGGGTAAATACTGAAATTAAAAGTAGGATAAATCACTTAATTAATGGCTATTAGCGTTGCTTATGCGAGATAAATAAACGTGAAAGTACTGAGATTGCAGTGTAAGCAGTACGAGAGCAAGTTAAATTCTATTTGTAATTAAAGTACAAAAAACAGATCGCAGATGTAGGATCTCGGTAAAAATTCGGTTTAAAGAGATTGTAAAATGTCAAAGTGAACCCCGCGAATCCGCTTTACAGATAGAGACAGAGTAAATCAAAATAAGAAGTTACACCGAAATAAAGTTTCCTGAATTTAGTTAATTACTACTGTCATAAGTAAAAGCAATGAGTATAGGAGAGAAAATGCGATGAGGGACCCTTATCTGTTGACAGCAAGCTTGTTAACAGTATTGGCAATACCAGCATCGGCTCTTCCCCAGATGTCGATTATTCTGCCAGAACATTCTAGATTTAATTGGGGTTTACAACAGGGTTCCCAGTCAAAAATCAATCATCAAAGCATTCCAAGCGTGAATTTATTCTTACCAGAATTTACTCACCAAGGTTTGCAAGCATCAGAAATTTCTCAGCCAATAACAGGTGAAAAAATTAACCCTCAGTTTGGCTTGGCGTTACCAGCAGCCAGCAATCAAAAATTAGCCACTCTAGCAGAATTATCAGTAAATTATACTTTCCCAGAAGCTAATCGGGTGTTGGTATCAGGGAGTCAGCTTTACGATCAAAGATTAGAGGCTTTAAAGACAGTTCAACAGAGTAAACGTCTATTTATAGATAGTTTGCAACCATTAGAGTCAGCAAACAAACGGCAATTAACCTATGAAGATTGGAAACGTTTATTAATCTTAGAAGCCAAAGCGATCGCCCGCAGCAAAGGGACAAATTCTCTCGGTATTTTAGTTGGTGATTCTTTAAGCATGTGGTTTCCCCAAGAAAAACTACCTGCTGGCAAATTATGGTTAAATCAAGGTATATCAGGCGATACTTCTACTGGTATTTTAAAAAGATTGTCAGCATTTTCGGAAACCCGACCAGATGTAATTTATATCATGGCTGGGATTAACGATTTAAGAAAGGGTACAAAAGATGAAGTAATTTTGCGCAATCATCGGCGAATTATGCGCAGTTTACGGAAGACTCACCCCAATGCGCAGATAATTGTGCAGTCAATCTTACCAACCCGCTTACCCACTATTTCTAATCAAAGAATTCGTAATCTGAACAATCAACTAGAAGTAATTGCCAAACAAGAGAAAGTTACATATGAAAATATGTACAAGTGGTTTACAGACTTAGAAGGCAAATTGCGCCAGGATTTAACCACAGATGGATTGCATTTATCGTTAGATGGGTATGATGTTTGGCGAGCGCAAATAGAAAACATAGAATTAAAATCGACAGAGCGCAATAATTGAGCGATCGCTATTTTAAATCTATGGACATTTCTCCCAGTGATGCCATCGCCATCCGCGAGACAATTGAACGGCAATTAGCAGCCTTTCAGAAGGATGATAGCGCAGGTGCTTTTGCCCTTGCCAGCCCAGAAATTCAAATCCAATTCCGCAACCCCGAAAACTTTATACAGATGGTGCGCTTAGGCTATCCTGCGGTGTATCGTCCTCGTTCTGTCTTCTTTGAGAAGATTAAAACCATTCATGGAAAGATAACTCAACTAGTACTATTGCTTGGCCCCGATGGCATTCCTGTCAGGGCATTGTATATCATGGACAAGCAGCGTGATGCCCTTTGGAAGATTAACGGGTGTGTTTTGATTCCTGTAGAAGCGGAAATTGATTAGTTAGTTGTCAGTTGTCAGTTGTCAGGTGTCAGGTGTCAGTGGTTAGTTTTCAACAATCAACCGTCAACCGTCAACAAAAAATTATGAAAATTTATATTTCTCATGCCCAATACCCAATGCCCAATGCCCAATGCCCCAATTTAAAATGTCACTACACTTCTAATTGATTCACCTTTGTGCATCAATTCAAAGGCATGATTAATTTGCTCAATTGGCATGACATGAGTAATTAAATCATCAATATTTATCTTGCCATCCATATACCAATCAACAATTTTCGGTACATCTGTACGTCCTCTAGCACCACCAAAAGCTGAACCTTTCCATACGCGGCCAGTTACTAATTGAAAGGGACGAGTAGTAATTTCTTGTCCCGCACCAGCAACACCAATAATTACACTCACACCCCAACCTTTATGACAGCATTCTAAGGCTTGACGCATCACTTTCACATTACCTATACATTCAAAAGTGTAATCAGCACCGCCTTTGGTTAAGTCAACTAAATAGGGAACTAAATCGCCTTCAACTTCTTGAGGGTTAACAAAGTGTGTCATGCCAAATTTTTCGGCTAAGGCGCGTTTACTGGGATTAATATCTACGCCAACAATCATATCGGCTCCTACTAACCGCGCCCCTTGGATCACATTTAAGCCTATCCCACCTAAGCCAAAAACTATTACCTTTGCACCTGGTTCTACTTTAGCTGTATAAATAACTGCACCAATACCTGTTGTCACGCCGCAGCCGATGTAACAAACCTTATCAAATGGCGCATCTTCGCGAATTTTGGCAACGGCAATTTCGGGTAAAACTGTATAGTTGGCGAAGGTAGATGTGCCCATATAATGATGTATCATTTTGCCACCAATGCTAAAGCGACTGGTACCATCAGGCATGACACCGCGTCCTTGAGTAGGGCGAATAGCTTGGCAAAGATTAGTTTTGAGGCTGAGACAATATTCACACTGACGACATTCTGGGGTGTAAAGGGGAATAACGCGATCGCCTGGTTTTACACTCTTTACGCCAGCACCCACTTCCACCACCACACCAGCGCCCTCATGTCCTAAGATGGCAGGAAATAAACCTTCAGGATCTTCACCGGAAAGGGTAAAAGCATCGGTATGGCAAACACCACTCGCTTTAATTTCTACCAAAACTTCCCCAGCTTGCGGCCCTGATAATTGAACGGTTTCTATAGTTAATGGCTTACCTGCGCCGTAAGCGACTGCGGCTTTAACTTCCACGCCTTAGCCCTCCTAATATACAAGTTGCGTTAATGGGCTTTTATGAGTTTACAGAAGTTGGCGTCGTAGAGCTAGGAAATGGAAAGGCGGACAACTGAAGCAAAATAAAATATCGTAACTTTGTTAAAATGTCATTCTCTAGTTAGATTAATAAAAGATGGAAATCGCTGTATTGGCAATGATGTAAACTTTTGCTAGCAGAAATTCCCTCATAAGAATTTAGTAAATTCCTCAATAAATTATTAGTCACAGCCTATGAATCCTGCCCTTACGAAAATTGGCGCTCAAATGTCCAACCTGACCGGCGTGCGAGCGATTATGAAGGATATTATCGAAACGCTGCAATCTGGCGCAGGGCAGGAATTGATTAATTTGAGCGCGGGTAATCCGCTAATTTTGCCCGCAGTAGAACGGTTATGGCGCGATTGTACAGCAGATTTGCTGGCTAGCTCAGAATATGGCGAGGTAGTTTGTCGTTACGGTTCTAGTCAAGGTTACGCACCATTAATAGAAGCGATCGCTAATGATTTTAATCGTCGCTACGGTTTAGATTTAACTGCTCGCAATATTTTAATTACTCCCGGTAGTCAAACTCTCTATTTTTACGCCGCTAATGCTTTCGGTGGTTACACGACTACAGGGGAACTCAAGCAAATAGTTTTACCTTTAAGTCCTGATTACACTGGTTATGGTGGACTTTGTCTAGCACCGGAAGCTTTAGTAGCTTATAAGCCAGCTTTAGATATTGATGCACCTGCCCACAGGTTTAAATATCGTCCTGACTTCAGCCAACTGTCAATTTCTGAAAGCACAGGTTGTGTGATTTTTTCTCGTCCCTGTAATCCTACAGGTAACGTGCTTACCGATGAAGAAGTGAGAAAAATTGCGGCTTTAGCTGCACCTTACGATGTACCAGTCTTAATTGACTCCGCTTATGCGCCGCCTTTCCCCGCGCTGAACTTCACGGATATGTCGTTGATATTTGCAGAAAATATCCTGCATTGCACCAGTTTGTCGAAAGCTGGGTTACCAGGGGAAAGAATCGGGATTGCGATCGGTAATGAAAAGACGATTCAAGTTTTGGAGTCATTCCAAACTAATGCTAGCTTGCATTCATCGCGTTATGGACAAGCGATCGCCGCACGGGCGATTAATTCTGGCGCGTTAGCAGAAATTGCCGAACAAGTGATTCGTCCCTTCTATCAAAACAAATTCAGCGTATTAGAAAATACCTTAGAAGCCTCCATGCCCAAGGACTTACCTTGGTTCCTGCATCGCGGTGAAGGCGCAATCTTTGCTTGGTTGTGGTTACAGGATTTACCAATTAGTGATTGGGAATTGTACCAAGAGTTAAAGAAAGTAGGTGTAATTGTGGTGCCTGGTAGTACCTTCTTTCCTGGTTTAAAAGAAGAATGGCCGCACAAACAACAATGCGTCCGTATCAGCCTCACCGGTAGCGATGAGGAATTGGTAACCGGGATGCGTCGGTTGGCGAAGGCGGTAGAACAAATATATCAAAGTGCAACTGTGAGCGCTTAAGAGAAGACAGCGCCTCGACTTCGCTCGGCGCTAGAGAAAGTGGTAGGGTGTGTTATGCCGTAGGCTAACGCACCATCTAAAATTTCAATTAAATAATGGGAATGAACCGCGAAGACACGAAGAACGCGAACAAGGAAAGGAAAAAAGAGATTAATCCAATATCGCCAAGGGAAAGCCTAAAGTTAGATGATTGGCTAGATATTGGTAAGATTGTTGCACCTCAAGGATTGGCTGGAGAGATGCGGGTGTATCCGAATACTGACTTTCCGGAACGGTTTGAGGTAGCAGGAAAACGCTGGTTGTTGCGTCCAGGAGCTAAAGAACCGCAGCCTGTGGAATTGCTGGAAGGGCGTTACATTGAAGGGAAGAATTTATACGTGATTAAATTAGCTGGAGTGAACAATCGCAGCCAAGCTGAAGAATTGCGCGATTGTCAGTTAATGGTACCAATAAGCGATCGCCCCCAATTGGCAGAAAATGAATTTTATGTCCCCGATTTGCTTGGCTTAGCAGTCTTTTTGCAAGCATCGGGGGAATTGGTGGGTAAGGTGGTAGATATTATTCCCGCAGGCAACGATCTATTGGAAGTAGAGTTAGATCCAGGATTTGCACAGAATAAGAACCAGAAGAAAATTTTAGTTCCCTTTGTAGAAGCGATCGCACCTGTTGTTGATATCCCAGCCGGTCGCATTGAAATTACACCCCCACCTGGATTATTAGAAATTTAATTTTGGGCATGGGGCATTGGGCATTGGGCATTGGGCAAGAGTCAATATTCCAAAGTTATTTCTTCCCCCCTGCTCCCTGCCCCTCTGCCTCCTTGAATACTAGTGCTACAATCCAAGCAACATTTGTCTTCACCCGATAGGTGGAAAATTTACGCAAAATTTGCCATTAAATTTATTGAGCCTAGCTAAAGTAAATCAAGCTCTGGGATGCAAGTCATATTGCCGACTTTCTTGCGCTAATTTAAATGTAAGACAACTTGATTCTCCCCTGCTAAAAGTAGAATTTTAAAATTCCTGAAACTAGCTTTGATGTGACGTTTTGTGATTTGTCACATCAAAATTCTTGGCGTAGAGAAGCCAAAACAAATAAATTTTTGATCCCCGTTAATATTTAGCTATTTATTCGCAATAAATCAGTCATAACTCTCAGATATGTTTTCTAAAATACCAATTTATCTGATTGTAATAATTTACATAAATCAGGAATTTAATCGTAAAAACAATCTTAAAAATAAGATAGATAGCCTGATAAATTTGTTACTCTGGCAGAGAATTCGTCATTGGTGTTTTTTTATATTTATTTTAGATTTGGGCGAATAACTGTCTGGCAAAGCAATTAATTGCTACCTTCCAGCAAAATACTGGAAAAATTTGTCATGAGTAAGATGACACTCAAGCGCTAGATAAGTAAACTTGCATACTGATTGAATGAATTCGTCACCATCCTCATGTAATGGAGTTTGATATGACTTTAGCAAGTCCAACTCAACCAAAGCCTTTAAAGGATGAAGAATTGCGGAAGATAAACGCCTACTGGCGTGCAGCTAATTATCTTTCTGTAGGACAAATCTATCTCCTTGACAATCCGCTGCTACGAGAACCACTCAAGCTAGAACATGTCAAACCCAGACTTTTAGGTCACTGGGGAACAACACCCGGTTTGAATTTTATCTACGTGCATTTAAATCGGGTAATTAAAAAGTATGACCTAAATACCATCTATATTGCCGGGCCTGGTCATGGTGGGCCGGGAATCGTCGCCAATACTTACCTAGAAGGAACTTACAGCAAATACTACCCGAACATTTCCCAAGATGTTGAGGGGATGCAACGACTTTTTAAACAATTTTCCTTCCCTGGTGGAATTCCCAGCCATGTAGCGCCAGAAACCCCTGGTTCAATTCATGAAGGTGGCGAACTTGGTTATGCACTTGTCCACGCCTACGGTGCGGCTTTTGACAATCCCGATCTCATTGTGGCGGCTGTTGTCGGTGATGGTGAAGCAGAAACAGGTGCTTTAGCTACTAGCTGGCACTCTAACAAGTTTCTTAATCCTGTCCATGATGGTGCGGTATTGCCGATTTTACACCTCAACGGGTATAAAATTGCTAACCCAACTGTATTATCGCGGTTAAGCCATGAAGAGTTAGAAAGCTTATTTATCGGCTATGGTTATAAACCTTACTTTGTCGAAGGTTCTGACCCCGCAGATGTGCATCAGCAAATGGCGGCAACTTTAGATACTATCATTGGAGAAATTCAAAGTATTCAAAGGGAAGCCAGGGTACATGGTTTTACCGAACGCCCACAATGGCCGATGATTATTCTGCGGACTCCCAAAGGCTGGACAGGCCCCAAAGAAGTAGATGGGAAAAAGACAGAAGATTTTTGGCGATCGCACCAAGTTCCTTTTGGCGAAATCGCGAAAAAGCCAGGACACCTGAAGTTATTAGAAGATTGGTTAAAAAGTTATAAACCAGAAGAACTTTTTGATGATAGCGGTAAGCTAATTCCCGAATTAGCAGAACTGGCTCCCCAAGGACATCGGCGCATGGGCGATAATCCCCATACCAATGGCGGTATCGTATTGCGCGACCTGAAAATGCCTGGTTTCCAAAACTATGCCGTAGATGTTCCCCACCCAGGAACAGTTGAAGCCGAAGCTACTAAAGTCACAGGCAAATTTCTGCGGGACATCATGCGATTTAACGAAGAAAGCCGCAATTTCCGCATTTTTGGCCCCGATGAAACCCAATCCAACCGTTTAGATGCGGTATTTGACGTTACAGACCGCACTTGGACTGCTAAAATTCTTCCCGAAGACGAACATCTATCACCCGATGGGCGAGTGATGGAAATGCTCAGTGAAACTTGCTGTCAAGGTTGGTTAGAAGGTTACTTGCTCACAGGTCGTCACGGGTTCTTCTCTTGCTATGAGGCGTTTATCCACATCATAGATTCGATGTTCAACCAGCACGCCAAATGGTTAAAAATTACCCTTGATATACCTTGGCGCAGACCAATTGCATCCCTTAACTACCTACTGACTTCCCATGTGTGGCGACAAGACCACAACGGTTTTTCTCACCAAGACCCTGGTTTTATTGATCTGGTAGCCAACAAAAAATCAGAAGTTGTCCGCATCTATTTACCCCCCGATGCTAATACTTTACTGTCGGTGACAGACCACTGTCTCCGAAGTAAGCATTATGTCAACGTCATCGTTGCCGGTAAACAGCCAGCTTTACAGTACTTAGACATGGACTCTGCTATTAAGCACTGTACTAAGGGCTTGGGTATTTGGGAATGGGCAAGTAATGATAAAGGTAGCGAACCAGATGTAGTCATGGCTTGTGCTGGTGATATTCCCACCTTAGAAACCTTAGCGGCTGTGGATATCTTGCGTCAGCACTTCCCAGAGTTAAAAGTGCGGGTAGTCAACGTGGTAGATTTGATGACACTGCAACCCAAAGGCGAACATCCCCACGGTTTAAGCAGCAAAGACTTCGACACAATTTTTACCACCGATAAACCGATAATCTTTGCTTTTCATGGTTATCCTTGGCTGATTCACCGCCTAACCTATCGCCATACCAACCACCACAACTTGCATGTACGCGGTTTCAAAGAAGAAGGTACTACCACCACTCCCTTTGATATGGTTGTTCTTAACGATCTCGATCGCTTCCATTTAGTCATGGACGTAATCGATCGCGTACCAAAACTTGGTGCAAAAGCCGCCTACGTCAAGCAAATGTTGCAAGATAAGCTAATTGAGCATAAGCAATACATTGAGCGTCATGGCGAAGATATGCCAGAAATCCGTGATTGGAAGTGGCCTTATTAATTGTTAAACAGCATCCTGTTTATGAATAGGATGCTGCTTGGCGAATCCAGGATAAGAACCTTGGTTCATCCCCTAATCCCGCCGTCACCATAGAATGGTGCGGCTAATCAAACAAAGCCCACTCAAGTGGGCTTTTTACTGTTAGAACCAGGCTTCCAGGCTGCGGGCGTTATTTTGGGGGTATGTGATACCAATTTAAATAGTTTTTGCGGCACATTTGCCTCACTACTTAACAAAGTTAAATCCCCTAACTTGAATCATGGGGATTTCCTCTACCTTCTGAATATGAAGAGTTGATGAATAGCTTTTTGAGACTGCTAGGACAGAGTGACGCTGTGATAAATTCTTACTGTGCCTGCGTATATACTTAGAGAACTTTTGCGATTAAATGATTATTGCTACTGTGATTTCTACAGTGATCGCACTACCATCCCCTGTAAACGCCACAGAAACTAACTCTAAACTCCTAGCCAGCCAAATAAATAGCACAACTAATGGCTTATCAGACTGTTACCATGCTATTTTCGTCAACCGGGAACGCCAAATCCTGGCAAAATGTAATGCGTTTAGAAGTATAGCCGATCGTAAGAATGGCAGGCAGTTTTCCTTTGACTTTCCAGCAGGAAGCATTACTTTTTACACGGACTTTAACAGTCCTCCGGGAAAATACCAAGATGGCGTAGTATGGAAAGGTCAAAGAACGCGATCCTATTATATTAATCGGATTGTGCTCAACGATAAGAATGTCAACATTCAAGATACATTGCGTTCTTCTGATTCGCGTATTCGGTGCTATGTCACAGATGACTACGTTGAAGCCGCTTGCGATCTACCAAATAAAAGTTATGTCCAGTATAAAAAATAGTTTGTTTAAAACCTAGCTGAGAGCTGTTAGTACTTCTGAAGTTTGGTTTAGAGCCAGCCTCGGCTAGAATTTCGCCTTGTTTTGTTTCCTCCACAGAAGTGTTTTCTGAACTTAACCGTATTCTCTTTTGTCTGCGATCCAAACATTGTCAGCAGTTTAAAATTCTACCGCGACATTCGCCAAATCCAATGCGGTTGTACCCTGCGCTTTCACAATATCCGCGCAAAATAACTTCATCACCGTCAGCTAAGAATTTGCGAATTTCGCCTGTAGGTAGTGTAATTGGCTGAGAACCGCGCTGCGTAATTTCTAATAAGCAACCTTGGGAACCAACTTCCGCACCGGAAACTGTACCACTAGCCAGTAAATCTCCTGGACGCAGGTTACAACCATTACTAGCGTGATGGGTAAGCATTTGCGCTAATGTCCAATACATTTGCTGGAAAGAACCGCGACTCAAAAGCCAAGGCTGTATACCCTGTTGTTGCATCTGTGCTGAACTTATCCAGACTTCTAGTGTAATGTTGATACCGCCTAAACTGCGATCGCTTGGCGAAGACAGATAAGTTAGCGGCTGAGGATCGCCTTCAGGACGACTAAAAGCCGGACAGCGAAACGGTGTTAAAGCTTCTAATGTAACTACCCAAGGGGAAATTGTGGTAGCAAAACTCTTGGCTAAAAATGGCCCTAGGGGTTGGTATTCCCAAGCTTGGATATCCCTCGCTGACCAATCATTAACTAAGCACAGTCCAAATATATGTGCTTCTGCTTGATCTATATGTATAGGTTCTCCTGGTTGATTACCCAAGCCGACAAAAAAACCAACTTCTAATTCATAGTCCAACATTTGCGAAGGTGCAAATTTAGGAACTGAATCTGCTGGGGGTTTGATTTGCCCGCTAGGACGCTTAATTGCAGTATCGCTTGGCACAATTGAGGAAGCACGTCCATGATAGGCGATAGGTACGTATTTGTAATTGGGCAGTAAAGGATTATCGGGACGGAAAAGCTTACCGACGTTGCTGGCGTGAAATATGGAAGCGTAAAAATCAGTATAATCTCCAATAGATGCAGGTAGTAAAAGTTCAGCATTAGACATTGATATCAGAATTTCGGCTGGGGGATGGGGTTGTGTATCAGCTTGCAACAACTGACTGAGGCGATGACGCAAAGCTAATCTAGGGGTAATTTCCATTCCCATTAATAGATTTAAATTAGGTGCTGTACAGGCGATTTGCACCTGTTCGGGGAGTTCTGATAATAAGCTCAGTTGGTAACATCTAGCTAAATCTAAAATTTTGTCGCCAATTGCTACCCCGATGCGGGGAGTTTCTAGGCTATCTTGGCGGCGAAATACGCCAAAAGGCAAGTTTTGGATCGGAAAATCGGTATTTGGTTGATTTGCTAATTCAACCCAACTGCGTAAATTGGGATTATGGGTGGCGTTAATGGTATAAGTCACTTCGCGTTGCTCCGAGTTAAGAATTAAACTTTTGTAGTGAATAATCCCCAGTCTTGAAGAGTAGAGAGTATGGCACACTTAGTTTATTGGGAGCGATCGCTCATTGACGGCTGCCCCCAATCTTCAGTATCACCTTTATCACGCAAATGGTATCAATGCAGATATTTAAAGTCATTGAAGACGCAATTACAAAACCACCCATTCCCCACGAACCCTATAAGCAATCGTTGAAAGCTTGGGCGATGTATTGTCTCCGAGATAAAGGTTTTAAAGTTGTTTATGCCCAAAATGCCGATTTTGCCATTGAACCAAAAAATGGCAACAAGTTGTACTTTAAGGTGACAAATAACGCCGATGATGTAGACAATTCTTGTAGCTGGATCGTTTGGGATAGTACAAGCAAACAGGTAAGTCTAATTCCTCTACAGACTGGGGTTTAGGGAGACAAGGGAAATACCCAATGCTCCATGCCCAATGCCCCATGCCCCATGCCCAAATCAAAACTCATTGGTAAAATCATCTGTGATGATCGGCACAAAAGGAAATCGCAGAATGAACTGAGTCTGATTATTTCCACTTTCTGCCAAGATGATTCCATTCATGTACTCAACCAGTTTTTTTACCAATGCTAGCCCTAAGCCAGTACCGCTATGTTTCCAAGGATCTTGATTGGGAACGCGATAAAATTTATCAAAAATCCGGGGGAGTTCTGCGGGAGAAATTTCTACTCCTGTGTTGCTGACGGTTATTTGTAAACAGGATGAGTGGCGTTTTCTGGGATAGGAAATTGGCTGTGGCTTAGCTATTTTGTCTTCAACAATGCTGACATTGAGGGAAATTGTCTCCTCAGGGGGCGTATATTTCCAAGCATTGTTGAGTAGTTCTGTAATAATGCGGCTGAGGCTAAATGAATCAATTTTAACGGTTGGTAACTCCGGTGCAAGATTGACTTCAAAGATTTGCTGCTGATTGGGAATTAACCTTTCAAATGGTTCAACGATGTGCAAAATTAAGTAATGAAGATTAATGTTTGTCAGTTGTTGGGGGTAGGTTCCAGCTTCTAAATGTTGCAAGCTTAAAATGTCTTCGAGTAACTGAAGTTCGCGATCGCAATTTTCCTGCAAAACAGCAAGATACTGAAAAATTTGACCATTTTGATCAGATGATGAAGACATCTGCAAACTCAGTTGATCTTCTGGTTCAATTAAGCTACTCAACAACTGAACGATCATTTTCATGTTAGCGATGGGCGATCGCAATTCATGGGTAACAGTGTGGAGAAAATCGTCTTTGAGTTGGCTGATGCGCTGAAGTTCTCCAATCTGGCTTTGGGCGGCTTCATAGAGCCGGGCTTGGCGCAAGGCGATCGCGCATTGATTTGCTACCTGTTGCACTAATTTAACTTCTATTTCCGTGAAACTAGCATCGATATCTTTAAATAGCCATAAATCGCCCAAAATTCCAGTTGCTTCTACCCGATCATCAAAAATACTACAGGCTAAAATAGCCGATTGGTTGGAAATTTCGGGAGATTGAATTTGACAGAACGCGCAATAGGATTTGTGTCGTTGCAATTGCTGGTAAATTTCTGGTGCATCTACCATATATAGCATTTGCTCTTGAGTCAGATTTTGCCCTGACATCACATATTGATAGCGGATGTTTGCAGCTTGGCGGTCGCGCTCATAAAGTACAGCATCGCAGCATTTTACCTGCAAAGCGATCGCTAATTCTTCTACAGCACTTTGCAAAATTTGATGTTGATCGAGGGAGTCCCGAACTTTATCAGAAATCCGTTTGAGTGTGGCTTCAAAGTTTAAAGATTGTTGTAATTGCGAAGTCCGCAGTTGTACTTGTTGTTCTAAATCAATATTTAATAGTTGGAGTAGGGCTTCAGCACGTTGACGTTCCTGAATTTCCTGCTCCAATCGCTGACGATGTTGTTGAATAAACAGTTGATTTCTAATTCTTGCTAGTACTTCTAACTCTTGGAATGGTTTAGTAATATAGTCCTGTCCACCCAATTCAAAGGCACGGATTTTATCATTTAATTGATCGAGAGCGCTAATAAAAATAATCGGAATTTTCGGCGTTCCTTCTAAAGTTCTTAATTTCTGACAAACTTCGTAGCCATTCATTTCTGGCATATTAATGTCCAGCAAAATTAAATCTGGCGGATCTCGTTGAGCAGCTTGTAATGCCATTCTCCCATTCAAAGATTTGCGCACAATATAACCCTGCAATTCCAACATTTTAGATAGCAACCGCAAATTATCAGGGGTGTCATCTACAAGTAAAATATTTGTTTGCGATGCTGGTTTGAGTAAATTAGACATAGGTATTTTAATTAAAATTAAGTTAGTAATTAATCGGAAATCCAAAATCTAAAATTCCGTAAGGTTAGCGATCGCTTCTAATTGAAAATTATCGACTAAATATTTTAGTGAATCAGCCAAAGGTTGTGATTGACTAGGAATTTGGGTAATTAGTTCGTAGAGTTTGGCATCATTCAAATCTAAAGCTGCTTCATGCATCTGGCTAATCCAATTGATTGGCATAACTTGTAAGTCTTGGGGCGTGAGGGCTTGGGGTTGGGAAGTTGGGCGATTAACATCTGATATAGCTTCTGGGCTGTAGAAATAGCGTACCCCCAAGTGAAGTGCCATTTTCTCAAACAGTGCTGTTTCCGTAAAAGGTTTAGCTAAGTAGTCATTGCAACCAGCCTTAAGACTAGCAAGGCGATCTTCTTCAAAAGCAGAAGCTGTCAGCGCAATAATCACGACCTTTTTTTCGTTATCTTTTGCGCGGATTTTCTGAGTTGCTAAGTAACCATTGATCACGGGCATTTGCATGTCCATCCAAATGAGATGGGGTTGCCATTCCTGCCATTGGGCGATCGCCTCGGCACCATTTTCCACAGCACAAACCTCAAACCCCACAGATTGCAGTAATTTGACCAGTAATTGGCGGTTTTCGGGAACATCTTCAGCCACAAGAATCCGGTACATGGGTTGTCCTGGTTCCAATCCCACAATATTGCGGGTAGCTGGGGAAGCAACCAAATCTACCGAAGTGGCTAAAGATAGGTATACCTGACAGATAAACGTTGAGCCTTGGTTTACAGTACTTTGGACTGTAATATCACCACCCATCAACCGCGCAAACTGACGGCTGATAGATAAACCTAAACCCGTACCTTGAGCATGACGACCTTGTTCGGTTTGGATGAAGGCGGTAAAAATAGATTCCAAGTCTGAGGGGGCAATACCACATCCGGTATCTGTGATTTCTAGATGCAGTAAGATTGTCGGTTGAGAATTGGTAGCATTGGTAGGCAAAATGTGGGTATCGCCTAATACAACAGCCCTGACTCTCACCTGAATTCTTCCTGCGCTAGTAAATTTAATTGCGTTCCCTAGCAAGTTAATTGTGATTTGCCGCAGTTTTGCTTCGTCACCACATACATAATGGGGAACAGTAGCATCCCACTCACTACTTAGGTGCAAACCTTTTTCCGATGCTTTGAGAGCAAACATATCGTTGATCGACTTAAACAGTCGATGTAAATCGAAACAGCTTTCAGTCAGAAGTAACTGTCCTGCTTCAATTCTCGACATTTCCAAAACATCATTGATCATTGTCAGGAGATGTTCTCCACTACGGCTGATGATACTTAAGTTTTCCCGAAATTCGCCGGGAGTAGCACTATCACGAGACATTAATTGGGTAAAGCCCAAAATGGCGTTGAGTGGGGTACGCAATTCATGGCTCATCTTGGCGAGAAACTGACTTTTTGCTAAGTTAGCGATCGCAGCTTGTTCAGCGGCTTGTTCTAGGGCTAGTTGCGAAAACTCCAATACTCCCAACATCAAAGTGTTGCGCATTTCCCAAGCCGCCTCAATCTCTACTGCTTGCCAAGGTAGGGATTTTGCTTCAACAGTTTGTTTCCAAAGTTCAAAGGATTTTCGGGGTGACAGGCGCATTTCTCCAGCGATTGTTGAAATAGATACTGCTTTATGAGGATCGCCTGCCCAGTTTACTGTTTGAATTTGCTCCGGTCTAAACCAGACAATATGATAAGATTTTTGCCGTAGCACAATCGAAATCGCTAAAATACCACTAGCAACAGCTTTAAATTGCTGCGCCTGGGGGTAAAGTTGCCAGAGGGAATCAGTAACAAACATTGGTTGACGCTCTTTTTCTAATAGCCAAGCCATCAATGCTTGCACTTCATCAGCAGATGGTGTCTCACCCAACAGGGAAACTTCATTATCTAAAATTAAGGCGGCTCCCTGAGCGTGAACCAAATTCAATAAATCAGCTTGCTTACGTCGCAGCACTGATTCAATCAAACTCGTTTCTTGAGTAAAAGCTTGTCGCAATTTTTCTTGAATCGATTTCACTTGGAAGCGGTAACGATTGATTTCTTGTTCTTGCTGATACAATAATTCTACCGAGGCAAACTGTCCGAGAAATTCGCAAGCTTTGCGCGTTTCATAATCTAAATATTTGGGATTGTAATGATGACAAGCTATCAGTCCCCAAAGTCGTTTCTCGTTAATCAAAGAAATCGTCATTGAAGCTGTCACACCCATATTTTGCAGATATTTCTGATGGCAAGGTGATACACTCCGTAAGTGGGCACTAATGAGATTAAGCGGAGTGTTACTAATGGGGTGATTATGAGGAATTAGCCGCACCGGTTGATAGTTGACATCGGGAATTAACCGCAGCCAATTTTCAGAAAAGATTTTGCGGGATTGTTCGGGAATGTCAGAAGCTGGGTAATGTAAGTTGAGATAAGTTTCTAAATGTGTGGCTTTGTCTTCGGCAACTACAACACCGCTATTGTCCTTAGCAAACTGATAAACCATGACACGATCGAACCCGGTAATTTGTCTTACTTGCTGCACCAAAGTTGTGAGTAAATCATTGAAGCTTTCCGGTTGGCGAATTTTGGCGATCGCTTCTTTTAAAAGATGATAAAACTTGAGAAACTCTTTACTTTTAGTGACTTTACTAGGTTCTAGCTCCATCACTAACAATCCATCACTGCGGTGCAAAATAGCTCGAAAATTCTGCCACTGTGTCTTATGTTTTGCTGAAGATGGTAGGAAACTGCGAATTCTTAATTCTAAGGGGGAAAAGACTTCTAAGTTATCTTGTTGCAGATATTGACAGATTTCTTTAAATTTAGTTTTTGAGCATAGATAATTGAGCGGTTTTCCTAACAATTTTTCGCCATTAATACCCAAAATATGCTTAACATTCTCACTAATTTGCAGAATTTCTAGTTTTGGCTCGCCCAATGTCAGCAATAGTCCATGTGGTTGAATTAAACCAGGAATGTGGATCGATTCTGAAGCCACAAATGCCTGAACATTGGCTGTATCTAATGGTTGCATTGCCAAACTTAATTTTTATCGGATACTTCAATCTATAATTTTCTATTCTTCAATCAAATTTTCCATAAAGTTATATTAATTTTGTGAATTTTGTATCCTCAATCAAAGTCTGTAGCTTGTCTGCAAACACAGTTTAGTTAAGCATTGCTTTCTTCTCTCTGCTTCCTCCTCATCTTGGCAGTTTCCGTCAATCGAAGGGCGGTTTATCTGAACCGAATTTGGTCTAAAATTCTCAAAGTTAACCCAAATAAAAAATTAGGGGCGCAAAGCTTTGCGTCCCTATATATAGAGTTAAGGTTACAAATATTTTTTGAATGGATATAAAATTTAAAATGCAGTTCCTAAAGAGAGGGAAAAAATATGAATTGAAATTACAAATTACAGCATGGTGGAGAATTCCATTTGAGTATTGCGGAAATTTCCACCGTCAGCGAAACGGGATTAAAAGGTTTGAGAATGATACCTGCAACTTTATACTCTTGCATAAATTGCGGATCTAACCACCGGGCTGTAGTACTCAATAGAATAACAGGAATTTCTTGAGTTTTCACATTTTTTCTGAGTTGTTTTAGCAGCATAAAACTGCCACGCATAGATAAATCTAGTAAAATTGCATCTGGAGAATTGATTTCTGCTATTTTTAAACCGGTAAATGGAGACTCAGCAGTTAATACATGCCAACCACCTAAATCTGTGAGACACAGTTCTAACAACTCCCGAATATTAGTTTCATCGTCAAGCAATAATATGGTTTTGGTGGCTAGAGTCGTCTTCTCTAAAGTCTGCATATACCTTTCCTGGGTGTGAGAAACATTTGTCTGTAATTAGAAAGGTAAAATACAATAATAAAGAACTAATAAAGAACTAAATTTTTTTTTAAACTTTTTTTAGTCCACCCACCCCAGAATTTCAGCGACATTTTGAGAAATTTTCAGAGGTTCAAAGGGTTTGGTAATCACACCAGCAATTTTCATTTGGGCAAAGCGGGCGCGATCGCTCGGCTGAACTTTTGCTGTCAGAAATATCACAGGTATAGATTCTGTTACGGAGTCTGCTTGAAGTTGTTCGTAGACTGTAAAACCGTCCATATCAGGCATAGACACATCAAGCAAAATGGCATCAACACTTTGGCTTTGTGCTATTTGTAACCCTTCTTTTCCTGATGCAGCGGTGAGCGTCGCCCATCCTCCCAATTCTTCCAGACAAGCTTGTACCAGTTCCCGGATACGTTCTTCGTCATCCACAATTAACAATTTTTTAGTAGTCATTAGTCAGTTGTCAGTTGTCAGTTGTCGGTTGTCGGTTGTCAGTTGTCAACAATCAACAGTCAATGGTCAACAATCAACAGTCAACAGTTAATTATCTTTTACTTCCCTGGTAATGGTAGCGTAAAGAAAAATGTACTTCCTTCACCTGGGGTACTTTCTGCCCAGATTTGCCCATTATGTTGATCAATAATACTACGACAAATTGCTAATCCTAAACCAGTACCACCTTTATCGCGAGAATCTGAAGCATCTACTTGTTGAAATCTGCCAAAAATTGCTTCTAACTTATCTGCGGGGATTCCCCTACCGCGATCGCTAATTTGGAATAGTACATGCTCTACTTGCTGGTGGACGCTGATAGTGATAGTGGAATTGGCTGGTGAAAATTTTAGGGCATTACTTAATAAATTGTTGAGTGTTTGAATGATTGCATCAGCTGCTGCCCAAACTTGAGCATCGGTGGGATAAATATTAAAAGTGATATTTTGTTGTTGAGCGATCGCTTTAACGCCCTGTACTGCTTGTTCAATTAACTCAGCGGCTCCACAGGTGGTTTTGTCTAAAACACATCGACCTGATTCTAAGCGTTCCAAATCGAGAATATCGTTGACTAGGCGCACTAGGCGATCGCTATCAATGGCTGCAATTTCAATCATGCGCCTAAACTTGTCTGGTCTGTTGTCGTAAATACCACTATTTAATAAACCCAGTGATGCACGAATTGCAGTTAAAGGTGTGCGCAGTTCATGACTGACAATCCCAATAAACTCACTCTTGATTTGTTCAACTTTTTGCAGTTCCGTAATGTCTTCTGCAATCCCCGCAATCCGCACAATTTCCGCCAAGTCATCTTTGATCGGGAAAGCGCGATCGCGAATCCAACGAATAGAACCATCGGGGCGGATAATCCGATATTTGATATCAGAGCGCCCTGTTTGCAGTTGTTCGCTGAGTGAAATATTCACCCGCTGGCGATCCTCTGGATGGATAGTGTTTAACCACTCGGAAAAATTTTCATAAACGCTTTGACAACTTTTTTGCCAGATAGTTTCAAAGGCTTTGCTGACGTAAATAACTTGCTGACTTTTAATATCCGTCATCCAAAATACCGCTTGGATGTGTTCAGCCAGTTGACGAAACTTTTCTTCGCTTTCCCGTAAAGCTTCTTCGGCTTGTTTGAGCTTAGTCAGATTATGCAGGATAATCAGCGCGCCGGAAATGGTACCATCTGCTTCGCGGTAAGGTGTATAGGTAACGCTGATATACCGCCGTGTAAAGCCGGGACGTTCGCACCAATGGTCGCTTTGAATCGTTTCTCCAGCCAAACATTTATCTAAGCGCGGCTTGACTACTTGTGTAAACAAATCTTCACCAAGAACATCGCCCATCGGATAGCCAACAATTTCGCTATCAGACTTGTTCCACCATTCCTTGTAAGCTTGGTTAACAATTCTATAAGTATAGTTGCGGTTAACCAGGGCAGTACCATCTGTGGTGTGGGAGACTATACGTTCATATTGATGAAGCACTGCTTCAGCTCGTTTGCGATCGCTAATATCTAAAAGTACGCCCAGCGATCGCACAGCTTTTCCAGACTCATCGTAAATTGCCATCGCCCTTCCCATCAACCAATATACCGAACCATCTGGGTGAACTACGCGATACTCGGCTGCATAATCTGTGTGGTTTTCAATACATGCAAGAAACTGTGTTTCTACCCAACCTAAATCTTCTGGATGCAACCGCTCGCGCCAGATATCAAAACTTGGCTTCATTGCAAAGGGAGTTAAACCCAGTAAGGTAAAGAGATTATCGTTCCAGATGATCTCCCCAGTGATTAAATTCCAATCCCAGCAGCCAATATGGGTCAAATCTACAGCTAATCGGCGGCGTTCCTCACTTTCTGCGAGGGCTAATTGTGCTTGTTTGCGCGCAGTAATATCATTATTGATTTCTAAAATTTTGATTGGGTTACCAGCATTATCTGTTTGTAAAACCCAACGACTGGCCACAGTAATCGGTCGAGCATCGCGACTGAAATGGGTCAGTTCTCCTTGCCAATAACCTGTTGCTAAAAGTTCTGCTTCAATTTCGCTTTGGGGTTGGGAAAATTGAGTTTGCAAAAGATTGTGTAAATTCTGCCCCAAGGCCTCGGCTTTCTTCCAGCCATACATAGACTCGGCTCCTTCATTCCAGAAGAAAATCTCTCCGTTGAAGTCGCGGGTAATAATGGTATCGTGTGCCAAATCCAGGAGTTGCGCCTGTTCTAATAGCTGGAGTTGGTTTTTTTGCTGCTCTATAACTGTTTCTAGCAGGCGTTGGTTTACTTCTATAAGTTCGGCGGTGCGCTCTTGAACGCGGATTTCTAACTCTTGCTTGGCTTGTTGCAGTTTGGCTTGGGCTTGTTTGCGTGCGGTAATTTCTTCACAAACTGTACTGATACCAATGATGCGATCGCCATCTTTTAACGGCCAAAAGCTTTCTAACCAATTGCGCTGTATGCCTGGTTGAGCGGGAGTTTCGCCAGTGATTTCCACATTTAGCACTGGTTGACCTGTTTCTAAAATGGAACGCAGCAGGCGATCGGCTGTATCCCCTAGATTGGGTAACAACTCACTGACTGTGCTTCCTAGATGGGCTTCCACAGGTAACCCATTCATTTCTGCTAGACGCTGGTTAATGCGCACAAAGCGGAGGTCGGTATCAAAAACACTCAACCCGATGGGGGCTGATTGGTAGATAGTTTCGATTTCTGCCAGTTGGCGCTGAAGTTGAATTTGTTGTTCTTGGAGAGCGGCTTCTGCTTGTTTGCGTTCTGTAATATCTGTGCAGGTACCAATCCACTCGCTGACTTGGCCTGCAAGATTGTAAATTGGCACGCCGCGCACCGCAAAATCACGGTAATTGCCATCTTTCATTTGGAGCCGGTACTCTGTGGCGTACAAGGTACCTTTGGTCACAGATTCTTGCCAAGATTGGAAAGCGTGGTCGCGATCTTCCGGGTGAATAAATTCCAGCCAACCCAATCCTGAAGATTCGCTGGGGGATTGTCCTGAGAGTTCTTCCCACATCTCTGTGGTGCTAATTGTCATTCCTCGATCGTCGGTGCGCCAGACAATTTGAGCGGAAGCATTAACTAAAGCACGATATCGGCGTTCGCTTTCTTGCAAAGCTGCTTGGGCTAGTTTGCGATCGCTAATATCGCGACATACACAAAATCGCAGCAATTCCCCTTCCCATTCCACAGTACTAGTGCTAATCTCTACATCATAAGTTGAGCCATCTTGACGGCGGTGGCGCGTTTCAAATACTCCGGTTTTCCAGCTAATCGAGTCATGTAATAGTTGCTGAAGTTCTTCTGGGGTAAGTTGAGCTTCCCAGTGATAAACGCTCATCTGAAGAATTTCTTCTTTGGTGTAACCCAGCATCTGCGCAAATCGCGGATTGGCATCAATGACATTTCCTAGCCGATCTAAGATCGCGATACCATCAAAGGAAGTCTGGAAGAGTATTTGAATCCGCAGTAACTCTCTGGCTAAAGTTTGTTCAGCTTGCTTACGCTGATCAATTGACATGACAGTTCCCGTCATCCGCACTGGCAGATCTGCGGCGTTATAAAATGCCTGTGCTCTGACTTCCAGCCAGTGAATGCTACCATCTGGCCAAATCACGCGATACTCATGGTGGAAGGTACTGCGAGTTTGTAGCGCCTGTTGGATGACTTGCTCGAATATGGGACGATCGCTAGGATGCAAGCAAGTTAAAAATGTTTCGTATCTATTATCAAAGCTACCAATAGCCAAGCCAAATAACTGGTGACATTCTGGCGACCATTTCACCTCGTTGGTTAATAAATTCCAATCCCACATGCCCATGTGGGCAGCAGATAGAGCCATGTGCAGTTGTTCGGCATTTTCCTGAGCTAATTTTTGGCTGAGTTGTTGAATTTTCTTTTTGCTTTCATGCAGGCTGCCGGTCACAAGATTAATCGACAAGCTAACTAGTAAAAAAACAGACAACCGCAGTAGGCTTTCTGGGTGATAAATTTTCAGTTGATGGATATTCGCCAGCAAAAAGGATTCAATTGCCATTGTTGACAGCACAATTGCCACCATTCCTGGGCGATAACCACCATACCAGCTAGTAAAAATGATCGCTATGTAGAAAAAAGCATTAACTGTTCTAAACAGCAGCGGTTCAAACCAGAGTGTCAACATCAGGGCGATCGCAGTTGCTGCAATCGCCACTGTGTAAGGTAACAATCGCCGATAATGTCCGATCATGCTCGCTCCTCCCTGGCTCTACCTAGTTGCCAATGCTTTCGCACTCGCTGAATCCGGCTGATTACCCTGGTTACCAGTTCCGGCCCTAGCACTGGCTTACTGATAAAATCGTCGGCTCCGGCGGCAAAGGCTTGCTGAAGAGACTCAGCATCGGTATGCCCTGTTACTACTAAAATCGGTATATCTCCCCAATGGGCATCTTGCCGCACTACTTGGCACAACTCTAAACCACTAACTATTGGCATTTCTAAATCTAACACCACCAAGTCAGGAAAGGTTGTAATTAGCACCTCCCAAAATTTCTGCGGTTCGCTCAAAGTTACCACCTCTAACCCCCAAGGTGTGAGCAATGCTGATAAGCTGGCGAGGATTGCCGGATCGTCATCAACAATTAAAACTTTGGCTTCAAAACTGTGGCTTTGGGGAAGAACGCGGGCGATCGCTTGAAATATTTGCTCGGTTGTGGCGGGTTTTTGCAGAAATTGTCTGGCTCCTAAACGGGAAACAGCCAAGCGATCGGCTAGGCTATCACGGCCAGTAAAGACAATTATGGGGAGATTGGGCGATCGCACTGCCAATTCTCGCAACAGCGTCAATCCATCTTCGGCTTTGTCGGGAAAGCTCAGATCTAGTAAAACTGTGTCCGGCTTTGCTAAATCCAGGCGATCGCGAGCTGTTGCCAAATCAGCAGCAATTTCTAAGCGCATTCCCCAATTACCAGCTTCACTCTGTAAACGCTCAGTCAACAGCGTATCATCATCAATTGCCAACACGCAGTAAATCGGTTGCGCTGTGATGGCTGGTAAAGTTTGGGTTCCAGGCGACTTTGTTAACTCCTGTTGCAATGCCTCTACCAACTGAGAAAACTCTGTAATCTCCTCACCTTTAAAAGGGCGATTGTGTATTAATAAATGCTCTATACTCCTGGCTAATTGGGAACCTTGCGGATAGCCAAAAGTACCCATTGCGCCTGCTAGCTTATGGGCTTCCTGCTTGGCAATTTGGTGTAAATTCTCAGGTAAATTTCCTGCCAAAAGCGCCGTTTGGGCTTGCACTAATATCCCCACCTGTTCGCTAAAAGAGTCGCGAAATCGCTCTAAAACTCGATTAACTGCGGTGATATTGGCACTGCTAGCTGGTTTTATGCTCTCTGGCTCATCCAAACTTGGGGTATTCACAGCAACAGCTCGATTAGGTGCAGGTTTTAAGCGATAACCAATACCATAAACTGTTTCCAGAATATCTTCCTTTAAACCTGCGGCTTTCAGCTTCTTACGTAAATCTTTAATATGAGTTGTAACTGCATGTTCCACAGGTGCATCATCAAATCCCCAGAGGCGATCGAGAATCACCTGTCGGCTAAAAATGCGATTAGGGTGTTGTAAAAATAATTCTAGGAGATTGTATTCTGTCACCGTCAGGGCAATTAACTTTTCATCGTAAGTAACTTTGCCTGCTGTTTGATCTAAACAGAGATTTTCCCAAGTTAACCGGGATGAGCTAATTGTCCCACTCCGACGCAACAAAGACCGAATTCTCGCTAATAAGGCTTCTGGTTCATAAGGCTTAATCACATAATCATCAGCACCAGCATCTAAACCGGCAACAATATCTGCATTGCAATTCTTCGCACTGAGTAAGAGAATCGGTTGCTGGTAACCTTGCGATCGCAATTGGCGACATAGGCTAATTCCATCCAGTTTAGGAATTAACCAATCAAGTAAAATTAAGTCATATTCCCTAGATTTTGCTAACTCTAATCCGGTTTTGCCATTATTGGCTAAGTCGATACTGTAATCGTTTGCTGTCAGCAACTCTGCCAATGCCATGCTGAGTAATGAATCATCCTCTATCAATAAGATTTTCATGATTGGCATCCAAGATAAGATGCTGGCGACAGTTTAAGTATCATCTATTGTTAAATCACTTTTGACATTATTTCATCCTGAAAATTACGGTTCTTTAGTACTTGTTATGCTAAACTAACAATCAAAATGCCAGTTTAACAAGCATCTAATTCGGAAGTTTTCAAAGTTTCTAAATCCATAAGCCGAGCG
>NZ_JACJRE010000056.1 GCF_014697075.1 Tolypothrix sp. FACHB-123 | reverse complement strand
GCTCGGCTTATGGATTTAGAAACTTTGAAAACTTCCGAATTAGATGCTTGTTAAACTGGCATTTTGATTGTTAGTTTAGCATAACAAGTACTAAAGAACCAAATAAACTTTATCTAAAAGAAAGGTAAAAATCATGACGCAATCTCTACAAAAACTAGTTACATTTGATGAATTTGTAGAATTTTTAAAAACACAACTAGAAAATATTCGCTACGAATTATACGATGGGGATATTATTCAAATGCCACAACCCAAAGGAAAACATGAAGAAATTATTGCTTTTTTAGCAGCGATTTTAGGATACGAATTTGTAAGACTTAAGCTCAAATACGGTATATCGAATAAGGCACTAGTACAGGCAGAAAATAAACAGTCTGGATACTTCCCAGATGTTCTTGTAATGAATCTTTCCAATTTAGTAAATGAACCACGCTGGCAAGAAGAGTCTATCTTAACTCAACCAGAATCAATACCATTGGTGATTGAGGTAGTTAGTACTAACTGGCGTGATGATTATCACAAAAAGTTTGCCGATTATGAAGAAATGGGTATTAAAGAATATTGGATAGTGGATTATTTAGCTTTGGGTAGCAAGCTATTAATAGGCGACCCCAAACAACCAACAATCACAATTTACTCTTTAAATAATGAGGGCGAATATCAAGGTAAACAATTTAGAGGTACAGACCGCATAGAGTCGCCAACATTTCCCGAATTAAATCTGACTGCTCAACAGATTTTTCAAGCAAACAATAGCTAACAGCAAACAACCAATAGCCAATGACGGTTGACCAATGCCCCATGCCTGTGTAGGTGAGGGGTGATGTGAAAAAGCGAATATCCGCGCTAAAATGCCCAATGTATAAGTATTCCAGCGAATAAGCCCCCAGGATACCCCTACAGCCGCGCCACAGCCGACGCTAGACACCGCTAATAATACCCGCCAAAATATCGCATCAAGCTAATAGGTTTAACTACAGGAGATACCGCAGTCATAATTCCAGGCTGTAGAGTGCATTAGCTTCAGGGTAACTTAATTCTTTATCCACAATTCTTAAAACTCTTTTTCTCTGGGTGTCAGCATTTTGATAAGTTAGTACATAGTTTGAAACAATTACCTTAACTCGAAGAGGGGATTACGTTGAGTTACCATCCAGATGCTATTGCGCCGCACGGTGGACAGTTAGTTAATCGCATCGCCACACCAGAACAAAGAGAGGAATTTCTCTCTAAGGCTGAGTATTTACCCAGAGTGCAACTTGACGATCGCGCTGTTTCTGATTTAGAAATGATTGCGATCGGTGGGTTTAGTCCACTCACAGGTTTTATGAACCAGGAAGATTACGATCGCGTAGTTAGCGAAATGCGTCTAGCTAATGGTGTTGTGTGGTCAATCCCAATTACACTGTCAGTAACTGAAGAAGTCGCTTCCCCTCTCCAAGAAGGTGGCTTTGTTCGTCTGGATAATCCCAATGGCGAATATATTGGCGTTTTACACCTCACACAAAAATATCGCTACGACAAAACCCGCGAAGCTGTTAATGTCTATCGCACTGATGATGCTAAACATCCGGGAGTACAGGTAGTCTATAACCAAGGGCCGATTAATCTCGCAGGTGATATCTGGCTATTACAACGCAATCCCCATCCTCAATTTCCCGCCTATCAAATCGATCCTGCCGCATCTCGGCAAATGTTCAAAGATAAAGGCTGGAAAACTATCGTTGGGTTTCAAACTCGCAACCCCATCCACCGCGCCCATGAATATATTCAAAAGTGCGCTTTAGAAACTGTTGATGGTCTATTTTTGCACCCATTAGTCGGGGCGACAAAAGAAGATGACATCGCGGCTGATGTGCGGATGCGTTGCTATGAGATTTTGCTGGAACATTACTATCCTTTAGATAGAGTGATTTTGGCAATTAATCCAGCAGCGATGCGTTATGCTGGCCCTAGAGAAGCGATTTTCCACGCTTTAGTGCGCAAAAACTACGGTTGTACTCACTTTATTGTCGGGCGCGATCATGCGGGTGTGGGTGACTATTACGGCACTTACGACGCACAATATATCTTTGATGAGTTTGAACCTCAGGAGTTGGGAATTGTCCCCATGAAGTTTGAACATGCGTTTTACTGTACGCGCACCAAACAAATGGCGACTACTAAAACCAGCCCCAGCAAGCCAGAAGAAAGAGTTCATCTGTCGGGAACCAAAGTTAGAGAAATGCTGCGTCGGGGTGAATTACCTCCTCCAGAATTTTCTCGTCCAGAGGTAGCGGCGGAATTAGCAAGGGCGATGAAGGTACAAGTCCCAGTCTAAGGTTAATAAAGCGAAATTGTACCCACTTTACTTTACACTACAGGCTTCAGCCCTTTAAGCTGTTATGCTGATGGGCTGAGGGCTGATAGCGAATTTATGAAACGTCGGAGTTTTTTACAACGAATTGGTTCAATACTCGCAGTTTTGGGTATAACTGAGGCTGAGTGGTTGACTTGGGGAAATCGCTATTATCAAGCTTTAGCCCAACCTAGTCTGCGTAAATTTGCTTTATTAATAGGGATTAATCAATACGCGCAAAATCCTAAACTTAGCGGCTGCTTAACTGATGTCGAACTGCAAAAAGAACTGTTAATGCACCGCTTTGGCT
This sequence comes from Tolypothrix sp. FACHB-123, assembly GCF_014697075.1. GTDB lineage: Bacteria > Cyanobacteriota > Cyanobacteriia > Cyanobacteriales > Nostocaceae > Aulosira. The sequence goes on along the minus strand of NZ_JACJRE010000056.1, from coordinate 45,360 downwards.
TTCCATCTGCCAATATTTTGACGTTGACGGAAGAACAAGCTAGCCGAGAATTTATCGAAGCTGCTTTTTTAGAACATCTCGGTAAGCAAGTTAAGGCTGGGGATGTTGTAGTCTTTCACTTTAGCGGTTATGGGACTCGGATTCAATTAGCACCGGACACTGTACAAAATGCACTGGTGGGTTCGGATGCACAAGATAATAAAAATGTCAATTATTTATTAGAAGAAACGCTGTTATTATTATTGCGATCGCTCCCTACAGATCGTGTCACCGCCGTATTAGATAATAGTTACTATGCTCCCACAATTGGGACAGGGTTAGGAATTCGCGCCCGTCCCGAAGTTGAGGATGGGAAGTTAGCCACAGCCGAATTAGAATTTCTCCAACAACTGAAGGCGAAAAATACCGGGAGTAAAGAGGAACTTACCCCACCCTTGCTATTAACAGCAACTACAGATCCCAAGCAATCAGCTAGGGAATTGCTGTTATCTGGTTTTAGTGCAGGGTTATTTACCTACGCCTTAACTCAGTATTTATGGGAAGCTACTCCCAGCAAGACAATTCAAATTAGTCTTGGACAAGTGGAAAGTTCTATAGGTAAGTTGGGAAGCAAGCAGCAGCCAGGGTTAATTACCAGCAAGAAAAATCCTGTTATTGGTGATAATTTGCTGCCTGATAGCTCTATTGGCGGCGAAGGAGCGATTATCACCAAAGAAGACGACGGTAAAAGCGTGAGTTTATGGTTAGGGGGGATACCACCACAAGTATTGGAACATTACGGGGTTAACTCTCGGTTTAGCTTGGTGAGTGGAGAACAGCTAATATTGCGATCGCGTACTGGCTTAACAGCCAAAGCACAATTTTCCACTATTAATAATACTACTGAGGTGAAAGTTGGGCAACTCGTCCAAGAAGCAGTGAGAATTTTACCCCGCAACATTAATTTAATCGTTGCTCTGGATACCGCATTAGAAAGAATTGAACGAGTAGACGCGACTAGCGCCTTTGCTACAGTCTCCCATGTTTCCACTGTGGTGGCGGGAGAACAACCGGCTGATTATCTGTTTAGTAAACTTTTACCTACTCCCACTCGCTACAGTTTATTTTCTCTAGGCGGCGAAGCAATTTTCAACAATCCTGGGGATACTGGGGAAGCGGTAAAAGTTGCTGTGCAAAAATTAGCGCCAAAATTACCGACTTTGTTAGCCGCTAAGTTATGGCGACTCACGGAAAATGAAGGTTCTTCCCGTTTAGCAATCAAAGCCAGCCTAGAAATTGTCAACAGTTTATCACCGCGTGCAATTATGCAACGGGAAACTATGCGTAGCTTCGCAGGGGATACGGCGACAAACAAGTTAATTAGCACGACAATTGTGCCCATTGGCAGTAAAATGCAGTATCGCATCCAAAATTTAGGCGATCGCGCATTGTATTTTATGCTTGTAGGATTAAAGAATAACAGAACTGCGATCGCTTTTTATCCTTGGGAAACTCCCCCAGAAGCCAACAATGTAGCGACAAAACCCCTAGTTAAACAAATAGTCATCGCTCCTGGTGAAACAATTATATTGCCACAAAGCGCTACTGCTTCGGGTTGGGTGATTCCCGGGCCAGCTTATGAAAGCGAACACCAACTAATTTTTAGCACCAATCCCTTCAACGAAACTCTGACTACCTTAGAAACTGCTAAAAATAGCACCACAGATCAACAACCAATCGGCCCCTTATTAAACCCCTTAGAAGTAGCCCAAGCTATCTTACAAGATTTACATAACACTAGTCCTGTCAAAGCTGAAATCAACGGTACAGCAGCCGATTCTTACGTATTAGATGTCAATCATTGGGCTACTCTCAGCTTTAATTTTCAAGTCGCTTAAACAAGAAATCTCGCCACTTAGTTGTGTAGACTACTAGAGATTATGAGTTTTGGCAAATAAATGAAATTACTGTGCAATATTGTCTATTTTACAACTATAGCTATTTGTGTATTGGTTCTTGGTACTAGCATTTATCCAGGTGCGCTAGATGATTTATCTTTTGTCCCCTTTTTGCTGTTTTTCTTTGCAATACCAATAGTTGCGGCTTTGGGGATGATATTATTATTAATCTTAATACTTCTAGCACCAAATGGAAATTTAAAGCAACTCATCAGCAAATTTCCGCATGTGAGAATTCCCTGGCAACGTTTAGGAATTTTAGGTGCAATATTGCTTGTTTCTTATATTCTCGTTGAATTTAATATTCCCTGTCGTGTAGCTTTTATATTATCACAACCAGCATTTGAGCGAATGCTGGTGCAGGCTCCTGTATCTGGCGTTGGCGACATGAAATTGAATCGACACCTTGGTTTATATCATGTTGATGAATATGCAGCCGATTCTCGAGGTGGCGTTTACTTTCGCGTCTATTCTAGCCGTTGGATATTTGACATTATTTCCTATGGTTTTGTTTATCAACCCAATTCAAAAGGAAGTCCTTTTGGCACAAGAAATTACCAGACTTTTCACTTGTCTGGTAAGTGGTATTCGTTTCGAGATACTACTGATTGGGATTGATGAGATGAATAATCAGGCAAAGAGAGCATAAATTTTAATTTATCAAAATGCCTGATTAAAAGCTCATATATAGCAATCCTATCTGAGTTGTGAAAATATTTTTTTAATGAACCGCCAAGACGCCAAGTACGCCAAGGATAAGAGAGAAAACTGAGAATCGGTAAATTTCACAAATGATTTAGGATTGCTATATATAGCTATCTACAAATATTTTTGCAGTAACAAACTCAGCTTTTCTTTTGTCGCTGCGGGTGCTTTATCCAACTGAGTTAAAATTGCATATTTCAAAGCTGAATGTGCATCGCTAGGAGGGGGATTTTCACTCAAGCGGCGCACAGTTTCTTGAATTACCTTTTGTGCATTGACCGCATTACGCTGTAAATTGCCAATTACCATTTCTACAGTGACGCTATCATGATCTGGATGCCAACAATCATAATCAGTTACTAAAGCTAAAGTTGCATAGGCAATTTCTGCTTCCCTAGCTAACTTTGCTTCTGGTAAATTTGTCATACCTATGACTGTTGCACCCCAACTGCGATAAAGATTTGATTCTGCTTTCGTAGAAAATGCAGGCCCTTCCATACATACATAAGTACCGCCGCGATGGAGAGTAACTTCTGGTAAATTTAAAGAAGCGATCGCATCTGCAACTACACCAGCTAAATTCTGACAAATTGGATCGCCAAAAGCAATATGGGCGACAATTCCTTCACCAAAAAACGTTGACACCCGATTTTTGGTTCTGTCAATAAATTGATCCGGTATTACCATATCTAAGGGTTTGGCTTCGGCTTTCAACGAACCCACCGCACTCGCAGAAATTAAATACTCTACACCCAATTTCTTCATTGCATAAATATTGGCACGAAACGGTAATTCTGAAGGCAATAGGGTATGATTACGACCGTGGCGTGCTAAGAATGCTACTCTTGTACCATTTAATGTCCCTAGAATTAAAGCATCAGAAGGCGAGCCAAAAGGCGTATCTATCTGCACTTCTTCGATATCTTTGAGTGCATCCATCTTGTATAAACCGCTGCCACCAATAATGCCAATTTTCACTTCTGCCATAATTCCTCACTCCTTCCAAGGGTGCCAAGTTATTTTAGCGGAATGTGTTTAAGGTTCGGCAATCATCTTCAGATTCCTGCTGACAAGAAAGTTGTGGCGCCATCGCTTAATTTGTCAGAAACCTTATATAGCGCTTCTCAGTTGAGTGCAATACAGTCGGGTTGGGGAAAGGGACTAGGGGCTAGGGACTAGGGGCTAGTGTTTTGTATTGCATTTAAAGGAAAACCGCTATATTTACTGCATTCGATCAATTGTCCGATATTGGATGGCTTCAGCGACATGATGAGCTTGCAACTCATCTTCGCCGGCTAAATCTGCAATGGTACGGGCTACTTTGAGAATGCGATCGCTGGCTCTAGCTGATAAGCCTAATTTTCTAATCGCTGCTTCTAATAAATTCCTGGCAGTATCATCGAGTTTACACCATTTCTGTAAGTGGCGACTTTGCAATTGGGCATTACAACGCAGATTTGGTTCGCCTTGAAAGCGAGACAAAGCGCGATCGCGTGCTTGTTGGACTCGTTTAGCTACTGATATCGATGATTCCCCTGTGGGTTGTTGGGTAATTTCTTCTGGTTTGAGGCGATTCACGGCTACTTGTAAATCTATCCTATCCATTAAAGGGCCGGAAAGTTTCGCCCAGTAACTTTCTCTTTGTCGGGGAGAACAAGTACATGGTTGAATTGTATCGCCGTAGTAACCGCAAGGACAAGGATTAGTACTCGCTACTAAGGTAAACTGCGCTGGTAAGGTAATTGATTGTCTGGTGCGGGAAATCGTCACATAGCCATCTTCTAAAGGCTGGCGGAGAAATTCTAAGACATCCCGTTTAAATTCCGTTAATTCGTCTAAAAATAAGATACCACGGTGAGATAAAGAAATTTCGCCAGGACGGGGAAAGCTACCACCACCGACAAGGGAAGGGCCAGAAGCCGAATGATGAGGACTGCGAAAAGGGCGATCGCGAACTAAAGAACCGCGATTTTTTAATAACCCAGCTACCGAATGAATCCGCGTCACTTCCAAAGCTTCTGCAAAGGTTAGCGGCGGAAGAATACCCGGTAATCGTCTTGCTAACATAGTTTTACCGCTTCCCGGAGGGCCGACAAATATGAGATTATGTCCGCCAGCTGCGGCAATTTCCAAAGCCCGACGAGCGTGAGCCTGTCCTTTCACATCCTGTAAATCTACATTAGCAAAATGTAGCCCTGGATTCTCAGCAGTTTTGATAGTTTCATCAAGTTTTACTGGTTTGTGGGCGGAAGGACGATTTAATAAATCGGCTACCACAGATAAATTTTTGCAGCCGTAAACAGTTAAACCTTCTACTACCGCTGCTTCTTGGGCGTTATCAATGGGAACAACTAAACCTGCAATTCCCATTTTTTGCGCTGTCGCTGCAATGGGGAGAACACCAGCCACAGCACGAAGACTACCATCAAGGGAAACTTCCCCTAAGAATAAAAAATCACCTAGTAAATCAGCATTAACTTGTTCCGAAGCGGCGAGAATGCCTACACTAATAGGTAAATCAAAACTGGGGCCTTCCTTACGTAAATCAGCAGGCGTTAAGTTAATCACAATCTTCCGTTGAGGAAAAGCAAAACCAGCATTCTTTAACGTCGCCTTTACCCTCTCCTTTGATTCTTGCACCGCTGAATCTGGAAGTCCCAACAAAACAATTCCTGGTAATCCCCCTGATACATCGACTTCCACACCTACTTTAACGGCGTCGATGCCAACAATTGATGCACTCCAGACTCTAGCTAGCATTTCTTATATAAAATAAACCTTTAAAATCTCTAGCAGATGAGTAAATCAATTGACATGAGTGAAACCACAGAGACAATTTTCAGCAAAATCATTCGGCGCGAGATTCCCGCCGACATTATTTATGAGGATGATTTAGCTTTAGCTTTCAATGATATTCAACCGCAAGCGCCGGTGCATTTTCTCGTGATCCCAAAAAAGCCCATTCCCAAACTAGCTGATGCAGAATCACAAGATCATGCAGTATTAGGACATTTGTTATTAACAGCCAAGCGGGTTGCAGAACAAGTTGGGCTAGAAAATGGTTATCGGGTGGTGATTAATAGTGGTAACGATGGCGGGCAAACTGTGTATCATTTGCATCTCCACGTTCTTGGCGGGCGGGCGATGAAATGGCCGCCTGGTTGATGATTATTGGGCATGGGGCTATCGTTACAAAGCCCACCAAACTGGGCTAAATTCAGGCTGCGGAGGCAGACTTTGTACCGTTAGCCGCACCCTTGAGGGTGACGGCGGTTTGTCGGGTGAGTCAGAAATTTTGATATTTTGACAAATCGCCTACCCGATATATCGCCCACAGGTTGAAGCATATTTATTAGTCACATTTAGCAAATCTGATCGTGCTTCCCCGCTAAAAAGCCTGGGAATCAATTCCAGGCTAATAAATAAAGTCTACTTTAGTAGACTAAATGATTTCAGTCCACTTAAGTGGACTTATGCTATTAGCCAAGAACTTCAGTTCTTGGCGGAATGACGGGAATTAGCAAATCTAGATATAGTAAATGTACATAACTCATTAAGATTTGATAGTATCAACAAAATCATCAGCCTTACGCAAAACAAATAAACTCCCATCGCCACCCCTACCGATTCTCAAGGTTTCATCCAGGTAGGTAATGTCAAGGCTAGCAACTCGATTTTGCGGATTATTGGCGGAAACTACCTTAAATGGATTGAGTTTAGGCGTATTAATCCCCACAATTTTTTCAATTGCTAAGTAACGCTTATCAAAATAAACATTGATGCGTTTATTTGCTGGTGGCGATACATCTTCCGGTGCTGGTTCAAAGCTAGCGGTGACTTTGACAAAGCCAGAAATTACCCCCAGAGGATGTTTCACATTAGCGAGATTAAAAAACGCTTTATTGGCAACATCAATTACTTGATAAACTGTACCTACCTTTAAACCAAAGGGCAATGAATCTAAAGCGCGAATTTCTCTTGCAGTGGAGTATTGCAATTGCCAAGCACCATTCAACAACCCAGTAGCATAGAGAAGGGGCGAAGGATTGGGATTGAGGCTTTCGAGTTCCACCGTCAGTTGTTCAACTTCTGCGGCTACGGCTTGGTCTAGCTTTAAATTAGTAACAGGTGAGCCTTTGCTTTTAGTTTGCAGCTGCTCTAGCTTGGCTTGTAATTTTTCTTTCACTAAGAGTCGATTTTCCAAGGATTCTACCATCAACAAGCGAAATTACAACTTTAATTGCAGCGACCGCATTTGGGGCTGAAGTTTTCTCGTCCCTGTTCAATTTTAAAATATTTCGCCCTCAGGCGATTGCATTTGCGGGTTATCTTCATGTATGCGCAAAATGCACCAGCTTTATTATTTACACATATTCAGTACTCATTTATGTATTTTGTGTAAACAAAAAGAGCGATCGCCTTTTTATTTATCGAAATCAAGTACTCATTTATAGGTTTTTAGTAAGCAAAAAGCCATTTTACCTTCTCGTTAAGCCTTAACAAGTTCTCATTTTGGTGTTTTCCGCAGATGAAATACCATTTCACCTTCTCGTTAAGCCTTAACAAGTTCTCATTTCGGTAAATCACGCACTCATTTTAGTGTTTTCCGCAAGTAAAAAGATATATTGCTGGCTCAAAAATGGCGATGTTTAACAATAAGCCTCTGTGTAGCTAGGCTTTGTTGTTTTTGGCGATGCCTAGGTTGGGCTACGTTTACGCATTTGTTTTAATACCACACTGCATTCGGTACTCCGAATCAGTGGTGGGAGGATGTCAATAAGTAAATGCAGTACTCAAGTCCTAATAACAATTTAATGTGAAGTTGCACATATCTCAATTCCCATGAATTAGCTGATTCAAAACTGATTCATAAACTACAACAACAAAAGCCATCCTAGAAGCAATGCACTGAAGCTTAAGAAGTTGACGCGGCTTTAGATCTAGTTTTTTGGTAAACATACTTACGCCAGCACAACAAGAACAAACTCAGCAATTGTGAAAATCCCCTTTAGGATCTGTCCAAGATTCCCAAAGAATGATACAAAAGTATTACCGCTGGCGCAAATCATCATACACCAGGAAAGCAAGACAAGGAGGACAAACAGACGCGGTAAAGCTAAGAATTAAAACTGACTACTGACAATTGACAATTGACCATTGACTGTTGACTACTGATACACTTGTTTAGCAAACCACTTCGATAGCCCAAAACGATGAAAGCATCTGCTAAGTTCGACTTTGAAGACGAAAAATTTAATGCACCGCCTTCTCAAGTCATCCCCTGGTGTCAGATGATTAATCCTCGGTATGGCACAGATGGTATACAATCTTACGGTTTAGCAATTAAACTTGATAATGCACAGGCTGTAGGCTTTCAACCAGATGATAATTGGCAACAGGTAGAGCATGAATTTAGCTCTGGAGTGGAAACTATATTTATTACTCCTACTCCCAATTTAGTGATAGTGCGGCGCGGCCCGTTATCGGTTAAAGATAGAGAAACTGGTCTGAAACTAGGTACGCTTAAAGATAATTACGATGCTTTTTTAGCAGATAAGCTTAAATTTAAAACTTTTACACGCTATTTAATTTTTATAGTTGGAGAAGATAAAAAATTCTTGCATCACACACCATTGCAATTAACTTTAAATGGTGCAGCAGGAGCAAGTTTTAGTAAAACCTATTGTGAATATCAACAAGGTAAGGTTATAAGCGGTTTCGTTGCTGAATTGGAAAGAGCTTATGCTGGATACAGAAAGCAACCTGTTACGCCAAAAGGCCCGTTATTTCATGCTCACGGAATTTTTTCACCCATAATTGAAAGTGAAGAAAGGGGCATTGAACCTAATACAGTACTAGTGGCTTCTACTGTGGATTTTAAACATCCAACAGTGACAACATTAACACAATATCTTATAGCTTCTGATGCACCTGAGTCTGCAATAATTTGTAAGGCTTTTGAAGATTACAAAGAATTTGGTAAGGAAGCCGTGAAAATAGAAACACCTAAGATAGAAATGGCGGGTGTTTCTAGTTCTTACATTTACGCTGATGAGGATGATTTTGGTTATCCGCCCTATTAAGAAGCAGGGAGGGTAGGGAGCAGGGAGCAGGGGAGACAAGGAATTTTAGATTTTAGATTTTAGATTTTAGATTCAAACCCAATCCAAAAGACGCTCGCGGACTCGCTAACGCTGCGCTATCGCAAATCCAAAATTCAAAATTGAATTGCCCAATGCCCCATGCCCAATGCCCAATGCCCTATTCTTTGAGTAATAAATAATATAATGAACCGTTACCGCCTGTAATGCCAGCGCGATCGCCTGCTAGTTTGCCGGTTCCCATAAAATAATCTACTCGACCCGGGCCTTTGATGGCGCTACCTGTGTCTTGATCTAAGACAAAGCGGCTGACTCGGCGATACTCTAGCCTACCCGATTTATTAGGATAGGGAAGAGATGTATGAACTAAGGCTAACGCACCAGGAGGCATAAGAGATTTATCGGTAGCAATGGAACGCTCTGGTGTTACAGGTACATTAATACTACCTGTGGCTGGCGTACCGCTGGTTTCCTTAAAGAAAATAAACCGTTCCCAACGTGGCAAATAGTTATTTAACTCTTGGGGAGATTGCTTAAAGAAACTAATTAACTTTGGTAGCGTTAATCCATCTAGTGGTAATTTACCGTCCTTCGCCAGTTCTCTACCGATACTTGTCCAAGGGTAATCTGTACCACCTGCATAACCAATCGATGTTTTTTTACCATCGGTTAACTGAATTTGGGCAGAACCTTGGATGTGAACCATGTATGCGTCGAGGCGATCGCGGAACCATAACATTTCTAAACCGCGTAACTGGCTTTTATCGCCCAATAAACCGTCTTGTCCTTCTAATTCAATGCGTTTTGGGTGCGGTTTAGCCCATTTATCAAAGTCTGGTGGTAAGCGATATAGGGGATATTTATATTGAGCAGTCCTTACACGACTGGCTGTATAAACAGGCTCATAATAAGCAGTAAATTTAACAGTACCCTTGCCATCATTGCCTACAGATTGGTAAAAGGTAAACTCTCGCTTAACAGCAGCTTGCAGTTGTGCGGGCGACTTAGATTGAACTACTAACTGACGAAAGCGTAATAAGCTGCGACGTACCCGATCCAATGTAATTTCTGGAATTGGATATTGTTGATAAATAGCGATCGCCCTATCCCTTTGTAAATAACTGAGACTATGATCAATCGCTTTTAACAGCGCTTGGCGATCGCCGCGTTTACCCCTACTACCCCAAATTTGCTCATCCCAACCCAAACAAGCAGACTTTGGGGTACAACCGCTTCCTAAGTCTACAGGTTTAAGTGCTGGCTGTACCTCAGGTGCAGGTGGTACGGGGATAGGTACCACTGGCGTTGGTTGTACTGGCGCAGGTAAATCAGGAACCTGAGCTACAGCTGACCAGAGGGCATTGACAAAGGCAAGTCCTAGACTTAAGGAGCACAAGGCAAGGGTTTTTCTCATCATTTAGCCAAATCTTTCAACACTAGAGCTAAAAATCGGTTCTACTCGGATCGCAATAATCCGAGCTGGGCGTACTACCATATACTCCCCTTGAATATTCTTGATCGGCACGCTAATAAAGTCATTAGAAGCAGACTTTGGCACCAGTTCGCCACTATACCACTTCTGAAACTCTTGAATAGTCGGAAAACGTACTTCTTCGCGGTGACCACTTTCTAGTAGAAGGTGAACTGAGTATTCATTCGGAGTTCTAGGCATAAAGTTGAATTATTTAAAACACATTCAACCCATTGTTAACCACCATATCCCAGAATGAGAAGGGGAACTATACGGTAGCATTACAGATATTCTGGAGAGTTTTGAGTTCATCGCTCAACACTCTCTACTTCTGCTTTTAAGTTGCACAATCCATTGTGAGGGTTGTTGACTGTTGACCGTTGACCGCGCCGCACTGAGCCTGTCGAAGTGTTGACTATTAACAACCCTTATTAGTATTTATGCAATTTAGATGCGCATTAGCTTACTTTCGGCTATGACGGTGGCTTACCCGGATACGGTTCCCAGAAAATTGAACAGGGGGAGAATTAAAAAAGCCCAATGCCTGAGGCTATAAAAACAAAGCCCACCTCTGTGGGCTAAAAAGTATATTTTTCCTAGTCCCTAGCCTCTAGCCCCTAACTTGGCTTTGGGAAAGCCGCGTTGAGAGTTTAAGAAGGGGGGTATGGGACAGTCTAGTGTCATAGCGATCGCTCTGAGCAAATCTGCTTCTGATGGTGTCACTTTATTATCTAGTAAAACGGTGTGGGCACAGGCATCCACCAGGGCTTGTTTGAGTTTGGGAGTTGCAAGGCGCAGGCGATCGATACTTTTTTTGATATCAGTAAAGCTACCATTAACTGGTGTATCTGGTGTTTCTTGCTGTCCGGCTCCGGGAAGGCGAAAAACCCCTGAACGGAAAGCATAGGCAATTTCATCGGGTTGAGTTTGTCCGACTCTGGCTAATGCTGACAGTACTAGTATGCTATCTGACCAAATCTGGTCTATAGATGTGAATTCTACTGTTGTGTGTGCCGTGGGATTTATACAAGGTTCGAGTCGATGCCACAGTACTAGCTGCAACACAAAATTCCATAATGATAGACTTCCCCTAGCAATAATGATTCCTTGGACGCATTTACACAATCTTTGGCATTCTTTCGCGGAAGTTTGCCGGAATGTGGGTATCATCAAATCGACCAGAGGTAAACGCAAGCTGGGATCTAATTGATTGATTTCGTTGCTAAATTCCAGGGTTTTCTCGATTAATTCCGGTGGTTGGACTTGTTTTAACCAAGTTATTTGCCGTTCTTGAATTTCGGAATTTTCGAGTTCTAAGGCTAAGGCAAAAGCGATCGCAGTTGCGCTTTGCTGTTCCTTTACCCCCATACGTAAGCTTTCTGGTAACTGAGCTAATAAGGCTTGAGCATGGGCGAAATGCTCAGGCGCAACGCTTCCCACTTGGTTAACTATTTGTTCTGGTGTAATGGCGGTATGATTTCCACCACCAGCAAAGCCCATTGCTAGCCCATCCCCATGACTTTGATGACGCATTGGCGATCGCATTTTGGCTAAATCTTGGGGGTTTAAACTCCCAATTCGGCGGATGCGTTCTGTTAAGGGTGGATGGGTAGCAAACATATCTTCCCAAAATTCCAGCTTGAGCGCATTGCCAAAAAACATGTGGCTGGCGGCTTCTGCTCCGGGAGCAATTAAACGCGAATCCATCTGTTGAAGTTTTACAAAAACTCCGGTAATTCCTAAAGGGTTACGAGTAAATTGTACTGCTGAAGCATCAGCCAAAAATTCTCGCTGACGAGAGACAGCAGCTTTAATTAAGCGTCCGCACAATAACCCAATACTGCCAATAGCCATTAATGCTAAACCAAACGCCCACAGGGGTAAACCTTTTTCTTCGCTAGAACCGCGCACACGCCAGCGCCACAGAAATTCCCCGGCTAAGTAAATAAATAAAATCCCGTGTAAAAGCCCCATTAAGCGCAAATTCAGCCGCATATCTCCGTTAAGAATGTGGCTGAATTCATGGCCGATGACTCCTTGTAATTCATCCCGGTTCAGGTGTTGCAAACTACCACGGGTAACGCCAATTACCGCATCGTTAGGTGTAAACCCAGCAGCAAAGGCGTTGATACCAGATTCTGATTCCAACAGATAAACTGCGGGGACAGAAATACCAGATGCGATCGCCATTTCCTCGACTATATTTAATAATTGTCGCCCTTGTTCGTCTGCCATTTCTGGTATTAGTAGCTGTCCCCCCAACTGCTGCGCAATCATGCTACCTCCCTCACGCAGACAGAAGATTTTATAAGTACTAGCAAGCGCGATCGCAATTATGGTGAGAGTGGCTACCCAGAAAAATAAGCCAGAATGCCACCAAATCCTGGGAGCCATGCGCAACACAAACAACATAGCAATATAAATTGCTACAACCATGACTGCGATCGACAAAGCAAATAACCCAATTAACTTTTGCGTGTTTTGGCGTGCTATATCCTGATGTTCAAAGAAATTCATAGACACTAAAAAGACACGCGGGGAGCAGTTTTCATTTCTGGTGTCGCTTCTTGGAGTAATTCAGCATTAGTAAAGTTAAAATTGCGGGCTATTAAATTACTGGGGAACGATTCGCTTTTGGTGTTGTAGAGTGTCACAGCATCATTAAAAGCCTGACGCGCAAAAGCAATTCGGTTTTCCGTCGAAGATAATTCTTCCATCACCTGAGTCATGGCGCTATCAGCTTTGAGTTCTGGGTAAGCTTCCGAAAGTACCATCAAGCGACTTAACGCACCCGTCAACGCCGCCTCAGCATTACCTAATTGCTGCATCGCTTGTGGATCGCCAGGATTTTGCATTGCGCGACTGCTAGCATTTACCGCAGAATTCCGTGCTGCAATTACTGCTTCTAAGGTTTCGCGCTCATATTTCATGTAACCTTTAGCAGTTTCCACCAAATTGGGAATTAAGTCATAGCGCCGCTGTAATTGCACATCAATTTGGGCGTAAGCATTCTTATAGCGATTGCGAAACTTCACTAAATCGTTGTAGCTACTAATGATAATTACAACCACAGTGGCAACTACAACAACCAAAAATATTAAAAAACCGATCATATTTTTAAAGTTCCAAAAAACTTGCGAATGGAGAAATGCAACACCTGACAAGCAAGCAAAAATAGTTGTTTGCAGAGTTACCCATCAAAGTAGCCGTTATATCCAGTCAAGTTTTTCTGGATATATCAAAGAGTCTACTTTCCGCAAGTTTGCTTCGTCGCCTGTATAATTAATTACGAATATTTACTGATATTGATGTTGCTGTAGGCGATCGCATTATTCTGTGTCTCCCGTCTCTGGAGAGGTTTATCATTCATCTAACCACAGAGGCGCAGCGAAAAGTCTGAGCGGAGGTTTCCTCCGTACACCGAAGGTGTTGCCGAAGGCATCAGAACTTTTCAAGACAGAGAACACAGAGATTTGAAGATAGCTAAATTACTGCCTAATTCCTTTAATAAACTCTGTTCTAGCTTCAATAATTGAAGGCATCAAAACACAACGTACTAATAAATTGATATCTAATTCTGGCAGTAAATTACTTTGAGTAATTTGTTCATAGTTATCATTATTTAGTCCATATAAAAATAACTGATTATTTTCCCAAAACCAGACTTCAGTAATTTTAAATCTCTTATATTTTTCTAGTTTATCGAGACTGCCACTAGTAATATTAACTTCAATAGCTAAATCAGGATGCTCTTTTTTCTCACCTATATAATAAGATTCATCAGGTTCAAAAGAAGCACTCTTTTCCTTTGCTCGACGGGTAGCACTACCTACAGGGATAAAATTTATACCTTTTTCAAAAAAGTATAGTGCTATAAATATAGCAATCACACTTTTGATAGCTTCATGTTCTTCACCGAGAGTCATAAATTCTATACACCCGTCAAGAAAAGTAATCCGCAAACCTGGCGCATCTGCTGTTAACGCTTCAATCTTCTCAAATTCCTCCCAACTGTAATAGCCAGGTAATAGAAAGCGCTGTTCTGGGAGGGTAGTAAATTTATCTAGAATTTGGGGAGTCATAGTTTGTTGGTTTTATCTATAGATTGCCATACCCTACTGCAATAAGAAGATAATCCTGAATGGCGACCTTGATATTTTCATTCCATAGGAAAATGATATTTTATGATTGATTACTTACCATAAGTATAACTCTGAGTACAGGATATAATAAGCAACTTAATATCTCTGAATTAGTGTGAATAAATAAAAACCAGCAGCGGTGAATATAAAAAACACAGTAACAGAATATACTATTACATCTTTTAACAAGAATAATATCCAATCTTTTCTTAGTTCTTGTTTAAACTTTAGTTCTCGTAACTTCCGCTCAAGTTCTGCATCTTCTTTGGCAGGTAAACTGACATAACGAGCAGGATATATATTATCAATAATTTCTTCTGTAGGACGTTTTTCTTCCCATGTATCCAAAGTTTCTACAAAATTGTCTAATGGCTGATTAGTTTGATTAACGACAATCGGTAGATTTTCCTTTGTTAGCTTGCCTATTTCTTTTTTAAGCGCCTTCTTTACTGCTTTTTTAATTAAAATTTCTAGTTTCTTAGCCGACATGGGTTGTTAAAAATTTTTGTACATATAGTTTCAGCTTTATTTTAATAGAATTTAATGCCAAGCAAATGAATTCACAAATACATTTCTAGGTTGTGAGGATAAAATCCAGGTTTTGAGTTGTATTCCAGCAATGTGATTGTCATGATGAAAACATCAATATATTCTAGAGGGCATGGCAGTAACATGCCCCTACCATTTGTCGCCTTATTTTTTCAAATTGGTATCATTTTGGCAACTTAATTACAAGCTCATAGCCATCCTAAATGAGTTACAAGGATTTATCCTAGCTACTCGATTTTTTGTGTCTATCAATCAAATAAAATTGCTATATCTCTTGGTTAAAAACAGAATTCAATTCAATATTTTCATTGTACAAATTTGCGTTAAATCCACATTTCCACCACTAATAATAATCCCAATTCTCGTCACTGGGACGGTTACGACACCTTCTAGTACGGCGGCTGCGGCTAGTACTCCTGTGGGTTCAACAACAATTTTCAAGCGTTCCCAAAGAAAAAACATGGTGCGGATAATTGCTGATTCTGATACTTTGACCATATCATCAACGTAATTGAGGACTAAGGGAAAAGTAATTTTCCCCAAGCTGGGAGTACGTGCGCCATCAGCAATTGTATTGGGGTTATGGACAGTTTGCAGAGTTTTGCTGTAAAAGGAACGGGTAGCATCATCGGCTAATTCTGGTTCAACGCCGATTACCCGACATTTTGGTGAGAGTGCTTTAGTAGTGATCGCACATCCGGAGAGTAAACCACCACCACCGCAAGGTACTAATAAAAAGTCGAGTTCGCCTACTTCTTGGATTAATTCTAAAGCGGTTGTACCTTGTCCGGCGATGATATGAGGATGATCGTAAGGGGGAATGAGTTTCAAGTTGCGATCGCTGGCTAAACTTTGGGTTAGTTCTTCTCGGTTAGTATTGTGTCGATTGTAGAGAATGACTTCCGCTCCATAACCGCGAGTAGCTGTTTGCTTGACTGCTGGTGCATCATCGGGCATGACAATAGTTGTGGGGATATTGAGTAATTGTCCCGCCAGTGCGATCGCCTGTGCATGATTCCCCGATGAAAAAGTAATCACCCCTTGTTGTTTTTGGGTTGCAGATAACTGTGTTAATGCATTATATGCGCCTCTAAACTTAAAAGCCCCTGTACGTTGAAAGTTTTCGCATTTAAAAAATACCTGACTGTGAGTTAGTTCATTAACTGTTCTCGAAGTTAGCACTGGCGTTTGGTGGGCAATCCCGAAAAGCCGATTGTAAGCAGCTTGTACATCAGTAATGGTGAGCGAGTTTTCCTGTAGCATTGCTGGGAGGATGAAATATTCTCGCTTATTATTTTTATCGGAAATAGTATTTATGCCAAGCACCCAATATTTAGTGCTTGGCATCTTTTTGTCAATTCCTATTCTGGAATGAATGCTGCTGTTTAGACGACACTTTGCTAAAGCAAAACTAATTAATATACCGCAAATCTTTGTTGAATTGCTATAACAAAGGACAAAAAACTAATTTAACTATTCTCATCCAAAATGGTGCCTTCCAAATTCGCTTTTTCTAAATTAGCGCCGCTTAAATTGGCTGCATTTAAGTCTGCTTGCGCCAAATTCGCCTGAGTCAAATCGGCTACTGTTAAGTCTGCACCGCTCAAATCAGCCTTATCTAGATTTGCCGCAATTAAAGTGGCGTCAGTTAACTCTGCTTCGCTGAGATTGGCTTCAATTAATTTGGCGACAGTTAAATCAGCATGACTCAAATTTGCGCTATCTAAAACAGCACCATCTAAAATTGCGCCATCTAAAATTGCACCAGTTAAATTACTCCCAGTGAGGTTAGCATCACTCAAATTTGCTCCGTTTAAATCTGCCTTAACTAAGCTAGTGTGGCTTAAATTTGCATGACTCAGATTTGCACCATCTAAAATTGCTCTATCGAAAATTGCACCACTGAGATTCACTTCTCGCAAATTTGCTTCGCTGAGGTTAATACCCGTAAAGTCTCTTGTACCTGCGGCATAGTTTTTTAGGAGTTCATCTGCCTGCATAGATTATGCTCCACTTATTTTTGTTACGTTGAAAGTCACGGCAATTAATTTATGACTTAGCCTTGGCAACAGAGGCTTGAAAAATACGCTTAAACTATCATATCTAGCAGATTTTTTTCTTATCACTAGCTAAGGTTATTATTTGATTTCATACCTTGGATAGTAGGCATTTCCAAAGCAATAATGAAACGGTTACACCTAAATATAGCAATCCCATCTGAGTTGTGAAAATATTTTTCTAATGAACCGCCAAGTCGCCAAGTACGCCAAGGAAAAGAGAAAAAATGAGAATTAATAAATTTCACAAATGATTTAGGATTGCTATATGTAAATTAAACTAATAATTCCGAAGTTATTTCCTCAAAGTTGCGGCTGTAGACTTTGTTACTATATTCTTGCCAGGCTTGGTTTGAAGAGTTGGGAAATTGGGTTAATGTTGCCTGTTGAATATATTCCATAAACGGGCGACGAAGACGTTCATATTTATCGAAAGCTGAGGCTATGGCTTGCTGGTTATCCCAATGATTTTCTTGAGCAATATTAGTAATTAATGTTGTCATTATCATTGCATCTTCTAATCCTTGATTAGCTCCTTGAGCCATAAAAGGAGGCATACCATGTGCGGCATCACCAACTAATACAACTCGTCCTGCACTCCAACTTGGTAAGATGGTTTCATCTATAGCAGCACGATGAATGTAATAAGGACGTTGCAAAATATTTTCTGGTGGAGATAATTCCACTAATTCTTGTAGTACCTGGGGAAATCCAGCTTTTTCTAACTCTTGCAGCCCTAAGTTATGCAAATCACTACCAGACTTCCCTGACACTGACTCCAAAGGTACAGCTACATGCAGTAAATAGCCCATACTTTGTCTATTCATTAACAACATTCTGGGCGTTTCGCTAAAAGCGCGATTGCTCAGATCATAGTTAGCTACTGTAATAATTGGCGAGCCAGCCAAAAATTTTTCTTCAATATGCGATCGCACTTCCTGGGGAATATCGGGTATTTCTCGACAAGATATTGCCGCAAACCCAGAATATTCTGGTGTGGCAAAAGCTAGGTTAGAGCTATCAGCATAAAGTATCTTACGCACTGTAGAGTTAATGCCGTCTGCGGCAACAATTAACTTAGCGCGGAATGATTTTGTCAGTGATGGTTGAGGCGCACTGTCTGAATTTTGAGACTGGGTATCATGATTATTTTGTTGATCTGACCAATATGCATAGGGATTAGCCTCAACACTCGCACTACTAACGCAATCGATGCGAATGCAGCCTAATTCTGGCTCATCTACTACATTAATACAACGGTGATTCGGTTTAACCTGGTCTTCTGGAAGTAGTTGCCTTAAGGCACTTTGTAAATTATACCAAGAAATGGAAACTCGACCTTCGCCATACTCACTAAACCAAACATCAAAACTCAAAGGAATTGCGCGAATTTTCTGCCCCTGAAAGTTTTTTGAAGCCCATTCTAGTGAAGGTTTGGGAAGTTTTGGTTCAATGACTGCGGTGGTTTTCTCTTCTTCAGAAGGCTGGTAATTAGTGAAAGTCAGACTCGCTGTTTTGACTGCTTGATATGCGCGCTCATCTAAATATTTTAGAGCTTTTAATCCGTTAGGCAGAAGATCCACAACCTGACCAACTTGACGAAAAGCACGAGTTTGGTCTATGACGAGAATATTGTCAATACCACGTTTGCGTAAACCAACAGCAGTAGCTAAACCAATAGGGCCAGCACCAACTATGATAACATCGTAGATTTTGTTGATGGATGTATCTGTGAACCCATCTGCTATTGATTGACTTTGGGGAATATTCATACGCAAGCAAGATAAGTTGGCATTTTTACCGCAGTAGTAAAAACTCCGGAAATTAACAAAAAGGTAAACAATATTGTCTACCTTCTTGTTATATCAACTATTGGTTACTAGCTTGTCTGTAACAGGCAAATTCCATTGTGAAAGTTGCCATTCCCGCAGTTTGCGATCGCAAGTCTGTAGAATAGCCAAACATCCGCGCTAGGGGTACTTCCGCTCGAATCACTGAGTATGTTTGCATAGTTTGGGAACCCAACAGCAAACCGCGACGGGAAGAGATATCGCCTTGAACTCTACCTAAATACTCGTTGGGTGTTTCCACTTCTACAAGCATAATTGGTTCGAGAATATAGGCTTTGGCTTTGCTAATCGCTTCTTCTAAGGCTTGATGGGAAGCTGAACGAAAAGCCAATTCTGACGAATCCACCGAGTGATAGGAACCGCTTTCGAGAACGACTTTTACCCCGGTGACAGGATAACCTTCTAAAGGCCCGGATTGCATAGCTTCGCGGAAACCTTTTTCGCAACCAGGAATATATTCTTTGGGAATTGCACCGCCAACTACTCGGTTTTCAAATACAAAGAGTTCTTCTGTGGGTTCAATCCAACCACTGACATGGGCGTATTGTCCAGAACCAC
Organism: Tolypothrix sp. FACHB-123; assembly: GCF_014697075.1. Classification (GTDB taxonomy): domain Bacteria; phylum Cyanobacteriota; class Cyanobacteriia; order Cyanobacteriales; family Nostocaceae; genus Aulosira. Next base: position 25,990 of record NZ_JACJRE010000056.1, on the reverse strand, counting down.
CGCTTTGTTTTCTCAGTCGATAATCAAAGTATGCTTTTTGACCAATTGTTTCCCGATAGGCAACTGCGGGTTTACCAACATATACCTCCGTGTTATATTCCCGTTGAATGCGCTCTAAGTAGATTTCTAAATGCAGTTCCCCCATCCCAGAAATCAGAGTCGCCCCTGATTCGGGATCTATACTCAACTTAAAGGTGGGATCTTCTTTTTGGAAGCGGTTGAGAGCTTTAGAAAGGCGATCGCTATCTTCTTGTTTTTTCGGCGTGACTGCCAGTGTAATTACTGGCTCTGGCACATACATTTTTTCTAAAGATACTAGTGTTTCTCCAGAATAAAAGGTATCACCAGAGGCACAATCGATACCCAGCAGGGCGATAATATCCCCAGCTTCCGCAGCTTTCACCTCTTCGCGCTTGTTGGCGTGCATTCTCACTAAGCGCCCAATTTGCACCCGTTGTTGAGTACGGGCGTTGTAAACAGTATCGCCCTGTTTTAATGTCCCGGAATAAATTCGGGTGTAGGTTAACTGCCCAAAGGATTCTACAGTGAGTTTAAAGGCTAACGCCACTAAAGGATCGTCAGGATTGGGGTACAAGCTAACAGACTCTACAGTTTTGACGATTTCCCGATCTACTGGCGATGGGAGATAATAGGCGATCGCATCTAATAAATTTTGCACGCCTTTATTTTTGAATGCTGAACCCAGCAATACTGGTGTTAGTTGCAAGGTTAAGGTAGCTTGGCGAATAGTTTGCCAAATTAATTCTTTGGGAACTTCCTTACCTTCCAATAACATCTCTGTCATCGATTCAGAGAAGAATGACAAAGCATCCAGCAGCTTTTCTCTGGCTTGCTGCGCTTCTTCTACAAGGGCGTCAGGAATTGACTGTTTCACCCAATTTTCGCCGTTTTCGCCTTCAAAATAGGAAGCTTCCATTTCAATTAGGTCAATTACCCCTTGAAATTGATCTTCGCTACCAATGGGATATTGAAGTAGTATGGCATTCAACTGCAAGCGATCGCGCATAGCTTGCACCACCCGAAATGGATTTGCACCGATGCGATCCATTTTGTTGATAAATGCAATCCGGGGTACGCGATAGCGCTTCATCTGGCGATCCACAGTAATCGATTGGGATTGCACCCCCGCCACCGCACACAACACCATTACCGCCCCATCCAATACCCGCAGGGCACGCTCCACTTCTATCGTAAAATCAACATGTCCTGGTGTATCAATTAAATTAATTTGTGTATCGTGCCACTGACAAGTTGTCGCGGCTGAAGTGATGGTAATACCATGTAATTTTTCTTCTGGCATAAAATCCATCGTTGCACCCTTGCCACCTCCCCTTACTTCTTCAATTGCATGGATTCTGCCTGTATAGAAGAGAATGCGCTCTGACAGTGTAGTTTTACCAGAGTCGATGTGAGCAGAAATACCAATGTTTCGGATGCGTTCTCGGGGAACCATAATAACTTCCTTGATTATTGATGCAACAAATTATTACCGCCTCAGCAGTAAGGCTATTTTGTATTACAAGCATACTACAAAGTAACTGGGATTGCAAACAATCTCTGGTTGCTTGCTGGGAAAGCCGAGGGATGATGAGGTAGCAAAAATCAGGTTAGGCTGCAAGACTTATTTAGAGGGATGAGGTAGATCGGTTAGATACATAGTCAACCATTCCTTTCTCGATGACTCTCAGTCCTATTATGGAACTTCAGACAAAATTAAACAAAAATGTCACCGCTTTTGTTAATAAAACTTATGTATTTTTTACGTTAAAAATACTAATATTTTCAGGGAATAAATACTTAATTGACTACCAAAAGCTATTTATTTCTCCAGAAATACTGGCATTTTGTAATATGTTTATACATATAGCAAATTTCCGGCTTTCCCAAATCACCATATTTTTAGTTTTTGCTAAAAATTATAAATTTGTAGAGAAAAATTATCACACGCAAATATCAATTTAGTTTAAACACAAGTATTGACATATAAATTCTTCATGCCAAAAAATGCGGAGAATTAGAGTATAAGTTATTTTTTAGATAAAAACCACTTAAACTTAAATAGTTTATTTCACTAGTTATTTTTGTTGATTATATTACCCCGATTATTTAAATACTTATATCCTTAATGATTGGAACTTATATTACTAACGCCACATCTTAAGAATAAAGTAAAGAGTATTTGCAAGTGATATATCTCTTAGGGAATATTATTTATTTAATCCCCTAAATATCAGAGAAAATTACTAACGCTGGTGTGTATACTCGTAGTCAAGAGCGATTATAGGCGAAAGTTTTATGCTGGAATGGATAGTTGCTTTGGTAGCGAAAAACGCTGTAGGCTTGCTAGTTAGGTCTATTATCAATGAAGACTTTTTTAAAGACATAACTAAAGAATATGCTAAGGATTTTCTGAAAAATAGATTGCAGAAGGTAGCAACAATATTGCAGCAAGATAAAATGCAGAAAGCTGTTGCTAAAGCGCTTAGAGAGTTTCTGCAATTGATAGAAGATGAATTAAAGTTGCGCCAGCTAGCGGATGAAGATATCAGTATATTGTATGAACCGCTAAAGCAGTTTATTGACAATAAGTCTGTGCAAGAAATCTTAAGTAAAGGTTTTGACATTGATTGTGAGGAGATAGATTATCAAAGCTTGGAAAGTATTTGGCGTTATCTGTATTTACCTAATTTACCGGCTAAATTTAATTGGCAATTAGTAACGGCTCGTTACTTAAGAAAATGTCAGCAGATTCTTGCTCAATCAGAAGAATTACGTGAGTTACTCAATACCCGTAATTTGAAAGCAATTGCGCAAAATACACAAGCAGTCGCGGGTATTATTCCAGATTTTGACCTGCAAAAATATCAAGAAGCAATTCGCGAGTGCTATATCAATTTAAAATTAGATAGTTTAGATAGTAGCGGTTGTGCTTATAATGAACTACGATTATGGCGGATATTTATTCCGCCTAATGTGCGAGAAGTACACCAAGTATTACCCCAAGTTTACGAACTACCTAAAGAACATCTGCGGGGGTTACAAGAAAATCAGCAACTAGAATCAGCAGTAATTATTCCCGAAGAATTAGAACTGTATAAACGAGCTTATCTAGAACAGCCAATGCGTTCGGTGCTGGAAATTATCAATCAACCAGAAACTTATAAATATATAGTCATTCTCGGCGATCCGGGTTCAGGTAAATCTACATTATTGCAGTATTTAGCCTTAGATTGGGTAGAAAAAACTGTTGATAAACTCGGTAAATCAGGATGTTCTCTACCGCCGATTCCCTTACTAATTGAGTTACGTGCTTATATCAGGAATTATAACGAAGGAAACTGTAAAAATTTTTTAGAGTTTTTCCATCAAAGTCCGGGTGCGATTTCTCACCTTAATCAGCATCAATTACAAGCACAACTCAAAGCTGGTAATGCTTTAGTCATGTTTGATGGTTTAGATGAAGTATTTGATACTGGACAAAGAGATGATTTAATTACAGCTATCCATCGCTTTACTAATGAGTATCCTCAGGTGCAGGTAATTGTGACTTCGCGCACGATTGGGTATAAACCCCAACGTTTACGAGATGCACAATTTCGCCACTTTATGTTGCAAGATTTAAGCAACGAGCAAATTCAAGATTTTATTAACCGTTGGCATAATTTAACTTTCAATTCAGAAACGGAGAAACTAAGAAGAAAACAAAGATTGCAGACAGCAATTAAAACTTATAAAGCAATTACTGAGTTAGCAGGTAATCCTCTGCTATTGACGATAATGGCAGTTCTTAATCGTCACCAAGAACTACCAAGAGATAGAGCCGAATTATATAAAAAGGCCTCAGAATTGTTGCTGTATAAATGGGATGTAGAACGTGCAATTACAAATGAGCGATATACGCCCATAACTATTGATTATTATGATAAACAAGCGATGCTAAGACAAGTTGCTTATTGTATGCAAAGCAGTAAACAAGGGTTGGCTGGCAATTTGATAAGTGCGAGAAATTTAGAGAAGATTTTTACTGAATATTTGAAAAATATTGAAGTCAGTAATCCTAGAGATAAAGCCAAAATATTGATTAATCAACTGCGAACTCGCAACTTTATGTTATGTTTTCTAGGTGCAGATTGCTATGGCTTTGTTCATCGCACATTTTTAGAATATTTCTGTGCTTGGGAATTTGTATGGAAATTTAAAGAAACGCAAACACTTTCTATTAAACAACTTAAATTTGAGGTATTTGGTAAATATTGGCAGGATGAATCTTGGCATGAAGTATTGCGACTGATTGCGGGCATGATTGACGCCACATTTGTCGGTGTAATTATTGAGTTTTTAATGGCTCAAAATGGAGCAAACAAGAAATTTATCAACTTATTTTTAGCCGCCAAGTGCTTGGGAGAAGTTAAAAATAGGGCGGTAATTACGTCAATAGCTAATAATTTACTTGAGCAGTTAAAAACTTTATCACAATATGATTTACTGTACTATTATGAATATTTATTTCCTGCGGATAGCACTAAACTAGTTGCCGAAATTCAGACGCAAGCAGTGGCGGTAATTGCTACTACTTGGAAAGATGAGTTAAAGATCAAATATTGGTTAAAAGAACGCGCTACCATTGATGAAAATTGGCACATGCGATGCACCGCAGTTACAGCATTAGCGCGTAACTTTCAAGATGAGCCTGATATTATTGGCTGCTTGAAAGAACGCGCCACTATTGATGAAAATTGGCATGTACGCAGCGCCAGCTTGCAAGAATTAGCGCTTAATTTTCCACATGACACAGACACCATCAGCTTTTTGCAACACCGTGCAAGTGTTGATGAAGATGCAAATGTGCGCCGTGTCGCCTTAGAAGAGTTAGTGCAGAATTTTCAAAATGACGCCGATATTATAGTTATGCTGCAAAATCGGGCGATCGCAGATGAAGATTCTCATGTACGCCAAACTGCCATCCAAGCCTTAGGACATAATTTCACATCGCCTTTGATTGCACTAGACTGTCAGAATGCTGCAATTGATTTAAATTAGCATTCCCCGTACAGAATAAAACTGTGGTGATTTCGGCAATTAACAACTCAACTAAATCCACTAGTGCGGCTTCTGAAGCAACAGCGGCTTGCAAAAATGGCATAGCTAACCCAGCGATATCTGCACCCAAAGCGATCGCTTTTGCGACATCCAATCCATGACGCAACCCGCCAGAAGCAATCAAGGGCACATCGGGTGCGATCGCGCGAATATTTGTAATACAATCTGCTGTAGGTAAACCCCAATCCGCAAAAGTCCTACCCAAGCGGCGTTGTAATATATTATCCGCCCGTTCGCTTTCCACCTTCGCCCAAGAAGTACCCCCAGCGCCAGCCACATCAATCGCCGCTACCCCAGCCGCTAGCAGTTTCTCTGCCATTGCGGCGGAAATACCATTACCTACTTCTTTAGCAATCACTGGTACTGGCATTTTAAAGCAAACATCTGCTATTTTATCAAGTAGTCCGTGAAAATTAGTATCCCCACGAGATTGAATGCATTCTTGCAGAGGATTGAGGTGCAAAATCAAAGCATCAGCTTCCAGAATCTCGACTACCCGCAAACATTCCTCTACACCATACTTATAGTTAAGTTGCACAGCGCCCAAATTAGCAAATAACAGCACATCTGGCGCATACTTACGCATCGCAAAAGTATCAGCTACCTGGGGTTTTTCCACCGCGACACGTTGGGAACCAACACCCATCGCTAATTTATAAACTTGGGCGACTTCTGCTAACCGCCGATTAATCATTGCTGCTTGTTCAGTTCCCCCCGTCATGGAAGAAATTAACAACGGTGCGCCCAGAGATTTACCCAAAAACTGGGTACTGATATCTATATCATTACGGTCAATTTCTGGTAAACAACAATGAGTAAACCGATAGCGTTCTAATCCATTGGTAATTTCGTGACATTGAACATCTTCTTCTAAGCAAATGCGAATATGTTCCGCCTTGCGAGATTGAGTTTGTGCTGAGGTGCTGGTATCGTTGTTAGTTGTCATTTGTCATTTGTCATTTGTCATTTGCCAGAGATGCGATGAATCGCGTCTGTACAATTGTCCTCCTTCCCTTGTCACCCCTGCTCCCTTCACCCGCCTAACTCCTGGCGCAGGCGATAGACGATGGTATTCGGTTCGACTTGGGAGAGAATTTCTTGGATGACGGTGTTAGCGCCTAATTGTCCCCAGGTGCAGCCTTGTTGCAGATAAACTTGGGCGGCTTTACCTACAGCATAGGCTCCATAACCGGCAATTCCACCTTGAGCGATCGCACTGCCGAAAGAAGCAGTAATATTAACAGGATTATCGCCGCTAGTCAGGGCGGCTGTACTTTTACCTAAGCCAAATAATAAACTAGTACCTAATTCGCTGAGTAATAAGCCGCCAGAACTCAATAAAATCGTTTTGAGGATTTTTCCGGCTTCATAGCTGGTGATGGGTAAACCATACAGCCTAGCTAGAGCGCGAATTAATAATAAATCAGTAATGGTACCACCTAAAATATCTAAAACAGCAATGGGATTTAGCCCAACTACCAAAGCTTTATACTTAGTAAATTGCCAAATAATATTTTCCGCTTCTTGTTCGCGTAAATCAACTGTTTTTTGGGCGATCGCGGCTTCTGCTTCCCTAGCTTGGATGAGTGCATTTAAAGCTAAGAGCGATCGCCCTTCCCGATTAAGTATATTTAAAATTGTCTGTTTGAGTTCGTCTACTTGGGTAGGTGGCGTCTCCCATTCATAGCTTACCCGACCATCAGGCCACTCTACCCGTACTTCCATTGGTGCTGGTTCCGCCGCTACCATGACAATTTCATCGGGTAATAAAGGTTGGGCTTGGGGATGTCCGGCTCCTAATTGCTGTAAATTCTCGTAAATCGCTGCCCTATCTGTATCTGGGTACAAATCGATTTTGTTAAATACTAAAATTAGGGGTTTTTGTGATTGACGTAATTTTAGTAATGCTTGATACTCTGTTCTGGTAATATCCCCAGAGACGACAAATAAAATTAAATCTGCCTGTCGCGCTACTTCCCGCGCCATTTGTGCCCGTGATTCTCCCTCAATTTCATCTAGTCCAGGAGTATCAATTAATTCTACTTGTATTTTACCTCCTGGTTGCCAGCATACAGAACGCGGCCATTGCGTTACCCCATTGAGGGGGCCAGTTTGGAGAATTTTATCCCCCAATAAAGCGTTTAATACTGCCGATTTGCCCCGACTGACCAAACCAAAGGCAGCAATTCTAATTACATTTGAGTCTAACTTGTTGAGTGTAGTACTTAAAGCTTCTAATTCTGGCTTCACCAAACCCGCTAATTCTGGGTTAGATGCAAGTTGTCCTGACTTGCGAAGATATCCATACCAAGACAAGGTTTGTCGGAGACTAGCACGAGCACGGTTTAAATGAGTTTCTTGCAAATTGCGCACTGGGTTAGCTTCAGTCAAGGTGAAATTGAGAACAAATTACATTTCTATTTTGCGCTAAATTCTTATCGCAGCTTGTGATAAAAGTTTACAAAGTAAATTGCTAAAACTAATACCCGTAGAGGATGCGTAGCTCAATCACTAACACATCAAATCTTCATTGATAGAAAGTGTGTTTTTTTTTGACATTTAGTAAAAATGGGAATAATAGGAAAAAATCTATCGAGGTGATCTTCCATGAGCCAAGAATGTCCTAATTCCAAAATTTGTACTTGTCGCCCAATGACGTGCAACAAGACTAGGGAAGCAGGCAGGCTCTTTCTCTGGTTTCCTATTCCCCATACTTTAAAAAAAGTCACCTCATATCTTAAGCATATTGCTGTTGACTATGAATTAATGCCAGAGCGCTCTGGTTTAAGTTGGTATTGTGAATACGGGCAAGCACAAGAAATTGCCGTTAACCTGGCTCAATTATTGGCACCGAGAGAGTTAAAAGAAACTCAAGTTTTGTTTATTCAGGGTTCTATCCAGCCGCAACTTCACGATTTTAGTGATATGACCTCCTTGCAACGCTTTATCAAATTTGGTCAAGCAGAATGGCTGGTAGAAATGTTAAGTAAGGAAAGATTTATCAGTTATTTTCAACCAATTGTTTTAATTAACGATACATCTCAGATTTATGGATATGAATCGTTATTGCGGGGGTTAGATGAAAAAGGAAATATTATCTCTCCACAATCAATTTTAAAGTTAGCAACAGAAGCTGGACTTTTACCACAAATTGACCAATTTGCACGCCTCAATAGCATTAATCAATTTAGCCGCTATGCAGTTAGTGGCAATATATTTATCAATTTTTCCCCGACAGCAGTTTACGATCCAAGTTCCTGTCTACGCAGTACAGTAGAAGCAATAGACCGGGCAGAAATTTCTCACGAACGAGTAGTATTTGAAGTTGTAGAATCAGATAATCCTCAAGATTTAGAGCATCTGAAAACCGTCTTAAAATACTACCGAGATGCGGGCTTTTTAATCGCACTTGATGACCTTGGCTCTGGCTATTCTAGCTTAAATTTACTGCATCAGTTACGCCCAGATTTTGTCAAGTTAGACATGGAATTAATTCGCAATGTTCATCAAGATATCTATAAAGGATATATTACTGAAAAACTGCTAGAAATTACGAACAAATTAAATATCCAGACCGTTGCTGAAGGAATTGAAGATATTGAAGAATTAAATTGGTTAAAACAACGAGGTGCAACTCTAGCTCAAGGCTATTTGATTGCTAAACCCAATGTAATACCTGCGAAGACAACGCCCCAATTTGATGTCAATAAATCAATCATAATATTGTCAGCGCATAAACAATTAGAGCAGTTTGTTCAACATCCAACTCAGTCGGAAAAAATTGTTGCAACTGTCACACAGCGGATTCGAGAATCGTTGAATTTAGCCGATATTTTGCAAACCACAGCAGATGAAGTGCGGCAATTGTTTGAGGTAGACAGAGTATTAATTTATCAATTCGAGAAAGATTGGAGTGGCTCAGTTGCTGTTGAATCTTTAGCACCAGGCTGTACGTCTATTTTGGGAATGCGTATTATTGATACTTGTTTCCAATCTAATCATGCAATTTACTACCAACAAGGTAATAGTAGAGCGATCGCGGATATTGAAATCGCTGGACTAACACCCTGTTACATTGAGATGTTACGCAGTTTACAAATCAGAGCCAACTTGGTAGTACCAATTTTGCAAAAAGAATATTTATGGGGATTGTTAATTGCACATCAATGTAGTAACACAAGATTATGGCAACAATCCGAAATTAACTTATTTAACCAGCTTGCCGGTCAAGCGGCGATCGCAATTCAACAATCGGAACTTTATCAGCAATTACAAGACGCAAATCAAGAATTACAACGCCTAGCCTCTTCTGATGGTCTGACTCAACTAGCCAATAGACGCTGTTTTGATGATACTTTAAATGGCCAGTGGCAGCGATCGCAAAAAGAACCCGCCTCAATTTCTTTGATTTTGTGTGATGTCGATTACTTTAAGCTTTATAACGATACCCTTGGACATCTAGCCGGAGATGATGCACTCAGACAAATTGCGCAAGCTATTTCAGAAGCAGTTCAACATCCTGCTAGTTTAGTGGCGCGCTATGGTGGAGAAGAGTTTGCGGTGATTTTACCAAATACTGATGTCGAATCAGCGATCGCGATCGCTCAAGATATTCAGCGTCATGTTCTAGGTTTAAAATTGTCTCATCCCACCTCCCCAGCCAGTGAATTTATTACACTCAGTCTAGGCTTAGCGTCTATTACTCCCACTCAGCAATTACCGCAAAATACCTTAATTGCTGCTGCTGATATGGGGCTATACCAAGCAAAAGCACAGGGGAGAAATTGTATAGTATCTATGGGCTACTTAAAATTTTAATCAATCCTGATTTACTAAAGTACTGAGGGTGCTGAGATGAAAATTGCTATTGGCAGTGATGAACGTACACACTTAACAGATATAGTACTTGCAGAACTCAAACAGCGCGGACATCAAATCATCACCTTTGGTTCTTTGGATAAACATGAATCAGAAGTTGATTGGCCTATTAGCAGTAGTAAAGTGGCTTTAGCTGTAGCCACACACCAAGCAGACGAAGGAATTGTCTTTTGTTGGACTGGTACAGGTGCATCAATTGCAGCTAATAAAGTTAGTGGTATTCGCGCTGCTTTATGTCATGATGCCGAGACGGCTCGTGGGGCACGTATTTGGAACCATGCTAATGTCTTAGTATTAAGTCTACGCGCAACAACAGATGCGATCGCTAAAGAAATTCTCGAGGCTTGGTTTTCTACCCCATACTCCAACGATGACTGGAATCTGCAACAAATGCAGCGCATCACAGAGTTAGAAAAAAGCACTTTATTACAAAAAACATGAAGTGCGCTGGCAATAATAGCTAAGATACAAGCACACTTACCGATGCTTACATGCGATAGCTGAATTTAGGTAAAATTATCAAGCGATCGCTCTTTTCCCAATTATGAGTAATATTCCCCAAATCGGACAACCAGCACCTGAATTTTCCATTCCTGACGAACACGAAACCCCCGTCAGTCTAACGGATTTTAGCGGTCAATGGGTTGTGCTTTATTTTTACCCCAAAGATAACACCCCAGGTTGCACCACAGAAGCTAAAGATTTTACCGATTTAAATCAAGAATTTAGCGCAATGGGCGCGAAAATCTTCGGCGTAAGTCCAGATTCTAGCCAATCCCATTGTAAGTTTATTGCTAAACATAACTTAACAATTACCCTGTTAAGCGATCCAGAACACGATTTAGCCGAAGTTTATGGAGTTTGGCAATTAAAGAAGTTTATGGGTAAAGAATATATGGGTGTTGTGCGCTCAACTTTTCTCATCGATCCTGATGGGAAAATCGCTTATACTTGGTCGAATGTCAAAGTTAAAGCTCATGCTCAACAAGTTTTAAATAAATTGCAAGAATTGGCAACCATATCAACTGCATTATCTTAGATTGCAAGTTTAATTTATGGTGTGTTGTCGCCTAACGCAACGCACCAAATTAGCATTAATGATTCCAGCTATTGCTATTAAAATATTAGGTTGTTCAATAACCTATGGTGCAAATTATCCAAGGGCAAAATGTAACTCTTTCTTACTTAAAAGAAAACTTTGCTCTCACAAAATCTGAAGACGCTCAGTTTTTTATAGAGTGGCGTGATAATTTACCCACGATAACCGAGTTAGAACAGCAATATTTAGATAGAGTAAAAACCAACTACCTCAGTTTACTGGAAAATGTACCTCTTTTAGAAGAGGCAGTAAAATTAGTAGTCTTATCTCCCCTATTAGATTTAGCAGGCTTTTATCGTCCGCCTTTTACTATTGCAACGGAAGAAAGTATAGAAATTAGTGAAGAAGTCATTATAGGTAATGCCAATAAAGCAGAAGCAGAAAAAGAAATTATTAAAGGCAAGATTGATGTATTAGTCATCCAAAATAAACTATGGTTACTAATAATTGAATCCAAAAGGTCTGCTTTTTCTTTAGCTAAAGCTATTCCTCAAGCATTTACCTACATGCTAGCTGCACCAAATCCTGAGGAGCCAGTATACTCATTAGTACTAAATGGCGAAGATTTTCAATTTATCAAACTCAGCAGAGATAATCAGCCAATTTATGGATTATCGGATAGATTTACTTTATATAGTAGCCAAAATGAACTATATACTGTTTTAAGTATATTGAAAAAACTAGGACAAGTTTGTTAAACTCAGCACGATAAATTAACAATCTGAAAGTTAAAATTTTAGATAACTCTAATAAAATTGGGATAATTAACTAGTAACCAACTTGTATTAATTACTGTTGCTAAAATTTATTTTAGAAATATTTGTAATATTTGACTAGGTTAGATACTAGAAACTTCAGCAAATAAATTATCTGGTTCTGGGATAATTAAGCCAAATTTTTCTCTAACTTGAGCCATAGTAAACTCACTGTATGCCATCGCAATACATGACTCTCTAAATACAAAGGATAAACCTCATCCAGGTTGAAACCTGTAGTTTTTATATTATTGGCTGAAAGCTTATATATTAAGGACTACATATCTCAACTCGCTGTTTAAAAAGCTCCAGTTCTCAAGATGGACGTGGTTTATTTTGCCTAATTTGCCTAATTAATTATAGTATTGTGAAGTTTTGTAAAGCTATAAAATAATCATAGCGCCTTTATTCTATCAATAATGGTTCAAGTCATCCAAGCCCAAAATATAGGTATTGCCTATTGAAAAGAAAGATTTGGTTTGCGACAGTCAGACAGTGAGAACTTGTTTCAAGAGTGGTTTGATTCTCTCCCCGAAGTCACAGATTTAGAAAAGGAATATCTCGACAGAGTTAAAGCTAATTTCCTCAGATTGGCAAAGCGCCCACCAATTTTAGAGAACGCGGTCAAAATGGTGGTATTATCTCCTTTACTAGATTTAGCTGGATTTTATCGTGAGCCATTTTTATTAGCGACGGAAGAGTCGATAGAAATTGCAATTGAGGATAAAGACGAAATTGTTAGAGGACGCATTGACGTTTTAGTTATTCAAAAACAACTGTGGTTGTTAATAATTGAATCTAAAATACCTAGTTTTTACCTTTTAGAAGCTATACCGCAAGCGATCGCTTATATGCTGGCTAATCCTCATCCAGACAAATCTGTGTTTGGCTGTGTAACGAGTGGAGAAGATTTCCAGTTTATCAAGCTAATTCAGCAAGATAAGTCTGAGTATGCTTTATCCGATAGGTTTACGTTATCCAAGCGAGAGAATGAATTGTATCCATTTCTCAGGATATTAAAAAAATTAAGTCAAATTTTGAGTTGATATATGTCTAATCGCCCCATCTACCTTGATTGCCATGCTACCACCCCCGTTGACGAACGAGTATTAGCAGCAATGATTCCTTACTTCACAGAAAAGTTTGGTAATCCAGCAAGTATTAGTCATGTTTATGGTTGGGAAGCAGAAGCAGCGGTGAAACAAACGCGAGAAATTCTAGCAGCAGCTATTAAAGCCTCACCAGAAGAAATTGTCATTACCAGTGGGGCGACAGAAGCGAATAATTTAGCGATAAAAGGTGTAGCTGAAGCTTATTTCCAAAAAGGACAGCATATTATTACTGTGGCGACAGAACATAAAGCTGTTCTCGACCCTTGTGCATATTTAAAAACATTGGGTTTTGAAATTACAGTACTTCCCGTACAAAAAGACGGATTAATTGATTTAACTGATTTAGAAAAAGCGATCCGCCCAGAGACAATTTTAGTGTCAGTAATGGCTGCAAATAACGAAATTGGCGTATTGCAGCCGTTATCAGCGATTGGGGAAATTTGCCGCGATCGCAATATTTTATTCCACACCGACGCCGCCCAAGCTATTGGTAAAATGCCCTTGGATGTGGAAGCCCAAAAAATTGACTTAATGTCGCTAACAGCACATAAAGTATACGGCCCAAAAGGTATTGGTGCATTATACGTCAGAAGACGCAACCCCAGAGTCCAACTCGCCCCCCAACAACATGGCGGCGGACATGAACGAGGAATGCGATCGGGTACATTATATACACCGCAAATCGTCGGTTTCGGTAAAGCTGTAGAAATCGCTTTAGCAGAACAAGCAACAGAGAACCAACGACAGACACAACTGCGGCTAAAACTGTGGGAACAACTTTCCCAAATCGAAGGCGTTCACCTCAACGGACATCTTACCCAACGCCTACCAGGAAACCTGAGTATTAGCGTTGATGGCGTAGATGGTGCAGCACTTGGGTTAGGATTACAATCAATCATGGCAGTTTCTTCCGGTTCCGCTTGTAACTCCGCCGTCACAGCACCTTCCCACGTTCTCACCGCCTTAGGACATCCCCCACAGCTAGCCTACGCCTCAGTACGCTTTGGCATTGGGCGCTTCAATACCCCAGAGGAGATTGATATCGTAGCCAAACATGCGATCGCCACAATTAGGAGTTTGCGCAAGCAGACAACTTTGGTGTGAGGACAAGGGAAGGGAGAAAATAACTCCCTAGCCCCTAGCCCCTAGCCCCTTAATATGGATCTGAATTAAACCTTCCCCGTTTCACACTCCGCAGATAATAACCTCTACTGGGTATGTTCTTTAAATCAAAGGTATCGCCACGGGGAACGCGCCAAATTTTGTAGTCGTGAAATGTTAAAGGTGTGCGGGGTTTGCAAACTTCTGGGGGGCGATCGCCCAAAACAAAATATGCTGCACCCCTACCCATCACTTTTGCCAAACCATATTTATCAATAACTACCGATGTTTCTTCACTAATGGCGATACCTAAAGCCCGTTGAGTTTTGCCATCTTGAATTTGACGGGCGATAAAAGCCATAATTCTGCCCATTCTCTTGCGCCTGTCAAAGTGGGTGTCTACAATCGTTCCCGAAAGATGCCGCCATTTAAAAAAGTTGTAAGTGAAGGTAATATCCTGATAAGGATCTTCCAGCGCATCTTTGGTTTCAATCCCTTCTTCGGAAGAAGCACAAGCATCATAAACAAATTCACTTTGGATCATCGCCCCCGCACTAGTACCGCCAATTCCTCCACCTCTGGCGTAAACAGATTTAACAGCCGCCTCTAGCTTAGTGCCTTTCCAGTTACGGATGTATTGGCATTGGTCGCCGCCTGCAATAAAAATTACATCTGCTTTGCGGACTTTATCAACAATCTCCGCTCTGTTAGCATCGTTGCGATTACTGATAATCAGCGTTTCTGCCGACTTTACGCCTTTCATCTCATAAATCAATCGAGTGTAATCGTGATTACCATAGGTGCGGAGAACTACAACATTAACTTTAGTAGCGCAGTTAATACCACCCCTCACCTGGTGAATCATCCATTGAATCGCCTCCTCAACATCAGGGCCACCACCACCCAAGTTAAGCACAGGCCCGGCTAGGTGAGGCAAGGCAGATAAAGCAGGTAAAGTAGGTAAGGGAGCTAAAGAAGAATCGACATCCTCGGTAATGTCCTGAAAATAGCGTCTCAAGTTTGCTGTAATATGGGTTATGAAGGTGGTTCCCATCTTCAGCAACATGGTTCCTAAACTTTTTAACCACTTTGCTATATTTGGAAAGGCCTTAGTCATGCTAACCTTCTGGTGCAAACTGCAATTATTTGCTAACTCTCTCACCAGAAGGGGTGAAATTCCCAGCGTACAAGGCTTGTACTGTTTTTTAACCCTAAAAATGCAGGGTAATCTTTTATTCTCTACTGATTTTTTCGTTGCTTGTGCAATTTAAAACCAGTCTACCTGCGATCGCTCTTTCACTACTCGCTGATACACAGCTTCAGTTTGCAGGGCTAATTTTGTCCAGCTAAAGCGTCTCTCTAAATCCTCATAAGCATTATCAATCAGCCATTGGCGATAACCAGGATTTTTCAAAACCTCCAAAATTCCCCAAGCAATGGAGTCAGGACTGTTTACCCAGGTAACAATCCCGGTTTTTGTATGTTGCACGACTTCGGGAAAACCACCAGTATCTGAAACTACTACGGGAACGCGCGAGGCAAAACTTTCTAACGCAACTATACCAAAGGGTTCATAAAGACTGGGGAAAACTGCACAGTCAGCTACAGTCTGAAATTTATCCAAGTATTCATCAGAAAGAAAACCAGTAAAATAGCATTTATGCCAAATTCCTAAATCCCAAGCTTGACGCTTGAGATGGTCAGTATTACCGCCGCCAACAATCACAAATTTAACATTACCACCCATTTCCCCCAGTACCTTGGGTGCAGCATTGAGTAATAAAGGCACACCCTTCTCGTAAGTCATGCGCCCAACATAGTAGACAATTTTTTCATTGTCTTCAGCAAATTGGCGGCGAAAATTATCAGCATGAAAGCCTTCATGATGCTGTTTCTTTTCTGGCCGAATTCCGTTAAAAATTACATCAATTTTATCCCAAGGGCTATGTAATACTCTTTCCACTTCCAGGCGCATATATTCGCTACAAACAATAATTCGCCAAGCATTGAAAGCTAACAAATTCTCTTTCCCACTGATATAGCGTTGGGTGTCTGTATGAAGACCGTTATAGCGTCCGTGTTCAGTCGCGTGAATTGTCGCAATTAGGGGTATTTTAAAGTTACTCTTGAGTGCGATCGCAGCATCACCAACTAACCAATCATGAGCATGAATTAAATCAAAAGGGCCTTCTTCTAGAATCAGTTTGCCACCATGATGTCCCATGCTTTCATTCAAGTTGACTATCCAGTGAAAAAAGTCTCTACTAGCAGCTACCGGGACTCGATGTACATGTATTCCTTCTACCAATTCGTACATCGAAGCTTGACCGTGTTCCACCGTAATCAAATGAATTTCATGTCCCAACTTCACCAATTCTGGATATAACTCTGCTACATGACGCGCAATCCCACCAACTATCCTCGGTGGAAACTCCCAACTTAATACTAATATCTTCATTTACTAGACCCCCCAATGTTTAATCAATATTCCAAAAAACTAAAATTTATCTCAGAAGAAAAAGATAGCAATTGCAACGAGTAAATTGACGCAAATTTTAAAAATTATAAAATAACTTGCCAAACATGATTACATATGATAGATAGAGCATAAACAACAAGAAAAATATAGTTAAGCTTAATTATGTCTAATTAATTAACAGTTTTTGTAATTTTTTAAAAAAGCTCATAGCTAATTGACGCAATCTAGAAATGTCCTAGTTGCGTCAGTTTGCATTAGCAGATGATATTCGCCTATAAGCGAGTAAGATATGTATTTAAATACACAGAAAATTTTATATTTATTTCCAAACTCAAATTCAATAATTGCTGTATTTTATACACAACTACTTATTGCACTGATACTAACTAGCAAGTCACAACAGCCTCTAAAAATTCAGATAAATAAGAGGTGATAGTTAACTGTGACTAAAGTTGGGTCTCGGTCTATTTAAGTAGCAATACTAGTTATAATTTTGGAGAAATCACAATGAAATACTCGTATTTACAGCACTTGTACCGAATAGTAACAAGTTTTCTTCTGACTATTGTTGTGTCCGTAAGCGTAATATTTGGTGTCTCTGTTCAACCCGCATCTGCTGGTATAGACCCATATATTGGTGAAGTCATGTTATCAGGTAATACTTATTGTCCAAATGGTTGGGCAGAAGCCAATGGACAAATGTTACAAGTTAGTCAAAATCAGGCTCTATTCGCTCTGCTGGGAACTACTTATGGTGGTGACGGTCGCACAACCTTCGCCCTACCAGATTTGAGAGGACGAGAACCAATTGGTTTAGGACAAGGAAATGGTTTACCAGCTTACACTTTAGGACAGAAAGGCTTGGCTACAGTAACTAAACCCGAGCCGACAAATACAACTGCTTTACCTACTGGGTATATTGCTTTGCGTTATTGCGTCGCTTTAGTAGGAATTTGGCCTGACCGTGGCTAAGTGAATTTTTTTAATGGGGTTCGTAGTGAAGACTCAAGCCTTCACTACGAGAATAAATGTCTACTAACTTTGATCTAATCGCAAAACAGCCATAAAAGCTTCCTGAGGAACATCCACCGTACCCACAGATTTCATCCGCTTTTTACCTTTTGCTTGCTTTTGCAAAAGTTTCTTCTTCCGGCTGATATCGCCACCGTAGCATTTGGCTAGTACGTCTTTGCGCAAAGCTGGGATATGTTCGCTGGCGATGACTTTACTACCAATACTCGCTTGAATGGGTACTTTAAATTGATGGCGGGGAATAAGTTCTTTTAGTTTTTCTGCCATCGAGCGCCCAACGTTGTAAGCTTTATCGCGGTGCACAATCATCGCTAAAGAATCCACCGGATCGCCATTGATCATAATATCCAGCTTCACCAAAGGATTTTCGCGATAACCAATCAGGTGATACTCCATACTCGCATAACCGCGCGATCGCGATTTCATTTGGTCAAAAAAGTCTGTCACCACTTCCGCCAAAGGTAGCTCGTATGTCAAAGTTGTTCGCCCTTGGGTGAGATATTTCATATCCTTGAAAATACCCCGGCGATTTTGCGACAACTCCATCAAAGTACCTACGTAGGTTTCAGGCGTAATCATTTCTACCTTAACGTAAGGCTCTTCAATTTTCTCGCGCTCGTTGGGAGAAGGCAAATGACTAGGATTATCTATATACAGTTCCTCACCCTTGAGAGTCGTCACCTTATAAACCACAGAAGGAGCTGTAATAATTAAATCTAAGTTATATTCCCTTTCCAAACGTTCTTGGACAATTTCCATGTGCAGCAAACCCAAGAACCCACACCGGAAACCAAAGCCCATCGCACTCGAAGTTTCTGGTTCGTAATGTAGCGCCGCATCATTTAGCCTCAGCTTTTCCAGAGCTTCCCGCAAGTCTTCAAATTGGTCAGCATCGATGGGGAACATCCCACAAAAGACCATCGGGTTAGCTTCTGTGTACCCTGGTAAAGCTTCTGGAGCCTTAGCGTTAGCTAGGGTAATTGTATCCCCAACCCGCGCATCAGCCACAGCTTTAATGGCGGCAGCTAAATAACCTACTTCCCCAGCGTGAAGTTCATCAACTTGCTTCTGAGTCGGAGAAAGAACCCCTAACTCATCAATTTCATATTCTTTTTCAGAAGCCATTAAATAAATGCGATCGCCTTTTTTCAAGCTTCCATCCATCACCCGGAAGTAAACAATTACACCCCGGTAGCTGTCATAGTAACTATCAAAAATTAACGCCCGCAAGCGCTGATCTACAGTATTCGGCGCTGGTGGTACGCGCTCAACAATCGCCTCTAAAATCTCATTAATCCCAATACCTTCTTTAGCTGAGGCTAAAATCGCCCCACTACAATCTAAGCCGATGATTTCTTCAATTTCGCTAATGACTCTGTCTGGTTCTGCACCTGGTAAATCGATTTTATTTAAAACCGGGATAATTTCCAGATTATGTTCCAGAGCTAAATACACATTAGCCAAAGTTTGCGCCTCTACGCCTTGGGAAGCATCCACTACCAACAGCGCCCCTTCACAAGCAGCCAAAGAGCGGGACACCTCGTAGGAGAAATCTACGTGTCCAGGCGTATCAATTAAATTCAACACATACTGCTGACCATCTTTAGCAGTGTAGTTCATTCGGGCAGCTTGCAGCTTAATGGTAATGCCGCGCTCCCGTTCCAGATCCATATTGTCGAGAAACTGCTCCTTCATCTGCCGATCTTCAACAGTACCAGTAGCTTGGAGTAAGCGATCGGCAAGGGTGGATTTCCCGTGGTCGATGTGAGCAATAATACAAAAATTGCGAATGCGAACTGCGGGAACGTCAGTCATATATCATTTTTGCTGAAAAAGCAACCAAGGTTAACAGAGCAAATTACTTAATGTATTTTAATGCTTTATTAGTCAATGGTCAGTTGTCAGTTGTTATTTGTCATTGGTCAGTTGTCATTGGGCATTCTTTTCATCATCCTAGCCAATAGCCCCCCAGCTCCTAACCATTCCCTTTGAAGAATCGATAAAAGTCTATTGTTACTTGCTGGTATTGATCTACCAGAAGCGTACAATAAATATGTATAAGTACACAGTGTAGGAGCGTATGTGAGTCAACCCGTAATAGCTCGTAACGATTAATTGACTAACAAAGCTTATAGAGCTATTGTCTGGTAAATTTCATCAACAATTCCCACTTGTATGCAGCATCTGTTAATTTGGTAAAATTTCGGGGAACTATGTAACTATAAATTTTTGCATTTGTTCAAGAAACTAATCCGAAATTCATAATAGTACTGCTTTACAAAGCTTTTGACACAAAAATTATTGAGTATATAAACCTATGAATATGAAAGAAAAAGCTACCGATGCGGAACACAGACAAGCCGATAAGGTAGAAATTGCTGTCCGCCTGGACTCCGAGTTAGTAGAGCAAATTCAGCATTTAACCAATGACCCCAGCAAAGTTATTGAAGTAGCAATTAGGCAATGGTTACGAGGTGAAGTTCCTAGAGATGATGAACTGACGCGTACTCCTGTACGTTCGCCTATTCCACCTCGGGGAGAATGGAACGACTAAATATATAAAAAAATTGTAAAATCAAAATCAAAAAAATGTAAAATTTGCCACTTTGGCTCAGAAAAAGACTAAAACTTCAACTCAAGACTTCAAAGCTGTAATAATTTATGCCACACTTTAAGCAGCTTTAGTAATAATGTCGTCGGCTGCTATTTGTCTATCCAACTCGATAATGACTATTACTGCTAATTCTCAATTGCCGAACATATACTCCCAGAATCGTAGCTCTATCAATCATCCCACTGACTATTTATTACCAACTCTAGGAGCAGAGTTGGTATATACACAAGATGAGTCAGGACGTTACCTGGCTTTTTATTGGCAGCACAGTGAAGTTCTGGGGTTAAATCCTGAGCACATAGTTGATGAGTTTAACGATCAGTCCACCTTTGTCCCTGTGGATAAAGTAGCTTACTTGGAACGATTACATCGGATTTTGACACATCTAGTGCCAGAAAAATTGCAATGTTGGTTTAGTTATGGTCAAGAGTTATTTGAGTTGGAGTTAATAATCACTCCGATTATGCCCCAGTTAGGGAAAGCAGCCACCACTGTTTTAGTGATGGGACGCTTACTGCAAGCTAAAGTCAACAGAACCACAATAGATGTAATTACAAAAACACCAACTCAGATAGAGTTAACTGTACGCTCGCAAAGACATCAGAAACTGGTGAATAGAATTACGAAAAATATTCGCCGCAATCTGGATCTAGATGTAATTTGGCAACAAACAGTTGATAGTTTGGGTAAAGTGTTGCGGCTAGAACGCTGCATTATTTGTTCTCACCAGCCTTGTAGCTCCAAAATTCAGGTGAAAGCAGAGTATCACCAGCACCAGAGCAAATTCATGCTCAATCAAGACATAGATATAGCTGATGAGCCTGCTTTCGCCCATGCTTTGACTACTTTAGAACCAGTAGTCATGGAATCGCCTGAGTATACTCTGTGTCCAAAACAGAAAGTTTTAGTAGTAGCGACATCTTATCAAGACCAAGCCAATGGATTGGTAGCTTTGACAGTCCCAGAGGAATGCTACCCATTGACAGAATCTGAAATTGAATTAGCCAAAGAAGTAGCGGATCAGTTGGGAACTGCGATCGCTCATGCTACCTTATACAAAGAATTAGAATCAGCCCGTCAAAAAGCTGAAGACGCATCTCGTCTCAAAAGCGAATTTCTGGCTAACGTGTCCCATGAAATTCGTACCCCCCTCAATGGGATGATTGGTTTTCTGAAGCTGATTTTAGAAGGAATGGCAGATGATCCAGAAGAACAAAATCAGTTTCTCCAAGAAGCGCACCACTTATCAATTCACCTGCTAAATATCATCAATGACATCTTAGACATTGCCAAAATCGAAGCAGGCAAAATGGAGCTAGATTGCAGTCCAGTCCAATTAGCTGAGTTATTTAGTGATGTAGACAACTTTATGCGTCCCCAAGCTCAAATGAGAAACTTGAGCTTCCAGATGCAATTGCCTACTACCTCAGATGAAATTATTGTTCAAGGTAACTACCAACGCCTCCTACAGGTCATGCTCAACTTGGTAGGTAATGCCATTAAATTTACCCAAGAAGGTGGAATTACCATCAGTGCCGATATCGTCCTCAAAAAGATTAAATTTCAAGGGCAACCATTCCCTGGCATGGTCAGAGTGCGCGTAGCAGATACAGGTATTGGTGTATCTTTAGACAAACAAGACAAATTATTTCAATTATTTTCCCAAGTTGATGGTTCTCGCACCCGCCAGTATGGGGGCACAGGTTTGGGATTAGCAATTTCACAGAAGTTAGTCGAGGCTATGGGTGGTGAAGTACACTTTTACAGTCTCGGTGAAGGACTAGGCTCGACAGTTACATTTACAGTTCCCCTATATCAACAACCAGTTATTGTTTCTGCAAGTGACAACGATTTTCTTAACAGTCTTTGTTAGCCCAAGGTTGAAAGTGGCAATTATCCCATTAATCAAGAATTAATCGGATAATACTGCCGAAACCACAAAATAGTACAGGCTATAAATCACACAATACTTTCTTCTGTAACTCTTATATCCATATAAATATCACTGTTCTGTGGAAATCAAAAGTCACAGGTAATCATTCAAAATAATTATATTTTTAGCTTTAGCGCTATTCTAAAACTAATCTTCCCATAAACATACAACACTATATAGTCCGTGTGTGCTGAATGGCTTAGCCTTAAGATATTTACAAAGTCATCACAAACAGATAAGTGGCTACCAATCACTAACAACTAGCTGCAATTAGATCTAGGATCGTTTTAAAAGCAAAAAAAGAAAATGTTGGGAATTGGCTTTTTAGTTGTGCTTTAGCTCCACTATAGACTAGTTTCCCATACCCTCAGTTAATTTACAGGACAAAAACTATGGAACTAACACTTGAAAACGTGGAAACAGTTTTAGATGAAATGCGCCCTTATTTGATATCTGATGGCGGCAACGTGGAAGTAGTAGAACTTGATGGGCCTATAGTCAAATTGCGGTTGCAGGGAGCCTGCGGTTCTTGTCCTAGTTCTACCATGACCTTAAGAATGGGTATCGAGCGCCGCTTACGGGAAATGATTCCAGAAATTGCCGAAGTAGAGCAAGTCATCTAAAGACTAGCGACAGGGACTAGGGGCTGGGGACTAGGAGCTAGGGATTGGAGATGACAGACAAAAACAATCCTTGATCGTCTTATGCTTCATACCCCATAGTCTAGATCCTATGCCCCATAACGCTACTTGCTAGCCTGCTGGTGTCTACAAGCCGGAAAACCGGACACTAGTTGCTACAACGGAGGTAATCTCACGCCAGTTCGCTAAGTTGGGAAACCCTTTGGGCAATTGTTTATGGTGGAAACCCCCAAAATTGCATTGCCGCATCACGCGACTGACTCCTCAACGGACTGGCTCCCCAATGCCCTATACCCCATGCTCTATTATTCCTATGACCCAACCTCTCTACGTCGCCTTTATTTGGCATCAACATCAGCCGCTGTACAAATCTCCTGCCAGCGGCGTTTCGTTATCTTCCAGCCAACAGTACCGCTTACCTTGGGTCAGGTTGCATGGCACCAAGGATTACCTAGATTTGGTGTTACTCCTTGAAAGATATCCTAAATTACACCAAACAGTAAATCTGGTTCCCTCATTAATATTGCAACTGGAAGATTACATAGCAGGTACAGCGTTAGATCCCTATCTCACAGCCAGTTTGACACCAGTTGAACAATTAAATCAGGAACAACGGGAATTTATTGTCCAACATTTTTTTGATGCCAATCACCACACCCTAATTGATCCTCATCCTCGCTATAGCCAGTTGTATCACCAAAGGCAGGATAAAGGTCAGGCTTGGTGTTTAGATAATTGGCAACTGGAAGATTACAGTGATTTGTTAGCTTGGCACAATCTTGCCTGGATAGATCCACTATTTTGGGATGATCCAGAGATTGCCAGTTGGTTAAAACAAGGTCGAAATTTTACTTTAAGCGATCGCCAGCGTATTTATTCCAAACAGAGGGAAATTCTCAGTCGTATCATTCCCCAACACCGGAAAATGCAAGCCGCAGGGCAGCTAGAAGTGACAACAACCCCCTACACTCATCCAATTTTACCCTTACTAGCTGATACTAATTCTGGTCGCGTAGCTGTACCCCAGATGAATTTGCCACAGCTACGGTTTCAGTGGTCAGAAGATATTCCTCGACATTTACAAAAAGCCTGGGATTTATACACAGACCGCTTTAGCCAAGAACCTCGTGGTTTATGGCCTTCCGAACAATCAGTTAGTTCGGCAATATTACCGTATATTATTAAACAGGGTTTTAAGTGGATTTGCTCAGATGAAGCTGTTTTAGGATGGACACTAAAACACTTTTTTCATCGGGATGGAGCTGGGAATGTTGAAGAACCAGAACTTTTATACCGACCCTATCGCCTAACAACCCCCTCTGGGGATTTAGCAATTGTTTTCCGCGACCATCGATTATCAGATTTAATTGGCTTCACCTACGGAGCAATGCCAGCTAAACAAGCAGCCGCAGACTTAGTCGGACACCTGCAAGCGATCGCTAAAATGCAGAGAGACAAACAAAGCGAACAGCCCTGGTTAGTTACAATTGCCTTAGATGGCGAAAATTGCTGGGAATTTTATCCCCAAGACGGTAAACCCTTCTTAGAAGCCTTATATCAAAGTTTAGAGCTAGAACCTCACATCAAGCTAGTTACTGTCTCCGAATTTCTCGAAAAATTCCCAGCCACAGCCACTATCCCCGGAGAACATCTGCATAGTGGTTCTTGGGTAGATGGTAGCTTTACCACTTGGATTGGCGATCCAGCTAAAAATCGTGCTTGGGACTACCTCACACAAGCCAGAGAAACCCTTGCCAGTCACCCCGAAGCTACTGAAGAAAATAACCCCGAAGCATGGGAAGCATTATATGCTGCCGAAGGTTCTGATTGGTTTTGGTGGTTTGGTGAAGGACATTCTTCAAATCAAGATGCAATTTTTGACCAATTATTCCGAGAACATCTCTATGGCATTTACAAAGCCTTAAATGAACCTATACCTCCTTATCTCAGACAACCAGTAGAAGTACATGCTGCACGGACAGATCACAGCCCACAAGGGTTTATTCATCCCATTATCGATGGTAAGGGTGATGAACAGGACTGGGACAAAGCTGGACGCCTAGAAATAGGTGGAGCTAGGGGAACAATGCATAACAGCAGCCCCATTCAACGGCTTTGGTATGGGGTAGACCACCTCAATCTTTATTTGCGCATGGATTTAAAAAGCGGCATTTTTCCAGGGAAAGGTTTGCCCGCAGAGTTGAACTTGCTATGGTTTTATCCTGATAAAATCATGCTTAATAGTCCCATACCTTTAGCCGAAGTCCCAGATATTGCCCCAGTCAATTATCTATTTCATCACCATTTAGAGATTAACTTACTGACGCAATCAGTTCAGTTTCGCGAAGCTGGAGAAAATTTTCAATGGCATCCCCGTTTTAGCCGTGCTCAAGTCGCTTTCAATACCTGCTTAGAAGTAGCAGTACCTTGGGCAGATTTACAAGTTCCACCCGATTACCCTCTGCGCCTGATTTTTGTCCTCTCAGATGAAGGAAGATTTGCTAGCTATCTGCCAGAAAATGCTTTAATTCCGATTGCTGTTCCTTAATTCTAGCTCAAGCAAGTCGCTTTTAAATTTACCTACCTCACCCTGAGAAATTTGCTATCAGATTTCCTCAGGGTATTTGAATATGCGATCGCAAGAAGCACACATATTATGTACTAAGCGTAAGGTAAACCATAGCTTACATCATCAGATGAGCTTGCTCTAAACCAGCCTTCATTTGTTGTTTGCTATTGGATAAAGGGGATGACAGGAGACCGAATGTCTTTGGACAAAGGCGTAAAAAGACCTCTGCCAAAAGAACTCAAAAATTTTTGTTGAAACCCTTGACGAATGGCAAAAACAATTGCTATGTTAGATGAGTGCTGAGGCGAGAGACCGCCGCAGCAACCGAACCGAGACAAAAAAATACTTTGAAAGCTTAAGAAAAAACCAATCCTCGTCAATAAGGTTTTTTGAGTAATCTCAAAATTTAACCAAAAATTATAGCAGGAATTCTGAAGTCATAAGTAAGCTTCGGAAACTTAAACTCAATTCTACAAAATGGAGAGTTTGATCCTGGCTCAGGATGAACGCTGGCGGTATGCTTAACACATGCAAGTCGAACGGTCTCTTCGGAGATAGTGGCGGACGGGTGAGTAACGCGTGAGAATCTGTCTTCAGGTCGGGGACAACCACTGGAAACGGTGGCTAATACCGGATGTGCCGAAAGGTGAAAGGCT
>NZ_JACJRE010000055.1 GCF_014697075.1 Tolypothrix sp. FACHB-123 | reverse complement strand
GCTCGGCTTATGGATTTAGAAACTTTGAAAACTTCCGAATTAGATGCTTGTTAAACTGGCATTTTGATTGTTAGTTTAGCATAACAAGTACTAAAGAACCAACTTTTCTTAGCTTCTGCCTTCTTCCAATAAGTACAATTCTCTAAGAAGCGATCGCGCTTTACTTGTTTCCCACAATCCTCAGCTTAAATAATGCCATCTACATATCTAGGTTGTCTTAGTTGGCTGTTACAGCAGTTTCAACTCAAGCCAGGTAAGCCAGCATTTGTCTACGGATTGCGGGCTATTTTGGCGCTAGGTGTTCCGATTGCCGTGGGAATTATAACCGGTCATGGTGCAGCTAGTGCGATCGCAGTTATGGCGGCGATGTTTGTGAATATGGTGGATGTGGGCGGTGCTTATCGTCAAAAAGCCACGGCGATGATAGCTGCAACTATTGGGGTAACTGTAGCGTTCCTGTTAGCCAATTTAGTCAGCAGCAATCTTTGGTTAGCACTTCCCACAACATTCATTGTCATCTTTCTTGCAGGTTTAGCGGGGCTGTTTGGCAGTGTGGCGGCTTCTGTCAGCTTGGTAATTTCGATTATGTATGTGGTGGCGCTGGCAAAATTTGCTTCATTTCCCGATTTATCTGCTGTGTTATGGCAATGTTTGTTATCTCTAGCTGGTGGAATTTGGGCAATGGTGCTGTCTTTAGGGTTGTGGGCGATACGTCCTTACACACCTGTGATGGAGTCTGTTGCTAAATGTTACCTCTCATTGAGTAAATTCGTGGAATTAGCTAGCCAGAGAGTGTTAAATCCGGAAGATATGCAAAATTGGACAAAACAATTTTTGCAAGCGCAGGATACTGTGACACAAGATTTAAGTGATGCGCGGAATAATTGGGCATCTGTGTGGACTAGACAAAAAACCGTGAATTTACGGGGCAATCAGTTACTAATTTTAATTGAGGATGCCAACCAAATTATTAATTCTGTGGTGGCTGAGGTAGAATTATTGGCGATCGCTTCCCCAAGTCCGTTATTTTCTGGGTTACAGCCGGAAATTTGGCAAGTAATGGCAGAGTTAGCAATTGCAATGCAAACTTTATCAACAGCAATTGTTAAAGGTAGAAGTTCAGTTCACCTGGGAGATTTGGATAGAAAGATTGAAGCATTAGAACATCAATGGTTAATATTGCGCAGTCAAGTTGTTAATCGGACAAACGATCTGCACACAGATGAATATGCGGATTTAGTTAACTTGCGGAAGATTGCAACTAGTCTGACAAAGCTGACTCAACAGCTTCATAGCGATGCTGAGATTGTAGCTAATTTGAGTACAGGAAAACGCCATAGCCACATTTGCCGGGAAATTTCGCCTCCACAGCCATCAGAGGGCTTTTCTTGGATAAATACGCTGCGGGATAATCTTAATTTTGATTCAGTTTTGTTTCGTCACGCCTTACGCCTAGCATTAATTACCACAATTGCCGAATTAGTAGCCTCAATATTGCAATTTCCCACAGGCTATTGGGTAACGCTAACGGCTATAGTTGCACTTAAACCGAATTTTGGCGGAACTACCCAGACAACAGTGCAACGTGTCCTTGGTACATTTATTGGTGGGATAATTGGTATTGCTCTGGTTGTGCTGATCAAGAATCCTTTAGCGATCGCAATTTGGATTTTGCTGTTGATGTTTACGGCGATGTCAGTGCGATCGTTAAGCTACAGCCTATTTACCATGATGCAGACTCCTGTAATCATTCTGTTACTGAATGTTATTAGTACAGGTGGCTGGCAAATTGGAGTATTGCGGATTGTTGATACCCTCGCTGGGGGAATATTAGTACTGCTGGGTAGTTATCTGCTTTTTCCTAGTTGGGAACGTCAGCAACTCCCCAGCCAATTAGAAAAAACCATACGTGCAAATCTTGTCTACTTTCAACAAGTCATTGCCAATTATCTCAATTCCCGACAAGCTGCTGATAATTCTATTAACACCCTACGCCATCAAGCAGCACTGGAGAACGCCAACGCTGAGGCGGCGGCGCAAAGATTATTTGGCGAACCCCGTCACGTTCAGGGCGAAGTTGAACCTGTAATGACGCTGATGATTTACATTCGCGCCTTTTTCAGTTCAGTGACAACTTTAGGCGAACATCTGCGAGAATTTAGCGGCGATTATCAATTTACTGAACTTAGGCGATTAGCCGATGCGATTATCCAAGTTTTAGAGAACTTAGCCCAAGCACTGCAACAGCAACAGCCACCGCAACCATTACCAGAATTGGATATTTATCTTGAAGCAATTCACAATGAAATTGAACAGCTACATACAGTGCGGATATCAGAAATAGCCACAAATCCTCATGCTGTAACCCCCACATTACAAGCCGTGCGCGAACAAACTACCCTATCCACAGAGTTAGAGCGGATTGTCAATGAAATTAAAATTATGCATTGTGCGATCGCGCTTTTGCAAAAATAATTATCAGTGAACAAAGGCAGAGTGCAGAAGCACAGAAGAGAAACATTGATTTTTAATTTCTAATATTAGGCATCTATTTTCAGCCGCCCATAGCAAGCTTTAAAAGAATTTTCTGGGTTGGATTGATTAGATAACCAAGCCCACATTTGATCGCCAAAAGAAAAATGCCACCATTCTCTAGGGTTGCGTTGAAAACCAGCTTTTAACATGACATTGTGTAATAACTGACGATGCGTATGATACTGCTGTGCTTGTGGATCTTGATTATTAGCATAGTAATCAGGAAGCGATCGCGCTGACATTTCATCAATCGGCGAACCCATATCAACAATTTGTCCTTGCTCGTTTACCAGGGTCACATCTATGGCTGCACCTGTACTATGAGGTGGGGGCGTTTTTTCATCTAAGCTAGGAGCCGCCCAAATTTGATAAACTAATTCCCAGATTTCTTGGCGTTGGGTTGGCGATAACTCCGCTTCAGTCAATCCCCTCTCATTTAAGGCTTGTGCAAAACTATAATCGACCATAAACTGCTGCACAGCTACCGGGCGATAAGCATCAAATATTTGAATGTACCAATGAGGACGCAGTAATTGTAAATGCTTTTGCGCTTGAATTAAATTTTCTACCACAGTCTGCCGTAAATAATAGGGAGAATGTACCCCATAAGGTGCGCCTAATTTTTCATAAGGATGGGGAGATTCCACAGCAAATAATTTTAAAGGAATCTCTACTAACGGTTCACCACATTCGCAGATTTCTATCTGATGATAGGGTCTCATTGGCAATTTTAGATTTTAGATTTTAGATTTTAGATTGAGAGTACTAGTTAGATTAGTTAGATCCCCGACTTTTAGAAAAAGTCAGGGATCTAGAAACAAATCAAAATTCATCAAATAAAACATCAGCAGCAATCTTTGGTTTTTTCAACCACCTCTGGTACTGGATCGTAACCACCGGGATGAAAGGGATGACAGCGTAAGATGCGGCGAATTCCCATCCACGAACCCCGTACAGCACCAAATCTCTCAATTGCTTGGATAGTGTACATAGAACAAGTCGGCTGAAAGCGACAAGTTGGGGGAAATAAGGGTGAAATAAACATTCTGTAGCCCTGAATCAGCCAAATCAATATTATTTTCATAGCGGCAACCAAATCTAATAAAGTAGAAATAAAGACCGAAATTTTTCTTGCTAGTAATATCTTTGGTGAATACTTTTCCTGCTTTAGACTCAATTTCTCCTTTATGGCTACAAATTGCCATCGTTGCGGTTTGGGTGTTATTTATTTTAGCGATCGCCTGGGGAGTTAATCGCCTCGCCCATAAAGATCCAGAAATTGTCCGCAAGATAGTGCATATTGGCACTGGTAATGTGATTTTACTGGCTTGGTGGTTAAATATTCCTGCCAGTCTTGGCATTACAGCTTCAATTTTAGCCAGCGCCGTCACCTTATTGTCCTACCGCTTGCCGATTCTCCCAGGAATTAATAGTGTTGGGCGTCAAAGTCTGGGGACATTTTTTTACTCTGTCAGTTTTGGTATTCTCATTGCTTGCTTTTGGTATTTGCAACAACCCCAATATGCAGCATTAGGTATTTTGGTGATGACATGGGGAGATGGATTAGCGGCTTTAATTGGTCAGCGCTTTGGTAAACATAAATATAAGGTTTTTGGCTCCCAAAAAAGCTGGGAAGGTTCTTTGACAATGACCCTCGTTAGTTATATTGTCAGTAGTTTAATTTTGCTGGGTGTCCAAGGGAATATTTGGCAAACTTGGGTAATATCTCTGTTAGTAGCAGTTGTGGCTACAGCTTTAGAAGCCGTTTCCCTGTTAGGTATTGATAATTTAACCGTTCCTCTAGGGAGTGCGGCTTTAGCTTTTCTATTAGTTGAGCAATTGGTCTTCTAATCTAAATACAACATTTTATTAACTCTTACCTCATTCTCTGCGTACCTCCGCGCTTACCTTTGCGAGCCTATGCGTTTAAATTTCCACCCTCAATCAGCCACAATTTTATGTAAAGCTGTACTCAGCCACTCTCTAAAATCCTGACTCAAAAACAATATCACCCTGGCTTAACAAAATTACGGAAGTTTAACAAGTATACTAGTAACCTAGTTTTCCCTAAATTGAAGATATTAAAATTACTATTAGCTGTTTTATAAGTATAAAAAAATGAGATTTAGAGAATGGGCTACTAAGGTCATGCTAATTTGCCTATTGTTCGCCACTCTAATTTTGGCGCTGTTTGCTGGAAAATCCACCAAACCACAGAACGATACCGCCACCGCAATGTCACAGATTACATCGTGGAGTGAGTATCCCAAAGCACAATTACAATCAGCAAAGACTCAGGAGCTTGATTCCCAAAAGGATTTGCTGAAATCACGGGTGAAGAAAAGTCCGCCTCTAGCTAGATATAAGACCACAGCAGCTTTTACTAAATATAAACCTCGGTATGAAGTCCGACCTGTAAATCCAAGTAACTACGGTGAAAGATACGCCAAAGATATTTATGGTACTGTAGTACGCAATCAGCCGATTATAGTGCTACATGAAACTAGTAATTCTGCCTCAAGCGCAATTAACTTTTTTCAAACACCTCATGATAACGAAAATATCCAAGCTAGTTATCACACTTTAATTAGGCGAGATGGGACGGTAGTTTATCTCATCCCACCTGAAAAGCGCGCTTTTGGTGCAGGTAATTCGGTATTTCAGGGAACTGATGGTTTGGAAACTGTGAAGACTAACCCGAACTTACCAGCATCGGTGAATAATTTTGCCTATCATGTTTCGTTAGAAACACCGCCAGAAGCTTGGGGAAATAATCGCATCCAATCGCACAGTGGCTACACGGATGCACAATATTATTCTCTGGCTTGGTTAATTGCTCAAAGTCAAGTTCCTGACGATCGCATCACAACTCATCAAGCTGTAGACCTTTCAGGACAAAGAGTTGACCCGCTCAGTTTTGATTTTAATAAGTTCTTCTATTTACTTCATAATTACCGTCAAAGTATTTCGTAATTGATAATTCGTAATTATTAGACAAGATATTTTATTGAACCACAGAGGCGCAGAGGAGCCAGTGCGTTGCGCGGGTTCCCCGCGTTGTAGCAACTGGCGTGACACAGAGAGAAGAAGAGAATTTTTGTTCAGGTTAAAAATGTCTTATTTGATGAATAAAAATCAATAGACTTGAGATACCTGAATTATTAACTATTCGGGTATCTTGTATTTAATAATTACGAATTACTAAAGCTATAGATTTGCTGAGTTTCTAAGCGATCGCAAATTGCCGAGGGTACTGTACCATCTGCAAAGGTCTGGCGATCTAGTTGAACTTGTAGGTTGGTTAGCGGATCGTTACCGACAGAAATCAGGAATTCGAGTTTTTGGATTTCCGGTAAACTCACTAAATGGTCGAGAATTTGCCCGATTGCTTGGAGATAAGGATGATTTTTTTGCTGATACCAATCGCTAGCAGCTACTTTCGGTTGGTCAAAACCTAAGTGTACTGTTAAGGATGGTTTATCAAAAAGAGCGATCGCTAATGGTCGCGCTTCTTCTTGTAGCAATAAGTGATGATTTTTTGCCAAATTGCGAATTTTTTCTAGGCGTTCATAGCGTTGCGTCACTGATTCGGGATCGTCTTGCCAATGAATTGCTACTGTGACTAAATAAGTTTGCAGCAGCATGTGACCTAGTTTCTGTGCTTTGGTGGCTAGGTAGTAAGAATTGTAGTCATTAGCCTCAATCAATAACGGAACGCGATCGACTACTTCCAAACCATAGCCTTTAACGCCCGCAATTTTCCGGGGATTATTGGTAATCAAGCGGATTTTTTTGATACCCAAATCCATGAGCATTTGCGCACCCATACCATAATCTCGCAGGTCAGCCGCAAATCCTAAGCGTTCGTTGGCTTCTACTGTATCCAAACCCATATCTTGTAAGGAATAGGCTTTGAGTTTGTTAATTAAACCAATTCCTCGCCCTTCTTGACGCAGGTATACGACAACACCTTGTCCAGCCGCTTCAATCATCTTTAATGCAGCTTGCAATTGCATTCGACAGTCGCAGCGCAAAGAACCTAAAGCGTCACCCGTTAAACATTCTGAGTGCATCCGCACCATCACTTCCTGGTCTTTGAAGCTGGCGGGATCGCCCTTGACAATGGCTACGTGTTCGCAATTATCGAGGGTGTGGCGGTAAGCATAGATTTTAAAGTGACCGAACTGGGTAGGTAACTCAGCAATGCTTTCGCGGGTAACTAAGCGATCGTGCTGGAGGCGATAACTAATTAAGTCAGCAATACTAATAATTTTCAGATTGTGACTGCGAGCATACTCAATGAGCTGGGGTAACCGCGCCATTGAACCATCGGGGTTTTGGATTTCACAAATAACCCCAGCTGGATATAACCCTGCTAATCGAGATAAGTCTACAGCCGCTTCTGTATGTCCCGCACGTTTGAGTACGCCACCCTCTTTAGCACGGATGGGGAAAATATGGCCGGGACGACGTAAATCTAAAGGTTTGGTGGCTGGGTTAAGGGCTACTTGAATAGTCCGGGCGCGGTCGTCGGCGGAGATCCCGGTACTGACGCCCAAGTGAGGCCCAGCGTCAATGCTGACGGTAAAAGCTGTCTGGTTAGTATCAGTAAGCTTGCTCACCATTAACGGTAAGTCTAATTCATCGAGGCGATCGCCTGTCATTGCCAAACAAATCAATCCCCTAGCTTCCACCGCCATGAAATTGATTGTATCCGGTGTTGCAAATTGGGCGGCACAAATTAGATCGCCTTCGTTTTCGCGATTTTCGTCATCTACCACGACGATCACCCGACCGGCTTTTAAATCCGCTAAAGCCGCGTCAATGGAATCAAACTTAAAAGATGAACTAGTACCGTTATGGTCTGAGACTGCGCCATCATTTTCCGACTCAGGCGAGCGATCGAAAGTTTGCTCTAGCGGAGCGATTCCAGCGCTCTGGTCGCTAGAGTTTAAAGGAGTGGCTTGTGACTGCTGTTTAGTCTTAGGCTTTGACACAGAGTAATTCCAGCTACCAAAAGTAAATTTTTTTTACAATTTCTTCTTTTAGATTGTAGCTCGTTTATTAGGCATAGAAGTACATTGGCAATGAATCGATAACATGGATAAAATTTCTGCTCTAAAATTAAGGTTTATTACTCAAATGCAGCAGTAATAGGCCTTTAACGGGAGTATACTGTCAAGCTCATGCCACCAATAAAAGGTGTGGGATTGTGTGAATATGAGATTTTCACCATCTTTGATTTCTTATTTACTTAAGTCAGTGGGCAGTTGCTACTCCCACCCCTGGGAAGAAAAAACGCAAAAACTGACTTTTGGTGAGACCATAGAATCTCATTGCTATTAAGTGTGGAGCCATCAATACTCTGGCTCAAGTCCGTGGCTAATTACGCATTGCGTATCTGGTCACCAATCAGTTGATAGCTAAGAACTAATTAAACAAAAGCGGATAAGGATTTCATCATTATGGGCAAAAATGGACGCGTACCAGTTGGAATTGTTGGCGCGTCAGGCTATGGCGGAGTACAGTTAGTTCGCTTATTAATGGATCATCCAGAACTCGAACTAGTTTACTTAGGCGGTGAGAGTAGTGCAGGTAAACCCTTTGCAGATCTCTACCCCCATCTGGCTCATGCAGTTAACCTGCCAATCGAAGCGGTAGATCCAGAAATTATCGCCCAGCGCTGTGAAGCAGTATTTTTATCTTTACCAAATGGTCTGGCTTGCCAAATTACGCCAAAACTGATAGAAAAAGGGATTAAAGTACTGGATCTCAGTGCCGATTACCGATTTACAAATTTGGCAACCTATACCACTTGGTATGGTACAGAAAGAAGCGATCAAAAAATAGCAGCTTCAGCAGTCTACGGATTACCAGAACTTTATCGCGATCGCATTGCCGAAGCACAACTTGTTGGCTGTCCTGGCTGCTATCCCACAGCTAGTCTCCTAGCACTTTCACCACTCTTAAAGCAGGGCTTAATTGTGCCCGAAACCGCCATCATCGACGCTAAATCTGGTACCTCTGGCGGGGGACGACAAGCCAAAATGAATATGCTCTTAGCGGAGGCAGATAACTCCCTCGCTGCATATGGAGTTGCTCGTCATCGCCATACCCCAGAAATTGAGCAAATTTGTAGCGATTTGGCAGGACATGAGCTAACAGTCCAATTTACACCCCATCTCATTCCAATGGTGCGGGGAATTTTAGCTACTGTATATGCCACACTCCGCGATCCCGGTCTTGTCAGGGATGATATGGTAACAATTTATAATGCCTTTTACCGTAATGCTCCCTGGGTTAAAATCTGTGAAAGCGGCGTCTACCCGCAGACTAAGTGGGCAAGCGGCAGCAATCTCTGTTACATCGGTATAGAAGTTGACCCGCGTACCAGGCGCGTGATTGTGATGTCAGCAATCGATAACCTAATTAAAGGGCAAGCGGGTCAAGCGATTCAGTGTTTAAACATCATGATGGGTTGGGATGAAACCTTAGGGTTGCCTAAGTTGGGGTTTTATCCGTAATGGGGCATTGGGCATGGGGCATTGAAAAAAATTTTGGATTTTGGATTTTAGATTTTAGATTGGAATCCAAAATCGCAAATCTAAAATCTAAAATTCTCCCTGCCCCTAGCCCCTACTTCGGCCCTAAGCCAACTGTACCGGCATATAGGGCGCGATCGCCTAATTCATCTTCAATGCGCAACAGGCGATTGTATTTGGCAACTCTTTCGCTACGACATAAAGAACCTGTTTTAATTTGACCGGCACGGGTAGCAACTGCTAAATCCGCGATGGTGGTGTCTTCGG
The DNA here is from genome assembly GCF_014697075.1 of Tolypothrix sp. FACHB-123. Taxonomy (GTDB): domain Bacteria; phylum Cyanobacteriota; class Cyanobacteriia; order Cyanobacteriales; family Nostocaceae; genus Aulosira. Next base: position 38,954 of record NZ_JACJRE010000055.1, on the reverse strand, counting down.
TTTCACCAGATCTATGGCTAATTACTGAGCGGAAACCGTTGCGGGTAGCGAGGTCAATTGTTTCCAAAGTCTCGGTCAAAGAACCAATTTGATTGAGTTTAATCAAAATGGCGTTGCCAGCTTTTTGTTCAATGCCTTTTTGTAAGCGGGTAGCGTTAGTTACAAATAAGTCATCACCTACCAATTGCACCTGGGAACCTAACTTCTGGGTGAGCAATTGCCAACTCTGCCAATCTTCTTCATGTAAGCCGTCTTCAATGGAGACAATGGGGTATTGGCTAACTAACTGGGCTAAATAGTCAATAAATTCTGTGGGTGCGTGGGGTTTACCATCGTAAACATACTGCCCATTTTTGTAAAATTCGCTAGCGGCTACATCTAAAGCTAAGGCTACTTGTTCTCCGGGCTTGTAACCTGCTTTCTCAATGGCAGCAACTAGCAATTCTAAGGCTACCTGATTCGATTCTAAGTTGGGTGCAAAGCCGCCTTCATCGCCTACACCAGTTAGTAAACCTTTCTCATCCAATACCTGGCTCAGGGTTGCAAATACTTCCGCACCCCAGCGCAAAGCTTCTTTGAAAGAAGAAGCGCCAACAGGGACAATCATAAACTCTTGAAAATCCACGTTGTTTGCTGCGTGGGCACCACCGTTAATCACGTTCATCAATGGTACTGGCAGCAAATTCGCTAAAGGCCCGCCCAAATAGCGATATAAGGGAATTCCCAGGGATTCAGCACCAGCTTTGGCGGCGGCGAGAGAAACTGCCAAAATTGCATTTGCACCCAAACTGGATTTATTTGCCGAACCATCGAGGGCGATCATTGTTCGGTCGAGGAGTTCTTGGTTTAGCACATCCAAGTTTAATAACTTTGGTGCCAGTACCTCCTGGACATTTTGCACTGCTTTGAGTACGCCTTTACCTCCATAACGGCTTTTATCCTGATCCCGTAGTTCGTGGGCTTCAAAAGTGCCGGTAGAGGCTCCACTAGGAACTTGTGCTAGCCCCACAGCACCGTTGAGCAAATGGACTTCGGCTTCAACTGTAGGTCTACCGCGTGAATCGAGAATTTCACGGGCAACAATTGCCTCAATGGCAGAATCAAGAATTGTACTCATGTGTGGTTGATCCTTTGTTTCCTTGTTTAGAAGTGCGTCCGTTAAGCGATCGCAAACAGTACAGTCATTTATCCAATCGCTAGCATAGGCGTTTACGTGACGCTGTAGGCTGAGATTAAAGAATATTTCCGGTGATTACGTCAACTGATTGACAATTGGGCATAGGGTATGGGGCATGGGGCATGGGGCATTGAGTGAGTTTTTCTCCCCTGCTCCCTGCTCCCTGCTCTCCTGCCTCATCCCCTTGTCCCTGGGTAGCAAATTAAAATCAGTAAAGAACTAATCAGGAGTTTAATGATGCGCTTACTTCATACAATGCTACGGGTGGGCAATCTTGAAGAGTCTTTGAAATTCTACAGTGAAGTCCTCGGAATGAAATTACTGCGACGAAAAGATTATCCAGATGGAAAATTTACTTTAGCTTTTGTCGGCTATGGCGACGAAAGTGACCATACAGTTCTCGAACTAACTTACAACTGGGGAGTGGAAAAGTATGATTTAGGTAATGCCTATGGTCATATTGCCCTTGGCGTAGATGATATTTATGGAACCTGTGAAGAAATTAAAAAACGTGGCGGTAAGGTAGTGCGGGAACCAGGCCCAATGAAGCACGGTACTACCGTAATTGCATTTGTGGAAGATCCAGATGGGTATAAGGTTGAACTGATTCAATTGGGTACTCAGGGAAGCGAGACAAAACAGGAATCACAAACATTGGTGACGCAGTAATTATCGAAAAATAATTCAGATCGCACAGTTAAGGGTGAAGCAATGCCTGGGGCTAAAAATTTATTGTCTGAGTTATCTGATTTTCAGTCAAGACTCGCAGATTCAGGCATTGCGATCGCCCATAATGATTGAGAAGTAATTTCTATTACTTCTTACTTCCACAAACAAACTCATAGCATAAATAGCTGTTTGTTCAGTAATCTCCATCTTATGGAAGTAGCAGATTTATCTGTTAACAAACTCATCTGAAAATTGATTAACAAATCCAATGTTGATTATTTTTGAGAGCCTCTTGAGTATTTTCAGCAATAGTTAGAGTCGTTGGGAAAGCTAAACTGTATGCGATAGCATGACTTATAGGAGGATCTCACAAAATAGGTAATGTGTTGCATTACAATCAATTACTAAGTTTAAATTGCAACTTCAGATACACGCTAATACATGGCAATAATGTTTCGATATTTGATATGAAGTAGGATATAGCACTTGTCATTTGCATTAAATCCACAACCCTAGTCCCTAGTCCCTAGTTTCTAGCCCCTAGCCCCTTTTCTCAGGCAGTAAATACATCGCTATATATTGCGCTTTTTGTGTGTTTATTCCTCCCTAATCGCCAATTTATTAAAGTAAAGTTCGCCACTTCATGTCAGCCCGATCAATCTGACAGTGGCTCCTAAATTTGAAATCTCCACCACAAAATTCTCAAGATGCAACCTACAGATCCGAATAAATTTACTGATAAAGCCTGGGAAGCAATTGTCAAATCTCAGGATATAGTCCGTGCTTATCAACAACAGCAGCTAGATGTTGAACATTTAATTATTGCCCTTTTAGAAGAACCTACTAGTTTAGCAATACGTATTCTCGCCCGCTCTGAGGTCGATCCGATTCGCTTACAAGAGCAACTGGAAGCTTTTACCAAAAAACAACCGAGAGTGGGTAAAAGCGATCAACTGTACTTAGGACGTAGTTTAGATGTTCTCCTCGATCGTGCTGAAGAAAATCGCGTCAGGATGAAAGATGGCTTTATTTCTGTAGAACATATATTGCTGGCTTTTGCTGAAGATGAGCGGATTGGGCGGCGACTCCTGAAAGGCTTTAATTTAGATATTAGTAAGCTAGAAGCGGTGACAAAAACTGTGCGTGGTAGTCAAAAAGTTACGGATCAAAACCCAGAGTCTCGCTATGAAGCTTTGCAAAAATTTGGCAGAGATTTGACAGAACAAGCAAAATTAGGCAAGCTTGACCCAGTAATTGGGCGCGATGATGAGATTCGCCGGGTAATTCAGGTATTATCGCGCCGTAGTAAGAATAATCCCGTATTAATTGGCGAACCGGGAGTTGGAAAAACTGCGATCGCGGAAGCTTTAGCCCAACGCATGGTAAACGGTGACGTTCCCGAATCGCTAAAAAACCGTCAGCTAATTTCTCTCGATATTGGTAGTTTAATTGCTGGTGCTAAATACCGAGGTGAATTTGAAGACCGCCTCAAAGCCGTTCTCCGGGAAGTTACGGAATCAAACGGGCAAATCGTTTTATTTATTGATGAACTGCACACTGTTGTAGGTGCGGGTTCCAATCAACAAGGGTCAATGGATGCAGGGAATTTACTTAAACCTATGCTGGCGCGGGGCGAGTTGCGCTGCATTGGGGCGACTACCTTAGATGAGTTCCGCAAACACATTGAGAAAGATGCAGCTTTAGAACGGCGGTTTCAGCAGGTATTTGTCGATCAACCCACTGTAGAAAATACAATTTCCATCTTGCGGGGGTTGAAAGAACGTTATGAAGTGCATCACAACGTCAAAATTTCTGATTCCGCTCTAGTCGCCGCAGCCACGCTGTCAGCGCGTTATATTGCTGATCGCTTTTTACCCGATAAAGCCATTGACTTAGTAGATGAAGCCGCCGCCCAGTTGAAAATGGAGATTACATCCAAACCGGCGGAATTGGAAACTATCGACCGTCGCCTGATGCAGCTAGAAATGGAAAAGCTGTCATTGGCTGGGGAAGATAAAGGTACGCCGCAAACCAAGGAACGTTTGCAGCGAATTGAAGAAGAAATTAGCACCTTGACAGTTAAACAGCAAAAATTTAACGATCAATGGCAAGGTGAAAAGCAGCTATTGGAAGCAATTAGTGCTTTAAAGAAAGAAGAAGACGCTTTACGGGTACAAATTGAGCAAGCCGAACGAGATTATGACCTAAATAAAGCTGCTCAATTGAAGTATGGCAAATTAGAAGGAGTACAGCGCGATCGCGAAGCCAAAGAAGCACAACTGTTAAAAATTCAAAGTACCGGTGCTACCCTGCTGCGAGAGCAAGTGACAGAAGCTGATATTGCCGAAATTGTCGCTAAATGGACAGGAATTCCCGTAAATCGCCTGATGGAGTCAGAGAGGCAGAAATTACTGCAACTTGAACATCATTTACATCAACGAGTTATTGGTCAACAAGAAGCGGTAACAGCCGTAGCAGCAGCGATTCGCCGTGCTAGGGCGGGAATGAAAGACCCTAATCGCCCTATTGGTTCATTTTTGTTCATGGGGCCTACAGGTGTAGGTAAAACCGAACTCGCCCGTGCTCTAGCCCAGTTTATCTTTGATTCTGATGATGCTTTAATCCGCTTGGATATGTCCGAGTATATGGAAAAGCACTCGGTTTCTCGGTTGGTAGGTGCGCCTCCAGGATATGTGGGCTATGAGGAAGGCGGTCAACTTTCCGAAGCGGTTCGTCGTCATCCCTACTCTGTCGTCTTATTGGATGAAGTCGAAAAAGCCCACCCCGATGTATTTAATATTTTATTGCAAGTATTAGATGATGGGAGAATTACTGATTCCCAAGGCAGAACAGTAGATTTTCGCAACACTGTGATTGTTATGACCAGTAACATCGGTAGCGAACACATCCTCGATGTATCTGGTGATGACTCCAAGTATGAAATGATGCAAAAGCGGGTAACAGAAGCCTTGCGATCGCACTTCCGCCCAGAATTTGTGAATCGTGTGGATGAACCTGTGATCTTCCATACCCTCAGTCGTTCAGAAATGCGGAATATCATCTATATTCAACTTAAGCGTGTAGAAAATCTCCTCAAAGAACAAAAAATCTCTTTTGAAATTTCTGCTGCTGCTTGTGACTATTTAGTAGAAACAGGTTACGATCCCGTTTATGGTGCGCGTCCTCTAAAACGAGCAATTCAGCGGGAAATTGAAAATCCTATCGCTACTAAGTTATTAGAAAATACCTTTATTTCTGGAGACACAATTGTGATTGACAAAGGTGAAACTGGATTAACTTTTAATAAAAAAGCCACAGTGAAAGTAGCAGCACAAACTACTGTTCAGTTGTTAGAACCGTCGGCTGATATTTAAGCGTTTTGTCCAAAGTCCAAAAGCGTTTGTATATGCGTAGAAATGCGCGAAGCGTTTAGTGGTGAGAGTGTTAATTTGTTCTCTACGCTCTTTGTGAACTCTGTGGTTGAAAATAATTTATCTAACCACAGAGTTTACAGAGGACACAGAGTGAAGAGATGATATTGTCAAGTCGTCACAATTCAAGGCTGAATTTCTGAGTACAAACTAATTTGCAGCTTGCAAAATATAGCGAGATAATTCACAAAATCCTTCTCCTTCTGCTGCATCAGTCACATAAGCAGGCTGATACTTTAATTTATCAATATATGCCAATACATTGGCTACACCTACAGACAAGGGAAAATAATCGCGATTAAATAAACTTTCATCATTCGGACTATCGCCGACTGTAACAACTTTTTCTAATGAATATTCCGGCCAATATTGCTGCAATATCTGTAACAATCCAGTAGCTTTATCTTGGGTTTGGGGTTTGATGTGACATTGCACGTTACTGTAAGTAAATCCCCAACTCAGATCATGGCAAAGATGGCTGAGAGTTTGGATTTCACTGGGAGTTAAACCAGCTACATCAAAAGTCCAGTCAGTGATGCGAAAGCGATTATCAGCAGATTCTTGGATTTGGGGAAATGTGGTTTGTAATTCCCGAAAAACCGCAGCTAATTGCTGACGATGGCTAGCTAAATCAGAAATTGGTGTTAAGGGAATTGAGCGATCGCTTCCAGCACGGTAAAAAAGGCCACCGTTTTCTGCTACAGCACCCACTACTGGCATTAAACTACTGATTCCACTGACCCAACCCGCAGAACGTCCAGTAACAATTAACACTTTAATTCCTGCTGTTGCTAAATTTTCTAAAGCTTGCAGCAATTGATTTGTAAATTTTCCTTGACTGGTTAAAGTACCATCCATGTCTGTAGCAACCAGTCGAATATTGTGCCAGCAAATTAAGTCAGTTTGAGACAAGGGTACGGTATTTATCAAACCTTCACCAGCCGGGTTAAGGTGTCTGTACATATACGATTTCAGAAAAGCTGTAAAAAACAGTAATAATACCGCAAAATGACAGGCTAAATTTGGGCATCCTAAACATCAGGAATGAAGTTTTTCTATTTGCTAGCTATGTCAAATTTGATATTTATGGTGGCGCAATCGCCAAAGCCTAAAAAGGCTGTGCAGGAAGTACCCGCTAATAATTCAGGAATAATACCCATATTAATTGTAGGTACTGGCGGATTAACTCTAGCATTAATTGCTGTGATTGTTTATGGCAAAATCTTGATGACTCAGCTGGAGAAAAAGCTGAAATTTGAACAATTCCGGACGCGGGAGCTAGAAAAAAAGTTTAAATTAGCACTGGATACCATTCGCAAAATGGAAACAAATCCCGATTTGGTTAACTCACGGGACTTTAACTTAGACTATCTGCGGATGCGGATGTCAGAAGAGGTATTTCATTTTGCGATCGTTAATCAAATTAAAATCAAAGTTAAAGAAAAAATTTCTCAAGCTTTGCGCCCCAATCAGTCTCAACAGGGAATGGTAGGAATTGCCAGTAATACAGGACGCCAGGTGGACGAAATTTTTGATGTTGAGTATGAAACTGGTACTCCACCTAACATTGCTAAGCGAGTACTATTTCGGATTCAGATTAGGTTAATGAAGTTACCCACACAAGCGACTTCTGCCACTATTAGTCAAATTATTGATTGTATTGAAACTTACCTAAGTCCCTCCGACGATGAAGATACTTGGCAACCAACAATTCAAGGGCGGGTTGCTCATATGCAGTGGGATCAAAAGGCTAAGCCTACTCCGCTGTTAGTACTCGAACAATCAAATGAAGGAGTGAATGTGACATTTCGTACTAGCCGCCAAGCTAATGCTCAGAAAAATTTGCAGGAGTCTGTCATTAAACAATCAGGTTCTGCTAAATAATTACTGGTACACCACAGCGTACATAAATTACCCATTTAAACCAAGGAAATGCCAACGCTGTATAGCTATTGGAATTTTGAATTTTGAATACTGCGACAAGCTCGGTACAAGTTTTGAATTTTGCGAAGTGGTATTAGGATTGTAGGGTGCAGATCTACCATTATGTATGAGTTATTTACGAGTGATGATTTCTCACCATACCTTGGGAATCACGGGTTAACAGACCATCTTCCATTTCCACAATGCGATCGGCTATATCCAAAATCCGGTTATCGTGAGTTACCAACAAAATAGAGGTTCCTTGCTCTTTGGCAAGACTCTGCATGATTTCTACCACATCACGTCCAGATTGCTTGTCTAAAGCTGCTGTGGGTTCGTCTGCTAGTACTAGGGGTGGATGGTTCACCAAAGCCCTAGCGATCGCAATCCTTTGTTTTTGACCCCCAGACAGGTTATCTGGATAGTAATTAATTCTTTCTTGTAAGCCCACTGCTTTGAGCATCGCTTCTGATTTGGCGATCGCTTGACTTTGAGCAATCTCGTCATTCAACTCTACCGCCATTTGCACGTTTTGTCTGGCGGTTAAAAAACCCAACAAATTATGCGCCTGAAAGATATAACCGATTTTGCGCCGGACTTGCACTAATTTGTTTTGGCTAGCACCATATAATTCTGTACCTAAAAACTTCAGACTACCTTCTTGTACAGACCGTAAACCACCAATTAAGCTCAGTAATGTCGTTTTTCCTGAACCTGAAGGGCCAGTCATAATTACAATTTCACCAGGATAAATTTCTAGGTTGATGTCAAACAAAATTTGTCTCTTGAGTACACCTTTACCATAGTAATGATTGAGAGTTTTAATAGCAATTACAGGCTCTGAGTTGACCATAAATTGATTACCTAGAATTTAGTTTTTTCCTAGCTATAGCTTTTGTAAAACAAATTACTACTTATTAATAATAAAATATTCTTTTTCAGATGTATTGAGCATTTATGATTATTTTATTTTTGATTTTTTAAAATATAAAAATAGTATTACTAGCTACTTAATATTATTTAGAATATGTCTGCCGGATCTGCCGATCGCAATTTACGCACAGCAATTGCTCCGGAAATAAAACACATGAATATAGTTAAAAACAGCACCAATACCGCACGGTCTAAACTCATAAATACTGGCAATAAAGTTGCTTCTCTTGCCGTTTTATACATAAACAAAGCAAAGATAAACCCTGGTAAATAACCAATCAAAGCCAATATTAGTGCTTCTTGTAAAATCACAGTTAACAAATAATTTTGTGTATATCCTATCGCCTTTAAAGTTGCATATTCAGCTAGATGATCTGCCACCTCTGTATAAAGTATTTGGTAAACAATTACAGTACCTACAATAAAACCCATAATTGTACCCAAAGTAAAAATAAAGCCGATCGCAGTACTTGTAGCCCAATAATTACGCTCAAAGTCGATAAACTCTTGTTTAGTTAAAACATTAATATCTTTAGGTATATAATTTCTTAAATCCTGAACCACAGCAGTTACATTTGTACCAGGTTTTAATTTGATTACGCCAATATCAATTAAACCCCGTTGACGGTTGCTGAATATTCTTAAGAAATTAACATCACTAGTAATGAGATTACCATCGGCTCCAAACGATGCGCCTAAAGTAAATAATCCAGCTACTTTAATTCGCCGTCGCCGTACTTCTGCGGTTACTGTTTTACCTGCATCAATATTTGCCGCAATTGGCCCGTACTCTAATCGAGAAGAACGGTCATATAAAACGACATCAGGCAATTTTAACTGTTCTAAATTTTCTTGAATTCCTGGTAAATTAAATAAGTTAACTTCCGGATTAAACCCAAATATCAGGATGCTCCGAGGGCGTCCTGTTTCCGGATTTTTCCAACTTGTATAATCTAAATATATACCATGTACTGATTGTACTGTTGGTAAATCTAAAGCTTTATATAACCGTCTTTGAGAAAAACTTTTCATCGACAGTACAGCATTAGATTGGCTATTAATTAAAATAATGTCACCCTGCAAACTTGTATGGAAGCGAACGTTACTGTAATACAAAGCATCTCGAAACCCAAGTTGCATAAACATTAAGATATCAGCAAAGCCAATACCTGCCAGAGCCACGGCTAAACGAGTTTTTTCCCTTGTTAATTGCAGCCATGATAAAGGAATTTTTTTATTGGGATTGGAAAATTGAAAAATACTATTAATTAGTTGTTTAATCATTGACCAATAATTCGTAATTCGTAATTCGTAATACCCTGCGGGAAGGCTTGCACCTACGTAATTCGTAAGTGGTTGTGCAAAATTAAATATGTATTGCGATTGCTTCGTCCATCGCAATGACAAGGGTTTGAGCTTTTCAAATGTATAATTTTGTGCCTAACTAACTAACTAATTAATTAATTCATAATTTGTAATTACCTTTTCATTTAGGGATTCATAAATGTACAATGGGCAATTTATTTAAATGCCCAGTTGAAGCCTTATTCATGACAAATGACAAATTACAAAAAGTATTAGTTATTAATTTCTACAACAACTTTTGCATAGGTTAAACCAGAAACTTTTGTACTATCTTCTGGCGTTAAGGCGACTTTTACCTCTACAACTCTGGCATCTACATCAGCCGCTGGATCTGTATTCAGCACATCTTTCTTGCCAATTTTTCTGCCAATTTCTGTGACTGTTCCCCTTAATTCAGTAGTAAAAGCTCCATTGTCACTACTAACAGTCACATTTTGACCGAGGCGCACTCTACTAATAGAATCTTCAGGTACTTCAGCAATTACAATCATTTGATCGGTTTGTCCAAGTTCAGCAATTCCCATTTGATTGATGGCTTCTCCTGACTTGGTGTGAATTTTTAATATTTCACCATTAATCGGCGCTCTAACATAGCTTAATTTGAGTTCGGCTTCGGCTTTTCTCACCATTGCGATCGCATTACTCACTTGCGCTTGCGCCATCTGCACATCAGCCGGACTAACTTCTAGTAGTCTTTTAAATTTGGCTCGTTCTTCGTCGATTTGTCTTTGTAAGGTAGCTACGGTTTTATCGCGGTTAACTTTAGCTTCTATTAATTGCTGCTGTAAGGTGGATAAAGTTTTAACCAGGTTTGCTCTCGCTTCTGCTATTTGTTGGCGTAAAGTTGCAACAGTTTGCTTGAAAGTCGCTTGGCTTTCCACTACTTGCTGATTGCTGGTGATTGCACTTAAGCGTCTTCGATCTCGTTCTTGTTGGGAAATAGCACCTTCTTTATACAACATCTCATAGCGTTGCGCATCAACTTGCGCGTTACGCTGTTCAGCTTGTATGCGGGTGAGGGTGGCTCTTAAAGTATCTTTTTGTCCGCTCAGTTCAGCTTCTAAGCGATTAATCATGGCTTGTTGAGCCATTTTTTCGCCACTTAATTGCGCCGCAATCCGTGCGATCGTGGCTTGCTGTGCGTCCCTTTCACCACGTAACTGAGCTTCTAAACGTGCAATTACAGAATTTTGGGCTTGAATATCTCTGGGTGAGCCGGCTCTTACTTGTGCTAAATTAGCACGGGATTCCTGCAATTTTGCTTTTGCTTCTTCTAGTACTGCTGTTTGGGTGTCGTGGTTATCTAAAATCGCCACTACTTGACCTTGCTTGACTTTATCGCCTTCTTGAATCAAGAGTCTTTGTATTCGCGACGCCGCTTGCATCCCCCCCATTGGCGCAGATAATTTAATTACTTCGCTTTGTGGTTCTAAATGACCAACAGCAGTAATACTGTTACTCATCGGTCTGATGGATACAGAGGAAGCTAACTTTCTTAATTGTTCGACTTTGGCTGTACCCAGTACCCCAGCAGCTATTACTATTGGTAGGGCTACAGCAATACTCCACCAAATTTTAGGTTGCTCAACTGACTGCTCCGTGAGCTTTGGCCTTTCAGTCACCCTTGACATGATATATTGCCCGCTTATCTGAATTGTGCTGATGGAAGGAAAAGCAAAGTGTAATTCGTAATACCCTTCGAGAAGCCGCTTTGCGTCTACGTAATTCGTAATTATATAATTCGCACAGAATCCAGGGTTTAAGGTGTAAATCTGTAGGCGATTTTCCAATAATTACTATTACGCTTAGTCGAATTTTTCTCTAGCGCATTAATTTTTATAGGTTTGTAGTGAGCGCTTTAGTACTTCAATGCTAAATGACTAAAGTACTGACTAAGAAAGTCATTGCTGAAGGTAGCAATTACGAATTACCAATTACCAATTATCGTGACATATTCTGTGATATTGAAAGTGTATTGTATTTGCAAAAATCTCTAGACTTTAGCAGTTTTTATCGTTGTGATAGATGCTTTGATTTTTTTGATAATCTTGTAGAGTTTGACAAAGCTGAAATTTACAGTTTCTCCGCTAAATAAACTGTATTAGCTTTAATTAACAAAGACAACTAACTTTTCTTTGATGTAGATATCCAAAGACTTAGTTGATCTAGTGTTTTTAACTTAGGTAATGAAAATTGAAAAAAATACCCCATTTGTAGGATGTGTCAGGAAATAATACATCTGCTACATTCTCAATCTCTAGGATTGACGCACCCTACGCAGTTAGGTTATTGACTGTTTTTGAATCACTCCATCAAACTTTGCTTAATTGAATTCTACATTCATCAGTTACGGGAAAACGTAACAGAACCTACAGATGGCGAATGAGGGGAATAAGGGGGATAAAGGGGACAAGTCAGGAGAATCAGGGAGGTGGAAAAAATGAACTTATGTAAAGTTATCAAACGGCTACTTTTCAATAGTATTATTTATTTTGTATCCTTAGTTACAGAAATAATTTGATATTGACCCATTAGTCATGAAACTAGATTCTCACAGACCACATTTTGCAACACAATTCAGAAGGCGGAATCTGGATGTTACCACTCACTCTTGCAGCATCAAGCGGCTACCACAGAGGCTAGCAACTTCTCGTTGGGTGAAGTTGCTGCAATTTCCCAATCCATATAGTTTTGATGAAGCGCTTTTATTGTGTCAGGTTTCGGATGATGAGTGGGTAGCCTGGATTCCCGATCATGGGGAAGTAATCCTTCATTCAGGGGAGTTTAGTTATTAGTCATTTGTCATTTGTGATTATTGCCAAAAGTCCACTACGTTATACCCTAGTTCTGCAAGCATGTGGCGCAGCAGGGGTAAGCTAAGACCGATGACGTTGCTATGACAACCAGAAATTTTTTCGACAAATAAACTACCGAAACCTTCCAGCGCAAAAGCTCCAGCACATTTGAGGGGTTCGCCTGTCGCTACGTAAGCTTGAATATCGCGATCGCTCATTTGCGCGAAGTAAACTCTAGTTACCTGACATTTAGTGACAGTGCGGTTTTGCGTCAAGTCTATTAAGGTATGCCCAGTGTACAAGTCGCCAAAATTACCTTGCATAATCTGCCAACGGGCGATCGCTTCTTGAGGGTTAGCTGGTTTACCATGAATTTGACCATTCACAGCCAAAACCGAATCACAACCCATAATCAAAGCTGATTCAAACTGGGGAATTACAGTTTCCGCTTTGCATTGCGCAAGAGTTTGCACCAAGCGATCGGGATCATCTAATTGAATTTGCGATTCATCAAAATCGCTAGGGTACACTATTGGTTCAATCCCAACACTTTGCAATAAACGTCGTCGTGCTGGCGAAGCAGAAGCAAGTACAAACTGGGGACTTGTCATACAGAATTATGAATTATCAATTATTAATGATGAATTAAAGGTGCCATTGAGGGGCTAGGGGCAGGGAGAATTTTAGATTTTAGATTTGCGATTTTGGATTCCAATCTAAAATCTAAAATCCAAAATCCAAAATTTTTTTCAATGCCCAATGCCCAATGCCCAATTACTATTTAATAAACTAAAAACGAACTTACAACCTCTTCCATAGCAGATTTCAGTTTCTGCCAACGTTTTTCGGGAATTGAAGCATTAAAAGTAAACAGTTTACCTCGACTAACAGCAACACTAGCAATGTTGTGTCGCTCTTGCTTATTTGGTAATTTCACCAAATACTCTAGGAAATAGTAAGCCTTACCATTCAATTCTCGTTCAAAAGCATTGACTAATTCCGCTGTACGACCAGAGTCTGGGGGAGCCAGAGCAGCCTTACCTAATTTATACCCAACTTCTGTTGGTGTTCCCAGTTGTGCTAAAGTTTCACCTTCAGGAACGGGGCTAATCACTACCGAGACATTTTCACTAACTTGTATTAAATCGTGGAACACTACATCAGGGCCGTTAGCAACTTTCACTTGCACCCAGCCGTTAGGATATGAGAACTCATAGCCATTCTCAGTGTTTACGAAGCTTTTAAATCCAGCCGCCGCTGCTATACCAGGATTACTTAGGCTGAAACTCAATACCAATAGCAACATTAATGCGATTCGTTTCCACATTTTTTATAAATTCCTTTGGACTGGAAGCAAAACAAAGCAAGCACAATTTCTCATTGTCCCATCAACCGGGACTCTGTTAAATAACGTCAGGTGCTAGTTATATGGTTATTTTTGGGAATGGGGGAATTAGGGGGACAAGGAGGACAAATAACCAATGAATAATGACCTTATGCTTATCAGTAATGAATTACGCTGGTTTTATCCAGGCTATATCCCAGAAAATATTCAACTTTGGTTCCAGCAAAATTGTCTAATAGACCCTTTAAAATCTCCAGAAGCACGGGAAGATGTTTATCTTTATTCGCCTGGATGTGATTATCTGGGAATTAAGCTAAGACAGGGAAGGCTAGAAGTAAAATGGCGACAAGCAGAACTTGCTGTGATGGATTTGGGCGAATTAGTTACAGGTAAGGCTGAAAAATGGGGTAAATGGCTATGTAAAGATTCTCAAGGAGAAAGTTTTCAGCCTGAGATGGTTTTAGGTAATCCTGTATGGGTGATTGTGCAGAAAGTTCGCTATTCTCAGCTTTTTCAAGTTTTCGCGGATTGTTCAGTAGCAGCTGTCGCCACGAATGAACGTATAGATAACGGTTGCAGTATAGAAATAACTAATTTGACGCTTCGAGAAAATGCTTGGTGGAGTTTGGCTTTTGAAGCTTTTGGCGAAGATAGCCGGATATTGGAGAATCTTAAAGCTACAGCCAGCCATGTATTCCAGACTTACCAATATTCCCAATTAGCGATCGCACATTCTTATGCTTATCCCCATTGGCTAGGAATAATTGCTCACTAATGGCTGATGAAAAAATTACCCTACAGGGTAATACTCTAATCTGAATCTGATGAAAACCAAAATTGAGCATCATAGCTGATTGATCCAGCTAATTTAACTTTGACTGAAATTATCCATTAACTACTGAATCTGTAAAACCACAAGTGTCATATCATCGGTGTTTTGTTTTTCATCACCGATGAATTGCTGTACTTGATCAAATAAGTAATCAACAATTTCCTCTGGGCCATCGCAATATCGACAAGCAGCGCTAAAGCTAGAAACAAAGTTTTCTTCGTCAAAGCGATCGCCACCTGCTGCTGCGGCATCAGTTAAGCCATCTGTATAATAAATCACTGTATCCCCAGGTTCTAATTGTGCCTGGGCATCTTCATATTGGCTATTGGCATCTAAACCAATTAACATTCCCAGAGTATCTAATCTGGTGACAGTTTTTGTCGCTGCGTGCCACCACAAAGGTGGATTATGGGCAGCATTACTATAAGATAAAATTCGCGTCTGCGGATTATATTCTGAGTAAAATAGCGTCACAAAGCGGTGGGAATTTTCTAAATCCGCAAACATGACTCGATTTAAATTTTGCAGAATCTTAGAAGGAGAATTACCATGCAATACTTCTCCTCTTAACATTCCCCGCATCATGGTCATAATTAACCCAGCGGGTACACCTTTACCCATCACATCCCCAATTACTAAACCCAAAGGCCCGGTTTCTAAACAACTTTTGTTATGGAGACTATTCTGATTTTGGTTTGTGGGAATAAAATCGTAATAATCTCCACCTACACGATTAGCTGGTTTACATCTTGCTGCTAATACTGCACCGGGTACAATCGGACATTGGCGGGGTAAAAGTCGCCGTTGAATTTCTGCACCAATTTCTAATTCTTGATCTAAGCGTTCTTTTTTCCTAAGTTCTACTGCTAATTCATCATTTTCAATCGCTACTGCGGTTTGAT
This sequence comes from Tolypothrix sp. FACHB-123, assembly GCF_014697075.1. Taxonomy (GTDB): domain Bacteria; phylum Cyanobacteriota; class Cyanobacteriia; order Cyanobacteriales; family Nostocaceae; genus Aulosira. The sequence continues at coordinate 23,582 of NZ_JACJRE010000055.1, read as the reverse complement.
CTGCCACTAACCGGACTAATTTTTGTCTAGTTTCTGTCCAACTATATTCCGGATCGCGACTTAAAACATATAACCATCCCCTTTCTGTATGTTTTACCAAAATAGCAGTGCCAAATATTTGTACATCTGGTCCTAAATAACGATGCATTTGATCGTCTAAAATCCCTGTGGCATTAGCAAGAGGAGCAGTATTTGGCAAAAGTGTAATTTGACTGGTAGCTGTTTCTAGGGCTTTACGAATATTTTTGCGCTGTCCGCTATCTTGCCAGTGCAATTGTTCTAATCTGACTTGACCGTTAGGTTTATAGAGAAATAGGGCGCTACCATCCCCATCTGTAACTCTAGTTGCCATCAGGGGAATCAATTCCAAAAATTGATTTAAATTGTTGAAACTTCTGAGGGCAAATCCTAAAGAACTTAACAAATCCTGAATTTTGTTCTGTTCCCGGTGCAGCCTTGACACAAGTTCTTTTAGGGCTACGACTGGAGTCACATCCGTTGCAGCACTACTATTACTGTCAGTGGGTTGAGAGGGCAGTTGAGACACAGGCACAGTTTCTATTGCATTTTTAGATAGGCAAACTTTCGATTACTGATTAATCTCTTGCTTTTGGGATTGCTAAACCATATTGGGATAAGATTTATCATTTTAGCAAGAGTAGAAAGACGTACGACCGGAATTATATGAGTATTGCATTTGCTGATTTAATCTCTTACTAAAGATAGTAATTTTAAAAAATGTATTCTCACAGAGAAACTACTAGGTCAAATTCAGCAATTTCTGCCAGAGATTAGGAAAATTATGATTTTTTCATAACTTATTTACTCAGTTATATCTCTTGCGGCTGAAAAATCCTTCATCAGGAAAATAATATATTACGTTGTTGACTTGATTTATCGGGGTGAGGGGTCTGAGGGTCTAGGGGTATGAGGTACTCTCAAAAGTTATGGATACCATTGAGAATACACCGATTTCAACGATGTACATCGATACGCTTGGAGAAAATTTCCCATTCGTAATTACCTCTTGACGACAGTTTCAGACATTGCTGATGGTGGTGGGTTTATACCCTGTTTTAGTTAAGATTCATCACCCTACTTTTTAACAGTTTGCACTCAGGACAAAGTTGAGTGCAAAATCCATCGCATCAGGTCTTGACCACTAACATACTGAGAATAACTCATGACATCTAACACTAGGAGGTTATGCAGAATTTTGTAGTTTAATAAACATATTTTACAAGCTTAATTTTTCTACAGAGAATATTCATGCAGACAACAATATTTGCGACAAGCCGCTCTGAAAAATAGCACCACAGGGAGATCTACAAAGCTTTCTGGACGAAAATTATACTGTAATCTTGGAGTAACTCCTTTATTAAAGAGTTAAAAATGCAGTATTAGAGTAGAATTCTAGCAAAAGTAGTCCAATCTGTGTAAAAAAATTTTTATCCCCGGAATTAAGCTTTTTCTCATCATTTATTAAATACCTTCGCCAAAATTCGACACCTACTAAGTGTGTTAATAACCGCTTAAAAGCTATCTTTACAGACTGTAAGATTGCAACTAATGCAGGTAATATCAGTAAGTTTACTGACAAGCTTATCGCTGATAGCGGTTGAGGAAATGGGCGAAGGTATTGTGGTTAATACTTAATTTATGTAATCGCACTGATGGCAGTGATTCTCCAATTGATGACTTTTCAAAGAAAAATCTTAACTGCAAAATCCAAAATCAGCCACTTAATAGTGCTTCCACAAACTCGTAGCTAGAAAAAGGACGTAAATCTTCGATTCCTTCACCAGCACCGATAAAGCGAATTGGTAAACCTAATTGCTGCACAACAGCCAGGGCGACACCACCCTTAGCTGTACCATCCAGCTTAGTTAGTACCACACCACTAAGTTGTGCAGCTTGGGAAAATACTTCCGCTTGCCGCAATCCATTTTGACCCAAGGTAGAATCTAGCACTAAAAGTGATTCTATTTTGGCATTAGGAGCTTTTTTGTCAATAATGCGGCGAATTTTTGTCAATTCGTCCATCAAATTCTTCTTGTTTTGCAAGCGCCCAGCAGTATCAACTAAAAGTAATTCCGTATCTCTAGCTTGAGCTGCGGCGATCGCATCAAACACCACGGCAGCCGGATCAGTATTTTTACTAGGGTTAGAAATTACTTCGACACCGCTACGAGTTCCCCAAACTTTCACCTGTTCCACAGCCGCAGCCCGGAAAGTATCTGCCGCACCAATCAAGCATTTATAACCTGATTGTTGGGCAAGGTGCGCAATTTTACCAATAGTTGTGGTTTTACCTGCACCGTTAACCCCTGTAATCAACCAAATATTCAGAGTATCCTTTTCCGGAGCAAAGGCAGGTTGGTAATTTTTTTGCACGGGAGCATCCAGCATATTCCGGAGAATTTGTTTGAGATAAGCGATCGCTTCCTCTGGCGGAGTCACTTCTTCGCGCAGTTTTTTCTGTAGAGAAGTGATAATAAAATCCGTCGCTTCCACACCCACATCAGCTTGCAGCAGCAAGGCTTCGATTTCAGTGACAGCCGCTTGGTTAAGGGGCCCTTGACCAACAATTGCTTTCAGTTGGTTAAGTATATTTCGTCGGGTTTTATCTAAGCCTTGGCGTAACTTTTTCAGCCAGGTAATTTCCTCAATGGAAACATCCTCAGGACGCCTACCTTGGGCTGCTAAGATTTCTGCTGACCAAACAAACCCTTCATCAAAAGCCAGTCCAGCAAATTCTTCTGTAGTTTCTGGTGTAGTGGGGCTGGCGGTAGCTACTGGTGGTAATATTTCCGGTTCAGGTACTTCAATGGCGCTAGCGATTAACCTTTCCTGCTTCGCTTGTCGTTCCGCCGCCGCCCGTTCTAAAAATGATAAATTGGCTGGTGCTGTTGGCTGGGTTTCCTCTGGGGTAGTTACCGATGCAGTTGCTTCTGGAGTGACGATATCTGGCGGTTCTGCAATTTCTGCAATTGGTGAAGTTTTAATTGCAGAAGTAGCTGGAGTTGTTTCTTCCGTAACAGATGGTTCTTCAGCAGTTGTCTCTTCAGCAGTTATCTCTTCAGTAATGGTGGGTGCAACAGTTGCATCAACTTCTAAACTTGGTGCAGTTTCCACCACTTCAGCAGGTGCTTCTACTGCACTAGTTTGGCTAACAGTTGTTTCAACTTCTGGTGTCTCAACTTCTGCTACTACTGATTGTGCAGTTTCAATTTCCACCTCTGCTGGTGATTCTGGCTCAACTGCTTGAGATTGCTGTTTTTGCTGAATATTTTTGTAAGCAGCTTTAGCAAAAGCCAACAAATCTGCTGCTGTCTCCGGTGCAGTATCGGCTGTTGGCGTTGACAATTCGGCTGTTTCTGGTTGGGGTTCTTGGGTAGGCGGAGTTTCTCCCTGCTGTTGTTCGGCGGGAAGCTCAGAGGATTCGTTATGTTGACGGCGGAACCAATTAAAAACCATTGCAGCTAGTGAATATTAGTTGTTAATTAAGTATGAGTTACTAAGTTATGAGTGTAATTGAACTCCTGACTTTTTCCTGGTGTGAAAACCGCCAGGATCTCCTCACTCCTCACTTCTCACTCTTAACTCACAACTTAACACCCATAGGCATCAGGCAGTCTTTTTTTGTTCTGTAAATCGGCGCAGCACACCATTAATGAACCGATGACCTTCATCACCACTGTAGCGTTTAGCTAGTTCTACAGCTTCATTGATGGCGACACTATCAGGCAAGCCTAAAAATAGCATTTCTGCCACAGCAATCCGCAGAATATCCCGGTCAATTTGGGCGAGGCGAGTAACTTGCCAATCTACGAGGGCGGCGGTAATGTGTTCATCGATCGCAATGCGTTCTTCGCTGACTGTCTTCACAATCTCGATGGCGTATCTGCTGACTGTTTTATCTTGAGTCGCCAGCTGAATCAATTCGGGAAACTCTACAGCTGCACCTAGTTGATTGATAGCTGTTTGCGTATACGTGATCGCTTCTTGCAGCATTGTTCTAGCAGTATTCACATCAGAAGCACGAGTTTGACTACTTAAAATGCGATCGTGACTGCGTTGCAATTCACCAGCCGCATTATCTAAAGTATCTTGCACTTCCGATCGCAAAGTGCGCACTGCTGCTAGTACTAACTTAGGTAGTTGTTCCTCTGTCAGTTTCTTTGGGTTGACTGGTAGCTGACTAAGGCTTAACAGCGCTAATTCACGCGCCAGTTGTTGAGGTTTACGGTCTTGCATAACAGTAAGTTTGGATGAATTATTGTTAGTGGTCAGTGATCAGTTGTCAGTGGTCAGTTGTCAGTTGTTAGTTATCAACAAGGTAATAGAAAATAGTAATTTTTCTTTCTTGTATTCCTTTATCTGTCAGCTTCTAGCCCCTAGCTCCTATTTTCAAGCTAGTTCTTCATGCCAGGTTTTGGACAATCAAGCATAAAAATCTATTTTTCCCATGCCCTATGCTCCATGCCCTATACCCATTTTCAAGCTAGTCAGTAGATTTTCGCACGATCAGACAACTATATTATCTACTTGCTGGTAACTTTATCCGAATGATTTATATTTTCTACCATAGGGATGACCTGGGAGCTGGTTTCTAGAGTTGGTGACAGGGTGTTAGGAGCAACAATCCCGCCAGAAACGACGATTTTAAAAGCATCTTCAATCGACATTGACAGGTTAACTACCTCATCTTCAGGAACTATTGCGTACCATCCTGTGGTGGGGTTGGGTGTAGTTGGGATAAAAACGCTCAACATCGGGCGAGACATTTGGGCTTGAATCTCATTACTGATGACACCTGTGACAAATGCGATCGCCCATATTCCTCGCCTGGGATACTCTAGCAAAACTACCCGGCGAAATTTACCCGGAGAATCTTTAAGTAGGGTTTCTAAAAGCTGCTTTAACGTTTTGTATACCTGTCCGGCTAAGGGAATTGCCTGCAAAACCTGCTCGCCAAAATCCAGCAACCACCGCCCCACAATATTCCGAGCCATCAAGCCAATCAACAGAATACTTAATAGTGGTACAGCTAATCCTACTGCTAAATTCAGTATATTTACTAATATAGGATGCAACCCCTCAAAGGGATTCAGTTGTTTGGGAACTTGGGTGAGAAAGTTGATTACCCAACTAGCAATAGTAATAGTCAGCCAGATTGTAGTTGCTAGCGGAATTACAACCAACAGTCCAGCAATCAGGTCATTTTTTAAGTCCTGTTTTAAGCGATTAAGTGCCAAACCCTTATTCTCCTTTTTTAGGCTCGTCAAATATATTTGTTAACCAAAGGAGACATTACTTGAAGCACAAGCTACTGCAAATAGCTGTCTCCACTGTCAGCTGAGCCACAGCTGCGAACATAGGCGTTCCTGCGCCGGAAATCCAGATTTTTTCTGCCATCACATGGGCTTATCAGCCGCTAGATGGATAAAATGCAACTTTACATGGATTTGGTGTAACTACTAACCGAAATTACAGCTATTCATCTCAGATGATGTTACTTTTCTTTATCAGACTTGTAAATGATTGTTGCAAGTATTGCGATCATACTAATATTAACGTGCATCAGCATTACTGGACTGATGTTGCTAAAATTCTTTGCAGATAGTCTTAAGAGCAATTTTTGCTCCTGACAAACTACAATTAAGCTCAAACTATTTTCTGATAAAAACCTGTAAAAATATTAAGTTAACTTAACCACGAAGAACTGCTCAGTTTCGCAGCTGAGACTGTCAATTCTTACAATATGCCTGTATGAGCCGCAAAAAGAAGATAACGGAGAAACAACTTTCTCTTCAAATAGCTTTTTAGCTGAAATTTATTGAAGTTGCATCAGCTTGTGTATTGGTTTGTGAAACCAAAGACTGTGTATCTAGACTAGTTACGGGTAGATGTTTCATTTCCCAAACTTTGAGTAAAATTAAATACTCATAAAATGCCTGTAATGTACACCAAGCAAGACCAGCGCGTCCATCTAAAAAGCCACCTAATAAAAAATACATATAGAAGAAGCGGATCAATGGTCTAGCAGGTAACCGTAAAGATAAATCTTTTAAGGCGCGCCGTTTTTCTACTTCTGACTTACCAAAAAACAAATCTCGCCAGTTAACATTACCCTCTTCTATTTGATGCAATGTTTCTGCCGCTTCATCTGTAGAATAACGGTTATGCTTTTCAATCCAACGGCTCAAACCTTTGCTACAGGTGTAATGGGGATAAGTTGACTTTAAAAAGTTGGTTGCACCGTTACATACTTCTCTCTCAGTATGTCCGTAGTCTGTAAACCAGACTTGACCGTGACGAAACAGGCGCATTTGGTAACGTGGATATTGGGTACTGTAGCGAATCCAATGATTCATGAACATGACACGTTCAGCAACATAGTAGCCAATGTAATCTGATTGCTGAATAGCTTGTTCGCATTCTGCAAACAATTCTGGTGTCATCCGTTCATCAGCTTCTAAAATATAAACCCATTCATACTTTGGCGGAATAGATTCTAGCATCCAAGTACGTTGCCGTCCGTGGCTCTCAAAAGCATGTTGCACAACCCGAATCGGATAACGATTGGCGATTTCTACAGTGCGATCGCTACTGCATGAGTCTACAACAATAATGTCATCTGATAACATCGCTGACTCTATACATGCAGCAATATCCAATTCTTCGTTATATGTGAGTATGTAAATTGAGAACATGCCAAACTCTAAATAAAAATTATTTGTTCAAGCTAATATATTGGTTAATTACTCGTAGCTTAATTTCACCAGTTCACAGATTGCTTTATAAACTGCCCATTCCGGCTTTTATTCATCAAGTTAAAGTCAGTGTAATACCAATTCTCTACAATTTAGCCCTGGGATTATATGGGATTTTGTAATTATGAATTGGTATTAGACTTGCGACTAATTTTGTAATTACGAATTACGAATTACTTAACGTGGTGCAGGAGTTTTGCGGGGGCCACTTTGTAAAGTACCCATTCCCTTTAATCCTGTCCAACCGATGATTATGTAACCAATTGATAACAGCAAACTGCTAATTCCAGTTCGCAATCCTGATTTCCAAGCATTGTCTTTAGCTTGTTTTTCAGCTTCTTCCTTACGTTGGCGGACTTGGCTGATTTGTTGGGTACGTAGTCCCTCAATATCTGTTTGTTGTTCAATAGCTTTGTCTAGTTCTTTTGGATCTGCTTTCGCTTTTCGGAGTACCTCTTTTATAGCTGGGGGAACTTGAGGACTAGCTAGTGCTTGCTTGTATTTTTGCTCATCTTTAAGTATTTCAGTTAACTGAGCTTTGGTTTGATTTCGCGCTTGTTGTAATTGAGCTTTTCCTTGCTCTGTATTCAGTTGTGCTTGCAATTGCGATAATTGATTATTTAGTTGCTTTTCTGCCTGTTCTGCATCTTCATTAATTTTAGTGACTGTTTGATTTTTCGCTTGATTTACATTATTAAGATGCAGGGGAAAAATTAGCAGGAACATCAACCCCAAAACACTTGCTAGTACTAGGGATGGAAATCTTAAATCTAAACTTGGTGGGCGATCGCTATCCGCACTCTCAATCCAATGTCCAGCAAACAGTATCCCTAATCCTACCAAAGGCACAATCCCTCGATCTACAAGATTTGTTGCCAAACCGATTTGCCAAGCTCTATCAGTTGGTAGAAAGGGGAACAACAGCAGCAAAAAGTCTAACAAAAAGGACAAAATTAAAACTATGCCCACTACTTTTAATGTGAGGGCAGTGCTAACAGAAGTAAAACGGTTCACCATAGTTGTTCGGTCTTTTGATAAATCAGAGTGATTGTCCTATATCAAGTTACTTGAATATTGTTCCCATAACCTTACTGTTATATGGCAACAAAAGGCAGATGCAACAAAATTACAGAATGGCAACGTTTAACGATCCATTCCATATCAGACTGCAAAGAAAACCCTCTACTGTAATTAAATTGTCAGTAGCTTAGAGTTTTCTGCCTTTGAGGATGAAACTACACCACAGTAGCATCTGTCATCTTGGGTGTCCTCAGAATTTACTTAGTGTTTTAATAAACCCATAAATTAGCTAAAAAACCAGATACAACGTCTCCGTATTGCCAAATAAGTATAATTATTTACCATAAACTCACCTTTCTGCTGCAATAATTTGTTCCCAGATTGGTAAATCTTCTGGATAGTCAACATCACTCAAAGCAGGTAGGTAAATCTTGGATAAGTTAAGTTTTTCAGCAATGTTAACAGTTTGTTGTAATACTTGCGGGGTTCCCCAATCGATATTAGCGAATAAATTCGGTATTAGTTGACGCAAACCAATCAAGTAATAGCCACCATCAATTGCTGGGCCGATAACTAGATCGAAGCTGCGAATTTGCTCAAAAGCCTTTGTTAGTAGCTGAGAATTTACCCCAGGACAATCTGTACCGATAATTATGACTTGTTCCCTACCAGATTGAAAAGCATCACTAAGCGATCGCGCCAAGCGATCGCCTAAATCTCCTTCTCCTTGAGACTGGTAAACCAAATCCAAACCTAACCAATCTTGCATTAATTGTAAATTGCCCCCAGCAAAACGCACCTCGCAAGATACTTCCGCTATTTTTTGCAATTCTTTAACTTGAGATACTGTGTATTCAGTCATCTGCTTTTGTAAATCAGCAGCACCCACATCGCCTAAAGCAGGTATCATTCGGGTTTTCGTCTTCCCCGGTTCTGGATAGCGAGTAAAAACTATCAGGTGTTGTTTAAAGCTACCTGGTGATTTCAGCACAGAAGAGTCCATAGTCAACAGTCCACAGTCAACCGTCAACATTATAAAATTTGTTGACCACTGACCACTGACTATTGACCACTGACAAAATTAATAACAATACTTCCCATCTTGGGGCGTATTTTGCTCTTTACTAGTTCGCATCGCCCCTAAAATTGTCGAGACAAAAACACAGCGTTTAGCTTTACCACCACTTTTATTAGATAAAGTAATTTTCCCCAGCGGAGGTTGAGCAACAATACCCATATGATCGAATTGGATACGCCTGACTCCATTTGATTGTTGTAAAGTTGTTTCCTGGTCTAGGCGAACAGTCGCATCTAAATTTTGCCACTTAGCATTGGCAGGATTTACATTTTCAGGATGAATTGCCCATTGAACAATACCGTTATTTTCTCTAAAACTAGCTTGCCAAGTCAATTTTTGTCTTTTCGCCTCGCTTTGAGCTTGACGCATGGCACGGTAAACTTCATCTTGAGCCACATTCAAGCGACGAGTATTTACAAAACTCAACCAACTAGGTACTGCGATCGCGCTTAAAATACCAACTACTAAAATAACTGCCAACAGTTCCACCACTGTGAAGCCACTGTTAGAGTGATTTTTCACAATACTTTTTACCTTTTTTTTATAAAAATTATTTTTATTTAAACAAATGAAATCATTTATAACTATATTCTATATCCTGATAATCAGTTTTTACTCCTGACAATAATTTGGTTGATATAGCAGTAGGTAAAATAATAATTATCAATGTTTTTAACAATAGTTTAAACATAAATTTTATACGCTGTAGTCGAGAAGAATTATTAATAAAATACTTACATAAAAATAAAGCAGCAGCCATACCTTTATGTCGATTAAATGGTTGCTGTAGAGCTTTACATGTCAGGTATTTATAAAGATTTGCACTAGCCATATGCCAAGTTTTTTTATCAAATGTTCTGGCTTTATATGCTCTTTCTATCACTTGCAGACAGGCTTTTTCCTGGCGAACAAGATTAGAAGAAACTGAATTAGCACTGACTCGATATAATATCTGTACAGAGGGTACACATACAAAATTAAACTTGTTGGCTAGTTTTAACCACATATCCCAATCCTGAGCAGCACTGAGAGATTCATCAAATCCACCTAATTCAGCGATCGCTTCTTTACAAATTAAGGGGTTAGAGCCATTTTCTAAAAAATTATTTAGTAGTAATTGCTCATACACATCTCCATTAGCTATAAAATGTCTACCAGACACCAAAAACTTACCATTGTCATCAATATAATCACTCCAACTATAAGCAACCTTGCAATCGCTATTTTGTTGTAAAGCTTGTAACTGACTTGCTAGCTTATCAGGCTTCCAAATATCATCCGCATCTAAGAAACTGACAAAATCTCCAATAGCATATTTTAATCCCCGATTGCGGCTAACATTTCCGCCAGCATTTTCAAAAGAGAATATTTTCAGCCGATAGTCTTCAATTTTATAAATAATCTCTAAAGTTGAATCTTGCGAACCATCGTTAATTATAATTAATTCAAAATTAGTAAAAGTTTGGTTTAAAACTGATGCAATTGTAGCTTGAATAGTTTTTTGACAATTATAAGCTGGTATGATTACAGAAATGCTAGGATTATTTTGGTTACCAGAAGACATGATTTATTAAAAATATAGTTTTTACAAACTTGTTATGAAAAGATATTCAATTTTTTTATATAATAAAAAGGGCTAATCATACTACCCAAATAGAATTCAAATTCAAAAAGTGCAATTGTATCGTTTTTTAAAGATTTTTTGTATTTAATAATATGTTTTATAAGTCGATATAAATTACCTAAAAAAGTTTTAATAAATATTATTGGTTTTTGCCAGCTTTTAGTTTTAATCATGCGTAATTGAAAAGTACATAAGCCACAACCGCGAGCTAAAGTTAATAAGTAAGCTTTTTCCAAGCGCCAATGTGGTATTTGATGATAAGTATGCATATTTGGGTTATACCAAATTTCCCAACCAGCGCTGTGAATATATAGCAATGGTTCATAATCATCACCCTGCACAAATACACCAGGTAATTTTCCTGACAGAATGGGTATTGTAGGAACATGATCGCACCATACTTGTTTGCGAACAACTAGCGCTGCACCAGGGGGAAGTCTTAAGTTCTTTGCTTCAAACAAATGTGGTTGATTACCATGTTCTCTGATAGCGAGAAAACCTTGAATTCTTTCAAAATTTTTAGGTGGGCTAACCTCATAGCTACCATGAATTTGACCACTCCAAACACCAGCTTGGGGATGTTCAATTCCAAAATTATAAGCAGCTATTAGCCAATCAAGTGCAGGTAAATTATCATCATCTAAAAATGCAATTACCTCACCTCTTGCTTCCTGTACCCCCCTAATGCGAGCGAAAGCTGCTCCTTGTTTAGTTTCTAAAAAATACCTTAAAGGACAAATGCTATTACAGATTTTTTGATAATTCTGAATGACAATATCTGTGCGATCAGAACTATTATTATCAACAATAATAATTTCCCAGTTTAAGTTTTCTACTCCGGTTTGTGCTAAAAGTAAATCTAAAAGTTTAGGTAAGCGTTCCGCACCATTATATGTAGGAATTGCTACGGTAATATCTAGTTTTTGAGTGAGTATATTAGTCATGGGAAGTAATTTTATATTTATTTGTTATTTTTTGGTCAAATATCCTTGTTTCCAAAGATAAAAAGGACTTATTAAACTACTGATAAATAATTCCATTTCACAAGCTGCAACTAGATCGAGTTTGACACTTCTACCATATTTAATTAAATGCCAAATAATTTTTCGTAAATCGTTTATTATATAAACTAAAAATGCAAAGGGTCTATAGTAAGTTTTTATAGGTATCATCCTGGTAACATAACGGCTGAGTCCAATACCTCGAAAAAAAGGAATTAAATACTCTCTTCGTAATCGCCAACTAGGAATTTTGTGATAAATTTCCATTTCTGGGTTATACCAAATCTCCCAACCAGATTTTTGCATGTGAGATAACATTTCTAAATCTTCACTAGTCAGCGTATTATTAGAGACCCTACCAGTTAAAATCATCTCATTTGGTATTGTTTCTAACCAGGCTTGTCGGCGGATAACTAATCCCGCAGATGGTGGAAGTAATTTTTTATGAGGGTCATAAATTAAAGGTAAATTCCCTCTTTCTGTAATTGCTAAAAAGGGAGCAATTCGCTGAAAATCTTGGGGCGGTTCTACTTCCCAATCTGGATGAATTTGACTTCCATAAGCCCCTGCTTTCGGATACTTTTGACCAAAAGCATAAGCAACTGCTACCCAATTAGAAACTGGATAATTATCATCATCAAGAAAACCAATGAACTTACCTTTAGCTTCCTCAACAGCACGTTTTCTTGCATAAGCTGCACCCTGTTTTGCTTCAAAGAAATACTTTAAAGGATAGGGACATTGCCAAGAAGCTTGATAGTTTTTGACAATAGTTGCTGTATTATCAGTACTGTTGTTGTCTACAACAATAATCTCCCAAGAAAATGCTTCGGTGTAGAGTTGATTTCGTAGTCGTTCTAATAGCTCTGGTAAACGAATTTCACCGTTATAAGTGGGGATAGCTACAGTAAAGTCTAAACTCTCGCTCATCAGTAATTTCCAATTAAAAACTTAAAATACTACCGTGTTCTTAGTAGCAAAGACTGTATACATATACAGTAAAATTTGGTATTTAAGCTGACATTTTAGCTTGAATTTAGTTATTTCACCATATTCAAATACGGTGTATCTATAGAACTTACTATTTTATTTTTGAACAAATTATTAGCGTGAGCAGTGCTCATTCTACAGATACTCAAAGCAATAGATATGCATAATTGGTCTCTAGCTATCTATAGATAGAAACTCAACTATGCATTTGTTATTTCTATTCTGCTTTGGATATGTTATTTTTAGTTCAGTATTTCTAAGGGTTTTTTATATTGATTTGCTGGATTGATTTAATCGCATCCAGTATTTTTGGCTGTGCGGACACCACCAATAAGGGTTTGCAGAATTACGCATCGCTTTAAATTACCTGCTGTTGTCGGGCTTCCTGGTCTTGGTAAAGCAACTACAATTTTTAAACCCGGTGGTTCTGTTTGTCCTGTTGGTATTGGGCCAAAGTTTGCATTCGGCAAACTTCCCATATAATCATAAGTAATAGTAACTGGGGTAGTTAGATTATAGGATACAGTAGCACCAGTAGTAGTATTTAACGCGCTTAAATTTGTACCAATTATTACTTGCCCTTGTTTAACGCCTACATCTTTACCAAAACTCTGCCAGTTACTTGGTGTAGTACCAGAATAAATGGCAATCTCTGGTAAGTTATTGTTGGTTCTAAAGCTGACACTATAATTACGTTTATTCCTTTTTGCTTGTCGCTGTGCTTCTTGCAAGGTTGCAACAAGATTATCGCTAGCTTTATTTAATCGCTGTCTATTCAAAAAAGCCAGCCAATTAGGAGCAATAATTGCGGATAAAACTCCTACTATTAATATTACTACCAAGACTTCTAGTATAGTAAAGCCACTATCTTGCTTGGTTACAAATATATAGTTTGCAACCTCTTTCTTAGTACTTCCAGTTGATAAATTCTCAGGTAAATTGTTCATAATAACCTGTCATTAATAAATTATCGTAATTTCAAAGGGATAAGACCTTTACCTCTTGTCGTAGAACATTTTATTAGGGTTTAAAATCCAATTAGAAATGTTTTAAGCTTTGAATTTTTAATGTTGCAAAAATTACTTTGTAAATACGAATCCTCGTCCTTGTACCCTGATGTTTATACCAGGGAAATAATTTTTTTGACTATCTCTATAACTGATATTTGTTGTTCGTAAGCGAGCTAGTGCGTTGCCTCTTAAAAATACTTGGGCTGTTGTATTTACCCTATCTATACAGGCATAAAAGCCTGTCATATTTCCTGTATCTCTAGTGTTGAAACTTGTTGGCGTTACTTTTGAATAACCAGTAGGGCAGGTTGCAGATGGTGCGCCTGTAGTAGTTTGATCTATGTAGTCTACCAGTACTAAAGGCGCATCTGGCATTACAGTTGTAGTTGTAGTTGATGTATTTCCACCTGTAGTTGTAGTTGTTGTATAGGAGCTGAGTCTTGTCCAGCTATTCATCTTTTGCTCTAGAGTACCAACTCCATCGAAGTTAAATGAAGAGTAACCGGAACTAGGGCAATAACCACTAACAAACTTGCCAGTATATCCATTACAAGTAACAGAGCTAGTACTGCTACTTGAGACACCATCTCTGATTTGCCATCTCGCAATACGCGCAGCATTAGACCATATAGTGCTAGTGTCTTTAATTAGATAATAGGCAACTAATGAGTAGACAAAAGTGTCATCTTTATTACTATCTGCTGCTGTAATTGCCTGTCCAATAAACTCTCGTTTCCAAAAAACAAGTACAGGAACTCTATCTGTAGCGGTTGGGCTAGGTAGCTGGTTTTTGATCGCATCAATGCCTGTAGCATCGTAGATATATACTGCTTGTTGCAAATCGCGAGCGATGTAATCAAGTGCTGTTTGAATTTCTTGTTCGGAATTAGCTTTTGCTTGTTCTTGGCGATCTGTGTTCAAAATGTTAACCATAAATCCGAGCAGAGGTGTGATTACCAGCACAGCTAGAATCATGGCTACCAGCAGTTCAAGAAGGGTAAAACCGCTCTGTGACAACAACTTAGAGCGTTTAATTTGGATACCAAGCAGAAATTGAATTGGATTCATGCTGAATATTTTTATTCCCAAAATTAAGGCTTAGTTACATGTAGTATTCGAGGTTGTACTACCTGTTACTTTGAGGCGGTTACACCACTCATTAAATGAAGTGGATTGAGGCGGAATCACCGTTGTCATTTCTACTAATGGCGCTTTGCGATCGCCTATACCAGCGGTGAAAGTTGCTTGTTTTCTACCTGCTATTAAGTTACCACCAGAGTTAAAACCATCTGCTCTGTAAACTCTTACACCTAGTTCATAACCAGTAGTAGTATCGGTAGAAGCCTTGTTATAGCGATATGCTTGAATTACCAAGTCTTTACTATTGGTAAGGCTACATATACCATCACTGTTACCATCGATACAGTACAAAGTGGTGGCAGGGGTGGCGGGAGCAGTACAGTATGCATTGGCATTACAGGTTAAACTGCCTGCTGTTGGCGAAGCAAAGCTTTGAAAATCTGTGCTTGTGCTAGCAGCCGCTGGTGCAGCAATAGCTCCTGTTCTCACACCATCAATATAGGATCTTGCGGCTAGAGTTCCTAGTTCTATGCGTCTAGCTTGGACGCGAGAAGCTGTAGCTAAGACAATAACAGGTGCGATCGCAGTCAGCAAAACAGTCACAACTAGCATCGCTATTAACGATTCAATAATGGTAAAACCAGATTCACTAGGACAAGGTATTTTTAACTGTTGTTTGTGCTTCATTATTCTTACTCACCAATTTCTAAGATGTGGAGATTAATGGTTTATTACATTAACTTTGAGGAATAAATGTTTTTGTAGTAAGGACTTTAGTCCTTATTTTTTAAGTACATAAGTGCTTACTACAAACTCCACAATTAGGCTAGATTACTAACTACAATTAGGACGCTGATCTGCATCCACAGCCAGCGAATCATCTGGTTTTTTGGCACACAACAGAGTCCTCACCCAAGCGTCATCTCGATTCACTTCTCGGTAGTATTCATCGGGTAAATCGTCAGGTATTCTTACCAATTTTTGGGCAAACCTATCTGGTGACTGAGATAGCAAGGCTACATCATAACCCCATTGCCTTGTTGGTGCAAAATAGAAGGGTAGTCTACCACTAGAATTCCCAGTTGCATAGGTCATGGAGGAGTTTGATAAAACTACCATCAGTGGAGCCGTTGCATATTCACTGCGCTTTAATTGGATAAAAGAGCCACTAATTCTAGCTTTAATAGCATCGCTAACATTTCCTGTTGGGTTCCAATTTTCTATGAAACGCGGAAAGTTATGTAATCCACCATTATCTTCAGTGGGGCGAGCTGGGGTATCTCCAGCAGCAATAATCAAATTGAAAGTGGTTTGTGTTGCTACTGGCAACCAGTTCCCGTGTGAACCAACATTAATGATATTAGGATTAGGAGTAGGGTTACTATCCGTAGTAAAAGGTTCGTCAACTTGTAAAATTGGTCGTTGCCAATTTCCATTGCTATCAGGTCTTAACCAAGGTATGTATATTGTTTGTCCACCACTTGTTGCTAATGCTGGTTGTGTAGCACCGTTAAAATCAAATGCTTCTATTTTCTTCGGGTTTCCATCTTTTACTCCGTAAATCTGAAGGGGACTAACTAACGCACCAGTTGTAAGATCCCGTTTAAAAGCAAGTCTTTTTGGGTAGGCGGGGTTGGCCCACTTGCCCTCAGGAGGAGTACCTATCGCTCCTGTTTTGATAGATGTGATTGTACTCCCCTCAACATTACGTCCACCGTTGTTCCATGAACTTTGACCTTGACCAGCATAGGTTTCTGGATCAGTATTGGTGTTGGTCATGATCCAGTATTTAGGATCGCTACATAGGGAGACATTTGTTTGCGGACAAATTTCATAAGCGTATTGTCTAGCTGGTCTCCATTTCATTACTGGCGTGACAAAGTTGTTGAGATAGGAACTAGCCTGAAAACCAGTAGCAACAGTATCAAGGTCTTGGGGCATACCATCGCTGCCATACCATCTAAACTGTGGGACAAAATTGTTAACGGTAGAGAAATAAGTAGAGAAGTCACTGGAAAAAAATGATGGAATAGTACTAGTAACAACCTTCCAGTCATAGTCTCCTTCGTTGCGGAAACCTTCTCTAAAGTTATTGGAAAGTAGGGTAACAGCATCTGCTAACACAGCCGCAGACCGCCATTCATCACCAGTAGTACAGTTAGGTAGCCTGGGATCGCTGGGACGACAGGCAAATTGGGGGTTAAGTGTAGAGCGACTATAAAAAGCGAACTTACCATCTGCACTTGTTGTCCAGTCATCGTTGAGCAATTGAGTAAACTCTTCTTGAGTATGTAGGTTAAAGTCACCTTTGACATACACAGGCAAGTTAGAGGCTAAAATCAATCCTTTTTCTACGTCGCGGTAAGTATTTGTCGTGCTACGGAAAAGTCTGGAACCATTGACCAACATAATGCCGTTAGGACGGCGAGTGGAGTCAAGTTTAAAGTCAACTGGGCTTTCTAGCTTGGCTGATGCTGAAGTACCTGCACTTTGATCTGCTAGTGCATCATCACGAGTGGCATAGATAATACCGCTGTTTGGTAGCAAATATTCCTGTGGGCTGCTTGTTGTTGCTGTGCCAATTGTTTGTTGTCGCAGCTGATTCAGATCCAATACAGTGGTGCGGATTTCTAAAGGCTGTCTGTCTTTCTTAGGACGATCGTAATTTCCTGTAAGAGTATCACCATCATCTATTGCCTGGATCTGTCTGGCATCTAAAAAGGTGGTTTCTCTAATTGCACCGTGAGGAATAGCTGTATTATCCGGTGTCTTTGTGGCCATAATTTCTATGGCGCAAAGTGCGGAGTCAATTGCAGAGCGATCGGCAAGAGTACGATTTGCCGCAGTTTTGGCTAAAGCATTTTTGAGTGGTTCATTGACCAAACGTCCCAAAACTCCTGGCGCAGGATCGGGATATCTTAATTGTGCTTGGTAGTTGAGTAAATTCTCATAAGTAGCGAGGCTTGTGGAAGCAGGAGGGCCGTAAACTATACCGTTGTTAGATTTACCTCCGGTAGCATTATTCCAAGGTAATGTGGAAATATTCTTAGCAGTTGTGCTGTTAGTTGGGTCGTAGAAGCTACTTACACAAGCGATTGGTGTGGGGCTGGTTTCACTATAGCTAGTAGCTTTATAGTGATAAACTGCTGTCGCCCGCATCCTCAGATATGCATCGTTTGCAGGTGGTTGGGGCACATTATATTCAATATTCAGACCGTAAATGTCAAAGGGTTTAATGGCAGCTGGTACTGTGTCATACTTAGCTGGCATTAGATCAGGCCAGATTCGTGGTGTTGTGCCATAGGAGGAAAAGTCAGTAGTTGCAGTAGTCGCACCATCTGGTAAATAAATACCTGCACCTGTGACTACCCGCAAACCGCCAACAGGATCTTGGGCGGTAGCTGGTATTTTTGCTGCTGCTAGTTCCCATTCTCCATCTCTGCTGATATCCCCTAAATCAGCTAGTTGCTGAATTCGGCTGCGACGAGTGCGAACGTTATTGGCATTAGTATTGGTACCGCCGGCGTTATTAGGGGGAGTATCCCAGTAATTAGTAGTAATGGTTTGGGTGTCTTCCACATTTGGCCCAACAAACCGACCTTTTGCACTATCCCACCATAATTCAGGGAGATTATTACCAACGGCAACGCGATCGCCTACAAAGGCTTCTTTACCTTGCTCTTCTTTTTCTAGTTTTGTAGGCTCTGTAGCCGAAGGTAGTATTCTATTAGTTACACCACTAGGCTTATTCAGGTCTAAGTTGGCATAACCAGTCTTACCTGTGCCATTACTGGGATTAAAAGGAAAAACCCATGCATCTATTGGGCGTAGAGATTCTCCACTACCATCTAATGGACTAGTCGTAGCGTAATTTGTACCGCTTCCTACTTGTAAAGGATTGGTTGAATTTGCCGGGACTTCTGCATAAGGTACTCGGCGGGTACGTCGTTTAAAATACAGTTCTAGCCGTTCCCGACGGGTTTTTGTTGTCGGGCCATTTTGCACTTCTTGGGGGTCAGTACTACCAGTACTATCAGCAGCTATCTGAGCGTCAACTAAGCGATTTATACGTTTGGCGTAAGCGAAACTGTTATATGCAATATCTGCTGACCATGAATCTTTAACAGATTTATTCTCTTTAAGATCACCTGCGGTATTAGGGTTAACGCCATCACCACGGTATAAATGCACCGTAGTTGCGTTGGCTAAATCAGCATCAGTATTAGTAAAAGTGCCTGCTGCGACATTACCAGCAACAATTATTTTGGCATTGTCCGCTTCATAATAACAGGAATATGGGCTACTAATTTGATAAAGGGTTACTTGTTGAAAACCGCTACCTGTGAGCAGGTTACTGTTAGTAACAATCCGCCCATTTAGATTGAGTCTTGGCCCAGGAGTTATTTCTAAATCGTCTTCATATACTACCGCATTATTAACTAACGGTAGTTGTACGCGCTCTTGTTGATATTCTATTGCCGAAAAGCCTTTATTACCTTTGTGACGCTCATATCCCGACGGGAGAGTACCACTGTTTGTAATCGGAACATTGGCAGTGTAAACAAAAAAGGCTTTTTTCAATTTACCGCCAATCTTAAACCAGCCCGAATTACCCACCAAAGTAGCGCTAGTACCATTAGTATCTTTACAAGCGTCACCAGCACCACCATTTACCATTGGTGGAGTTCTAGCTTCTATGGCATTTCTGGCACGAGTATATGCACCACCGCTAACAGGAGGATTTTTAAAATAAATTCCATAAAGTGTGTAGCTATCAAATAGACCGTTATTATCGGTATCTACTGGGTACATCCATGCGGAGCGTATATTGTCAGTACCACTAGTTAATTTGAGTTGAGTTTCATCACCTAAGGTATATTCAGTCCGCTTGGTAGTATCGTTAAATATACTGTCTAAAGCTGCATCTGTAGGTGTTGCTCTTGGCAGTGTTGGATCTGACAACAGCTTATTTAATTTAGCTTTTGCTCGATCTATAGCTGGAGCTGCGGCATTGAGAACTGCTTCATTTACTCGCACATTGCTGGCATTTTTTGAGCGCTCAAAAGACCGAAATAAAATTGCTGTTGTTAGCAGCACAACTACTAGTGCGACCATTGCCACTGTTGGCAATACAAAACCAGCATTTGTGGCTCTGGTTCTTTTTTTGGTTTGAAAAAGAGTTCTAAGTAGCCAAATAATTAGTTTTTTAAATGCAGTCAAATACTGCTTGCTAATTTGTTTGAATAATTTTTTAGCTGTCTTGACTAGATGGCGTTTCTGAGACATATTTGCTTTCCTGTCAAGGATTTTATTACATTTGGAAAAAGGTTTTTTGTTTTTTTGGCAATTTTGTCTGGGTTTCTGGTTTAAATATACTCACACAGCCTATGATATTCTTTTTGTTTGTCTGGTTATTAGAACCTTTGATAAAGTCTAAAAAGCAGATAAACAAAAATAGAATTTCTTCGATTTATATCATGGGCTGTGTTTGCAGTTTTATTCGGAAAATACTGATTTTTCCAAAATGATTTATTTCCTTACTGTTTATGGGCACTAATACCGTAAATTTACGCTAACTTTGCAGAAATATGATTTATCTGCTCACAACTTCATAAAGATGTTGTAAGCAGAGTAAGCTTATATTACCCATTTGATAAAGGAAATATATCAAGCCGTTGGTAAATAATGTTAAGTAATATAAAACCTCTTCAAATGAAGAGGCGGTAACGTGAGTATTGAAAAATTTAGGTTGAGTTTTTAAGCTGATATTAATTTAAATAAGGTTTGCGACCCATACATTATTCTTCAGGACACAAGATTATTTCAATTGGTATGACTTTAGCTCAAATTTATCTATTTTGAAAATATGAAGAGTCAAGACGAAGAAACATGAGCATGGAAAAATCGGAAATAAAACCATTTTCAGCATGTATCTATACTTATGAGCCTGAAGTTACCCGCAGGAATAGCCATTATCAGTCGAGCTAAGCGATCGCCCTGAGAAATTGCATAATTTATCTAGATATCAGCCTTGCACTAAAAATATCATTGAGTGCAAGGCTAAATATTTTTGGTAAGTATCACTTTTTCACTTACCGTAATACACTCTGGCGTTACCAAATCCCAAATCTCGTAGATAATCATTCCAGCGTTCAGCATCCTCACGTTTTCCAAAAGGCCCTACAGCGACATGAGGCCCCAATGGTTGCTGCCTTTCAACTACAATGTCATATCTGCCAGAACTTTGACGAATGCGACTAGCAATAGCAGATAAATCTTGTGGCCTAGCGGGAATAGTTACATAGTAATAACTAGATCTTTGTGGTCGAGAAGAATTTCTGTTATTAGGGCTATCAGAAGGATAAGGGCCACCAGAACCATAGCCTACTTGTTGTCCGCTTGAAGATCTGACAACTCTAGCACCATAAATACCATTTAACTCTAGTTCTCTAACTCTTTGTTGAGCGTTAGCTGGTTTGCTAAAGGCTCCTGATTGAATAACAGGACGGCCATTGACATGTCTGATATAAGCACTACTTTCTAACTGACGTACACGTTGTAACTGTTGGTAATCACCACCATCGACGTATACTAGATAGCGCTCAGCACTCCAGGTATAGGAATTAGCTTGGACTGTTTGGGAAGGCCTGAAATTTTGATTGTATGGATTAACCCTGACTCTGGGAGGAGACTGAAAATTTTGATTGTATGAGTTCCAAGGTACTGTTTGTGTCAGTTGACTTGGTTTAGTTAAGGGCTGCTGATTGTAAGGAATTGTCTGTAAGTTGGGCGGCGGTGGTAAGCTATTTACTACCGTTCGTTGTGCCAATAAAAAGCCATCCTTGGTAACTTGTGCTTGTGCTGGGGTAGAATCGGGAAGCAAAGCCAAGCATCCTCCCAGAAAAAATGGGACTAGGGGAAATGCAAATAGTTGGTCTGGTATTGATCTGGACATAGTAGTAACAGGATTTCTCAACAATTTCCTTCTTGGAACTAATAGAGCAGTCTGTTGTAGCACCTATATCAGTGTTAACTTAGAATGTGTTTATTGGGCTGAGTGGCATTGCATAGGTCTGGCTGAAATTTCCGATTTTTGTCAGTTGTCAGTGGTTAAGAAGGCTATACTAATTTTTCTCCTTCCGTTGTTCTTTTCTGAGCCTTGAGGGTGAGAATTTTTGAATTAAAAATGGTTGGCGATCGCAATTCCAAATCTAAAATTTAGTTATTACTACTTATATACCTGAAGTGCTTATATAGCAAGGCTTTGAAGATATATATGCTACAATCGTCACAATGGGGCTGCATGGCATATATTTTAATACTGCAAAACAATACTGCAAAACTTGCGTTTGGTGTTTAGCATTAGCGTTATCAGCAGCCACTAGCCTAGTAATATTTTGAGGATATGAAAAAAGTCGTCGTTGGTCTTTCCGGTGGCGTTGACAGTTCCGCCGCCGCCGCTATACTCCACAATCAAGGCTATGAAGTTGTTGGTTTGACCCTTTGGCTCATGAAAGGTAAAGGTCAATGTTGTTCTGAAGGAATGATCGACGCGGCAAATATCTGCGAACAATTGGGTATTCCCCATCAAGTTGTTGATATTCGCGATGTCTTTCAGACAAATATAGTCGATTATTTAGTAGCTGGTTACAGTGTGGGGATCACGCCGCTACCTTGCTCGCAATGTAATAAAACGGTGAAATTCGGGCCGATGGTGCAATATGCGCGTGAGGAACTGGGATGCGATCGCATTGCTACCGGTCATTATGCCAAAATTAACTATGATGAAGCTACTGGGCGCTATCAATTGTTAAGAGCAGTTGACCGCAATAAAGACCAGTCTTACTTCCTTTATGATTTGTCCCAGGATTTACTAGCGGCTACAGTATTTCCACTGGGAGATATGCAAAAAGCTGACACCCGCCGCATCGCTGCGGAATATGGACTCGCCACCGCCGATAAGCCAGAAAGCCAAGATTTATGCTTGGTAGAAAGCAACGGTTCCATGCGGGCGTTTCTGGATAAGTATCTCGCACCGAAAAAAGGCGATATTGTCGATACATCGGGTAAAATTTTGGGACAGCATGATGGTGTCCATCATTACACAATTGGGCAACGTAAAGGCTTGGGAGTTGCGGCGGCTGAACCTTTGTATGTGATTGAATTAGATGCGGTAAATAATAGAGTGATTGTAGGCGATCGCACTAAAGCCACTCAACCAGAATGCACCGTCAATCGCGTCAATTGGGTTTCTATTGCTGAACCTTCTACCCCAATTCATGCAGAAGTGCAAATTCGCTATCGTTCCCATCCCACACCAGTAACGGTGATTCCTCTGGAAAACTCCCGCGTGCGTTTGGTGTTTGATGAACCCCAGTTTAGCATCACCCCTGGACAAGCGGCGGTATGGTACGAAGGGGATAAAGTCTTAGGTGGCGGAATTATCGAACAATTTAGTTAATCAACATCAGATCTCCGACTTTTTTGATAAGTCGGAGATCTAGTTTTTCTGATGGCTAACTTGAGGAATCATCTTCAGGATTGCGATTCTGTAAAATATCAAGAATACGGCGATTTTCTGTTTGCAGTCCACGAATTTCTAATTTTTAAATTCTTCAGATTGCTCTTTATAAAACATAGGTAGCCAATAAAGTATTTTTTCTACGCATAAGGGAGCAATATCAATATGTGCTTTGATAATATTTAGTACTCGGCGATGACCTAAACCATGTATAACTGCTACAATCCACCATCTAACCGAACTTGCATCACCGTAAATAAGCCCTTTTTTCAGAATTACTTCTAAAAAATTGGCTTAAGTTGCGATCGCTTTACTAATTTGCATCCTTGCCAAGCATTTGCGTTTAACATGTGCCAAACAAATTGAAATGTAAAAATAAACGGTTCTTCAGTAGCTATTATGCCAAATTATTAGTTATAGCACTCATATAAACACAAAAAAAGCATCTTTATTTTGCCAAAAGCCTTATATGTATTGACATC
>NZ_JACJRE010000054.1 GCF_014697075.1 Tolypothrix sp. FACHB-123 | reverse complement strand
GATGAACTGACCACCAATCACCACCAACTTTCACCAACTTTCACCAATGAACAAAATGAGGGTCAACTTTCACCAACTGATGAACTGACCACCAATCACCAACTTTCACCAACTGACGAAACGTTAAGAGAAATTACCAAAGGTGCAAAGGTACGGGTGCATTTCCCTGGTAGCAAGCGCCACGGTAAGACAGGAGTGGTCATCGGCTTTAAAAAAGAAGAAGGCTTGCAAAAGGCGATCGTCAAATTAGAAAATGTTGAACCAAACTTGAGAATATGGGAATGCTTTGTACCAGGACAGGAGGGGATGAGACTAGTAGTCTGCCAAGCCAAAATAACTGAGTGAAGGCAAGCTCTTGAGGTTGGGGGAGTAAAAGAGTTATTGGCATCAAGCCGAGATGGCTGCAAACAAGGGCAAAGTAATCTATAACTTTTGCCAAATAAGTGTTTCAGCTTTTATGAGGTTCCAGATAGCGAGCGCTCTTCACCAAAGAGCCAAGTTACTGTTTTATTAAAAACAGTAACTTTTTGACCCTGAAAGCATATCCAAAATTAAAAGCACTGAAAGTTATCTATAACAGTACTTTCTGGAGATTTGGCACTTGATAGCAATTACCCTAACACTGCTTCTACTGGGCACAAAGTGGTAGCAAATCTGGCCTTAACCCTAGTAAAAGATTCGCATTACCCAGATTCCTTTTCTCCAGGTAACTCATCTGCCAACTCTTCAAGTGAGCAATTTAATACCCTGCAAAGCGACATAGTTTCTTTTGGAGATAATTTGGGGATTCTGACACCATTTTCCCAATTGCTGACAGTTTGGACTGTCAGCCCCATAGCTTCTGCTACTTGCCTTTGAGTTAACCCGGCTCTAGCTCTCAGCCGCATGATTACATCGCCATATTTTGAACTCATTACCTCACTTATATAACAGTAATTATATAACGATAGTTGACATATATATAACGCTCGTTATAGTATTAAACCACAGAAATAGCGGCTACCACCGACCAAAGTAGAAGCCGCTATTCCTGTCCCATTTGGATATTCACATTATGACCAAATTTCAAACCAAGCTTCAACAGGCTAGTGCTGTTGGAATATCAATTGCGATGTTTTGTTCAACTTTGTCGCGCCCAGTTAATGCCAACCCGGCGGTAATACTTGCACCTGCCGCTTTTTGTGCAGGTACAGCAGGAGTAGGATGCATTTTGATTGGGACGGCGGTAGTAGGTGGGGTCATCTACTATGTCTGGCAAACCAAGGACGGACGAAACTACGCAGCAGATGCCAACGGACAAGTAAATAATTCTGAAAGACTGATTGGCACAACAGTTTTTGAAACCAGAGAAATCTCTGGAATTGAAGCTGCCAAACTAGGAAATGCTCATTGGGTAGCTGGAGATTTCAAACAATGCTACAAGATGGCAAAAAAGAATGGATGGGTAGTTAAAGACCATAGAGCGGCGATTGGTGGTGGAACCTGGTGCATTTTTGAAGGTAAACAAACCAGCTTTGGAAGTGATTAATAATGGATACAGATATTCAAGAGTTGCGTGAATGTTTTGAAGATGCTTCTCTCTATCTTTACATGGCGCTAGAAGGCGTTGAAATTTCATCAAATGAGCCATTGATAGGGCAAAAAACCTCTTTGCTGTTACGTCACGAAGCAGACTATACTCCAAAGCGAAAGCATCCTTATATAGGGCAAAGACTGGAGAATTTCACAATTACAAATCAAGCCACAGGTGAGTATATCTCCAATCATTCAGACTGGGTTGTGTTCAGTGTCCAAAAATTTCTGTCCGCCAGCGGAGATAGTAACGGAACACTCAGAGAAATAGTCATTGCTTGGTGCAGAAAAGAACCTGTTGCAGAAAACAGTTAAACCTATTTTCATCTCATAAGCGAGTTTTCAGCCTGCATATATGCAGGCTTTTTTATGATTGTTGAACTTAGATATAAGACATCTCCGAAAACTCTCAAAGCTTTGCTGTAACTAGCTCACAAGATGCAAGTGCAAGCATAGCTAACTAGCTAGTCAATATGAGAAAATAAGGCTTTGAGATATTTCTTGATAAGAAAAAGGTAAGAATATGTAGTTATATGCGTTGATTTTAGCCTGATGGTAAAGGGTTTATTTTTTATGCTTAAATGAACAATTATTAAGAATACCCCCGGAGTTTAAATGTTTTTCTACAAGCCCATCATATGGATCTAAAGATTTACAAATAAGAACTAAAGGTTGTACATATCTATCTAGCTCATCGTCCATCAACATATGATTAGAAAAATTTTGACTCTTGCCAAATAAACTAGCTTTATTTGACCAGGATTTTATATAGACTTGGCTCTTTGGAGCTAAACTCCAGAGAGTAGAAATTTTTAATTTCTTGAATTGCTGTGGATGTCCACTAGCAGCAAATACAGCTATTTCCCATATTGGAGGATTACTATCAGCTATTTGATAATTAGATAGGGTGTAAATTGTTGGGAGTTTTTGACCTTCTGCCAAGGGCAAGATCATATCAACTATGAATGACATAAACTAATGTCCTGTGTATTACAAATATTTCTGTTCTTTCAAGTTATTGCAAAACAAGATAATTGTGAATTTAGTTAATAATTATCCTGTTATATTTTAACAATCTAAGATGTAGACTATGGTAGATTTAGCTACAAATGCTTAAGGTGCAAACAAACTACAAATCAATCTTTTTGTCAATGTTGTTAAGGTGTGCTGCCTGCATTTTTTTGAAACTTAACTCTGCTTCCAGTTGAGCAATGCGAAGCTCGGCTTTATTTAATTCAGCTTCTAATTGGCTAATTGATAATCCTCCGTTCTTAATTTTCTCTAATTCCTCTATGCGGCTTAGTCCTGCTTCATAAACAATAGAGTGTGAATTGTCAGTCCAATATTTTTGGTAAGTTTGTGTGTGTTCATTTAAAGTATGACCCATCCATCTTGCTAAATCATCGCTCTCATATCCAATTTCACGCCCCCGAATAGCATATCTGTGTCGTAGATCATAAGCGTTAAAGTTCACTCCCTTGAGTTTTAATCTCTCCCCAAAACGGTCTGCAAGTGTTCGGATTTTTGCATGAAGAATCTCTCTAGATTCATCCAAATACTTTGTTTTAGGATTGGCGATGTCGAAAAGCTCTACCCAATTTAATGGCAGTGGGTAAACAATTCTAGAACCAGTTTTAGTTCCTCCAGTAATTTTTTCATTAATATATAGAGGAAAATATGGAGGTTGAAAAGATTTCCCATAATCTATTGCTAACACTTCATGAGGTCTTAAACCGTAAGTAGCAATCACTGCCAATATCCAACCCCAGGATGCTGCATTACCTATATGCTCCTTGTTACACCCTTTGCGTTCAACTTTCATTTTGTACCAAGCATCTATAATTTCTTCATCACTTGGTAAGACTCGCACTTTTGGTTGATAACCTGAAGTTATCCCTTCAGCAAATTCATATTGAAATTTAAAACAATTAAAAAAAACTTGGAAAGCAACTACTGTCCTCATTCTATTACAAGAACCAGCTTCAGTTGAATAGATTGCCTGGTCAATATTTTCTTTGGATAAGTAAAAATCAAAATTATCTTGAAATTGGAAAGCCCTGATAATAAAACCTTTATATTGAGAGATAGTATCTTTAGATTTTCTAGTTTTTTTATGTTTGTAGAAATATTTTGCTTCAAAAGCGTCTAACATTTCTCTAAAAGTTAGATTTTTTGTTTCAGACTCATCCGTATTATTGGCTGGTTTTTTAGAATTAGGTCGGTACTTATCTAAAGTTAAATCAAATTTATCGTAATTAATATCTTTTTGAATCTCTTGTAGTTTAACTTCTGCTAAATTCCAATTATCTGGTGTATTAATCAATCCCAAATTTAAGTATTTTTGCTTGCCTAAATAAAGATGTCTGGGAAGTTGGATACGTAGATATTTACCATTTGTTTGAATTTTAGCAGTACCTTTAGATACACGAGTATTGTTTGGGATTGAATTAATTTTTTTCATTAGTTTTCTCAAAAAATAGGTGAATTGATTTTAGTAGTTCAATTTACTACTTCTTATTTGTCTACACAGGATTAAAAATTCATCAACAATTCAATAATTGAGCAACTCAGCTTCTAGTTCCGCAATGCGGAGCTTGGCTTTTTCTAACAAAGCTTCTAATTCCCTATAGGAGCGATTTTGATTCTGAATTGTTTCTGATTTCTGCATACCATGCAGACCTTTTTCATAAACTATGACATGTGAATCATCATCCCAATATTTTTGATAGGTTTGTGTATGTTCTTTGAGACTATGCCCCATCCATTTCGCTAAATTATCTATCTGATATCCAAGCTCGCGCCCTCGGATTGCATATCTATGCCGCAGATCATAAGGTTGAAAACCTACATTTTTAAACCTCATTCT
Source organism: Tolypothrix sp. FACHB-123 (assembly GCF_014697075.1). GTDB lineage: Bacteria > Cyanobacteriota > Cyanobacteriia > Cyanobacteriales > Nostocaceae > Aulosira. Next base: position 45,832 of record NZ_JACJRE010000054.1, on the reverse strand, counting down.
CTCCGCTAAGCGCTCTGACAATTTATTTAATTGCGCCAAGAAAAAATCTTTCTTTTTTTCCAAATAGCTAGTTTTAGGATTAGCAATGTCGAAAATATCTACCCATTCTAATGGCAGTGGATAAGCAACTCTTGAACCAGTCTTGGTTCCTTCAGTTAATTTCTCATCAATATATAAACAGTAATGTGGAGGGTGAAAAGATTTTTCATAATTTATTGCTAATACTTCGTGAGGTCTTAAACCGTAGGTAGCAATCACTGCCATTATCCAACCCCAAGACTCTGCATTACCTCTATGTCTTGAATGAGAAAAATTTTCTACTTGAATTTTATGCCAACCCTCTTCAATTTCTGCATCTGTTGGCAATTTTCTCTCTTGTGGTTCGTAACCCTTTGCTATACCTGATTCAAATTGATAATCAAATTTAAAACACTTGAGGAAAACTCTTAAAGAAGCTACTATGTCTTTTCTTAAATGAGTACCAGCGTCTGTTAACTCTATCGCTTTATCAATAGATTTTTTGGATAAGTAAAAGTCTAAATTTTTTTCAAACTTAAACGCTCTAATGACCACTTCTTGATGGTGGTTAAATGTACGCTGCGATTGTCTAGTTTTTTTACGTGTCCGAAAATATCTAGTTTCAAAATCTTCTAACATTTGCCTCAGGGTCAGTTGTTCAAAGAGTTCCTTACTCTGAGTATTTGGAGTCTCGACTTTATTCTGATGACCAGGACGGTATTTCTCTAAAGAGGTATCAAATTCTTTGTAGTCAATATCTTGTTGAATCTCTCGCAGTTTTACTTCTGCTCTAGTTCGGTTTTCTGGCGTATCAGCTAATCCCAAACTTAGATACTTGCGCTTACTTGGGTAGAGATGCTTAGGGAGAGCAATACGTAGATACCCACCGTTTGATTGAATTTGAGCTTTACCTACAGTCCATGAAGCAGAATGATTTTTGCTAGAAGTACGATTTTTCAAGGGTTCAGCCTTTGTATTCAAAGTGTAGCCACAAGCAGATCACAATCTCAAAACAGATGAAAACAAATAAGTAAATATACTTAAGTTCTCTACGGTATACCAGTGAATACCGCTGCTGTTCTGGCTGCTTTATTTGGCATTATAGCATCGTTTCCGTCCATAGCGTAATCAGGTAAAATTGCTATAATCCTTATTTAACAAGAGATTTAGAGATTATTTCTGAAAGCGTTTCGCTTTTTGTATTCAATTTGTAGCAAGATTTAAATTTTTTCTGTTTTAATTCACTGGTATACGAGTGAAAGTACTTGATATCTAAGCTTTTTAGCTAAATTGGGTTAATAATAGTGTGTATTCAATTTGTAGCTAATCAGTGGTATACCAATGACAAAGAACAAATTAGACAATCTCAAACACTTTGAGCCAATGGGAGATGAGCCACTAGCTAAACAGCCACTTTGCGTCAAGGTATCACTCAAAGTCGATTCAGCTATTAGAGGATTGCCGAATAAATCCGATTGGCTACGAAGGGTAATTACCGATGCCGCATTTAAGGAAGGTATTTGCTCTGAAGAATCCTCACAATAGATATTTAAAAGTTGCGGCACTTGTGATTAACCAAGAATGCACAGTAATACCAGAGATAGAACTTATGTTAAGCTCAAAGTAGCATAGTTTTTTGACAAAGATAAATGAATCAAAGTTCTAGAGACAGCTATGGTTTATAGCTTTAACTGGTAAACATATATTAACTTTATTAGTTGAAGCTAAGACTTTTATTAATAGTAAAAATTGCTGAATTTAAGGTTTTGCCTCAGAATTTATGTCGAGCAATAAAACCGCCCTAGCATGTTATTAGGGCGGTTTATTAAGGTTTATTTTGTGAAAGATAAAACTAACACTTGGCAAATTTTTGGCAGCTTATCTTACTTTGTATCCCATTATTTAGCTGACTCAAAAGGGCGACTCACTGGCTTAACTATGCATTTATTGGAATGAATTTCAAGCATAGTTTTAAAAGTAAACCTTGGAGTAATTAGGGTTATATGAATTTGCAACTGTGTAGAAATTATCAAGAAGTGAATTAAGGGAATAATGCTGAGTAAAAATGAGATTAAAGCAGTTTAGCGTTGAATAATCATACTTTTTTCAAAACATATTTATTGAAGTTTATGAGTTGGCTGGAATGGTAATCTCATCGAATATTGCATAGGTTAAGAAATCTCTATAGACAATTAACGAGTAGACTCATAGATTATGGCAAGTGCAAAAAAACATAAGAGAAGCACTGCTATGCGGAGAAGCCATTCCCATACAATTGGAGATAGAAGCATCTGAACAATTGTGTCAGATCCAAAAACTTTAGAAATGACATATGCCATTGCAAAACCAAACAAAGTCAGCAGAAAATATTTCAGTCCTTTACAAGTCCATTTAAATAGGAGATTGTAGCCATCATTTAGATTAGTATTCATGCTTTCTGCCTTTTTTTAAGAGTTAGATGTTGGAGATGAAAAGCGTCAAAACTTGAGTACAGCCAGCAATGTGGCTTTTGAAGTTCATTTGTATGGTCTATTCGCTTGAAAATCCCTGTAGATCGCTGTTGCTTTATTTAGTTTCAGAAGATGTTTGAACTACTGGTGCTTGTATTTTATTTAACTTCGGTGGCTCGAAAGACCTAGTAAACTGAATACATAACCCGGAAAACTGGATGCTCAACCCGAGGACGGCTATGATGGCGGAAATCTTCTCGAAACTACTCATTACTTTTTGCCTCTTAGTGTTTGAGATAATTTTGAGCAAATTAGTGGTTTGTTGTTTAGTTGTTGCTTTGTTAAACCGATATCGGCGTAATTTCATAGTTGCACTGGTTGAATAAACACCGACTGCACAAAGCTGTGAGTCTTAATAAACAAGTTCACTAAACGCTTGTGAAGCTACTGGCAATTAGCATCAGAATATGAGTAAAGGACAGTTCGACAAAGCATTTAACGAGTTAACACACAGGCGACGGGAAGTATTGCTCAAGTTTTTGGCTGGACAGACAGATGAAGTGATAGCCCAGTCTCTAAACATTTCTCAAGCAACGGTCAGACAACACATCAAAGTCATCTGCGAGGAGTTTGGTTTGGAAAATGAGTTTCCCGACGAACGCCGTTCAAAACGTGCTGATTTGATGGCTCTTTTTCAGCAGTACAAGCCAGAATTGGTAGGTGGTAAAACTCCTATAGAAACCGCAACATTAGAACCGATAACTCAAAAGAGCATACTAGATAAAAATTTTGTTGGGCGTGAAGAAGCGATCACATATCTCAACAACCTCGACAGCCAAGGTGAAAAAGTCATCTTAATTCACGCAAAAGGTGGTGTAGGTAAGACAACTTTAGCTAGAAATTATCTCAAGCAAAAATTTGGCTCTTATATAGAATTTCCTATTGCCAAAGAAACCGGAAACATTACTCCAGTTGAAAGTTTACTTGAGGAACGGCTACGGCAACTTAATGAAGAACCAGGGCGGGAGTTTGGTGTATCACTTGAACGCTTGCGACAGAAACTTCAGGCTGAAAGAATTGGAGTTTTAATTGATAATCTTGAACCCACACTCGATGAAAATGGTAAGTTTATTAAGCCTCACCGCCTCTATGTAGAGTTATTGCGAGTTTTAGCTGATCCAAGTTTGCAGTCATTGACTTTGATTACTAGTCGCGATCGCCTACATGAATCTGATGTTTCTGTTTGGTATTATCTTCTGGAAGGTTTGCCTGTTAATGCATGGCAACAATATTTTAACAGCCGCAGTATTCAAACAAATTCTCCAGCCTTGAGTGCTATGCATAATGCCTACGGAGGAAATGCTAAAGCAATGGAAATTATTGCTGGTGCTATTGAAGTGGATTATATAGGCAATGTAGAGCAGTATTGGCAAATGAATCAGGGAGATTTATTAGTTGAAGCTGATTTGAGGGATTTAGTCACCAGTCAGCTTAATCGTTTGTCACAACAACACTCTCCAGCTTTTAAACTCCTCTGTCGTTTAGGATGTTATCGTTATCAAGATATTGCAACAGTTCCTATTAATGGTCTTTTTTCTTTGCTATGGGATGTGCCAGAGCCACAACATCGGCGGGTAGTTAATTCTTTGCGGGATCGCTCTTTAGTAGAGTTGCAAAATGGTGAATACTGGTTGCATCCAGTGATTAGGGAAGAAGCAATAAGTAGGCTGAGGGCGAGTGAAGATTGGGAGACAGCAAACCGTAAAGCCGCAGAATTTTGGACAGAGAGTATTAACAAGATTGTCATTATAAAAGAAGCATTACAAGCTTTTGAAGCTTACTATCATTATTTAGCGATTTATGATTTTGAAGCGGCATGTAGTGTAATTGTACATACAAGGCAATCAAAATGGAAATGGCATAATTTAGGAGGTGGAGAAACTCTAAGTACTTCACTTCGTAGATTAGGCTTATCGCAGAAAATAATATTAGCAGGAACTCAAATAATAGGTAATGTTTTACGTGGAATAAGTTTGGTAAGCATTCACATGAGTCTTGCTCAAGGCTATTGGTTTGCTGGTAATCTTTCTGAAAGCTTTAAGGAATATAAAAATGCAGAAAATTTAGTAGTTGAATGTTTACATACAAACACTAATAGCCAGGATGTCTTAATATTAAACAGGTTATATAGGAGTTTATTAGTAGGCAGTGGTATTTGTAAAATAGATTTATTAGAAATGGACGAAGCAGAAGAATTTTTTTTAAAGCTTTTAGAAATTTGTCAGCAAAAATATTATTATAATTTTCAAATAGAAGCATATTATGCTTTGGCTTTTATATATTCCACTATATCGTTTCAAGAAAAAGCACAAGATTTTGCGAATAAAAGTTATAACTTATCAAAAAATGACTTGGATGAATTAAATGAATGGGCTATAGGACATAGATATATATTTCTAGGATTAACTTATAAAAATTTAGGAGATATCCAAAAAGCTTTTCTAATGTACAATCAAGCTGTGACCTTTGCTGATGACAACCACTATAGTCAAATTAAAGCTAGGGCTTTAACTGGTCTAGCAGAACTTCATCGAGAACAGCAAGAATTTGAAACAGCGTTTTCTTATCATTCAAAAGCGATAGAACTGCTGGATAAAATAGGTGCTAAATGTGACCTTGCTGAAGCTTACTATCAATTGGGATTGACTTATCAAAAGATGGAAGAATTAGAAAAAAGTAAGGAAAATTTTGATAAAGCAATTCGACTCTTTAGAGAAATAGAAGCGCCCAAGCAAGTTGAGAAGGTACAACGAGCCAGGGACGATAGTAAAAGTAATCAGATAGAGTGAAATGAAATAGGGGCTGAATTAGCAATCGTACAGAAAATTACGCGAAGGAGTTGATGATCTGCTTTCAATGCGGCGATCGCGTCAGGGAGATGAATGAGTGAGAAGAGTTTGAGCTATCAATTACACGTAATAGCCCTTTTGTTGACTGGCGTATTACTTATAAGTCAAAACTGGATCTGTAAGTTTTTTTTACTTTGATTACGGAATTTAGAATACAAACCATACCTATAAAAGTTTGGCGTTGCTTATTGATGGGATGATTTTTGTCTCACGCAGAGGCACAGAGAGTAAGAGTTTGAGAAATCAAATTTTAAATTTTCATCCTTTCATTCAGCAACGCCAAAAGTTTTAGTTCTTTGGTGGTGTATTTACTCCACTTGAACTATTTGATAAATTCCCATTATCCGAAGAAACTACTCGTATTAACCGAGCAAAAGCACGGTTATAATCAATAATTGCTCGAACTCGATTCTTTTCGGCTATTGTTAGCAGACTTTCAGATTGAATCACATCTGCTTGAGAGCCAAATAAAGCTTGAAATCTCAAGCGGTCTAGACGAAGAAGCTCCCGAGCTTGTTCAAGAGCGAGATTAGCGGTTAGAATATTTTCTAAATTAGATTGCATTGCTGAATAAGCTGTTTGTACTTCTAAACTTATCTGATTAGGTTCTTTTTCTTTGCTTCTGTTCTGTAAAGCTAAAATAATACTTTGTTCTAAAGTGAAAGTCCATAAGCCAGCTAATCTGAGTGGATCAGCCGCAGAAACAATTACTGATTGTGGAAATCCTAAGCGATTTGCTAATCGGCGACGCGAAAGTATTTCTTGTGATAAAGCAGTAGTAAGTTCTTGTTGTAAATTTGCTAAATTAACTTGAGAACGCAGTACGTTATTTCGACCCATTGCCCCTGTTCGAGCAAGTTGTTGAATAATATCAGCTTCCTTACCCGTGCATCTCACTATTGAGGAAATATCCCCAAAAGCTTCAAATTTTTCCTTATTCTTATTATATTCTGAACAAGTTTTAGCACGAGAAAGCTTGAAAATTTCAGCATCCTGGATTATAGATAATCTAGTCCGCTCTAATGTTTCCATATCTCTTAAACTGGCCTGGGCATTTGTTACACCAGATCGGGCAATACGTATTAGTTCATAAGCTTCTTGTAAATCATAATATTCGAGTGTAGCTTGGAGACGACTTTCTGCAAATGAACCCTTATTATTACGTTGTGCTAATTCTATTGCCTGTTCTAAAGAAACTGGCTGATTTGCTTTAACTTTTACTTCCTCTGGATATTGAGGAATAGTTCCTGCTTTTGGTAAGCCAATATCTGCATTTCCAGATGTGGAATTCGTATCTATTTTTGCACAGTTGCGGTTAGATACATTTCCATCTGGCATGATGGTATTGCACAGGAAAGCATTATTTATGTCATCATTACTGATTTTGGCTCCTTTGAGATTAGCTTCACCAAGGATGCTCTCGTAGAGTTTGACATTACTTAAGATAGCACCACTAAAGTCAGCACCCCTAAGATCGGCACCACTAAAGTCAGCACCACTAAGAATAGCGCCATTAAGGTTGGCGTAACGAAGTTTAGTATTAATAAGTATACTGCTGCTTAAGTCAGCACCACTAAGCTTGGCATTACTGAGGTCAGCACTACTAAGGTCGTTACGTCGAAGTAGTGTTATTCCATTTAAACTAGCGCCTCTTTTGACCAATTCTTGAAGTGCTTGAACTCTTGCTGAACCCTGAGATTTTTCTAAAGTTTGGCGAAGTTCTCTTGTTGTTAGCAGGTTTACACTAAAAATGCCCAAAAATGCTGCTAAACTCACAGGCATAATTAAACTAAAGCCAATAAATTTAAAACGGTTTTGCCGTCGTTGTTTGATACTAGTTTTAATAAACTCTTCAGCCAAATTAGAAAGCATTTGATTGGCAATATTTTGCTTTTGCCAATTAAATGCATCTTTCAACAATTTTCCTTGGAGCAAATAATCCTTCGACTTTCCACTAGTTCTCCAGTCTTCTGCTAATGATTCAAATTTGCGCTTTTGTCGGAGATTATCCCGATTTTCATTAATCCACTTGCGTAACAGTGTCCAGTGGCGAATCAGTGCTTCATGGGCAACATCCACAACCGCTACTTGCTCAAATGCTTCTCCTTTAATTACCATTTCACTGGTAACAACTAGCTGTTTATTCGCCAATTCCTGAACTACTTTATCAATAAGCTCTTCAGAAAAACACTGATTTACTAAATCCTGCTTTAAAACCCGTCTGCGGGTATCTTCCGTACCTTCTCCTAATTGCGTCAGCGCAAGAAAAATATGCCGTATTGATGCCTGTTCTTCTTCAGTAAATGTCTCATACACCTCGGTAGCACGTTTACGCAATGTACCCATAACACCACCCAATTGGGCATAGGTATTAAGCCGCAAACAATTATCCGTGCGTTGTTCCCACAATTGTGTCAGCGTATATTGCAAAAGTGGTAGATACCCAGGAGAATCTGCTACATCTGTTAACATTTCTTCTACTAGTTCTGGCTCAATCTCCAGTTGTACTTGCGTGGCTGGTTCGACAATTGCTTTTCTCAAATCATCTGGTTTCATTGGTGTAACTATCACCAGATTTTCTTGAATCTGCTGTGCCAGTCCACTATACTCTTGCTCGGCACACTTACCAAGAAAATCTGCCCGCATCGTCAGCACCAAGCAGAGTTTATTGTCACATTGCTGCAAAGCAACTAACAAGGATTCAAAAAACTGCTGCCGTTCTGCGGTATCCTTGCACAAAGTAAAAACTTCTTCAAACTGGTCTATGACTAGAATTACTCGCTGTGTATCCGCAGCAGCAATTAATTGTCTTAAACCTTCGGAACTCTTTTTTATCAATTCCTCGGCTTCGGCTAGTTGGGTAGCTCTTTCAATAATATTTGATGATTCTGGATCTAAAAATGCCAGTGCTAAAGAATCTAAGGGATGCTCTCCCGGTTGAAAAATTTTAATCTGCCAACTTTCACTACCAGATAACCGCCGCCCCAGTCGCAACTGATACAGTAATCCCGCCCTAACAACACTGGATTTACCACTACCTGATGCTCCCAATACCACCAAAAAATTCCCCTGACGTACCTTTTCTAACAATTCATCTGTTAAAGCTGTGCGACCACAGAAATATCTAGCATCTTCTTCAGTACAGTCAAAATAATTTAAACCCTTGTAAGGACAGATAGCTTGTCCTATTGCAACAGAATCTTTTTTTGCAGATGTCCACCTGCGGGTGAGGTTAATTGGTTCACCGGAGTTAGTAAAAATTGGACGTTGGGGGAAAGTTTGGTATTCTTGATTAAGTAAATCAACCAAGGTGTAATTTGTTACCCATCGCTCTTGTTTTGGTTCTAATCCTTTGATTAATGCTGCGGTGAGGACGCTATGGCTACTGCCAATTTCTTCATAGGCGACTTCAAAGGAACGAGATGCCGCAATAAAACATCTATCTCTTCCTTCACCCCTATCTCCGGGGTCTGCTTCTATAACATTTAGCACTTCTCCGGCATAACAGCAATCTAGAATAATAATTTGTTGCCGAACTTCACTTTCTTGTAAGAGTCGCCGCAGCCATTGTAAGCGAACACCCCAATTACCCATATCTGGATTGACATCACTACTTGCCAAAAAGCCTTCTGTAATGCCGAGTTCTTGTCTCAGCCCATGTCCAGAAAAATATAGTAGTGCAGTATCTGGGGGTTTACCTTCTGGCTTAAATAATTGCACAATTGCTTTCTGTAGCTGAGTTAGAGTGACTTTGCTTTTTTGACCTACACAGATGGTATCGTTTTGCTTATCCTTAACCGCAGGCAGTCGCGTTACCTTAAAGTCTCCGTACTTCTCTAGCAATTGGGCTACTGCTTCTGCATCCTGTGCTGGTGCAGTTAAATTATTAAGCCGTTCATAGCTATAAGTATTAATCCCTACTACTAGCGCGTCTCGGATCATAAGTAGGAGAAATTTTTAGAGATTCTTTGTTTTCAGCATTATCGCTCAGTAACTACAAAAAAACTCAGAAATATTCCGTAAAAACTTTTATAAAGTTGTGGTAGTTACTAAAATTGCTGTTATCAGGATTTCATTCCATGACAAAAGTTATACCTATCAAACTTGATGACAATACAGTAATCTACATCGAAGCCACAGAGGATTTAAACATTCCTGTAGTCAACAATGCGGTATTGGATGAGGAAGAGGAAGAAGAAGCACTAGTTAATAAAGGAATGAGTTCTGACCAAATACGACAAAAAATGATGCAAAATTTCTTGTCGATTCAAAACACAATTCGGACTTATACAGTTTATACCTTGAATGCCTTCAAGCAAATTCCGATTGCGAATGTAGATAAAGTTACCTTAGAGTTCGGCATTGAAATGGGCGGTGAAGCAGGTGTTCCTTACGTTACAAAGGGTACTGCTAAAAGTAATATGAAAATTACTGTTGAATGTTCGTTCCCTAAAGAGAATACGTAGATTATTTGAGAGGCTATCGGGGCATTGAGCCAATACCGCGCAAGAAAGCTGCGAGGTCGCAGCTTTCTCAAACTCTTATAGATCAAGCTTTTAAGTCAATCTGAAAATTTTTTTGCTTAATTTTTACTTACTCGTACCAAATTACATAAGTATTAAGCTGGTAAATAACAATCAAGCATAGATTTTAATCTATTGGTTCAACCGTTCAAAATCAGCCTGAACTTTGTGCCATAAAAACCAAATATCGTTATGTATTTTGACACTGATGCAGAAGCCTCTGTTTACGGAAAACGTTTTCCGTATGGGGTAAAGTTATCTTGCTAAACCAAAAAACAATCTAACTCAATTTCACTTTGGCGTAGACTATAACAAAATGCAAGCATTGTAATCGCAATATAGATGAAGCAAGTTGTTCTTTGGATCGGAGCCAATGCCGGAGGAGTTTCCAAAACTACGCTTGCCGTTCACATTGGCTATGAAATGGCAAAGCGCGGCTTTAATGTAGCACTTCTTGACCTAGATACTAACGTTTCCATGAGCCAGTTTTGTGGATTAGATAAAGATCCACCCCCGGAGCAAACCATCGCTGCTGTATTTGATGAAAATTTTGATGGTAACTGGCCTCTGATGACACCAGAATGGGGAAAGCCTCTGGGACAATTTCAAGTCTGCTTGGGTGGGCCAGTAATGATTCAAGTAGGTTTGGAATTGGCAGTCCGAAATCGCCGGGAGTACATTTTAGCAGATAGGTTTGAAGATTTTCCTTTGCCTCACCAACTAGTAATTCTGGACTGCCCTGCAACACTTGGCCATCTCAATGACGTGGCGTTAGCAGTAGCTACGCATATGTTAATTCCTGTCGAACTCAGCCCCAAATCGCTGACAGGAGCGAATACTCTGCTATCTTGGCATCGGGGAGCTTGCAAAAACTTGCGCCTTAATCCTCCACCCCAAATTTTAGGATTTGTACCCACCAAATACGACAGTAATGAAGCAACGCAACGGGATTTATTGAACCAGTTGCCAGAAATGCTCGCTCCTTTGAAGATTAAATGCTATCCGCACGTCCGCTATTCCTGCGAATTTAGTAATGCTTCGGGAAAAGGCATTCCCCTACACTTGCATCGTCCTACTCATAGAGCTATTAAAGACTTACATCCTATTTGTCAGGAACTGTCAGCCATTTTAGAGGAGAGTAAAGATGCCAAGAAAAACGCAAAATAAAAACTACGATTATTTTTCTGCCAATGTACAAGCAGCCGAAATTGAGTCACAACTAGTTCAATCTCAACAGCGCATTGCCGAACTTGAATCCCTAAACGCGCAATTGCAATCACTCTTTTCAAGCAGCAACGTCAAGAGTGATAATGCTCAATTAACGGTGGAGATTGATAAAATTATTTGCAATAAAGAGCAAGTACGCCGCTACTTTGACCCCGATAAACTTGCTACTCTCACTGCTTCTATTAAAGAAGTGGGAGTGCGATCGCCGTTGTGGGTGCGTCCCTATAGCGATGACAAGTATTTACTAATTGCTGGCGAACGCCGTTACCGCGCTGCACAGGATGCTGGCTTGACAGAAGTTCCTGTCGTAATTGTAGAAGTTGACGAAACCTCAGCCTTAAAGCTTTCCTTACTGGAGAATTTACAGCGTGAAGATTTGAATCCGGTAGAGGAAACGGAAGGGATATTACATTTGCTATCAATCCAGCTTGACTGCACTACTCAAGAAGTAGTTGCTTTACTGAACCGGAAAGCGCATCTGGATAAACAGAAAGTTGAATCCTCAGATGAGGATACGGAAAACGTTTTCCGTAAGCAGTGGTCAGTTGTTGAAAATGTGTTTACCACAGTGGGTAAGCTGTCACCAGAAAGCTTCCGCGTCAGTCGGCTACCACTGCTGAATATGCCAACCGATGTTTTAGAAGTACTGCGCTCTGGGCAGATGGAATACACAAAGGCCAGGGTGATCGCCACAGTCAAAGATGAAGTAATCAGAGCTAATTTGTTGGCAGAGGCTATTGCTCTTAAATTATCTCTGGCGCAAATTCGCGATCGCATTAAGGAAGCAAAGCCACAAGAACCTCCTTCATTGAAACAGGAATTCCAAAACATATCTAGGCAAATATTAAAGTCTTATCATTGGGAAGATCCCAAGAAAGCTAAGAATATTACAAACCTTCTACAAAAATTAAAAGCCTTATTAACAGATTAAAGTTGCTGTAATTTCTTGACAAGTTCGGCTCCCTGAGGTAAATCACGCGCTTTTAACTCTACAACCTGCCAAGGAGGATTACTGTTGCGGAGGCGATCACGGAGAAAGCAATCTCTACTGCGGTTTCCACCTTTATGAAAAGCTGCCCCGTCTATGTAAATTGCTAGCCGCCGCTCAGGAATAGCAAAGTCAGCTATAGAAATGGGTCGTGCTCCTGGACTAGGAGAAATCATTACTTGCTTTTGAGGGTAAAATCCATGCTGCTCAAACAATTGCCAAAACTTCAGTTCTAAGGGTGAACCGACACCAGTGGCGTAAGCTTCTAGCCAAGGGTGGGGGTCGTCGATATCTCCTCTTGTTAAAGGTCGAGCTACTGGTGATGCTGAAGCCAATTCTTCCAATGCGGGAATTGTTTGTGGCCAGTGGAGGAGTTCGTGGTATCGCTGATTTTGATAGGACTTGAGGCAGCGGTAACAAGCGGTTTTGCAATTAGAGTGGTTGAGATGTTCTACGGAGCGCGATGCCACAAGATTAAATTCCCTAGCAATGCGGTGTAGGTAACCACTGCCACCTAAACTGGGGTCAATAAATGTTAGAGAGACTAGCCCGTGACGCTTACCGTCAGTATTGCTCTGCCAAGGTCCTTCAAACTCAAAATCAATCTCTGAACCATCTAGCATATAGAGGTGCTGCATACCTGCTTTGAGTGCGTATCCCAAAGACACTCCCCAAGATTGTAACTCAGTTGGTTCTAAGTCTTTAGGCACAGGTAACATCAATCGCAGCACCTCAGCTTTACTAGCAGTGGTTAGTGCCAAAGGACGTGGTGCAGTCCTGGCTTGGAGACAGCTTTCTGTGTGCCCGAATGGGTCATCTTTCTCTGAAGAGCGAGTCTTTTTTCGTCCACTAACTACCTGAATCAAGTCGGGGTTTTTCAGTATTCGCCCACAGTCACCGCACAGTAGGTAACCTTTAGCTTCGTTATGTAGGAAGGGAATGCAATCATTTCGTTCTTTATCTGACGGTGGTAATCCCTCATTCAACCAGCGAACCTCTTCATCTTGGCTCCAGCGCAATCCCCATCCTGCTCCTACTGTCCAGCGTCCTGCTACAATACCATTCCATTGCGGATAGGTTTTAACAAGATTGCGTGTAGCATAACGCTCTTCTTCGTCTAAGATGGGACTTTCATCCCGCCGTGCTAAGAAGCCAGCAAATTCGCCTGCTGGTATTAACTGTCCTGGTGTATCACTCTTGCAACGTGGGCAAGATGGTTCGTCAGCATCAAAACGCAGATTGCACGTTTTACAGAGTCTATAGCCCCAACCAGCCCCTTTGGTTTTAGAATTCCAAGGAGAGGCATTATCTAACCCGATCACTTTCCATCGTTTGGTTCGGGCAAATACTTGTGCTGCTGGCTGAAATTGACCTATACCAAAACGCCGTGCTACCGAAATAGGATCTTCCTCTCGCTCATCGCCCAAAAGTCTTAATGCAGCCGGTTGGGTAGGAAATTCGTACCCAGGAAGAATTCCGAATTCCGCAAATCTTCGCAGAGGATAGCCAGCTGTTCGATCATCAGCTTCAGCGTTACCCCGTTGTCTGTCCGTCTCAATGCCAAGGATGCGAGCGATTAAGTCTCCAGCACGGTTGCTATCTCTGACTCCTTGTAACTCTTGGTAGTAAGTTTCCAGTGCAGTTCGCAGTTCTTTCACTTGTCTTGCTGTGCGAGCGATAACATCTTGGATTCGCTCTGGCAGGTTCTCTAAATGTCTGCTTAGTATCGCTTCGTCTAGTTTTGCTTCTTCCAAGACGGTTTTTTCCCAAGCAACACTTGCTAGCGTAAGGGCGTGGTGGAATTGTGCTTTGACTCCAGCGATGAAAACATCGACTGCTTCCTGCTTTATTTCACCAAGAGGAGATACATATTCCAACATTTTCCCAGCTAAGCCGGGGTCAGCAGCACCAAAAGCGATCGCATTGAGGTGGCGGAAGATAACGTCACGGTTGCCCAAGGCTAAAGCGGGTGCAGGTACTTCCCCAGCAATCATTTCGGTAGGTTTATCATAGAAATATTGATCATGAGGGGTATTGCGGGCATATCCCACTACCAAGCCAATACGGGTGCGACGACCTGCTCGCCCACCCCGTTGTGCGTAATTGTCAGGTCTTGGTGGTATATTACGCAGAATTACTGCATCTAAACCACCCACGTCAATGCCCATTTCTAATGTTGGGGAACAAGCTAGCAGGTTAATCTTCGATACATCAGCTTTAGCTTTGAAATTGGTTTCTAATTCGACTCGAACATCGTTAGGAATTTGGGCAGTATGTTCGCCTGCTTCTAAAGGAATAACTTGCTCGGAAAGAATTCGCCGCACGGTTCGGTTCTGCATCACTTCTGATTCTGTCCAAGATACCAGTACGCCGTGACAATGCGGACATGGCAATCCTGGACGCGCTCCTAATAAAGGCGTTTCACACACTTGGCAGCGATAGCGCGCTGATGCTTGCACCAATTCTAAGCGTATTACTTCAGCATTGACCTGCAATAAGCGAATCTTCTCCCGATTCCCATATAGTTCTACTGCCGACAGGAAGCTGCCAGATTGCAGGAATTCCAACAGTTTGACCATATGTTCTTCGTTTGGTTCTATGCTACCGAAACGGGCTAGCAAATGCTTAAGAATCCGTTCTAAACTTGGTTCTCGACCTCCCGTTTGTGGTTTACGCCAAGGATTGTGGGAAGTGATACCCAATGGAACCAAAGCTTTATCTAAATAAGCTACGGGTTGCCCAATTTTGGAAAGGGCGTAACCTTGAGGTTGCTTGATCCGTCGCTCCCACTCAGCGGTTTTAATATAAGCAGGGCAGCTAGGGTGAGATGGATGATATCGCAGCATTTCCCGTGTCAGACAGCCACGAGTGCGAATTTGGTCGAGCAAGCTGGAACAGATATACTCTAACTGTGCAATAGAAATGTTAAAATGTCCGGCTATTTCATCGCCGCGAGTCTGCACGTATTCACCCAGACGGTGGTATTCAATTCGTACTAACCCTAAATTAGTTAATGTGGCACGATATCCGGCATTAACGGCAATCTCGTCTAGCAGAGGTGCTTCTTCCCAAGCACGAACCCGGTCTCTGGCTTCATCAGAAATCCAAGCATTGTTTTGTGGAGGAGCGTATTTGTTGTCATGCTCCTGTATCCCTACATCACCCAGCAATTCCACTATTCGTTGTAGAGACAGTACCTGATGTTGTTTTAATAGCTGGATCACCCTGCGTCGCATCCGGTCATAGCGGCTTGAAAATACGATGAATCGTGCTTGATGGGCTGCATCCTGACGACTGTCGCTGAATACTAACAGCCGTTGTTTACCGTCTTTTTCTGGTTGGTGGCGGTTAGCTTCTGCTAAAGCTTCTACCAGCCCTTCGCTAAGAACTTTGACTGCTGCGGATGTCCCCAAAGCTACAGGCGTAATGACATTGCGACTGCCGGCAGTGCCACTACAACACAGGCATCTAGTACGGGCTGGAGCTAGTGTTACTTGCCAGGGGTAGTCAGTAGGGTTGCTACTAAAAGATAAGGTGCTAATGTCAAACGAACCCTGTAGGATAGGACGGCCCTTAATCTGTTTCTGTTGCTTTTGTTTCCCTTGGCGAGTACGTGATTGCTGGGAGTCCGATTCTTCTTCGTCAATTTCCTCGTCGTCTACACTTATGCCAAAGCGGCTGGGGTCGTAAAGCATCCACTCTAATTTATCGTCTGCTACATTGCTTGGTTCTAGATGCTCTGCGGTGGTATTGCCGACAAATCGTAAATAATCGGCACCACAGTTGCGACAGAGGTAGAGAGGGGCAGTTTTGTAGCCACATTGGCATTGCTCTTCACCCATAGGATATAGTCTACCGCAGGCAGAATTGATACATCGGTAAAACTGCCAGCCACCGCGAATCAAGCGATGTACTCTTAATTGCAACGCTCCAGGCGTTCCCTCCGGTAAAGCAGCACCTGCTAGTAGTGCTGCTTTGACTTCTTCATAGAGTTCTTCGTTGCTGGACTGTGCTCGCTCTGTTACTTCCGACTTAATTTTTTCTACAATCTGACTCAAGGATAAAGGAGAACTAATCAGCCAGCGGTTTAAATCCCATAACAGGCGTGTACTTTGAGCAGCAGTATTCAGTGGGGTATCTAGCGATTTTCCTGCTAAGGTACAAAGAGCTTGCCTTACTGCTTCCAAGTCAGCAATATCTATTTCACCCACCTTCGATGGGGTGAAAGAATATTGAGCATTTGCAGGAATTTGAATTTCTTCTAGTTCTTCTCCTATTACCCGAATTGTTTGAGGGTCTGCACCAGTTAGCTTGCTGAAAAACTCCTGTACTGCTCCATCACGTAAACGAATTTTTTCTTCTTGACTATGAATTCCTTCTGCCACGCTTTTGATAGTAGCGGAGGTGCCGACGGGAATTAGGAGAGGATAACGCTTAGAAGTTTCAGGAGAGTTTGCATACCAATCCTGCCTGGCATTGCTTAGGTGCGCTTTCAGCCTGCGTATTAATAAGGCGATATTGCTACCCAAAGTTCCCCGATAGCTATGTACTTCGTCCAAGACTAAAAAACGACAACGGTGGTTGGCGAATATTGCTTCTCGGTCAGCGGGGCGTACCAATAGGTACTCCAACATCATGTAGTTGGTCAGCAGAATATGAGGCGGATTGCGACGTAATTCTTCTCTTTCCGCTTGCTTCGTGCCTCGGTCATATTTGGCAACGGATACTCCTCCCTCCCAGCCGGACTTACGTAAATACTCGTTAATCCGTATTTCCTGATCATTTGCTAGGGCGTTCATCGGGTAAACCAGAATAGCCGTTAACCCCGATTTTTTATGCCGATTAGCATCTTCAATAGCATTTTGAATAACTGGCAGTAGGAAAGATTCAGTTTTACCACTGCCTGTTCCAGTAGTGACAACAGTGGCTGAAGCAGTGGAACCTAAAAGGTGGGCAATTGCTTCTGATTGGTGCAGGTAGGCGAATTCGCTACGCGATCGCTCTTCCATCACCTTCGCTATCTGTGCATCCAATGGTAGTTCCCGCCATTTTTTACCATGTTTAAATGGTCTGTGTGCTTGGAAAAACGGTTCTTGGGCTAGAAATAATGGCCTGTTAAGTTCGTTTTCTAATGCTGTTTTTAACTTTGAGTCTTTAGCACGAAACTCCGTTCTTAAATAGTCTTGATACTCTGCGGTTACTTTGTCCAAAATGCGGATAGGGTGAAGAGCTTGAACATTTCGGTTCTTAGTCTGTGCTGCTGTGTTAATAATTTGTGGTTGGGGTTGAACCTTTTGTATCCCCCTATTGCTGGTGGCTGGTGACTGGCTAAGACCCTGACGCTGGTTGATGAACTGTGTAAGCTGGGTAGCAAGAGTATCGGTTAGTGTGATGGAATCCACTACTTCTCCCAGTTCTATGAAGCCCCAAGTTGCAGGAATATTGGTAAACAACAAGTCTAATTGTGAGGAAGTAATTGTTTCTACTCCCGTACAATCAAGGATGACCATTTTGAGCGATAATATGGTGCTCGCGGCGGTAATCGCGTTGTCGCCTTGGGAAATTAAATCTGCAAGCTTTATGCTCGTCATCAAAATTCCTGCCTTTGCCAGTGAGTGGGAGAGAGGGAGATACTGTTGGCGAAAGTGTTACAAACGCATAAACAAAAGTGTTACAACAAAAGCCGCAACCACAAATTGAAGGTTTGAACCTACGTAATACTTTAAATTACAAGTATGTATTAAATTTGCCAACAGTATCCATTGCTACTCGCACGCGAACTTTTAAGTCCGCATGAATTTGCTTCCAAGTATTGCTACTTAGTATAGCCTCTCGAGAAAGGAGTATTTTCCCTGGAACATAAACAAATAGTTTAGATATAAATTATTCATCTTGTGGTGGATGCCAGCCAGCCATTACCCATTGTTGCCTGACGGTGACGGCGATAATATTGTTAAGTTGCAGGGCGACGACTGTTGCCCGACCGCAAGCTGTGTGCCCAATAATTTGCGAACCGTCTTCACTCCATTGAAAATGTTGTGACCATTTTTGTTGACGGGGATTGAATAGCTTGACTGTTCGTCCAGTCAGGAGGTCAACAGCTTCTGTTTGCACACCCTTGTAGCTATTGCACAGCCGACAGGCTAACCAAAGATTCTCCTCTTCGTTCGTACCACCTTTGGCTGTAGGAATAATATGTTCAATTTCTAATATTCCTAAAACGTATTTTTGCAAACTCAAGCAATAACCGCAGCGATCGCCTGCTTGGGCGCGGATTTTTGCTCGCAACTCATCAGAAATTGACCCTGAACTCATGATTCAAGGGATGCCCGCAAACCGCGCTGTACTGCTTCCCGCAGGGCTTGAGCTTTGAGTAGCAGTTTTTCCTGGTAAACTTGCATCAATGCCGTCAAGTAAGGACGCTCTGCATCACTTAGCGTTCCGGCTTGCTGACGATCAAGCAGTTCACTCAACTGGTGGTCTTGATCTGTTGGCATTTGCAATTCGCTCAATGCCAAGACTTCATTATCAGAGAGAGAAGTAACGGATGGAATTAAAGCACTGTTAGAGGATTGAGGGCTAACAGGAGACAAGGAGAGGGCGATCGCCTCGGTTAGTACCTCAGCTACATTGCGGTTGACCATTTGGGCTAAGTGTTCAGCACGGCGATACACTTCGTCAGGCAGGTTGAGGGTAATTTCAGTAGTCATATATTGGTTCACATTTAGGTTTGTATTTGTATTTTTAGATTTGAGGTAATCCTCCTTAAAAGAGTAGGGAAAACCGTCTATTAACTAAAATTTGAGCAAGCTAATCTAATTTTATATTGTTAATAAAACTAAACTAACAATGCTACAAAATCTATTACCTGGCGTGGATTATCAAGATATAGATATTAAAGTTACTACTTCAGAAGGCTTATCTAATACTATAAAATGTGATTTTCTACTAGTATTTTCCCAGCCTAATCAACAGTGTGATGCTTATGCAGAAATATGGTTTGGAGAAATCAACGGTTGGAGAGTTAACGGTAGTAGGGTTGAGCCAAGTACTTATAAGAGTTTAAGCCATCCAACTTTAGGAACCTGGGATATTATTTCCTGGGAAGAAAATAAACCACGGGGTTTATATAAAGGTAGAGCAGGACAAAATAATCCAGTGTGCATGAACTGTCTTCTTGTCAAGCAAAAGTAGTAATTCTTAATTATATTTAGGTTTCATTTAAAAGTGAACCAATATTATGGATATTGTTGGCACAATTATTTTCGCCAATAGTATCCATTTTTTGTCATGCTCCTTACTGGGTTACGGTTTCCAGTTCGGCAGCAATGAGTTGCTGTCGTTCATTGAGGAAGTCTTCAAACTTATCTTGGCATAAAGCCGATGTGGGCGTATCCGGTAGCATGTGAGATCTCAGGATGGTTTGTAGTTCGGCTGTACCTATAGTTTGCTCGATTTCTTGGAGATAATTGGAAGGGGCGCGTTTGCTAATGCGAATATTGGTGTCTTTGTCAATCAAGGTACGGTTTAAAACGCAGTCCCGCAGAGTTGAGCTAACACTAGGAAACTTATCTTTTAAAAATGCTTGTGGGAAGATGTGGTGGTCGTCGATTTTCTTGTCGAGCATCATACTGGCGGTAATTCTGCCACCTTTATGGAAGTCTTGGGCACCGTGACGCAAAATCAAAGCAATGACACCTCGATAGACTGCTCGTTGACGGGGAGTTGTCTGTCTTAGTAGGTTGATATCAAAGGAGAAATTTGACACAGTTTGCGGTTCTGCTCCTCCTGCAATCCACTGCTTGAGTTCGCTGTAGTCTTTTACCGATTGAGAATTAGGAGAGTTTTCGTAAGTCTGTCCAAATACGGAACACCAAAACCAGCGTTTGAGTTTGTTGCGGATTGCACCAACACTCGGCCCTGTGACGCTACTCACAGCCGCAAGTGTTGCAGCGGCAGGAATCAAAATTGTGTAGTAAGGTAGCCATTGAGGTAAAATCACTCCGCAGTCGTCGCGCAGCATTTGTAAAATTTCGGCTAGGGCTTTGACAATTGGGTTCCAGCCGATTTTGATTTGGTCAACATTCATTTTCAGCACATCGTTGCGCTTGCAGGAAGGGGCGGTGCTGGCGGTATAGATAGTGATTGCTTGCAGGATATAGTATGGATCTATTTCAAAGTCAACAATAATTGGGTAGTTGGTTTTAGCTATATCCCATAAGTCACGGAGACGCACGTCTGCTGTCCAAAAACGGGCGGCTAAGAGGTCGAAGACTGACAGTTTAACGCCTGTGCGGTTGAGGGTTTCAAATATGGTACAGACGGCAGCCGCAGAGGTATTATCATCGAGGGTGACTACAGGGAACTCGTACTCTTCTGCTGGTTCTAACCAGCTTTCCTTAACTTCTCGCAGTTTCGCCTTCAGGGTTACTCTATCCCCACCAGTTTCCGGGCGCAAGTCAATAATCTCATCTAGCCATTTTTCAAAACCATTTTTGACACCAAATAAAGTTTTTAAAGGAAAGACTAAGGCGTTGGCTTGTTGTTGTAAAGACCCAAATTTTTTGTCTGCTTCTTTGTTGTTGAGGTAAAAGATGCAATCTTCTAAATCTTGATCATCAATTAGTTTTTGCAGATTGATAAAGTAGCAATGGTTGCCTGTACCATAAAATGCGTGATAAAGAGAAGTGAGTCGCTGCTGACCGTCGAGAATTAAATAAGAAGGGGCATGATGTTTTAGTTCTGGTGCGCCTGCAAACTCGCGGGGAACGAAGTAAAAACCTTTAGAATTTCTAATCCGCAGCAAACTTCCTGCTGGGTAGTTTTGGCAGATACTTTCAATTAATTCTTCTGTAGAACGGGGTTCCCAAACAAAGTCTCGCTGGAAGTCGGGTAGGGCAACTTCGCGCTGATGAATACTTTCTAGCAGGTATTTCAGTTTTTCAGAACTGGGATAAAAGATTTTGGGCATAAAAATTACTTCCCCTTGCGAGTTTTGGTAGTGCGCTTTTTAGTTTTAGCTTCTGAAGCCACACTTAAACCAGATATTTCAAGCTGTTGTTCTTCGGTTACTGCGTCTGGTATCGGTAAGTCAATAACAGGTTGGGGGAGGTTCTCGTTGAGGGGGATATCCCAATAAGGATCGTATTTTTTAGTAAAGGCTTCTAAACCTATAGCTTGCAATTCATCAAAGTAGGCAAGGCAGCGTGGGGGGGCTTGTGGGTAACTTTTGTGGCTGAATGTTGATAAGATGTGGGCGTATTGATTACGGTTGAGTCCGTAAGCGTTGGCTACAACAGCATCAATGGCAGCACGGACTTGCCAGCGTTCATCATCAGTGGCTAAAACTGGGAAGGTGAACGGTTCTTCGTGTGGTTCTCGCCAAGTTGCACCAAATTGTTCGCGCCAGAGAGGTTCATAGCCAGAATGGTTGCAGGTGAGGCGGAGAGCAGAGTGTGCGAGAAAAGCACGCAAATTACAATAGCTAGCAGGTATTGGTACTCCTTCAGCAATGAACAAATTTACAGTAGAGGTAATCTTTAGCCGTAAATTCCAATCGGTTACATAGGAGTTCAAAATAGACAACAAAACTAAATCTATGTAGGTAGGTGTCTCTCCTGTACACCTGTGAGCTTGTGGAGAAGCACTTAACCATCCTGGCGGGACGACAGCGACCATAAATGAACGCGCGTCTACAACAGTTGCAATCCGCCGGAAAAAGAGGCGAAAGAACTTCGATGCTTTTACCCATTTTTCTTTTCCTATAAGGCTGGTAACATGGGTCAAGTAGCGAGGTCTCTCAGTCCAGTGATCTGTATACAAGTGAATGCTGTCATCCTCACTGACAATTAAATATCCTTCTTTGATAGCTTTATTAAGATAATCATAATCTCGCGGGTCAGATTGACCAACAACTTCTGACGTAGGTGTAAAACGCCATGAGTCGTCTGTCATATTCATTTCTCGACCAATTCGTATGTTTAAACTTTCGCAGACTTTGCCAAAAGGAATACCATTAGCAAAGCAAACTTTTGCAATTTCAAGCGCTTCCTCGGATTGTAATTCTATCAAGCTTAGATATTCGCCTCCAGTGCGATGAACAAAATCAAGTGTGTAAACAAGCGGCTTGCGCTCACTGAGATTATCAAATAACCATTCGTCATTATGGAGGTAAAAAGCGCAGGAAAAAGATTGTGTTCCTTCTGAACTCATTCTGGCTGCAACTACCGCAAACTTAACATTTGAAACTATGTCAAAGATTTTTCGTTTATTTTGAAATGAAAAACAGTAACGAAGCTCCATTTTTTCTAAATAGAGACGACGAATTCCAGTTGCTCCTTCAGCAACATGAAACGCAGCTGGAACTACTACTCCAGTCCACCCAAAAGGTTTCAGAAGTAAAGCATTTCGTTCCATAAAAGCTCGAAATGCGTCTTGTTTACCAATTGTTTTCTCACCTTTGATAATAGCAATTTGATATTTGTAGAGGCATTTAATCACCCGTTCCGTTTGCCTGAATTCCTCAAGATAAGCAGTGTGTTCAGCCGCAATTTTCGGTTCATTTTTTAGCCGTTTTTCAATAGCTATACGTTCTCGCTTTGTTGGTGCTTCCAAAATATTAAAATCATAGGCAGCAAAAAATTCTTTGTCAGCTGGTAGCATCCTATCCCAAGGTGGGTTTCCTAAAACTGCATCAAACCCTTGACGATTATCTAAAGTTCCATTTGAATAAAACACCTCTGCAAAAGTTAAATCATAAGGTACTGCTGGAATACACTTGCCCGATACCAACAACGCCAATAATTCATTCTGCATGGATGGCACTTCCTCCACAGCCAATCCCCGTGCAATCATTGGCAACAACTGCTGCTGTTCCGATAAATCATCTGGTAAATTTCCTGTTTTACCGATTACATCAAGCAACCAGGAATAAGCTACATCATCGCAATCTTCGCCGCCCAACATCACGCCACCAGTCCAAGCTGCTGCGGCAATCTTGAAAGGAGCTAAAGCTATGTCTAATCTTTGTTTCGCTGCCTGCTTTGCCTCAATTTCAGAGATATCTGCCCCAACAGTTGCTTCCAAATCGCGGATGTGCTTTAGCGCCTCTGCCATTTGTTGGGTAAACTGCTGGCGAATTCCCTGCACAAATAACCCGTCTATCGGTTCTTGTGAACCTGGATACTTGAGTAAATGCTCGAAAAACGGGCCTGTAAGCGAATCTCCCACCACAAAACGGTGATCCAAAAACGTTAACGGCAACCCCTCTGCATGGGACTCAATCCATAAAGACAGTTTTGCTAATTCTACTGCTAAGGGGTTCTTATCCACTCCATACAGACAATGCACTGCCACCAATCTGCGGCACAGCGCCTCAGCTTCCTTTTGAGACAAGCCCGATTCTTGTCCTTCCGGCGCACTTGAAGGTAGATATTTCACTAACTTATCATCAGGGTCGGGCAAGTCAACAACCCGCTGCCGGAACTCCAGCGCCTCCTTTAGAGCAGCTTCCCTTGCTGCCTCAGTCTTGGCAGTTTCTCCTCGCTTTTGGGCTGCTGTTGCTCGTTCGTCGCATAAACGACAAGCCTCATACAACTTTTCTCCCAAAAACCGACAAGCTTGTACCAAAAAGTGTCCGCTACCCATTGCTGGGTCAAGAACTTTTAGTTTTAAAATTGCTTGTGGATTGGGGTTTTCCTTGGGACTGCATTCTTCCACCTGTGTTCCCAGTGTTTCCTGTACTAAAAAGCGGACAAAGGAATGTGGTGTGTAATAGGAACCTGTTGCCTTTCGTCCCAAACCTACCCGCAGATAAAAGCGACCTGGCGGAATTTCCTCAATCCACTCAACTTTGGTTTTCTTACCCCGTTTCGGTGCTTCTTCCTCTTCCTCTTCTGCTGTTTCCTCTTCTTCCTCTACCTCAATATCTGACTCAATCGTTACCGGAGTTACCGGACGGTATTTTTCCCCTTGAGCAACAGGCACCACCACCTCTAATTTCTGCCGTCGTAAGCGACACATTGGTTCGCTGGTAATTCCTGGTTCCAGTTCCAGCAGTGCTTCGTAAACTCGCCCCAAATCTTCCACGTCTAAAGGACCATAATGCACTCGTTCGCGGGTATCAGAACCACGCTTCTTCGCTGTCCACAGCAGTTGATCCAATAAGTGTGCAACTGCCCATTCACCCCAACGCAACTGTGAAAGTACGGGTGTAGCATCTGCCCCAAACAGCGTTCCACCTAGAGGCTTAACATTTAACTCCGTACACTCCAAGCCTTCGGCAAACATTTTAAACAAAGTACGTAAGCCGTTTTCTAAAAGACTGCCCGTTTCCCAGCCCTTGTACAACACTTCCGGTGCATACCGTGCTAAAGCTACCGTTGGCGAAAACGTATTCCGCCACAAGCTAGTAGAAGCAAAGCTAAAACTCTGGGCTAAATTGTCGCTCGTCTCCAGTTTTAATATAAATAGCAGCCGATAAACGGTAATTAAGCCTTCTCGCCACAACTGCTTCGCCAACTGGGAGAGGTCGCCCATCTGAGCTAACTTGTTGCGGTTCTCCGGTCGTTCCAAGACTTCCTGCACAAACCGTTCAACCGCCAACCGCGCCTGTACCCGTAATTCCTTTGTGACCCGCGCCTGCTGCAATCTGGCTTTATCCACCAATTTGGGAATTGCCTTTATTCCTGCCGGAGATGCCAAAGCCAAAACCAAGCGGTATGAATCCGGTACTGTCCGTGCTCGCTTCCAATGGGGGTCGATGGGAATGATAATTTGTGAATCTGGGCGTGCAGGATCGGAAATCAATAGCCGCAACTCCATCCCGTTCGTCAGTAATCCTAGCCGTTCCCCACTCGCCAGCAGTACCCGTTGGGCAATCTTTAAGTAGGAATAGCGATAAGCTGCCCCGCGCTTGGACGGAGCTTCCAAATCTTCATCCAAACTCGTACACCACACCCGCAACTGCGCCCCGTCAGATGCCTGCAATAGATAACCGCCTGGCTCCTTACCTTCTCGTGTCTCCACTTCAGTTGCAGCTTCTACTTGCTCGTAACCCAGGCATTCTGCTAATGGCTCGATAACATGGTTTTTCACCCGCAACGCACCGCCCATCATTGCCAATTCCCGCAACTTGCGTCGATAAACATCCCATGACTCTTGCAGTTCTTGCCCTTCCTTGCCTGTCGTTTTAGGGAGTAGCTTGGCGTTATTCAGTTCCCTTTCCAACTCAAAGCGAACAAACGGCTCTGTCAAAGCAGGGCCAGCCAATGTGCAGTGTGATAACAAATCAAGCGCCACGTCCTACCTCCGGCAGTAGCATTAATAAGCCAATGGGAATAATTTCCGGGTCTCCTAATAATAGCCGAGCCTGCAACTGACCTAATCTTTGGCGATATATCCGCAATACCCCGTCTGCCTCACTACGTAAACGCGCAGGTTGAGTTTTATCTGTCGCAAATGCCGCCAGCTTCTCTACTGGATCTGTGTAAGATGCCCAAGTCGTTGGTGTAAATGACTGCTCATTCGCTGGCGCAGCCAAACTAAACAATTCCAACTGCTGTGGGCCAGTATCTGCTGCGGGAGCGATTTCCTGCGTCCTAGTTTTTAACCATTCTTCCTGCCGAAATTGCTCCGCTTGTAACTCCCGTTGCCACTCCTTAATAAAGGCTTCTGCCAAAGGATCAAAACCTGTTTGGGCAAGTTGTTGTGCCTGCTGTCTGGCAATGTCTCCCCAACTAGCAAAGTAATTTTGCCAAACATCGGTAGTTCGGATTGCCCGTTTACGGTCAGCCAGTGTGAGCCAGACTTCGGCACTTTGGTAAAACTCCGTTACTCCTTCTGCATCCACTTTTACCGCCAACACCCGTTCTAACTCTCGCCCTGCTCTGCTGTTAACTCGTCCCAAAAAAGTAAATAACAATGTCGGGACAGGCACATCCGCCTTCACAGCACTAGCACGGGGGTCTTGTCCCTGCTGCACCGTCCCGCCAAAAGACAAATTCCGCACTCTGTCTAGCGACCTGCGTACCAAGGGGTGTGCCCTTCCCAAAAAACCTACGGAATTTTTGCGGGCATCAGCAGTAATATCTAAATTAGTTGTCAGCCTTAACAAACGCTTATCTTTGTCGTACCCTGGCAAATCGTCCAAACCATAGCTCCAAGCTGAAGGCAGTTTTACTTCAAAAATCTCTGGATTGTCTGTTTCGCAAACTTCTCCGCCGTCCAAATTGACAGCATCGCAGACAAAACCAACTAAATCTGCCGCCCCAACTTTTGTACCTTGCTCTCTCGCCCCTGCCGCTTCCGCCAGCAGTCGCTGTTCGGCATTCATGCCCACTTCTCCCAACCAAGAATTAGTGCGGGCAGCTTGCTCAAACCCCTTAAGACTGCGGTCAATTTCTTCTAACAACTCCTGCGTTGCTGTGTCCGTTCCCTCATTTTCGTCGGCTGTGTAGAAATTAAACAAAGGGGTGCTATCGTTGAACAACTTCTGGTCTTCGTCCATCAGCCCTTTGAGCAATCGCTCCGCAGCTGCATCCGTTGTTGCCGTCAGCCCTAAAGTATTGGGGACAAAAGTCAATCTCGCTCGCTGTCGCTCGTACTTAGCAATCAACCGCAGCAAAATCCGCTCCTCAAACGTCCCCCGTAAGTACAAATAGCAAACTTGTGGAGGATATTCTTGACCAAAGCGATCAATCCGTCCGTTGCGCTGTTCCAGGCGGTTGGGATTAAACGGTAACTCTATATGAATTAAGTGATGACAGCGTTGGTGTAAGTTTAATCCTTCCGCAGCCGTATCTGTACTGACTAAAATCAATTTTGTTTGCGTGCAGAAGCGGTGGGTAATCTCCCGGCGATCGCGATCGCTATCCTCACCACTCATTGCTAGCACTTCCCCTACTCCCGCTGCTTGCAGTGCCTTGACAGCCGCTTGTTGACTATCTATGTACTCGGTGTAAACCAAGATATTGGTCTGCGGTTCTTGAACACGGATATCAGTAATTTCTGCTACAAGTTGTTCTAATTTCGGGTCTTGCTCCTGCGCCGCTCCCGCCAGCCCTACTAGCTCGTCTAGAATATCGACAACACTAGAAACCTTCTTGAGTGAGCGAGAATTAGATTCCACTTCTCGCTGCAAACTAGCTAGCTGTTGCGCCAATTCTTCCGCTTCTAGTATGGTCTGCTCTTGTTCTTCCTCTAGGCTAACCGTACCAAACCTTTCCAGCTTGCGGTAATAATCTCGCAACGTTCGCAACCTCTGACGACGACTTTCTTGACTTTCCGAATGTTGAGTAAGAATTTGCTGGAGACGTTCTGCTACCACTGTCAAAGTAGAGCGGCAAGCTTCTACTGTAGAAACACTGCGTTTTAATAAAGTAATAAACGACAAAACATCACTATAGCGTTTAGCACGAAATGCCCGTTTCAACTCGCCAGCAATTAATTCTAATAAACCGTGTTGCAACTCCACAAACTGCGGATGCCGCTCGTCTGTTGCCGTTACAGGTCGAGGATTGACAATACGTTCCTTAAACCGTTGTTTTTTAGTAACTGGATCAATAATGTGATGTTTGAGTCGGCGTACCACATAGGAGCGGTAGCGATCGCCCCTTAAAGCTCCTCGCCCGTCAACCAGCGACGGATCTAGCAGTTCGCATAGTGACGCAAAAGAGCGCTCATTGCCGTCGTGCGGCGTAGCCGTAAGCAACAGCAGCGAATCGCATCGCTGTGCCAGCACTTCTGCCAAGCGACGGCGTTGAGAATCTTCTCGCTCTTGCGCTGCTCCCAAATCCATACAATGGTGTGCTTCATCAATAGCTACTACATCATAGCTGGCTCGTTCTAGTAGCTCCAGCACACGCTCCTGTTTTAAAAAGTCAATAGAAACCAAACCCAGAGGAATATGGTCGAAGGGGTTTGCTCCCAATTCGGTGCTGCGACGGATTTCCTCTAGCCGAGCGCGGTTAATCACATCCAACCGCAAGCCAAACCGCTCTGCCATCTCCAATTTCCACTGTTCCAGCAACGGGCCAGAAGGACAAACTATTAAAATACGATGCGCTACTCGCCGCGCCATCAATTCCGTCAAGACTAAACCCGCTTGAATTGTCTTACCCAATCCCACCCCATCTGCTAACAGCAAGCGCACCCGACTCATGCGAATAGCTCGCAGCACTGGGATAAGCTGGTAGGGTTCTATCCTTAACCTTCCTGGCTGCACTGCTAGTAACGCATTCTGACCCAAAGCTTGCTCTAACAAAAAAGCTTGATGGTATACAAGCCACGAACGCAAGGGTGCCGCGCGGTCTGGTTGCAAACTGTGAATAATTGGCTCGATGGTTTCAAAAGGAGCAAGCAAATCCAATTCTTGTCCCCGGAGAACTCCTTCCAGGCAGCGCAGGCGGTAGAGAGTTTGTCCGCCCAACCGGTCTGAGGTAACGACTTCCCAGCGCAACCCACGAGCTTGAACTTCGGTTCCAGGAAGCAAGTTAGTCATAATAATTTCTTTAGTCTTTTAAACCATACTTTGCTAAGTAGAAATTCTTGGTATATTTAATAATATTAAAATTCCAATTTGCTGAGTATATCATAAACAGGATAGCCAATATTATTTCTTTACACGCACAAACGCATCTATTACATTAATATCTTGAGTATATCGGTATGACATAATCTATAGACCCAATTAAATCCATATGGTCACCAATCAAATAATTTCCTAAAAAATTTTAGTTTTCACGTAAATATTTAATTATTTTTTCTTGCAATTTTTTATGTCCAAACCTTTCAAGTGAAATCACATTACCATCTTTGCGATAATAAAGTCTGAAAGCGCTTCCCACACGATACTCATAGTAGTTATCGGTTCCTGCAATTAGTTTTATAGGTAGACTTTTAGGATTATCAGCGATGCGTTTTAGATATGTTTGCAGAATATAAAATCCTAAACGATCCGACTGAAATAAATTTTCAATATCTTTCCAAAATGCTTCTTTATATTGAAAAGGCTGTATAAAAGGCAGAATTGAATCTATACTACCAGGCGATTTATTAAGACTTATAGCTGCTCTTCGATAAGCTTCTCCTATTTCCTGCTCATTACCTTTTGATTTCTCTAATTCTTCAAGTAATTTTTCATAAGTAGCTCTTAAAATTTCGTATTGTTCATTAACCTCAACATTCACTTGTCTTAATTTATCAACAGATTCTAATATTCCTAAATTTTCAAGTACCTCATAAGCCTTTTCCCAGTCTTCTCTTTGCTCAATGTAGATATAACGGCGTTCTAAAGCTGCTTCAATAGTGACCCAAAACTGGGCAGGGGAAACTGGTTTCAGCAAATGACCTATAGAACCAAGCTTGACATACTCTGTGGCTAAATTACGATTAGAATGTCCAGTTATAACTACAACTCTATACTGGCAGTAGCCTTTTCCAACTTTTTGTTCTATAGCTTCGATTGCATCAAGTCCTGTTTCCGAACCCAGGTGATGATCTAAAATAATTAAATCAAAATCTTCTGGATCATTTTGATTTTTTATTAACACTTCTAATGTTTCAAAGATGTCTTCTGCTTCTTGACATGAGTGATTCTCTGATTCTAATAACCCACGCCATTGGCGACGAATATTCGCTTCATCTTCAACAATTAAAAATTTAGGCATCTTTAATCTCCTGATATGGGAAATAAAAAAGCAACACTTGCTCCTCCTTCCTCATGATTCATTTTCCTAACTTTTCCGTTATGAAACTTTAAATACGCAGTAACTATCAAACTACCATTTCCTCTTAATTCCCCTGCGCTTTTATTTAATCTCTCATGAGATTCATATAATTTTGGTAGTATATCTAATGGTATACCCGGGCCATTATCAATAATTTCAATAATTGCTAATTTACTCTCTACGTAACATTTAATAAAAATTTTTGGCTGAAAGTCTATAATTTTAGTGTTTCTGCTATGTTTATTTAATGCCGCACTTGAATTATAAATTGCATTACGAATGATGCTACGAAATCGCCAAGGATTACATATTATACTTATTGGCGATTCTGTTAAATCAAACTCTATCTTAGTTCGTTTTGTAATTGTGGGAGAAAGATTTTCTTTTAAATTATGCAATTCACTTTGAACAACCATAGATTGTTCTTCTAAATCAGTTAGTTCTCTTAACTCTTTGACCACAAAATCGATTGTTTTAATTGAATCATTGGCATCTCTTAATAACCCTAATAAATTTGAATCATTATGCTCCTTGCTATATGAAGCCAGAATCTCATCAAAATCATCTGTATTTGAGAGCAAAGGAGCTTTTTGGATGTCATGAATAATGTTAATTGTATCTGAACGAAGCCTGGATATTATACCCTTAATTGCAAAATCCAGTTGTTGTAGATTATTTGTAACTCTAGAAGAAAATTCACTTTCAATAACATGTGAGAATGTTTCATTAAGTGTATTTATTCTATCTAGTTCCACCTGCGCTTTTAAAAGATTGTATTTTTGTTTAGATATTTTGAGTTGATATTCAATTATCCCCCAACTCAAAACACCTAAGATTAAAAATAAAATTGTAGTCTGTCCATAAACAACGGATCTGAATCCTAGCCTCAATGGTTTTTTTATAAATTTAATATATTCGTCTAAAAAAGATGGTTGATTTCCCCGAATATAATAAACTCTTCCAATAATACGTCCTAAATTGTTTTTATTTGTTTTTTCTCGCTTATTTAAAAAAAGTTTTGGGTAGTATGACTCTGCGAGAATAGGAGGAGGGTCTTTTAGTAGATCATAAGGGCTGATATCTAATGTATCAATCTGCGGTTCTTTTTTAAAGAATCGACTAGAATAATATAGAATTTTTTGGCTTGAACAGTCTTTACTAGATAGAGAACAATCAGTAACTACAATTCCAAATAATCCATAATTACTATCAATTGTTTTCTGTAATTCTTCTTTCGATTTTTGTGACAACAAAATCGATATTTTCGTCGGTAGGATATGAGAAATAATATTAAAATCTACTGTTTGAATTGTAAAAATAGTCTGCCAGTACCCTTTATAACTAACAAAACACCCTGCAACAGATAATATATATGCGACTATATGAATACTTAAAAATCTTAAAACAAGATACTTTTCAAAAAATTTATATATTGGAAACATATTTTTATAGAATTAAAATTCTAAAATACAGTTTTTTCACTAGAGAAATCGCCATAAATATAAGACGTTCTACAAATATATTTCTATAATGCTCAAATTAATAAATTAATATCTCAGTAATATTGCGTAAATTATTAGCCAATATCTTGGCTACTTTCTCAAGACAAAACTAACATAAAAGTTTAAATCAGCATTTGACTATTTTATAAATGCCATCCCCGGTTTCCCTGCGTTCGCTATTGCTTTGGCTTAATCTAACCTCTACTTGAAAACACCGTCATCAGCAAATTATCGGAAGCTAAAAAGGCTTGAGCACCCGATTCTGCCAGCCTTCGGTAATCTCAATATGGTTGCACCCGATTAACGCCCTCTGTGTGCTGATATCGTCATAGATCCACCCTCAATGTTTGAGCCATTTATTGTTACTGGGATTGCCGCCTTTTCCCCACACGGGCTGCTAACTTATTAGTTAACTCCAACTGATACTGATTTTTATTGTCCTCATAAACCAAAATTGTCCTGGGGTCAGCATGACGACTCAAATGCTGCACCTTTCGGTAGTCTCCCTGTGCCAAATCCAGGGCATCAGTAATCCCAGAATGCCGAATCTTATGGGGTGTCATCCGCTTATTTATCCCAGCTTTTTCACAGGTTTTTCTCACAATTGCATATATCCCATCCCCGGTCAGCTGATGCCCATAATTATGAAAATCCAAAGCAATAAACAAGGGGTCACTAGGTTTAATATTTCTACGACAACCCAGCCAGTCACTAATCGCTTCTGCAACATAGGGGTTTAAGTCAATTCTAGTCAAGTCATTCCCCTTACCCTTACCGTAAACAGTTAATGTATTTTCGTGGTAATCAAAATCCCCCACAGTTAACTGAGCCATCTCCCCCCGCCGCAGAACATTTGCCCACAGCAGCAGAAATAAGGCATAATCCCGCTTTCCCTTAGCACAGGTGATATCAATGACATCAAATACTTTGTTGTATTCATCCACAGAGACACCCCGCGTATCCCGGTATTTGGTTACTTTCAAAGACTCAATCCGGTCGCTATCAAAGTGATATCGGCAGTGCTTCAGGTTCCGTCCCACCTTAATTAAATACTTAATCGCCGCCAAATAACGGTTAATCGTCGCCGCCTTTCTCCCAGAAGCCACCAAATGATTCTTAAACTTAAGGATTAATCCGTTAGCTGTCTGCTCATCTAAACCCCAAAACTCTTCTACATCTTTCTGATTCGGTTCCCTTTGCAGAAAATACTGAAAAAATATCTTGATATTGCCAGCATACCCCCGCTGAGTAGTCTTAGCTTTCTGCTGCAACTCCGCCAAAAAATCATTTGACGCTTGCAGCTGGGCGGCTACAGACGTAATAGAGTTTTCAGTAGTTGTACTTAATATATTCATTTTTGCCGTTAATGACAATGCTTCTTTTCGTTAACGCTCTATATCATTGCATACAGTACTTGCGTTTAATTCAGATTTTGTGACTTGAACCATAAAATGGCAATTATTGCCATTTTATGGTTCACAAACTAGGTGGCCAATATATACTTCTGTTTTCATATATAGGGAATTTATTTGGTAATGATTATTGTGTAGACGGGAGAAGTGGTTGGTTGCGCGACGCGCAACCAACCACTTCTCCGTGATTATCATTTTTACTTGGGAAAAGCCATTTTGGTGATCGCCTTTCTTACAAACAGAGCGATCGCAATAAACAAATATCAGCGTTAACTCAAATATAGATAAAAATATAGTTTTGAACCATATCATAACCGCTTTGAACCATATCTGAGTACAAAAGTTCCAAATTTAGACTGAAATTTAAGTGTTTGAATACTCCTAAATTTAATAATGTTGAAATTAAACTTTTGGTCGCATTATGATGCACATTTTAAACTTGCGGTCATTATTTGATTCACAGCATGAGATGTTGATTGTTTCAAAGCCTTGATATTACGTGAACTTTCGGTCAGGTTATGATTCATTTTTTGGCCAATTTATCGTTCAAAGCACAGATTTTTCCTTCAGTGTGGATACACAAGCAGTTTTGGCTCGGTTTCAGTCGGGACTTGAGTTGAGATTTTTGGCTTCTGCGTAATAATTGTAGTTATTTGTACAAGTTAGCAGGCTAAATATTAAGAAGTTTTAGTTGATTTAGTGATTAATACAACAGTTTTATCAGGCGGAGGTACTTAACCGCTTGTATGGACTTTGACAGGAAAAAATGTTTCTAGGGTAGTCTCTACCACAGAAGTAAAGTGTCTACACGCTGGGTATAAGTGGGTGTAGAAATGGCGAAAGTAAACACAAATCAATTTCAAACTGCCCAATCTTTTACTCAATACACAGGCCAACCCTGATGCGAGCGCGGCCATTATCGCAACTGTGCATTGACAAGTGATACCATGTCAATCCCAGACTAGACTTTCATCTATAGTCGGTTCATCACACCAAATATTTTGTAATGGTCAAGTTCCTGTTGCTATCAGAGTGATATCGTCGCTGCTACCCCCGCTGCTTCAGTTCAAGATTTTCATCCCAAGTCAAGGGTCAACGGCAGTCTGCACGCTTAGTCTACACCGCAGTCTCTACCCAGACCCCGCACGAGCGCCACCGTGAAAATGGCTTTTTCCAATACCACAGACTATTATCCAGCATAGGGGGCCTGGATGTTGGGGTTTTGCTCATGTTGCGCCCTGACTTGTCTACACTCGCTTCTACACCCAGGGCGGAAATCGTTGCTATCAGTTTCGATATCAAATGTGGACTACGCCAAGCGTGAAAATTTTCACGCTTGTCGGAATTATTGACGCTCATGTTGAATAAAACTTAATCAATGCAAGGGGAACGTATCGCCAGGACAACTGTCTTTATTTTGAGGTTGTGTTGCCAAAATTGGTGTGACGGTAGCAATCGCCAAAAATATTTTGGAATCTCTTGTTTAGGCTCAGGCATAAAAGCTCTGAGCCAATATTTGCTCCCCATCATCAGTAACGCTTGCTGATCCCACCCCAACTATGGCTCGCGAATAGCTTGGATTGGTCGATAGGCACCAAGTCCAACCGCACGGTGGAGTACTTCGGGAAAAATTGTAGCGTCAAGATACTGAATCATCCCATAAAGTCGCTGACACTGAACAAACGTTGCCCAATCACTAAAGCAGTCTGCTTCTTGAAGTGTCAAGCTTAGAATAACGCCACGGGGATTATAGCCTTGGGCTTGGGGTTTTGGTTTTTTAGGTTTCCCTGTCTTGTCGTTTTTAGTTATTGCTAGTGGCAATTTACTTTCTTGGAGAATGCCACCGCTACGAGATTCAGGACGTTGGTTGCTTAAATAATAGTAACCACACTCAGAACCTTTTGATGAAGGGTAAAAGACACCTGCGGTATGTCCTTCAAGGTTCCCATCTTCATCACAAGCACGATAAATGGGAACTTCTGTTGTATTAGGTGCAATGATATTAGCTATACGTATGTGGGGATATTTTGAGATGGGGATAAAAGTAATATCTTCATTTTTTGTATTTTCTGAAGTGTCAAAAGCAAGGAGGTGCTTGCGCCATAATTTTTTCTGAAGAAATAGCAAACCATGAGAGCGCAGGTTATCAGCATCAAAGCAGTAAATTGTTGGTTGTTTCGTTTCTTGGAATAAGTTGTTGAACACCCAGTTTTGAACTTTCTTCTTATTAAATTCGATGCTTTCAAATGCTCCTGATGCCATTTTTATTTGAAAGAGGTAAAAATCTAGCCACTCATCACATCCGTAAGCCTTAGCAGTAACGCCGCTTTTGTCCATACGCACTGCTACAGGAAGGTACTTGGTTATTTCGCCTGTGTAAAAAGGGATTTTGTAGACACCAACGCTAGCAACATCTGTAGGGAACTGTTCTACCTCAATAGTTGGATAAATATATGCACCAGCCATCGACAATCCGCTTTTTAGGGCTGATTCCATACGATGAGCAAAATTACTTTTTAGAGACTTCTTTTTAACGGATTTACCTTGTTCTTTAGCAGCAGCTTGGGCTGCTTCTACTTTGGTAATTTCATCATTAAATTCTGCTTCTGTCAGTAAATCACCTTTGTCATTTTCATCTTTAGGCTCAAAATGGTCGGTAACGCTACCAAGCATTGCTAATGCAGGGCGAAAGCAAGGTTTTGGGTCTTTTCTTGCATCTTTCCAAAAATGCTTCTTGGGTAGGATTTCAATTAAAGTCAAGGTTTTCCGATTTGGAGGTGATGAAGGAAGTAATTTTTGGAATTCTCTGATTCTATTAGCACAGTCAGTCCTCCAATTTTTTCCAGACATTTCTGCACCTAAAGCACCAAGACTATGTATAGTAACATCTTCAATTCCGTATTTTTTTGCGAGTGCAAGGATTAATTCTTCAGCTTCTTTACTCTGCGATAACAATACTAATCTAAGATTAGGTGGGATATAAAATGGTGGAGATGTGTTTACGCTAGCATAATGCTGCTTGATAAATTCTTTGACCTTATTGTACTCACCACGTGGTTTTTTCAGCAATTTATCATTATCGCAACGTAAATAAGGTTCTATAGAGCAAAACTCTTCACCTAATACATTTTGTATACGCTCTAAACAGGCTTGATGAAATATTGCATTATCTTTTGGAAAGAGTCCATCTTCTGCATTGTGCGAGCGTGATATTGTGTTACCGTAAACTACACCCCAAGCCAAATCGTTATTTTTATAGGGTGTTTTAACTACATCTTGAGCGTTAAATTTATCTTTGAAGTTAAGGGCTTTTAGCAAATATACAAGATTACCTTCAAAATCTATACCCCTTTCTTTACCCATGTATTTTAACTTGCAGGGGGCAAATCTTGTAGAGTTTGTAGGACTGATATAAACAGTCTTACCTGAACTTAGATAGCCTAACTCCCAACTAACCCAACGTCTAATACCGTAATCGCAAGTAAGGTAGGGTTCTCCATTTAAATTGTAATGGAATGCAAATCTCAGTAAGAAAGAGTAATAGTGTGTTTGTTTTTCTTTGTCTTCACTATCTTTCTTCTTTTTATCTTGAGTAATAATAGTTGGTGGCCAACTGATAATTTCTTGAACATTAGATTTTTCTACTACACACTCATGAAATTGTAATGTTTCAAAAACTTGATTGCTGTTTGTATCGATTAAAGATAGCGGCTCTGCTACTATTGCACTAGCAATCAAATAAGGGATGAGACTATAGTACAAAGGGTCAATTTTTAATTCTCCACCTTCAATACTCCATACAGTTTCAGGGATTTCTACCTGCTGAAATTCCAAGTCATGAGCCGAAAGTGAATGAATTTCTTGGATATCACTGGTGGTTAAACAATCTAAGTCTTTAAATGAAATATTTAACCAGTTCTTGACAACATTCACAATATATACTTTGGAGATGTTGTTAGACTTAGAATAAAACCAATGGGTATTAGATGTTAATTTAAATGCGTTTGTGGAAGGAAATATAATTTCATTATCAATTGAAATTGTTAGTGCTTGGTTAAGACATTCTATAGGTGGTAAAACATAATTTTTGTCATGCTTATATTTCTGTAATCTGGAAAATAAATCTTTCCAATTCTTTGGAACAGCCAACGCATACAAATCGAATGGAAGTGATATCTTAGTCGGTATTTGAAGTGCAAATAATTGTATAGAGTTATATGCCATCTATTTTCTCCAATGCACGGTAAAAAGGTTCGTAAAGCGATCGCACTAGCGCGATGTCGATTTGGTCATAGCCTGTTCTGGTTTTGCCAAAGTACGGTTGCAGAACGTACTTAAATCCTTTAAGTAAGGAATCTTTTTCAGTTTCAGCTTTCTTCTGGGCAAGGTTAGGTGCCCATGCTGCATCAATAAAACGAACTAAAGTCGGCTGATTACCACGAATTGTTCGGGCGATCGCCTGCCAAGTAAGCACCATCAAACTCCAAATCAGTCCTTCGCGTAGTTCTTTGGATAGTCCCTTGTGGGAATACTGCAAGATGGTATCAAGACTTTTGAGAAAGATGCCATAGCCTTCGCTACGCCAAGAGTCGCAAGCATTAATAAAGTTTCCCTCTCTCTCTTGGGCTATCGCTTTTCTTTCTCTCCACAATGCCAGTCGAAATTTATAATCGAGGTCATCAGGTGCGGGATGCGGACGAACTAAAAAATATGCTCCACCAAATGCACTCAGTCCTTCCTCATTTAAAATATTCTTACCCCGCCCAATCGCTGCTATTGGCGCAATTAAAATTGCTCGATTAGTATCAGCAAAATTTTCAACGTTACTGCGAGAAATCAAAGATTCGTCAATTTCCTCCAGTGGCGATCGCGAAGTCAAAGCCGCCACCCGTTCTTTCCAATAGGAGCTAGTATCAATGCTCTTGATGGCATCGTAAACAAAATCCACCTGCTCGTAACTATTGACATACCAAATTAAACGCTTTCTACCTTCAGGTAACGTGTCAAAATCACGTTGCAAGATGTCAGTTTGACGAAGTAAAGAGCGCACTACCTGCAACAGAGCTTCTTCCTTATTTGTTGCCCCAGAAACCCGGACAGGGCTACCATCTGGATAGTAACAAGGAGAAAAGTGAAAACTACTTTCAGAAATTGCTTCGATAGCTTTCCTAACCCTTGGACGTAACAAGTAATCGACTTGGCGTTCCAGATGGTAAATGGGACTTTGCCCAGCCCAACTTGTACCACTTAGTAACAAAGCGTGCGCTCCTTGAGTACCTTCATCAGCAAAGACATGGGAAAAATTCTCCAACAGCCAGCGCCCTTGTCCCAGTGCTTGGAAGTACCAAAGTGTTAATTGATTCTCTTGCCGTTCCAGCTTGAACCCGCAAACCAAACCAGATGCTAGTCCCGGTATCAACCCGTAAAAGTCCCGTGGAATGCGATTAAAGAAAACTATTTCTTCGGCTCCATCTACTTGCTGCTCAAGCCCGTATGCAGTTTTGATTGACTGTTGAAAAAATGACACAAAAAGGACTAATTTGAGGAATAATGCAAACTTGCTACAAAATCCCCACTTGTCTTTAATTGCCTTCAACCAGCCTTTTTCAGTGAGTTTTGTTTGTATTTTGGCAATTGTTTCCTGCTGTTCTTGGTAGTTTTCACTCTGAAGTCTCATTGCATACTCAGCAAGCCAGGAGTTTTTCCAATCGCCTAGCAGGAAATCAGCTAATTCCTGATAAATCGGGTTTTTATCAAGAATAAAGGTAGATGATTCAGTATCTACGCCTTCAGCTTCGGCAATTTCTAATACAAAATCCCTAGCTAGGGACGAACAGGTAAAGAATTTCTCAGCCAGCCACTCGCTTTCATCAGGGGATAGTTGCAATTGTGTGCAAATATTATCAACAAGCGTATCGGCATTTTGCAAAGCATGATTGAATTGTCCAAAAGTAAGCTGCCGTAAATCGTTTCTAGAATTACGTAGTTTAGTAGCTCGCGTCCATGTTACTACTTGATCGAGAAATCCATTACTGCCTCTCTCAATTAATTTGATAGCAGGTAAAAATGTTGAGTCGAGGTTCGATTGCACCTTGTCACACTCGTCGAAAAACACGACGCTACAAGTCCGGTACATCAATTCATAGTAGGTAATTGACTGTGGGCTTACGTGCGGTAGGGGACGAGTGAATATTGCAGCAGCTACTGTTGTCAAAATAACATCT
Organism: Tolypothrix sp. FACHB-123; assembly: GCF_014697075.1. GTDB lineage: Bacteria > Cyanobacteriota > Cyanobacteriia > Cyanobacteriales > Nostocaceae > Aulosira. The sequence goes on along the minus strand of NZ_JACJRE010000054.1, from coordinate 6,853 downwards.
GCGTCAGCAAGTTCGTTAGCATCTCGGTGTCTTGGACACTGCCCAATCAGGGGACAAATTCTTACACCATCCCCGTTGCTATTATTATTACTGTTACCATTACTAGTATTATTGTCGTCCGAGTCTTTTACTTCTCTTAAATCAAAGCAAGGAGGAGAAAGAGGATTTGAAGGTTGAAAGTATTGGCTTAAGGGACAAGCTGTAGATAAGTGTGTGAAGCCGTCTATCCCACCATCCACACTATGCCAGTTCTCAAGATGAACTTTTCGATTCCTTTGACCAATTACTACTGATACTCGTAAGCCGACTTTTTTAAGTAGACTAGCCATTCTTAGGCACGTCACAACTTCGTTAAAGACAATGCCAACTCGGTGTCCTTTTTTTGCTACTGCTACAGTCAGAATTTCAATTAGTGTCGATTTACCTGCATTTAGCAGCCCAACTAAGTTTTTTACCCCGTCGAACACTATAGTGTCGAGTTCGACAAACCCCATTCCTTGAAAATGCTCAAGGATGATATCTGATAAACGCCCTTCATGGTTTTGACCGCAGTGTTCATCTAGAAGATTTGCTGCCGACTCCATTTCTTCTCGTGTGACAGAGATTGCTTTATTATTCTCGCGATGTACTGATAGAACCCTGCCTTGGCATAAGGGCAAATCCTTTGGAATTCTGACGCTGTAAGTGTTTTCTCCAGAGCGAAAGCGATATTCTCTACCTGGTTCTGCATATTTAACAGTACGCTGGCGATACTTCAATTTGTTACCAAGCAATTCCTCAAAACGCTCAAAACGGTTGCCCCAGATAGAAGGCATGGATTTCCGAGTGAACCGATAAGTTTTATCATCAACATCGTAGGCTCGGTACTTCGAGGGAATTTGGTTGTATAACTTTAGCAACTGTTCTGTAACATCTTGGTTTGTTAAATACGGAACTAACTGCCTGAGATTAAATAGCGTTCTCTTTGCTTCTACTGTCTCCACCAACAAAGCCAAGCGCGGAAACAGATAAAATCGATTAGATATTAGTAGCCATACAGAAATTGCTGTTTCAAGTTCTGATTGAACACCTAACTTTTCAATAGCAAACAAGCATAGTTCCAAATCGAGCAACGCCTCAATCTGGTCTTTATGTAAATTCGTTTGTTTTTGTAGGGATTGTGTAACTTTGTAGCGCCAAGACCTCGTTTCTCTCATGTCTTTCTCCCCTTGTTTTTAGTGGGACTTTTATCGCGCTTTGTACTTTTCTCCTCACCCCCTTTACTATTGGTAGAACGTGTGTCCCCTTCTGTATTGGTGTAGCTTTGCTTACTATTAGTAGGAGGTGTATCGCTCTCCACCCCAGTTTCGCTCGCTTGCACTTCCACTTCGCGCACACCCGCTTTTTTCTTGGCTAGTGCAAAAACTGCATCATCGAAGACGGGTTTAACATTCTCCCACCGCCATCGTGATTTCAATTCTTTAAGATAAGCAGGACGGTCTTTCTTCCGCTCCGCAGGGATAACAATATATGCAACATCCCAAGGTGGTTCACTGGGTATTGGTTCATCACCTAAATTCCTGACTAATAGATAGGGATTAGAGTAATCCTTCAAATCGAGTGCCCATACTTCACCATCAGGAAACTTAATTCTCAAGTCATAGCGATCGCACTCTGGATAAAGTTCAACCTCTAGCCCCAAATCTACTAACTTCTGAAAGAGTTGAATTTCTGCACGTCCAGGGTAAAACCAAAAGCGTTCGATGCCACGCTTGAGTTTTAAGCAGTCACTTGGTAGTTTTACTTTGCGCTTGAGTCTGCGTCCAGGTGGACAACGGTTACAGCTAGAGTTTGCAATCACTTGCCCTTGCGGATTTACTCCAGCCAGCGCATGACAGTACGGGCAGGCATAGAAGTTTCCCTCTAACTCGTAGCAACTCGGTACAGGTTCGTAGCACTCATCTAAAAGATCAGACAGCCCAACACCCAGTCCAAAATCCCCTTTTGCTTTTACGAACTCCTGGTTTGACAAAACAGGATGCTCAATAATAAACCTCCGGAATTTGGTGTAAATTTGTACTCCTTGTGGGTGTGACTGACAGTGTTGCAGTAATTCGGTTGCAATTTTTGTTTGTTCTTGGCTCAGTACACTCCCACCAAACGCTTCTGCTAATTCAATCGTTAATTCCGTAGGTTCTCCCAAAAAAAGCAAAGAGTCGCTTGAGTCTATTTCGTCGTCAATTTCCACTCCCCATTCTTCAAAAGGCTGTTCGCAAAGTTCGTAAAACTTCGGAATACTATCTGGTACATCAAGAGCTTTACCGCCCACTAGAAATGCCAAAACTACCCTGTCGTAACCCAGTTGCAAGTCTTGAGGGTAAGGATAAAGCCTGCCCTGACATGCTTGAACCTTGATTAGACCAGCAGAAATTTGCTCAAGTGTGGGTATATCGAGTCTGATCACCAGTTACTATCCTAAAAAATAGAATTTTTATAATAGTAACTTGAAAATTACGAGTTGCGTATATGAAAAAATAAAATTTAAAAAAGATTATCCAGACTATTGAGCTTGGACTGTACTTGAGGCGGCAAGACTCTAAGCATTGAAATGGGGTAAAAAATTAAGAAAATCTGTTTAGACTGCGCTTTATATTTATTTGCCACCTTTGACTAATTCCTGTTCATTGAGCGAGTCCAAGTCAGCCTCAATCATTGCTGACCAAAATAAGGTGCTATAAGTAACAATATGGGTAAAAATGCAAAAGAGCCTGTTTTTATCAGGCTCCGTGTTGAGTCTGATAAACGCGATCGTTTTAAAATCGCTTGCATCAAGCTCAAAACCAATATGGATACGGTACTCAATGAACTTCTAGATAAATGGCTAGAAGAAAATGATCCCTCACCAGACAAGTAATGGAGAGTGCCTATGATTGCAGGAAAACTCGAAGTAATAATCAAAATTAATGAACTGCCTCAAAGTAATACCGTAGAAAACGGCTGGCAACAATTCGAGGTTGACTGTGGTGGACGTATTATCAGCGTTACCGTCAAACCAAAAATTTGGAAGAAACTGACTGACGCTGCTAGCAGCTATCCTCAGTGGGTAGCTGCTATCGCTGGTAAACTCGGTCAACAAACAGATCAGGGTTTTGTACTGGAAGAGCCAAACATCCAGGTGTTTGAAAAAAAAGTGAAGGCAGAGGCAACATCTGAGGCAGGGGAAGCTTGAGCGAGAACTCAAGCTTCAGATTGGGTAATCACTAAAGTCGGAGTGGGCTACAAACCCTCTTTTTTTTCGTAAACAAACTTCAATAAATGTGGAGAAATTTAAAGTAAAAAATCAAACTAATATTAAGTTGTAGGTAGCAAAAACTTTTGTAAGATCAAGCAATACCCTAAATGAAGAGTGTAACGGAGGTGAACAGTAAAAAGTACCAAAACGCTGAAAGGACAAAACTCACTAGGTAGTGAACGCTTTGTCCTACAGCTATAGTTAGACATTTTGAATTGTCTGTCCGGAGCGGGTTGATCTCAAACAGACCATATCAGTGAAGTAAGTTGGCAGCTTAGAAAGCACTGATTGGTTGAAAAGAGATTCAGTTCGCATTGCTTACTTTATTATACGGGTTGCCGCAGAATTTGTGGCATCCATAGTGGATGCCAATTGATGCCAATGCTGCATCTGTGATTCTCATCAAAATGAGCTAAACCAAGCCACGCAGCAATCCATAGCTATAAGGCATAGCAGCGCAAAAAACCCCTCCGATACTCAAAATATTAAGTATCAGGAGCAAATTGCTGTGAATAAGGTCAATTATCAGCCAAAGACAATTGAAACACCTAAAAAAGATCTATTTGTAGACCGTGACCAGATAGCACAACACCTAGCAGCGCTAGGTTATAAGAGAGGAGACACAATCTACCTGCGCTCGTTTTACCCCAATGATGACCCACGCAAAAAAGACGATAAAGGTAGAAGCGCTTCAGTAAATAATCTCGAACAGTTAATCAAAACAGTTAGTGCTTGGCAATCAGATGGCAGAGGAGTTTACTTCGTAGTCAACGGTGGTGGACAAGCTGACAAGGATGTAACGTCTTGCCGCGCTATCTTCTACGAACATGACAACCTCGACAAGCAATTGCAGGTAGAATTGTGGCATTCGCTTGGATTACCAGAGCCTAGTTTACAGGTAGATAGCGGCGGTAAATCAATTCATAGCTACTGGATTTTTGATGAGCCTTGTACAGTAGAGCAATGGCGATCGCTTCAAACTGATTTATTAGAATTTGCTGATGCTGACCGCTCCCTTAAAAACCCATCACGGGTGATGAGATTAGCGGGATGCTGGCACTTTGCAGCAAACAACATACCTAATAGTCAATCTCAAATTATCCTCAATAGTGGTAAACGCTACAGTTACCAAGATTTACGGGAGAATATTCCCACCAAAAAGACAGCAGCAACTGCACCCAGAGAGCTACAGTTACCCACTGGGGACGTGCCACTTTACCAATGCCTCAGCAAAGACGATCGCCAACTAATTGACGGCGGTGCAGGTATTGGAGAAAGAAATAATAAAGGCGCAAAACTCGCCCGTAACCTCATCGGCACAGCCGCCAGACTTACCCACTTGGGGTACAGGTATTCAGGCGACCCCAGAACATTACTGGATGACTATAGCTCTCGCTGTTCCCCGCCACTCGATGCTAGAGAAGCCGACTCAATTTGGAAATCAGCCGCCAAAGACAACCCCACTCCAACATTAAGTGATGACGCGCTCATCAACTGCATCAAAGCTTGGCAACACCAACAGCAAGTTAGACCATACCAAAAGCAACCACTCTTAACACCTGACACCAACTCTAAGGTAATTCCCCATCCCACAATTACCAGATTTTCATTCAGTACAAATGAACTACTAGGGGAAATTGACTCACTGATTGAAGGCAATTACCTTCAATCCGAGTTAGAAGCTAGGTTGTTGGAACTTGCCACAAAAGCGGGTACTAGTTCAGGTTATGTCTTAAAACTTTACAAATCACGCTCAATAGAGTTTGAACAATCTGTTGATCGTAAATTGGCAGGTCGTCAATTACCAACACTGCTAGAAGCACAAAAGGCAGAACTATCGCCAAGCCAACTACTGTGGGGTGACGGTGGCAAGCTAGCACTCTTACTAGAAGCTACCGCTCAAGCCATGCCCGTATCACCAGAAGCATTGTTAACTACTCTGTTTCCAGTAGCAGGCTCCAGAATTGGTACCTCCTCTCAATTAGTTGTTGATCCTAGAACAGCATATACCGTCACATCAATTTTCTGGACTTGTGTAGTCGCTCCCACTGGGAGATTAAAAACTCCGGCACAAAAAGCAATCATCAATCCACTAAACAAGCTGGAGGCTAACGAGTACAACAATTGGAAACAAGCACAAGACGACTACAAACTCCAGTTGAAACACTGCGCTAAAGGTGAAGAACTGCCTTCTGAACCTACACCACGTAAACGGTTTATTGTCCAAGGTTCAACGACTGAGGCGCGGATAAAAATCCACGGAGAGAACCAGAGAGGAATTCTTTACTGGCGCGACGAGTGGGCAGGTTACATCACCGGACGCAATAAATATCGCGGTGGTAAAGGTGATGATAGCCAAATTGACCTGAGCGAATTTAACGGTGATGCACTATCTAAAGACGTTGTAGACAGCGACAAATGTATTTACCTAGAGCGTTCTGCCATTAGCCGTACAGGTAACACCCAACCGGAAATTTTAAAACAATTTCAACAAAGACAAGACTTTGCAGATTACGCAGGTGAGTTTGCCCGTTGGTTATTCTGCCTCAAGGAAAATCCTTTAGCTTATATCAATCTGTTTCAAAAAGATGACGGTACAGGGCAACAGTTACAGGACTCTTTGGCAAAACTCTATCAAGCTTTGGGTAAACTGCCAGAGCGTGATTACTTCCTGACCAATGATGCCAAGAAAATTTACACTGCATACCAGCACCAACTGATAAATTGGCTAGAAGCCGAAGAACACCCAGGACTCAAAGCTACTTACCCCAAACTGCAAACCTACCTGGGTAGATTCGCCCTGTGGCTGCACCTAGTTAACGCAGTGTTAGCAGGAGAAACCACACCAGGGCAATCTGTTGACGGTCGCACAATGGCAGTGGCCTGTCACATCATTGATTTTTACGTAGCACAGGCGCGGCTACTGTATGCCAAAAACAGTGACCAGCTTTCATTGGCAGGAAACTTGCTCAAAATCCAAGAGTTTGCTGCACGTCGAGGAGATGGTTTTACCGTTAGCGACCTCAAACGCAACATCAATGCCTTGAAAAAGATTCCCGCTGCCGAAATCGACCTTGATTGCCAACTGCTAATAGAAATGGGCATTATCTCGCGTACTGGTAAGAAATACTACCTTGGCAATATCCGTAAAAACGTTGGTGGAGTTGGTGGTCAGTTGGTGGTACCACCAACGGCTGAAACGATTACTAGACAAGCAATAGAAAAAAAAGTTGGTGAAGTTGGTGGTAATTCAACCACTTTTTCAAACACACAAACTACTTCGATAGATATCAAAGCGGATTTAGAAAAAAGTGAGATTAGAGAAAACAGCACCAACAGCACCAAATTTTGGGCTGAAAAGTCGATAGAGCAAGGGTTAGCGACCACCAACTCACCACCAACTCACCACCAACTTTCACCAACTTTCACCAATGAACAAAATGAGGGTCAACTTTCACCAACTGATGAACTGACCACCAATCACCAACTTTCACCAACTTTCACCAATGAACAAAATGAGGGTCAACTTTCACCAACTGATGAACTGACCACCAATCACCACCAACTTTCACCAACTTTCAC
>NZ_JACJRE010000053.1 GCF_014697075.1 Tolypothrix sp. FACHB-123 | reverse complement strand
CCTCACTAAGTAATGCAGCTTTTGACGAATATTTACGCGCCCAAAACTCACAGTGGGGTGTGCGTAACTTGGATGATGTAGTGGCAGCAGCTAGGTCAGAAGATCTCATCTTAAAACAGATTTATCAAATGCCAGCAAATAATCTTTCAGTAGTATTTGAACGTTCTGCTAATGAAGGAATCATTCTTGGAGATTATAATTGTGTGACTTGACTCAAGATGATTCAAAGACTACATTCAAGCAGCATTTGTCTATAAAAGTACAATTTATCAGTAGTTTTACCGTGGTTTAAAGCTTACTGTATTTTTAATTCCCTCTGGGAAATATCGCTCAGAAAAATGCTACTTGTCGAGGCGATCGCGCATTGAGCTTTTACAACGCATTAACCAAAGAGCAAAAACAGCAGATACCACAAGAATATTTTGGCGCACATCGAACACAGCCTAACTCGACACTACCAAGGGATAAGCTTACGGCATGGCTACGCTTACCGCCAATAAAATAAGCTTGTTCTTGCCGAAATTGCTCTTACAGGATTTGCATATCCTTGAGTCACTGAGAAATACAGTAATTGTGACAGCTAACTGTTTAGTGTCTCATACTTAGACTAAGGAATAATCATGTCTTCATTTAAACGCCGTCATTTTCTGCTACTCGCAAGCTCGACCTTAGCAACATTAGGGTTAGAGCAATTGGGTATAAGTCAACAGGGGAGCTTTGATACTAAAGCTTATGCCCAAAACACACCGCGAAAATTAGCATTATTGGTGGGAATTAATGAATACTCTGATGGTGTGGCTCAGTTATCGGGTTGTGTTAATGACGTTGTATTGCAACGTGAGTTATTAATTCACCGCTTTGGTTTTAATCCTCAAGATATTTTGACTCTGACTGATAAACAAGCCACGCGCAAAGGTATCTTACAAGCCTTTGAGGAGCATTTGATTAAGCAAGCCAAACCAGGGGATGTGGTAGTATTTCACTTTTCTGGACATGGTTCACGAGTAATTGACGCGGATCGGGATCATCCAGATGGTTTTGTTAGTAGCTTGGTTGCTGTTGATAGTCAATTAGCATCGGAAAATTCTTCTAGCACCAAAGAGGTGACAGGACACACGCTTTGGCTGTTGATGGCAGCATTGAAGACGGAAAATGTGACTTTTGTCATCGATACTATCTATTCTGGCGGTTTAGTCAGTAGCCCATTGAAATCTTCTCAGTTAGAGGGGAAATTTCAAGTTAGTCCCGAAGAAAAGGCTTACCAAGCAAGTTGGTTACAACGTTTAGGTTTGTCAGCAGAGGAATTTATAAAACAACGGAGAATCGGAATACCTAAAGGAGTTGTGCTTGCAAGTGCAAGGCGCGATCAATTTGCCATCGATGCCAGCTTTAATGACTTTAATGCAGGACTATTTACTTATACTTTGACACAGTATCTCTGGCAGCAAAGTGGAAATCTAACTTTGGGTGAATCATTTGTGAATATTGCTCGCAATGTCAAGGCTTTAAGTTTTGAGCAAGGTAATTTTCAAGAGCCTGTACTTTTTGTTAAACCCAACAGCGATTATCAGCAACGTCCCATGTATTTTATTGGAGTACAAACACCGAGGGCAGAAGCGGTAATTACTCAAGTTAAGGAAAATCAAATAGAAATTTGGCTTGGTGGTGTTAATCCAAAAAATCTGGAGAACTTGAATCAAGGTGCTGTTTTTGAAATCATCAATGCTGAAGGTCAGCAGCAAGGAATAGTTAAGCTTGAAAGTCGTAAAGGATTGGTAGGATATGCAAAATTGCTAGAATCTCCAACATCTATATCACTAAAACCTGGACTGTTATTACGTGAGAGAGTTCGAGCAACACCTTCAAGATGATCGTTTACTTCTTAGAGGATGTTTTAAAAGTCCTGTCGTTGGTAGCAAAAAGTTTTAGATCCCCCTAAATCCCCCTTAAAAAGGGGAGGCAGTGCGTTGGGCGGGTTTCCCGACTTGAAGCAACTGCCGTGGACTTTGATTGTATTTCCCCCCTTAAAAAGGGGGGTAGGGGGGATCGATTAGTATCTAAAATCACAGCCAAAAACTTTTCAAACAACCTCTTAACTCTGAATTAAAACAAATGAGGTTAGGTATTTTACCTAACCTCCCATACATGAAACAATAACACTGTAAGTTTACTCAATTTTACTAACTCACTACTTCAAATGGAATCGAAATTACGGCTAATTTTGTAGTATCAACTCCACGTTCTCCCTCTGGAAGTTGGATATTTTCCACAAGAATTCCACCGCGAGTGCTTCTGTCTAAATCATCAAGCAAGTTATTAGTTAAGTCTAAAAATTCATCTCCGGTTGCTGTTATGACGCTGCGTTTACCAGCTTGTCCTTGGGAAACTGCGATCGCTTGGAGTTTCTCGAGTAAATCCCGTAAAGGTGTGGGACTGGCAATAATCAGTATTTCTGAAAAGCCCAGTGGCTCGCCAATATTTATCCTTGTGCCGCTACGTTGATGTTCAGCTTTGGGGATTAGTACTTTATCTCCACCTGCTATTGATGCGGCTAATATCGGTTCTTCTGACCAATCATAAGGAAAGAGATTTCCTATGTCTCCAGCACTATCTATACCTAAAATAGTGACGTAAAGAGGTACCGATTCTTGATTGTGAACATAGAAAGCTATTTTTGTGTCCAAGGGTAATTTTGGTATACCAGAATCGGAAATACTTACTGGTTTGGATGGTGCTGATTGGTTGCCATTGTCATTATTTGTTTTGGCTCCACGAGGTGTAAAAGTATTGGCGAGAGGTTCTTGACTATCAGCAATAATCATGGAAACAGAAATATTGATTTTTGATGTATTTTTATTACCAAGAATATTTTTGACCATTCTCGCAGCCCAGAATGATTTAAGTTTTGGTTGTAAGCGTTGCACTGCGGTATTTAATGTTTCGCCAGCATCATCAAAGGAATTAACAATAATTGTGTCTAAGGTAGGTGTAAATAAACCAAAGCTACCAATTGCAGGTAAATTTGGGATTTTTTGTTTCTGTAATTCTTGATATTTGGCTTGAGTCATCCGACCAAATATATATTGCACTTCTTTTTGTCGCAGAGGTAAGGCTTCAATACCAGGTATTGTTTGTAAAGCTTGTTTTGCTTGAGCAATGATATTACTATCAAGAGAACTATCATCAAGTCCGATTTTTAAAGTTATATCTTTAGGAATAGTGCGAATACGCTCTTGTAAAAAAGTTCCTTTTGCTAATGCTGTTTGAGTGCGTGTGTTGTCGAGTAATTTACCTTTAGCAAATAAGCCTTGACGGGATTCAATTTGTACATGTCCGCGTGCTTCCCCTTTTTCATCAATAATTGTTAAAGTTGCACTTTTATTGAAACCCTCTAGACTTTGGGGTTCGATTCCACCCAACCATAAATTTACTTGGTTGCCATTCACACCTGTAACTACGGCTTCTGCGGGAGTTGCTTTAGGAGGTAAAAAGTATAATGGGGAGTTGAGATTTGTGATGTTTCTTTCTATTTCTGCTTCTTGAAAACCGCCAGTATTCCATGCTATCGTGCGAGCATTATGGCGAACATAGGCGAAAGTTTTAGCAAAAGCTTCATTGCTATTTACCTGCCAAAGATATTGAGTTAAAGCGTAAGTAAAAGCTCCAGCACGAAAGTCACTAAATTGACCATCTACAGCAAATTGATCGGATTTCGCAGCTGTAATTACTATTCCCTTAGCAACATTTTGGCGGCGTTTGGTAATAAAATCTTGTTGTGACAGTGGGATTCTTTCTAATAATTTACGCTGTGTTTCATATTCATCTTTACTAGGTAAGAAATTACTTCCACCATCGCGGGAACGAACAGCAAAATTTCCCCGCTTTGTACCCCCTGAGTAACAACAATCTAATACCACAGTGACATTTGTGGTTTGCAATGCATACATGAGTAAAAACAGTGTGCCTCCCATAATATCTTGCACCACACCACCATTAGGAGGTAAGGAACTATCAACCGGGACAATTGTACCGTTAAGTCCACCGGGCATATCTTTATCTTTGACACGCGAACCATGTCCAGAAAAATGGAAGATTACAACATCACCAGGTTTGGCTTGCTTGATTAGGTGTTCGTCAAATGCTTGTAAAATACCTTGGCGTGTGGCTTGTGAGTCGGTTAAAGTCAGAATATTTTTTGCGTTAAAACCAAAGCGGTTGGTTAGTAACTCTTTTTGTAAGGAAACATCGGTTAAGCAACCTCCTAGAGTAGGTATGCTGTTTTTATAATCGTTTATTCCCACCAGTAACGCCAGTTTGCGGGGTGTATCTTGTGCTAAAGCTTTTGCGTAACGTTCTCCTTGACGCATGATATCTAACTGGCTGATACCCATTGTGGCTAAAGCAGAACCAGCGAATTGGATAAATTGACGGCGTTTGATGTAAGACATGGTGATTTTGGATTATTTGGTTATTTATATTTCTAGAAGTGAGGAGGATATGCAGTTTTGACCTCTCTCCAAACCTCTCTCCTTGCAGGAGAGAGGCTTTGAAATTCCCCATTCCCGTGCAGGGAAGGGGGTTAGGTCATTGAGATTCACCGATGAGGGTAAAAGCTGCCCATTGTGATGGATTTGAATATTTTTTCTTGGTGTCGAGCATGGCTTTTCTTAATGCTGTGGCTTTGTCCATTTTTTGTTGCAGATTTTGATAAAACTCGGTCATTAAAAATGCGGTTGAACCATCATCAACTGACCAGAGGGAGACGATGACACTGGGTACTCCTGCACTGATAAAAGAGCGAGATAAACCGATAACACCATCCCCAGTAATTCTTCCTCTACCTGTATCGCAAGCACTGAGAACTACTAAATTGGCTTTGAGTTCCAAGCCAAAAATTTCTTCTGCGGTGAGGAGTCCATCGCGTTTTTGCTCTTCTTTGCTGAGAGGGGATGAAAGGGAGTTAAGATTTTCTGGTGTTAGAGCAATCGAACTATCTAAACCACGAATATCATCAAATAATCCGTGGGTGGCAAAGTGAATAATTTGTGCTTGGGGTAAGCGTTGGACTACAGTGGATTCTGTAGCTTGTTTACCAAGTAAGGGTTGAATTTTAAATAAATTAGCAATAGCTTTTGCTTCTTTTTCTGCCCCATCTAAAGGTGGTAATTGTTGCGGTGTTTCGCCAATTTTTATTGTGACTTTGGGCATGATGGGATTACCCACAATCAGCATATTATTAGTCTGTAGGGGTTGGTTGCCAAGTTTTTGATATTGTTTTTTAGTTAAATCTAAAACCTGAATTGATGGAGATGTGAGGATGGTATGCTTTTCTATCAGGTATTTGCCGTTTTCGTCTTGTAATGCAGGGAAGGGAACTAGAAATAATGAGCTTTGCGGGATGAATACTACTTTATCAGTTTCTTTTTTGGGCAATAGGTCAGCGATGGGTGAGATTAATATTTCGTGGAGTTTTTGTAAGCGTTTTTTCTGAGTTTCTGGATTTGCTTGAGGTGGGTTTTCTATTTTTGCACCTCTGACACCAATTGATTGACGGCTAATTTTAACTAATTGCTCTAAATTGATATTTTCTTTTTGCCATAATGGTTTGAGGTCGGCTTTGCGGAATGTGACTTCACCCGTGGGTTTGATGACCCAAATATAAAGTTCTGATTCTTTTATTTCTCGTTTGCCATTAATTTTGAACTCATCATAAATAATTGAATATTGAATGAGGGTAGAATTTTGTGCTTTAGCAATTTGCTTAATCTCCCTAATATTTGTTGGCGTAGGAGGTTCTTCTTGCAAGTTAGCAGATAAGCGGGAAGCAAGTAGTTCGACAAATGCTCTTCCCCTTCCGCGTTCAGATATTTCTAAAGCAGCATCGGTTTTATTTTGGGCGATGAGAACTTGTTGTAAAATTCTATAGGTGTTGTTTTGAGTGTCAAAAAGTGAAACTTTGTTAGTATCAGCTAACTTTTTACCTCGCAGCGATTCTTTAACCTTAATTCCCTCATACAGAGTTTTCTCTGCGGCGGGAAGATTACCTCCTTTATAAAAAGCAATTCCTAGATTGTTTAAAGACGCTCCCTCGCCTAATCTATCTTTAATTTCCTGGGCGAGCGCTAAATTTTGCTTGTAGTAGTCAATGGCTTTCGGGTAGTCTCCCTGGTAAAGGTAGGCAGAACCAAGTTCTCTGAGTGAATGACTCTCGCCTTGACGGTCTTTGATTTCTCGGGCGATCACCAAACTTTGTTGTTGGTACTCAATGGCTTTGGAGTAGTTTCCCAAAGAACTGTAGGCATTACCAAGATTTCCCAGTGATTGACCCTCGCTTTGACGGTCTTTAATTTCTCGGGCGATCACCAACACTTGTTGAAAGTACTCAATAGCTTTGGGATAGTCTCCCAAGTCAAGGTAAACATTACCGATATTTCCAAGTGCATTACTCTCGCCTTTAGGGTCTTTGATTTCTCGGGTAATTACCAATTGCTGCTGAAAGTAGTCAATAGCTTTGGGGTAATCTCCCAGAGAAAGGTAAACACTACCGATATTTCCAAGTGAACTACTCTCACCTTGACGGTCTTTAATTTCCTGGGCGATCGCTAAACTTTGTTGTTGGTACTCAAGAGCTTTGGGGTAGTCTCCTAGAGAACGGTAGGCAACACCGATATTTCCCAGCGCAGACTTTTCACTTTGACGGTCTTTAATTTCCTGTGCGATCGCTAAAGTTTGTGTGTAGTACTCAATGGCTTTGGGGTAGTTTCCCAAAGAACTGTAGGCATTACCAAGATTTCCCAGTGATTTACCCTCGCCTTGACGGTCTTTAATTTCCCGTGCGATCGCCAAACTTTGTTGATGGTACTCAATGGCTTTGGGGTATTCTCCCAAGGAAAGGTAGGCAACACCGAGATTCGAGAGTGCATTTCCTTCAGTTTGACGGTCTTTAATTTCCCGTGCGATCGCCAAACTTTGTTGATGGTACTCAATGGCTTTCGGGTAATCTCTCAAGCTAAAGTAGGCAAGACCGAGATTTCCTAGTATTCTTCCCTCGCTTTGACGGTCTTTAATTTCTCGTACAATCGCCAAACTTTGCTGGTGGTACTCAATGGCTTTCGGATAGTTTCCTAGACTATCGTAAACATTACCGAGACTTCCCAGTACTCTTGCCTCAGTTGGACGGTCTTGAATTTTCCGTGCGATCGCCAAGCTTTGCTGATAGTACTCAATAGCTTTTGGGTAGTTTCCTAGATTATAATAGGCAATACCAAGATTTACTAGTGCTTTTCCTTCACCTTGATGGTCTTTAATTTCCCGTGCGATCGCCAAGCGCTGCTGTTGGTAGTTAATAGCTTTGGGGTAGTCTCCCAAGTAAAGGTACGCAACACCAAGATTTCCCAGTGAGGCACTCTCCAAATCACGGTCTTTGATTTCTCGTGCGATCGCCAAAACTTGCTGAAAGTATTCAATAGCTTTGGTGTAGTTTCCCAAATCAAGGTAGACAAGACCGATATTTCCCAATGTGGCATTTTCAAAATCACGGTCTTTGATTTCTCGGTAAATAATCAGCGCTTGCTGCCAAGATTGTAATGCGGCCTCAAACAGACTGGTTTGATACTGCTGAATACCTTGCTTAAAGAGTTTATCAGCTTCCGCTTTCCGTGCATCTACCGTCTGCGCCAAAACCCGCGATTCAGTAAACACCATCAACAAACTAGAACCGAACGAAGCCGAAAAAATAGCTAACAGACAAACCAACACACTTAAGCCCATTTTGCAGGAACGCATAGTCATACCCCCACTACAACAAATCAACCAACGTAAAACCAGCCCAATCGCGAGGATTTGGATACTTTTTCATCGTTTCCAGCATTGCTTGACGTAACGCACCCGCTTTATCCGTATTTCTGCTTAAATTACCATAAAACTCAGTAATCAGAAATGCGAGTGTTACAGATTCCCCTCCAAACAGATGGGAATCTGGGCTTAATATTTGCATTAACTAATTTGCTTTAGCAGGTCAAGTGCTGTCTTCATATTCTCAGTTTTACCCTCTCTTTTATACAGTTCCGCCGCTTGTTTTAAATCTGCAACTGCTCCCTGTTTATTACCTAAATTCCCCTGAGCAATACCACGCCAAAAATAAGCATGGGCGAAGTCTGAATCTAATTTTATTGCTTGATTAAAATCTGCTAGTGACTGTTCGTAGTCTTTTAAGTATAAGTAAGCATAACCTCTACCAAAGTATGAGTAATGGGAATTTGGCTCAATCCGAATTGCTTGATTAAAATCATCAACTGCGGGCTGATACTTTTCTAGTTGGATATATGCTAAACCTCGCAGTATATAAGCTCCATAATTATCTTTATCTTGTTGTAAAATTTAATTACAATTATCAATTACTTGGTCATAATTGCCCTTTTGTAGATACTCTGTTGCCTGATTTAATAAGGTCTCGATATTGTTACTATTTCCAGAGTTGTAGGTATGTGTAAATTGAGGGTTGATTGAGGGTGGCTGTAGTTGTGGCTTGAGTTGAGTTTGAGTTTGAGCAATCAGGATTGGTTCTGATTGATTGAGATTTTCTGCCAAAACTTTGGGACTAGAAATAACCGCACCTAATACAGCCATGCCAAGTGCTAGTGTGAATTTTTTCATTTTTTCGTTTCCTAAATTATTGATGATTGTTGGGTGATGTTGGCAAAAGAAAACTAGATACTTTCGGCAGAGTGAATTACAATTGTTTTTTCCGTTCTGGAAGTATCTTTTGCTTTCTTGGTTATATGTATTTCTGGGAGTAAGGAGGATATGCCAAAATTTTGCGGTTTGGTGAAAATTTTTTTTAATTCCCGTTTATTCGGCGTTGCCGATGAGGGTGAAAGCCGCCCAGTGTATGGGATGGGGATATTTTTTCATTGTGCTTAACATTGCTTGACGTAGGGCTTTGGCTTTGTCAGGATTTTGCTGTAATTGCTGGTAAAATTCCACCATTAAATCTGAGGTGGAACTATCATCAACCGCCCACAGGGAAACGATGACGCTCTCTGCTCCCGCAGTCAATAAGGAACGGGATAATCCCACGACTCCATCACCTGTGATTTCCCCTCCAGCAGTATCGCAAGCACTTAAAACTACTAAGTCTGCGTTCAAATTTAAGTTAATTATTTCGGTTGTTTTGAGCAATCCTTCGTTGACACCAGGAGTATCGGGAGCAAGTGCGATCGCACCTGGTATTCTTTCCCCAAAGCCATAGAGTAATCCATGTGTAGCTAAATGAATTATTTTGGCGGTTGATATTTTTTGCAGTACGGCAGATTTTGTTGCTTGTTTACCGATTAGAGGTTGGGTGTTGAGGATGGAGGCTATTTTATTCGCTTCTTTTTCTGTACCGGGTAAAGGACGTTGTTGTACGGGTGGAATCCCTGTAACGGGCATAATTGGGTTCCCTACTAGTAATGTATCTCCCAGTTGCAGAGATGCAATATTTAATGTTTCTGTGTTTTTACGGGTGTAGTCTAATACCTGAATTGCTGGAGCGGTGAGGATGGTATGCTTTTCAATCAGGTATTTGTTGTTTGCATCCTTGAGCGCGGGGAAGGGGACAAGAAATAGAGATTCATGGGGAATAAAAATTACGCGATCGCTAGGATTTTTGGGGAGATAGTTGGCGATGGGTGTAATTAGGAGTTCGTGGAGTTGTTGTAAGCGTTTTTTTTGATTTTCTGGACTTGGTAGGGGTGGGTTTTCAATTTCAGCACCACGTTGTTTGATAACACCAATAGATTGACGACTGGTTTCTACTAAATTTTTCAGAGGTGTTTTGAGGGATTTTAAATCTACTTGTTTAAATTTAATTTCTCCTGTGGGTTGAACTACCCAAATATAAAGTTTTGCATCCTTGGCTAAGAAATATTCCACAAGTGTAGCTTTTTGCTGTTGGGCGATTTTTTTGATTTGAGCAATGGATGGGATTGTGTTTAAAAATTCGTTACTTCTGGTTGATTTTGAGGTGATTAAGTCGATAATGGCTCTGGCTCTACCGCGTTCAGATATTTCTAATGCTTGTTCTATTTTATTTTGGGCAATTAAAGCTTTTTGTAACCATCGATAGGTAGTGGCTTGTTGTTGAAATATTGATATTTTTTGCTCATCATTTAATGTCGCCCGTAGTGACTCCCAAATTTTAATAGCAGCAAAGAGAGGTTTTTCCGCTTCGGAGTAATTACCTTGATCTATATAATGTACTCCAATATTATTGAGAGTTCCACCTTCGCCAGAATCATCACGAACTTGTTTACGAATAGCTAATGCTTGTTGGTAATTATCTAATGCTTTTTGGTACTGTTTTAGATTTTCGTAAACTACTCCAATATTGTTTAAATAAGTACCTTCACCAGCCTTATCACCAATTTGTCGAGCAATTTTTAATGCTTGTTTACAATAATCTAATGCCTTTTGATACTGTCCCATACTGCGGTAAACTTCTGCAATATTACCAAGAGTAGTTTCTTCACCAGCTTTATCACCAATTTGTTGAGCAATAGTTAAAGCTTTTTGATAATTATTTAATGCTTTTTGGTATTGTCCCTGATTATCGTAGGCTACCCCAATATTGCTGATAATTATACCTTCAAGTGCTTTATTAAGGATTTTTTGAGCAATAATTACAGCTTGCTGATAATTATCTAAGGCTCTTTGATATTGTCCCAAACTATTATAAACCAACCCAATATTGTTAATCGTTGTACCTTCAAGTTCCTTGTCTTCCACTTGTCGAGCAACGGTTAAAGCTTGTTGATAATAATCTAATGCTTTTTGATACTGCCCCAGCCTGCGATAAACTAAACCAATATTATTAATAGTTGTACCTTCGCCAGCTTTATCATCAATTTGTCGAGCAATGATTAAGGCTTGCTGATAATAATCTAATGCTTTTTGATACTGTCCTAGATTGTCATAAATTTTTCCAATATTGTGGAGAGTTGTACCTTCGCCAAATTTATCATCAATTTGTCGAGAAATGGTTAAGGCTTGTTGATAATAATCTAATGCTTTTTGATATTCTCCCAGATGATCGTAAACTTGTCCTATGTTGTCTAAAATTCTACCTTCACCTGATTTATCATCGATTTGTCGAGCGATAGTTAAAGCTTGTTGATTATAATCTAGTGCCTGTCGGTACTCGCCCAGATTGTCGTAAACTGAACCAATATTGCTTAAAATTCTACTTTCACTTTCTTTATCCCTAATTTCTCTACTAATTACTAGCGCTTTATCGAATAATTCTAGGGCTTCTTTATATTTACCTTGGCGAAATAATTTAAGTCCCTGTTTATTTAGTTTCCTTGATTCTTCTAGTCTCTGTTGCTGTGTCTGTCCTTGTGCTACTAATCTACTACTTATCCCACCCTCTACTTCCCTCATCTGCGGAGATGCTAAACCTACGGGAAATATCAACGAAAGCAACACAGTAACAAATGTAGCCCGATAAACAAATATTGATAACTGATTTTTGGCTTTATAAACCCTATTACCTCGGCGGTTAAAGCAATTCAGACTTTTACGCATTTCTTCAGCCCTTGAAATCTTTCAGTAATTACTCGTATTTCTCAACCACAAGAGGTTATGCTTTTTTTAGCGTACCAAGCAAGTTATTGTTGAACCTTCTCTCTCAAGAAATTGAGCAAAAACAAGTAATGTGGGCATCTTTACCCACGCTGATCGATTTCATCCATCCAACAGTAGCCATACATGGTCAGTATCTAGCAACCAAAGGCTCATGCTGCACCATTTATGTCTAACTCGCGCTCTGTCCGCAATTCCTCAGCCAGCTGTGCAAAATCCTCATCGCCCTCAAACATACCAATAAAATCTGTCCAGGGATTATTTGAAACTTCTATGGTCAAAATCTCAATATTTACTAGCCTTGCTTTAATTTTTTCTTGTAGAAATGCGATGCCTTCGGCAACCCCAAAGGGGAACGCATCCTCACGATTTTCAGCTTCGGCTACACAATCAGCTAACTCTGTTACTGATGCGATAAAATGCCCTGAATCCAGCCGTTCAACTAGGATATGAAGAGGCAGGTTGTTTAAACTTACAACGGATTGAAGATTCATAGACAGCGATCGCAACTTCTTTTCCTCATAATAATCTCTATGCCAGCATTTATGATGTCGAAAGTTATGTAAATGCCCAAACTCTTGTATAACAACAATTTGGGGCTTAATTTTAGGCATCTCAACCAGTTGAAAATTCTTAGCCTGTGGTTAATTCGGTTTACAAAAATCTTTCACAATCTCTTCCCGGATTTTAACTAACTCTGGTGAAGGTTTGTCCACCGAGTAAGCTTGCTGCAAAGCATCTGAGCGCAATGGCGGTTCTTGTGCTAAAAAATACTCCGCTTTTGCAAACGCTATCCCCTCAGCACTTGTTCCCTTAGCTTTTTCTTGCTGTTCCAAATTCTGCAAATCATTGGTAATGCGTTGTCTTTTTTGGGGTTCCATGATTTTAAATGCAATATTTCCCGTCCACGATTGGTCAATAACTGCTACTAACCAACGGTAAGTTTGACCAAGTTGCAAGGGATTCCCTGTATAAGTTGCATAAAGCTGTCCTGTTTGGATATTGTCAGTCGCACTCGCATCGGGAATACCTTGAGAAAGTCCGATTTTTTTCAGATTCCCTTGCCAAATTATAAACGGGCGATCGCTCCAAATAGTTTCGTTAAAATCTGGTGCAGCAATACAAACACCATTTATCGTTGGACGCGATCCACCTTTACCCCTTCCCACTGGAGGGTTCCTCCTAAAAATATTCCACCAAGAAAAAGACTGCTGTGCTGGACGTTTTTCTGCATAGGATACTTGATTTGGGAAAACGGGGATCAATGTAGCAGGCATTGCAGATATTAATAAGCTAGATAAAATTAATTTATAATTATTCATGACTTTCTCTCCGGAAAAAACCTGATAAGGAATATGTCCAAACAGTCGCAGATGGTAAAAACCAAGGTAATAAAATTGCTAAGGATGATATGTATATTTCCAAACTAATAATTCCATAAACGACCGTTAGTAAGGAAAGCAACATCAACCATTCCCAGCGATATCGAGGATTGTTGCGTAATAAATAGTAGAAATATTTCCCCATCAAAACAGCAATCCCCAATATCCAAAAATCTGGGATAGGTATGACCAATCTCTGCGTAAGAAAATGATGCACCATATAGGCATGAACTTCTCCACCAGATATAATTCTGCTATTGTCTCCCTGTTGAAGTCGCCAAAAATCTAGTGCTGGGGGTAGAACAAAATTATCTTCTTTATCCATCGACATTCCCGCTTCATCGTATCCCCCTGGTGCGATAATAACGACTTGTTCTTGTATGTTTCCCAAAGGTAGATTTTTATTTTCTTTATCTAACAGTTTCCAAGCAGGGATGGATTCATATACTTGGTTTGGAGGGATAGAAAAATCAATAATCGGATGCAGCCACATTTGGGCAATGATTGTGCTGTAATCGGTGATTGGTTGTAACCGAGAACGGGGCGAACCCAAAATAGTATTATGTTTATTATTGTTGAGATGACTATTGATTTGTTGCCAAAAGTTGCTTTGACTGTTTAATTTTGGCTGGGGAATTTGGTGTTTGTTTTTACTATCTTTGCTTGAATTATCGGTAGAAGATTGTAATTGATGCGATAAAGCCAATATACCCGCAAAAGGAAAAGGTTTTGAATTATTACTTGATGATGGTAACAGTGTGAGATAACAAGGAATACGCAGTATTGTATCACAAAATAATATTTCTATTTCACCATCTAAACTCCAATTAGAACTGGCAATTTCTGGGATAACAGTCTGCCATACGCCAGCATCAGACTCAGTTCCCGCGAATATAAACAAAGTTGGATTAGGAGATGTACTAACTCCTTTTTTGACAGCTTGGGCTAAAATTTTATCGTTGTCGGGTTGGTGTCTATCTAATACAAAGTCAATACCGATTATTTTCGCTCCTTCATTCGTTAGCTGATTAACTAAACTTGCAATATATTTGCGGTTCATTGGTCTAGGGTTACTAATTAGACCTTTAGATTCTTTAATTGATTCGTCGTCAATTTGTACTAACAGAACAGGAGGAATATTTTGATTAGCAACTTCTCCTGTTAGTTGACGATAGAAAGCTTCTCCTGTTAATTGACGATAGAAAGATTGTACCCACAATCTGCGTCCTAATAAGTGATTTTGGACGGGAATTTGTAAGCTAATTAATAATAAAGCTGTAAGTGCGATCGCTTCTTTGCGAGTGGGAATAATTTTTTTAAGTCTTTGTTTAATCCCAAATGGTTCAACCTTAAATAAAGGTGCTTCTGGATGACGAAATAAAGAAGGAATTAAATAAGCACTGGGATATGTAAGGTTTTTCTCTGTCTTCAAATATTGAGATGCTAATAATAAAGCTTCGTGAACATCTTTAAATTCCGCCAAAGCTTGTAAAAAGTGTAGTAAAAATTCCCCTGCTACCGCATTATGAACGGGTTCGCGCATCACAGCAACTTGACTCAAACCCAAGTCAATTAGAGAGTTAGCAATATTCAACCCATTGCAGGAGTTAAAAATTGCAAATTGTAACCCACGTTCTATTGCAATACTTAATAATGGTGCAATTTCACTAATCGATAAAGTGACGTTTTCAGCAATACTAAGTTCTCCTCCGGTGATATTATTTTCATTACTGTGTCCAGCAAAAAATAAGATATCCCAACCTGATTCTGAGGTAAGAGCATCTTTGATTTTAGTTTTTAAATCTGCAATACTTGTTTCTGGCTGTAAACCCACAAATTTGACATCAATTATATTTTTAAATTGACGCATTGCTTGCTTCTCAGCTTTGAAATCTAAGCCAGTTTCATCACCTAAAATTGCTAATACTCTAACTTTACGAGTAAGCCGAGTATTTTTCTGTGCAAATCCTTGATGAATATTTACAGGAGTACGAACAATGCGAATTTTACCAGAAGAAAGTGCAAATTCTGTACCAATTTCCCAGGATTCCCAAGGAAAGCGTTCTAAATCTATGGTGTTACAAGTAACAAAAAGATTTGTAATCTGGGGTGATTGAGCAGGGGTTTCTATTTTTTCTTTTTCTCCTACTACATTAGCCAAAGCCATACGAATTTCATATAATTCTCCACAACGCAACCATTTATGAAATTCCAACAAAAATTTAGCTTCCGCCTGCACTAATTTTGCCTGCCAATCCGTCGGAGGAGTAGAAATTACACCACTATCTGCTATCCGACCACGTACTGATTGTGTTTTGTAATTTTTGTAATAATTTAGATAGGAACGTTGCCAATCTTGATAGAGTATGGTGAGATTTTGAGGATAGGGAATTGTCACATTTAGCTGCTGTCCTTTTCCCCAACTGAGTTGAAATAAACAAAGTTTTTCAATATATTGAACTTTGAGATAAAAGTTGCTCATGTGTGCTAACTGATTGGTAGTGCATTATTTATTAGTGAGGAGAGATGCGATTCATTGCATCTCTGATGTTGTTTATAAACCGTTACCAATTAAAATAAATGGTGCCCAGTAGTAGGGGTGGGAGTAACTACTTTTTTGCTGTTCATTTCTGGGTAATGCTTCTTGTTCTCTCTCTACATAAGCACCACGTTTATCACCATTTTCTCCGGTATAATTCTCACCTTTGAGCATACTTAATTGCGCTTGACGTAATGCTTGAGATTTTGTCATTTTTCCAGTTGCAAGGTTACGGTAAAATAACTCCATTAGTTTAGCCGTACTGGGGTCATCTACTTTCCATAAAGTAGCCATTACTGATTTAGCACCATTTTTCAAAAAATGATAAGCAAAAGCATTAATTTCTACACCGTCTTGATTGGGGCTAGCAAGTGCTGTTTGACAAGCAGAAAGTACAACAAGGTGAATATTTTTTAAACCGACCAAAGTGTAAATCATGTTTTGTGACATTGGTTTTTTATCACCTAAAAGCACGTATGATTTTTGTGGGCTATTAGGGTCAAATACACCATGAGTTGCCAAATGCAAAACATTTTTATCTTTCAGATTATTTTCTATTGTAGAGAAGTTAAATTGAGAGTTTAAGAAAGTTTTTCCATTATAAATGCCTTGTTTGTCGCTAGAATCATTTTGCTCTTTGACAATAAAATCTAATTCTTTAGGCACACTCTTTAAACCATTAAAAGCAGGTATTGCGCCATTTTGAGCTACAGCCTCAGAGAGTCCCATTCCTAATATATTTGTATTGCCAGTGCTTAGGGATGGTGACGGTTTACTAATATCTGTTAATGCTGCTGAAGGTGCAACATAAATAGAATATTTCTCGATTAGGTATTGATTTCCATCAAATAATGCACTTGTGGGAATATAACGTGTCACCCTATCCAGAGCAAAAACCAAATTTTCTACAGGGTTAGCGTTTAATTCTTTTTCTATTGGTTGAATAAGCCAGTCATAAAGCTTTTTACTTGCTGCTTTTACTTTAGTAATATCTTCACCACCGCAGTAAGCTATTTTTTCACATTTTTCCATCAAACTGCGAAATTCTTGCACTGCATTTCCTAATTCTACACGCCCAACCGGAACAGGAACTGTTTTGACGACACCTTCTTTGCCATACAACTGTATATGTAATTCTTGTTCTCCTACTAATGGATAAATCATTACAGTGTTGGGAGTAGCTTCAACAATTTCTCTAATTTTCCCTAAGATTGTAGGATCAAAGAAAATATCATCTTTATGACGATTCTCACTTATTAACTTATTAAGCCCTTCTATCTGTTGTATGTGTTGTGTAATTAGCGTACTTCGCTTCTGTTTTAATTGGCTACATTCTTGACTATTAGTTGATTCACATTGAGTAATTTGATATCCTAAAGCGATGATAGATTCGTTTAAAGCTGGAACTTTTTGTTCTGTTTCTGTAAGGGGAATTTGTGGTTTGTCAGTAGAACCACTTCTAGTATTTGTAGACTCACGAATTTCTTGTCCTCTTAATAAATCTTGCACATATAACGCTTCTTTATCTCTTCCTTGCTTAATTAATAACTCTGCAAGTTGTCGATAAATATCTGAAACTTTAACTTTATCTAAGTCAAATGTTGAATTCAAGAATGTATTTTGTAATTCTTTGGGTAAACCTTTGATACCGCTACGAATTTCTTCAAGTCTATTAACAGATTTCTTGTAGTAGGTGATGGCAACATTAGGTTGATTTAAATTCTCATAAACCTGTGCTAAACCAGCATAAATACCTGCGTCTGCACCTTTAACTTGATTATCTGTTTTAATTGCTAAAGCTTGTTGGTAGGAAGCTATTGCTTGTTCTGTTCTGCCAAACTTGCGATGTATGTGTCCAATTAAGGCTAATGCATTTTTTTCCCAAGCTGTATTTTTTACTTGTCTAGCAAACGCTAAAGATATTTTGGCTGACTCTATAGCTTTTTGCTCATTTCCTAAATCAGCGTAACCAATACTCACTATTGAATTAGCAAGTGCTTCTAACCGAGGTTCTTTAATTTCCTGAAATATTGTTAATGCCTTTTGGGCTAAATCTACAGATTTTTGCGATTCATTCTGCTTAAAATTAATTTGACTGAGAATTAATAAAGAAGTACCTTCAATTCGTCTATTTTTGAGTTGTTGAGCTATCGTCAATACTTGTTGATAATAATCCTGGCTTTTTGTATAGTCTCCTAAGTTATGATAAATATCTCCTAGAGTTGCTTGAGGCTCTAGTATTAAAGGTGGACTTTTAATTTC
Organism: Tolypothrix sp. FACHB-123; assembly: GCF_014697075.1. Classification (GTDB taxonomy): domain Bacteria; phylum Cyanobacteriota; class Cyanobacteriia; order Cyanobacteriales; family Nostocaceae; genus Aulosira. Next base: position 32,554 of record NZ_JACJRE010000053.1, on the reverse strand, counting down.
TTGAGCAATTTTTAAACTTTGTTGTGTTAATTCCAAGGCTTTTTGATACTCATTGCGAGAGTTATAAATATTGCCTAATTTCGCTAGTCCCATTGATTCAAGAGCAGGATTTTTAAGTTCCTGTGCAATTGCTAAACCTTGTTCAACAAGCCCTGTACCTTTCTGATATTCACCAATACTGCTGTAAGAGTAGCCTAAAACAATCAGTATACCTGCTTCAACAGGACGGTTTTTCAGTTGCTTTACTTGTGGTAAACGCGGTTCTGCTAATGCAATAAGTTTTTGATATTCTCCTAATGCTTCATACAGAGTCGCAAGTTCTCCAACTACTGCTATTTCTCCTGCAAAGAACTTATTGTTAGGTGTTATCTCCAAAGCTTTTTCTAAGACAGTAACGCCTTGTTGATATTCTCCGCGCAGTTTATGGGATTTGCCCATAAACATCAACCCAAGCATTTTATAATTGGGATTATTTTGTTGTTTCGCTATGCTTAATATTTGCTGTGCTGCATCTATAGCTTTAGATGTATCCCCCACTGACAAGTAAGTTCCACTTAATGCACCTAAAGCAGTTACTTCAGATCCAAGATTCTTTTGCTGTGTGATGGCTACAACTTGCTGTGCCATAGATAGGGCTTTTTGAAATTCACCCTGAGCATGATAAACATTTACAAAAATTACTAAAGCATCACGCTCTAAGCGAGGGTTTTCTAAGCGCTTGGCAATATTTAATAATTCCTGTGCTGCTTCTAGAGCATTACTAAAATCGCCAAGTTCATTATAATTACCACCTAATCGCTGTAATGCCTGTGCTTCTATTTGTGGTTCTTGAATTTGTCGTGCAATTTTTAAGGCTTTTTGTGCAGCATCAATACTTTTGAGGTTATCTCTAAAAGAATGGGTATATAAAGAAGCTAAGTTCAGTAGTGCTGCTGCTTCAAACTTTGGTTTGCCGAAGCTTTGGGCTGTTTTTAGATGTTCATTAGCAAACTCTAATGCTTTATCAAGTTGCCCCATGTTTTCGTAACTACTGCTTAATCCATCTATAGCAAAGAGTTGTACTTCTTGAGTATACTCTTGTTGATTTGAAGGTAGTTGACTAATTTCAATTTTTTGTGCTACTGCTAAAGCTTTCTGATTAGTTTCAAGTTGTTGTTGATGTTTACCTGCAATTGCATAATCAGAAGCAAGAGTAACTAGTGCATAAGCTAAACCTAATAAGTCATTTTGTTCTCTTTTAATTTCAACTTGCCGCTCTCCAACTTCAATTTTTTTGAGGGTATTACCTTGGGACGAATAAATTTGAGCAAGGTTATTGAGGGCACTATTTTCGAGGTCAGTGTCTTTAATATCTCGCGCAATCTTCACAGCCTGCTGTGAGAATTCTAGCGCCTTCTGATTATCTCCTAAAATCAAGTAGCTTTGACCTAATGCATATAAAGCTGTGGCTTCTTCGGCTTCTTGCTTGAGTTCTTTAGCAAGGGTCAAGGCTTCCTCTGCAAACTCAATGCGACGAGGCAATTCTGCTTTGGCTTGAGCAATTAAGCCTCTGGTATAGAAATTAACAGCTTTTGAACCATAGTGTGAAGATACTAATAATAGACTTTTTAAGATAGCGGGCTTATCTTTGATTTCTCTTTGTATCTTTAGTGCTTGCTGAACGTATTCTATGTATTTTTCTTTATTATCTTGGAAGTTATAACCTGATCCAATACCAATGAGGATATTTGCTGTGAGTGCCTGATTTTTTGCTTCTTGGGCAACTGGTAAAGCTTGTTGATAAGCTGCTATAGCTTGGTCATACTGCTGCAATTTGAAGTAACTATCACCAATTCTGTCGAGAATCTGTGCTTCTAGTGATTTATTGGTAATTTCTTTGGCAATAGGCAGCGCTTGTTGGTAAAAGCTCAACGACTGCTGATATTGTTTTATCTGAAAATAAGCATCCCCCAATAAATATAGAAGGGCGGATATTTGTAATTTATTATTGGGTATTTCTCGTGCAATCGATAACGATTGTTGATAATTATCAATTGCTTTTTCATATTGAGCGAGCGTAAAATAAGTATTTGCTAATTTTACAAGTAGGCTGGCTGCTTGTGCTTTATTTTTTGATTCTTGCGTTATGGTTAGTGCTTGTTGATAAAATTTTATTGCCTCATCATATTGTTTGAGATTGTTAAAAGCATCTCCTATTGAAGCTAAAATATTTTCTTGTGCTTGGCTAATTCCTGCTTCTCTAATTAAAGGTAAAGCTTGTTGATAAAACTTAATTGCTTGGTCATATTCTTGTTGATTAAAATGCATCAATCCTATCTGCAGCAAACTTCTACCCTCAAAAGCACGGTTTCCTACCTCTCTATTTGTTATCAGTGACTTCTTGTACCATTCCAAAGCACGAGGATAGTCATCTGCATTCCAATAAACGTTCCCTATTCTAAATAAGGTAAAACCTTCTTGAAACTTGTCTTTTAGCTCTTGGTGTAGCGTCAGTGCTTCCTGTAAAAGTTTCAAACCCTGTTCTTGCTTTTTCAAGAAAACATAAGTAAATCCTATTTTACTAAGAGTCGCTGCTTCCCCATTTCTATCTTTGATCTCACGGCGAATTGCTAAGGCTTGTTGTAAAGTTTCGAGCGATTTTTCGTCTTGTTGCAAACTGAGGTAAACTGCACCCAGAATATCTAAAGTTTCTCCCTCTCCAGCACGATCTTTAATTTCCCTACGAATTATTAAAGCTTGTTGTAAAATTTCTAACGCTTTGTCGTTTTGCTGTAAACCATTATAAACCTGTCCTACATTATTCAGCGTTTGACCAATTCCCGCTTTATCCCCCAGTTTTCGCCGAATCTCCAGCACCCGTTGGTAAGTCTGCAATGCTTTGGGATATTCCCCACGTCGAAACTGCTGTACACCTTCCTCAAACAACTTATCGCCTTCTGCTTTCCCATCCGAACTGGTTGCAGTTTGCGCCAAAGTATGCTTCACTATCACATCATTCGCCGCTAACCCAACACCACAAGTCAGTGAAAACACTAAACTAACTAGGGCGAAACTCTTCAAACGCTTAGACATTGGTTATTCCTCTTGATATGGCTACAGAAGATTGTTTGCTCAATCTCTTATATTTCTGAGGGCAAACCAGGTTATGCCAAAATTTTAAAATGACCTCAGCATAATTACGATACCTTGATGTGGTAGACCGTATAAATACTGGAGATCACAAGCTATTTAAAGATATTGTGAAGACAACGCCAAAGCATACCGGACATTTGCAATAATTACCTGCTTATTGCAATTATCCAGTGAAGAGTAGTATTGTGAAAGCGATCGCCCATTTTCTGGTATCCAATCGCGTCAATTCCGTAACCGCTCCAAATTAAACGCAAAGGGTGGTAAAGTCACCTCAACCCCATCCATCAAACTCACACTCACCAAAAACTTCTCATCCCAATTACCAACCACACGGGTAAATATATAAGAATCTTCACTCTCTGCATTTAATCCCGGTTCATCCAAAATACCTGTTTGGTCGCTAACCCTAAGTTTTATCTGAGACGGTAAACTACTTAAAGCAGGTGCGCCCAAAATTAGTAACAAACTCCACTCTGGTTGCTGAGATTCCGATAGTAAATGCCAAGTCACAGCATACAACCGCAAAGGTATCCCAGCCAAAAGTAAATCTTGATACGCACCCCGCGCTTGTACTGGAATTTCTAAACCCCTCCGTCGTAATTGAGTAGCTATTACCTCAAATTCTTCCTCTGGACTACGTATTGGGCGCATTTGGGAAGCATCTGCAAAACTGGGTAACAGCACCCAAGAAAGTGAAGCAGCTAAATCATCCAACTCATCCCATAACCAACGTCCAGCATTTAAAGCAGGTTGGGTAATTAATTTAATTACATCTTGTAGGGACGCAAAAGCAGCTGTTGATTCTGGCTTGGCGCTACCCATCTCTAAATTCTCTGTAGCTGCTTGTGTTTGTAATGTGTAAACCCAATTGATCAATTCTGGACTAGTTAAAACAGCAGCAGCTTGTTCCCAAGTTAAAACTTCAGATAATTCCCGTTTTGGTGATTGTAACTGAGGTAATAATTCCACCAATTGATTTTGTATGTTTGCTAAAATCGCAGTTCGATTGGATGGAATTACAGGTAAAGATATGGCTGATGATTCCAAACATCGCAGATACAGCAAGAGACGGTCTGGATTACTATCAAAACAAGATATTGGGAGTTGATAATTCCAATCTGACTGTAAAGAATTTATTTGTAAATTATCTTGTAATTCTTCATAACTTAAAAAAGCATAAACATTCGCTGCTTCTTGTTCTTCCAACACCTCCACTAAAACATAAAAGTGGGGAATAAACTCTGGTAAATCTACAACTACTCTGGGAATATTCACCATTTCATCGCTCAAGCTACCAGTAGCAATTAAACAGATTTTAAATTCCCCTACTTGTAAATTAGCAACGCCACTAATAAAATTTGCTAAAACTGGTTGTAGAATTGTACATTGCTCGCGATTAATAGTTAAAGATTCTGATCTTTCTTCTAGCCATTGCTCAAAAGCTGATAAAGCTAAATAATGAAGATAAGCTTGCCATTGTTTGGATTGATTAATAACTTGATTACTGAGGATTGCGGCTTGGTCAATCTCATCAGGGGAAAGAATAACTGCTGAAGTTGGTAAAGCATCAAAATCAAGGTAAGACATGGGAGGAAGATTACTTAATAAATTTGTCATAATTTTGGTTTAATTCGTTTTTCTAGTTTGGATATATTCACATAATCGTTCGGCGAAAATATCAGCTTTTAGGTGATTTTTCATTGTTCTTGATTGAATCTCGGAATTTTCCAGCATCTGACTAATTTCTTCAAACAGAAAGCTTGTCAATCGCTCGTCCAGGTTTTTCAAAGCTTGGATATCAACATATACTTTAGCCTTTTCTTTGAGAGAATCCTTTAAAATTACCAACATTTCCTGTTGGACATCAGTCCGCAAGTCTTTTAACTTTAATAACTTGGTTACCGAATCTTGCGCTCTCAATCCCAAGAATTCAGCAATTTCCTTCATGGCTAATTTTTGACATTGTGATAGTTCCAGAGCAATTAAAAACATCTTAGCTTTATCGCCTTTCTTCCGTTCTAAATATCTCACTCGTGATTCTGTAACTTGGGCTAAAGCTTGTTGTAAGCCCAGTTGAAATTGATGGCGATAAAACTGCAAAAATTCTGCTTGTTCGTCGTTTTCTTCTACAATATTATTAGTTTCAGTCGCCGGGATTTCTTCTATCAAAGAATTATACTTGCTTCCATACACAGCGTCTAGAGAACTTGTCTGTACAGAACCACCCCGAACATAAATTCGGTACTCGCGCAATTGAGCAGCCAGCTTTTGCAGTTTCTGACTCAAAACTTCAATCTCAAAAATTTGACCTGTATGCTTTTGAATATCTTGGGCGATATCTTGTAATTGTTGAGTATCAGGCGCAATACATTTACTCCTGAGACCTTTTCTCCGTTGTTGCAGTCTTTGCAAGCGGTAGATAGTATGATAGCTTTCTAAAATAGATTTCGCTTCTTTAATTGCTGCGTCGCTAAAACCACCCTGGCTAAAAATATGAAATTCTTTGAAAATGCGTTCTAACTGTTTAGGTTGAGTATCATTTAAAAGTGCCCAATTACTAATTAAATAAACACCGCATTCTAACAAAAATTTATTCAATTCAGGCTGTTGCTTTAATTTCATTATCGCCCAAGTAGTCAGACTACTTTGTTGCGAATCAAAACTCTGGAGAATTTTTTGCGCGAAGCATTGATATACACCTGCTACTGATAATTTACCATCATCATCTAGGACATAAGGGAACAAATCGCTAGCAGTAAAATTATGCTTTTGACCAAATTTTCTTTCTAATTGCAGACATCCTTGCTCGAGAATCCAAGATAGAAAACACAGCAAACAACGTTCTGCGAACAAAGCAGTCTCGCCAGAACTATGGCGATATAAATCTAGCAATTTACCCTGGATGTCTGCATCTGGTACATCATCATCTGGTATCAAATGCTCAAATACTTGTGCGTAAAACGACTTCGCAGCAGGTATCTGTTGAATTCTCCGGTTCCCTCCCGCATCAATCCTCACCAATTGCCAATATCTTGAAGCCTCGCTCATAAGTATTTGTATTTATTGGTCATTGTTAATTGTCACATTGCAGATGCTTTTCAACGCAAGTCCAAACATTTTTTGAAATTCCATACTGAGTACCTGATTTAACAGTTATTTTGAGCCTTCATTTTTTAGTACTTCTGAGGAAATCGACCTTATGCAATTTTGCACCAGTCTCTAATGCTGAAAAATGGCATATCCTCCAAATGCTGAGAAATACACATATCTGGCAAAATTAATTCCCAGTCCGCACTTATGAGACGCTTGATTTTTAGTCTAATTTTCGCAGGTAGAGGTGAGGGCGCTTATACTTGCGCCCTTATGAGATCAACAATCTCAATACCCAGATATTATCCACTTGTTGCGATCGCCTATCTACCTTGAAGGAAATGCTTGTTTTGACTAATGATACAACGATGGGTACATAACTACAGAAACTGATAAAATCGACTCATATTTTAATTTTTGGCTGGAAAAAACCAAAATTTATCAATTGTTTACAATTTCTGGAAAAATCTTGGCAGAAATTTCGTGATTAATGCTCTTGTGGTTTTTGACGATCAACATACAAGCTGGACTAAACACTCAATACTATTTTCGACAGTTTACTACAATATGGATTTCATCAACCAAGCACAAAAGTTAGCATCTCAGGTTAGAGAGAAAGTTCAGGAAGTTGCAACTAATGCAACTAACAGTCTAGATGAAGTGGTTGATGGCATTAAGAATACTACTGTAGAGATTACTACTTCAAGCATTAATGCAGTCGCTGATTTGCAAGGATTATCAACTACAGCAGCACAGCAAGGTCTTCAAACTGTACAAAATGTTAGTAAAGCATTTGAAGCTGCTGCTATTGGGGCTACTACCTCTAGTCTAGTGATAGCTGATGCTCTGCAAAACTTGCCTTCGACAGCCACAGAATTAGCAGCAGAAATGCCCAAGATTGCCAATAGGTTGAGGTATCGTGCTGGTTTAAGAGTTGGTGACTCTCCGCGATCGGACTCCGATGTCATCAAGCTTTTTGAGAAAATCCCTGGTACATCCAAGCTAGGAGCTAACGAACGGACTATTCGTCAATTTCTCAGTGATAAACATGGTAGTCATATTATCCCACGCTCGCAGGGTGGCTCAAATGGATCTGACAATATTCTTTGGGAAGTAGGTGTTGATAATCTCCGTCGCGGCGCGGAAGTTATGACTGTTGGGGAGCAGTTCTATATCCGGGTTTATAATGCAGTAGATTCTATCGTCAGCAATTCTGGAACAATTGCTAGACTTGGCATTACTGCAACGGGAACCGCTATTCTCACCCAAGTTATAGTTACAGCGATTTCATATTCTTTGGATCTTTACCGAGGCGACATCACTGTTGAAGAATATAAAACTTTAATTTTAGAAACGGCAAAAGCAGCAGGTATTGCTACACCAATTGTTTTTCTGGTGTTGGTGGCTGTGTTGGCTCTATTTCCAGAGTTTACAGTTATATTGTCAGCACCAGTGGTAATTGCAGGTTTCAATGCCTTATTTGGTATGAGTATTGCTGTACCAATCGTTCAATCTTTGGTTCGCCATACCCAAGCTGGTGGTTTTGGCAATGAAGCTGCTGAAGCTTACAAAGGTTTGTTTGGTGATTCTGGTGATTCTGCACTTGCTTGACTGACAAAAATACTTTGTTGTGAGGTAATAAAACAAAGAAGTTTTATGCTTTGATTAATTGCTGGGAGTCCAAATAAACTCTCCGGTTTTATTAATATAGCCAGCCTTGCCATCAAGATATACTAAAGCCAGTTCATTTGTAAAACTCAGAGCTAAATCAAATTGTGGCTGAATTAATATTTTACCTTGAGTATCAATATAGCCATATTTATTATCAAGTTTGACAGCAGCTAATCCTTCAGCAAATGAGGTTACCCTATCAAATTTAGGAGCAATAATCCTCTCTCCACGAGGATTAATATAACCCCATTTATTACCGCTTTTTACTACTGCTAAATTTTCAGCAAATTCCCAAGCTTCATCAAATTTTGGTAAAATAACAATTTGACCAGATTTATTAATGTAACCATATTTATCTCCAATTTTTACTACTGCTAATCCTTGTGAAAATCTTAAAGTTTCTTCAAACTTGGGTTGTATAACTATATTTCCTAGAGAATTTATATAGCCCCATCTATTATTAATTTTTACTGCTGCTAATCCTTCGTTAAAATGTAGCGCTTGTTCATACTGCGGCTGAATGACTAACTTACCACTCAAGTCTATATAACCCCACTTCTCATCTATCTTCACTGCTGCTAACCCATTCTTAAAAGCTAAAGCTTCCTCAAATTGAGGTGGAATTACTAATTTCCCATTGGTATTAATGTAGCCATATTTATCTTCAACTACAACTAAGGCAAGTCTATTAGAGAACGCAAAAGCTAAACGAAATTGTGGAGGTATAATCAGTTTCCCAGTTGGTTCGATATACCCATATTTATCATTAATTTTAATCTGCGCTCGCTCGTCGATAAAGCTCCAAGCTAAATCAAACTGCGGCTCGATAACTATCTTCCCAGTTTTGTCAATAAAACCATAATTGCCATTTTTGACAATACGAAATAGTGGACTTGTCACAAGTTGAGGTTTTGAATTTTGACTGGTTAATTTATTTTGTCTAGCAATAAGACTAGATGCTTGTAATTTTTGAATATCCAGGTCAACTATATAATTTATCATCATTAAACAGAGAATAGTCCAAGTATATTTATACATTTTTATCTGCTAGCCTTGAGTTAAACTATAACTACCACTATAAGTTAATATAATGTAGATAAATACCATCGATACACCTTGGGAGTGGTTGCTTGCTCCTGTTTATATCGCCTCGAATTTTTGTTATGCACAATGGGTTTTTCTTTGTCCTTGCAAGTGCATAAAATAAAGCCTTTATCAAAGCCGCACATAATTGTAGATACTAAGGTTTGAAGTTTTTTACTATGCTCACTTTAATTCTTTAAAGTTATAGTATTTCGTTCCATCCGCTTCAGCAAAGTGTTAGCCCTCTTTGCACTCCTTGCCCCTGATTCATTAACAATTTGATTTATTACCAAAAAACCGCAATTAAAAGAAATGGACTAGCAAAAATACAGGTAATAATAGCTACTAAATATGGAAGCCATTGTAAATTCTGACTAAGTGTACGTTGAAGAACGTATAAAAACCCGAACAGAATTATTAAGAATACTAAAAGACCGACAAGAGTTGCTATGCCGTCATTTTCATACATTGGCACTCCCACATCAGAATAGTTCTTGCCCCGTAAAGCTTCACGAGTTGCTGCACAAGCCAATTTTGATACAAAGACAGCGACGATTGATAAACCAGTAGACAGGAGATGTTTAAGAGCTAAGAAAATGTATCTCCACATTACCGTTTTCCCCCCTGCACTACTGAAACTACGGCTTTGTCTACTACCATCTGAAAATACCCAATTTTGATAGGCGAGCGACTTAAACATTATCCATATAAAACTATGGGAGTGGTTATTTTGTATTGGTGGGATTGTATTAAGCAATTTCCCTTTTGGAGATGTTACGTGTTGGCGTTAGCTTCACTATACTGCGTAAACGCATAGCGTGTCGCTTGCGACTCAGCCTCTGGGAACGAGAATCGCTTTTGGTAAAAATTTAATCATCAAAATCAAAATCAGTCCAGTGGGTACAATTCTATTGGGATTAATAATTGGACTTTGGGGATAAGTACACCTGTTACCAGGCTAAACTTCCAATTCCTTCATGATTTGCAACCACTTATCTGGTGTCGGCAGCGCTTGTTGGAGAAATTTGCTTGTCAGATTACTAGCATTAGCTTGATATAGTAGGGTGGCATAGCTAAAACAACGAGCTGGTTTTTTGAACCCATCGTCACCATAAACAGAAATCAATTCCGCCAGTTTTTCCTCTACTTTCAAGATTATTTTGGGAGCAAGGGCAAGTAAATCGTACATCCACTGTTCCTTCTGGGCAATAAAAGCCGATAATTCTGAATTTGCAGAATTTCTAAACTCATCACAAATCGCCTGAATTTTTTCCCACTTATAACTACCCCAGGGTTTAGCCTTCATCACTGGCAACTGCCATTTAACTATCTCTTCTTGCCAATAGTCTTTAGCTGCTTGTACTTGAACAATTTCAAAACTAGGTAAAATTAGGGCTGTCAATGTCCCACCGTGACAGGCTCCAGTATCAATACCGTAGGTTTTTTGGGGAATTATGAGGGGATTATCTCCAACAACGCGATGACCAAAAATTACTGGCTTAACACCAGTATATAACTGACTCCAAGAAGTATCTCCGTAGCGTTTTCCCAGGTGTTTTTCACCAGCAGTGCAACCACATAAAACCTCTTCCCTTTGTTCCTCGATGGGTATACCATCTTCCACCGCAGCATGAACGAAAATTGCCGATTCCGTTTCATGATAATAGGGTAGATGACTAATCCATTCTAAAAATTCGTCATAGCTGTCGCTAAATTGTAATTTGACAATTTCCTGGGAGTAGGAAAGAGTTTGCCTGAGATGTTTGCGTTCGTGATTACCCATCAAGACGATGGTATTAGGACGATTTTTGAGAAAGTCATACACATTGACTGAATCAGCCCCCCGATCGACAATATCCCCCAAGGAGACTAAACAATCTTCTTCTGTAATTTCTACTTTGGCTAATAGTTGAAGCAATTCTGCATAGCAACCATGAATATCGCCAACTACTATTGTTCGCATAACTCCAGTTCAATCGAATAAATTTAGTGTAGCATATATACTACTTTTGTAGTGCATAGGCAAAAGTTGTGAAGATATGGAAAGCCAGCAGATGAGAAGTAAAAAGGTTGTTAATTTTATCAGTGGACACCTTGATATAACTCAAGCAGAATTTGAGATGCATTACCGTCCTTTGATTAATCGGGCGATCGCTCAAAACGAATGTTTTGTTGTTGGAGATGCTCCCGGTGCGGACACCCTAGCGCAACAATATCTTTGGGGACGGACAGAGGCAGTAATTGTTTATCATATGTTTACCAGTCCTCGCAACAATCCAGGATTTTCAACCCGTGGTGGATTTCAAAGTGATGTAGAGCGAGATACACAAATGACGTTGGATTCTGATCGAGATATAGCTTGGGTAAGACCTGGAAGAGAGCAATCGGGTACACAAGCAAACTGCGATCGACGAAGTTTACTAATATAGTTGGACGTAAAGAAGCATACCATCATTAAAATACTGAAAATCCTAATAATAATGGCTTTTAGCAACTGTCAACTGCCTGCTTATCAAAATTAATAATCACTTCAGTAGATACAATTAATGATGTGATTTTCGCCTGTGGAATAAATAGTTAGGTAAAAATGCAGTATATATCTTCGGCAATTTATTTTTCTATTTTGGTAATGATGGTAATAACGCCATTTGCAATGCCCTTTCTGTTGAGGCGGAAGGGTTATGTGACTAGTTTGCTATTAAGTAGTTTTCTATCTTTGATGACGTGCGTACTTCTAGTTACTTTGTTGGCATATTTACCAGATTTATATGCCGAGATGCGGCTTGATTATCTGGGTTTTGATTTTAATGGCTGGTCAGACGAAGACCGACTCAGAAATATTGCTCCAGAATTCAGAGACGAAGCAATAAAACTTTATCGATCGATAATGGGCATTGGGTGGACTTTGAAAGCTATGATTGGGGCAGTTTTGCTCATTCCTTATCAAATTGTTACCTCTGGCTTAGTTTTCATGGTGAGTAAGTCGAAAAAACATGGCAGTTAGCACCTACACATACCTGAAAGTGGACGCTAGGGCTGTGGCTGTTATGCTAATAATTTTAGTAAATGTAAGATAATGTATCATCGAAATTTTAATTTTCTACTGTTTTTGATTACCCCATTTTTTGCAGTTGTAATTATATTTTTACCAATTATTCCAACTTTGGAAGATGTTAAAATTGGATTTTCTCTAATTACATGGTTACTTAGTTTTGTTTTTGGGTTTTTATTATTTCAAAAGCCTCAATATTTACCATTTAGAAAAAAGCGAACTTTTATTTTTTTATATTTATTATTATCGAGTGTGCTATTTTTGTTGGTCTCATTTATCGTTTTGATATCGTCTGGATTTGATGCTCCAAACATTGAAACTGTGGCATCTAAAGACTATCCTACAACAGTATATTTATACAATTATACATGTTCTCCACCAGATACTTCTACAGGATGTGACACATACCACGGTGAATTAAAATTTAGACTTGGTTTTACTCCTTTTGTAATTACAAAGTTTAATTGTGATTGTCTTTTTGGGTCACCAGATCGCGTTGGTGAGTGGGTAACGATTCCCTTGGAAGCAAACCGAAATCCAACAGCATCTGCGATTAAAATTAACTTAAAAACTGGCGAATTTCTTCCAAAATGAACTGTAAAACTTTAATTTACGATCCGAATCAGCAAGAAGCAATTACTTTAACTGTTGATCAAAAGCGTTATAAATTGGTACGTTGGAATGTTGCCTATACACCCCAGATGTTGTTAGAGTCTTCTTTGGAAGGATATACACAATTCAGCTTGCTTACCATCATCTGTAGCACTTCATGAACAAACTTTATCTATCAGCAACACAAAGTTAGGAAAGCACTATCCCTCTTAATCAATGAAAAAACTTATTCAAATCTCAATTATTATAATTCTATCACTAGGTTTGACATATCATTTATTACGTATTGCTTTTCCAATAACCTATATAGTTGACTGTACTCAAGCTAATAAAATCACCAAAATCTCCGATAATTTTATCAGTGCAATTGGTGATCCATCTGCAAAAGAAGCAGAAATTATAGCACAAAGATATATCACAAAAGCCTTTTGTTTAAATGATTTAAAGGGTGATTCCAGCTTCAGCCCTAAACCATATTTCTTTAATGTATCAAACTTAAGTTCTAAGTATCAAATTATTGGTTATAGTGGTGCTGGTTTTCGTAGTCCAGGCAATTTACAAGTAAAATTTGACAACGGGACTCTCCTAAATTTTTGCTTTAGCATGATGGTAATTAACTGCAACCAAGCTCAAGAATGCGATTGTCCTCATGATTTTAACTGGGAACCCAAACCAAAGTAATCGCATCACAACTCAGGAAAATTATCGCAATAATGCAACGCTTGCTAGAATGAAAATTTTCAATTAACTATGGATAATCTTCAGATAAAAATACTTAGCAAAATAGCAATATGTATAACCTTATTGATTGGTGTCGCAATTCTAATTATCAGTATTTACCCTGGTGCATTAAATAGTTTCTTTTTTCCAGTTATGCTGGTGTCAATTGTTTGTGTACCATTTGCAGTATTGGCAATTCTCTTCTGGGGATTGAGAACTTTAGGAAGACGGAATTTGAAAAGTATTAGACTTAGGAGGCAAACTTTTGTACCCTGGAGAGAAGTTACTATCATTGCAGGTATAGTTTTAGTTTGTTATGTCCTGCTCAAGTTCTACATTCCCCGTCGTTTAGCATTTATGATATCGCAATCGGCGTTTGAACAAGTTCGGGTACAACTTCCTATTTCTGCAAAAGGAAATATCACATTAAACCGCAAACTCGGTTTATATGAAGTTGATGAATACGCTATGGACTCCCGTGGTGGTCTATATTTTCGTGTCTTCTGGGGTGGTGATGGTCTAAGTCCTGATACCATATCCTATGGTTTTGTCCATCAACCGAACAGTGAAGGAAGTCCATTTGGTGCTGCTAAGTACCAAGTATTTTACTTGTACGGTGATTGGTATTGGTTTCGTGTATCCGATGATTTTTAGGGATGACAATTAAGCTAGTTTTGAGTTATGGATAAGTGACATTACTACTTATGAAGTCACAAATATGAAATCTCATATTCACCATACCTTGATTTTGCTAGTAGCAATAACTGGGATAACATTGTTTTCAACTCCATCTATATCTAGTGATACTTATCAATCAATATCTTCTATCACAGTTAAGTCTGCAAAAGAGAATTCATTACCCCAATTATGGGATGTAAAAATCAACGGGAAATATGGATATATTGATCGCACTGGGAAATTAGTAGTTAAACCCCAGTTTGATTATGCTTCGTCGTTTTATGAGGGATTAGCTCAAGTCCAAGTCGGTGGGAAATGGGGGTATATTGACCACACAGGTAAATTGGTCATCAAGCCACAGTTTGATGATGGCGATCGCTTCTTGAATGGGTTTGCTAAAGTCGAAGTTGATAAAAAGTGGGGAATCATAGACAGTAATGGTAAGTTTGTGGTTAAACCACAGTTTGATAATCTTGAATATTTGGTCAATGGTTTTGCTTTGGTTGCTATCGGTAAAAAATGGGGATTCGTTGATAATAAGGATAAATTAGCCATCAAACCTCAATTTGACAGTGCTTGGTCATTCTTTGAGGGGTTAGCAGCAGTTCAAATTGGTAAAAAATGGGGATTCGTTGATAACAAAGGTAAATTGGTAATTAAACCTCAGTTTGATACTGCTTGGTCATTTTCTAAGGGGTTAGCAGTAGTACAAGTTGGTAAAAAATGGGGATTTATTAATCCAAAAGGTAAATTAATCATCAAACCTCAATTTGATGCAGCTTGGTCATTTTATGAAGATTTAGCAGCAGTTCAAATTGGAGGTAAATGGGGATATATTGACCGCACTGGTAAATTAGTCATTAAACCCCAGTTTGATATGACTTGGCTTTTTGAGAATGGGTTAGCGCAAGTAATAGTTGGCGGAAAATCGGGATATATTGACCGTACAGGAAAACGAGTGATCGCACCACAGTTTGATAAGATTGGTTATTTCTCCGAGGGATTAGCAGATGTACAAATTGGAGGTAAATGGGGATATATCGATCGCACTGGAAAATTAGCGATCGCACCACAGTTTGATAGTGCTTATTCTTTCTCTAATGGGTTAGCAGAAGTGCAAGTTGGAGAAAAATTTGGATATATCGATCGCACTGGTAAATATATTTGGCAACCAACCCAGTAATTATATAATTTTCAATAGATTTGAGTCTGAAATATTACGAGATAATGAGATGACAATAGAAATGGGAATTCTCCAAATTAATACCGGGAATTATGAGGTGATTCCTGTTGCAACTAGCGAAATATTTTATCAATTTTGGTTGCCTGCTTGTAAGTGTCTTGGGTTACAATTTATTAGCCATTTTCATGATGGGTCTTTAAATGTCGTATCAGTAAAAGATGTTCCTAAAATTGTAGAGGAATTGATTTGTTTACATTCTTATACTTTAGAACAAGAAGATTTAGCTTTTATGAGCGAGAGGATAGAACGTATAATCCAGGTATTTCAAACAACAGATACGACATTCTATGAATATGATTTTGGATAATTAATGTAATTTTAAAGATTGATATTTTCTCAAATGATAAAACTAAGCAAGGAACAAATTCTAGAATTTTTAGCGGAATTAGCAGCACCTGTTAGTCCAGAAATTTTTGCAGGTTTTGGCAGTGAATTTCAAAGGAATAGATATGAGTGGGAAAAGCAAAATCAAGAGATTGACAAGGAAGAAGAATATATCTCTGCTTGGATTGAAGAACAGGAAGTAATACACACCTTAGATATCTTACTTGAGATTGCATATAATCCACCAGAGAGAGATTTATATAATGGAATTGCCCAGCGCAGACAATTAGACTGGGAATACTATTTAGCTTTAATTATTTATCAGTTGGGTATAAAAGATAGGGTTTTACTTATTTCTAAATTGGAAGCAAATAATGATAATATGAATCCTATTATTGAATCTGTGAAAGAATATTTGGCAGATGATTAGGTAAAGTAAGAATTTTTCTCCAAATGATGTGTAATTTAGGGATACAGTATATTATATATGTACTCCAACCTTTCTAAAATTCGTTGTGTTCGCATCTCAGCTTGTTCCGCATTAAACCTAAAGTTGTACCGCATCTTACCCATATTCTCAATTCGCCATTGGTTGATTTTATAATCTATTTCATCGCTCATCCTCACTTGCTCATTTGTGAGTTCAGGATCGATATTAAGTCCGATGGTTTCTGCAAGGAGTCTGGCAAAATTCACCGAATGAAAGTATGGATAATCTCGAATTAATTCCCCAGAGCGAAGAAAAGCCAGTAATCCTTCAATTGTAGATAACCCATATTGAATATCATCTAGAAAATCCTTGAGCCATTGTTCTGGGGAAAACTCACAAAAACGAATCCAATCCCCCTGAATTTCAACCTCGTATCCTTCCTGGGTGAGAAACAAATCGCGCACAGGATTATCCCAATCGACAATTCGTAACAACCCTGGATATTGCCGATTTCCTGGATTTTTGAGCCAATCCCCCAACTTTGCCGCTTTCAACTGTGCGAGGAACTCAGGTAAAGGCTGATTCCATAGTTCAGCAGAATTGTTCGCCATAACGTCCTCAGCCGACCAGTAATGTCCTAGCCGTTCCCAATTGCCACCATTGCAGACTTCTAGCAAAAACGTTCTGTAAACCAATACTGTAGCCAAAAAAAGAGTATAAAAAGAGGGCTGATGTAGTAGAGTTATAGTCTTCCAAAACAACAACTCGAAAGCCACACACAGCCGATGTTTGACATACTAGCACTGTTGCAATGCCTGCTACCAGAAATAAAAGTGACGACGATGCGACAATTAAGCCAGATCATTATGGCGATGTTAGCCATGAGTGGGCGAGTAACGATGTTGGGAATTTCGCGTTGGACGCTTAGTGGTGGTAGTTATCGGTCGGTAATCAGATTCTTTCGTACAGTCATACCGTGGGCAACGGTGTTGTGGGTGTTTTTTCAACGGCATTTGTTTTGCCCAAATGATGTTTATTTGTTGGCAGGAGACGAAGTAGTAATAAGCAAAGCCGGGAAAAAAACCTATGGATTAGATAGGTTCTTTTCCAGTCTAATAAGTAAACCAATAACGGGTCTTTCTTTCTTTACATTATCATTAGTCAGTGTTCAAAAAAGACACTCATTTCCGATTCAGATAGAACAGGTAATCAAGAGCGATGTAGAAAAAAGTATTGTCTCACCAAGCCCAGAAATAAAACCACAAGAAAAACGTGGGCGCGGACGACCAAAAGGAAGTAAGAACAAAAATAAACAGGAGGTGATTTTTACAGCTGAATTACTAAGAATTCAGAAGATGATTAATGAGCTATTTAAGTTAATAGCTAACTTTCTTCCTCTCACTTACTTAGTCGTAGATGGTCACTTTGGGAACAATAATGCTTTGCAGATGGCTAGGCAGGTAAAGTTACACATAATTTCCAAGTTGCGCCACGATTCTGCATTATATATACCTTACCAACATTCTGACCCCAATCATCGTTCTCGTCGTAAATACGGTGATAAGCTGGACTGGCGTAATATTCCTGGGGAATATTTGCATCAAAGTAGTATTGAAGAAGATATCCAAACAGATACTTATCAAGCTACTTTACTGCACAAAGAATTTGCCCAGCCTCTGAATGTAGTGATTTTGGTAAAAACCAATCTGAAAACAGATGATCGCAGTCACGTAATTTTGTTTTCTAGTGACCTAAGTTTATCATACGAGAAAATAATCGACTACTATAAACTGCGCTTCCAAATCGAATTTAATTTTCGTGATGCCAAACAATTTTGGGGATTGGAAGATTTCATGAACAGGGGTCAAACTGCTGTGACTAATGCTGTCAACCTTTCATTTTTTATGGTCAATTTATCTCATTATCTTCTAGCTCAGTTCCGTCAAGATAATCCTGGCTCTGGCATTGTTGATCTTCTGGCTTATTGTCGTGGTTTTCGATATGTTCGGGAAATGTTAAAAATGCTTCCAGAACCACCAGAGCCTATTTTATTATCCCAAATTTTTGCCAAGCTTACCTCTCTTGGTCGTATTCACAATGCTTCTACAGCCGTTGAACCCTCGTAATTTGGCTACAGTATTGTAAACGTCAGGTAGTTTAATTCCATGTTGTGCTTCTAACGCGCTCAACTTTGTTTCAGAACCAATTGGCGGATTAGTCGTGATTTGGGCATAGCGATTGTATGGATCGAATTTTCGCAATCGAGCGAGGGTGACGTGAATTCGTTCAGGAACGCTTAACCATTTTCGCAGAGGTAATTGGCAACCGAAATGACGCTCCACTGTAAAAATGTCTCGATCGTACACCCTCACCCTTCCTTTCGCGTCGTGAGAGAACTGAATTTGTAACTGAGTCAACACCTGACAGAATTGCTCTGCCTCAGCATCAGTCGGAAATAGTCCCACAAGATGGGGATGCTTGATTCTCTTAATCTCCCGATACATAAACTTACAAGCTTCCGCCTCATCCGTAAATTCAAACAGCAGCTGTTGAACCGCACCACGCTCGGTATAAACAACTTGCCAGCTATCGTCCGTTTGAATCAAGCAAATCTCATCATCACCGAAGGAGCGAATCTGATACAGGCTACAACCTTCACCCCAAAGTTTGAGATCGAGTAACTCTGCATTCAGATATTCAACTTCCCACATCCACTCACCTCGAAAACACGCATCTCAATCACCGCCAGTTATGTCTTCACGATCTTGTATCTTTTTATCATGGGTTTTCCCGCTATATTGATTAGGCGATCGCAACAACTTTTATCCCTTGCTTGGTGGCAACAATAGCTTGGAAAGATGTGTAGTCAAACACCAAAGTATTAACCACTGCATCCACGTCATAGGTTTTTATTATTTCCCCTGTCTGAGCTGACAGCACTGCCAGAATTTGCCCTACACCACATAATAAGCTGTTGTTATCCAGCCAAACGATATCACTTTGCCAAGGATTTAATCCATCATGGTCATGGTACAACCGAAAGAATTGACCCCACATTTTCGCCCGATATTGTGACGATTTTTCCCATTTTTTCCATATTTCATGGAGTGGTTCCTGCGTTTGCGGGGATAAAGTGCTTAATATCGAGCGTTCAAGCCGAAAACTTAACAAATCAACACCTTGATATCGATATGCAGTATAAGCCAGACGCTGACCATCTGGGCTAAAACTCAAGCCGCCACGATGACAACGCACACCACCTGAATATTCCCCCAAATAGGTCAATTTATCCTCAAGCATACTGTCAATTCTGTAAAATTGATGGGACTCATCCATGTCTACAGAATTAACAATGAGAAACTGCATTTGTGGATCGATGGCAAAAGCAGCATTATAATCTCGCCAACGACGCAACCAACGAATCTGCTCACCGCTTTCTAAATTAACTAGATAAATATCTCCCCAACCCTCACCAACCAATAAATAGCCCTGGCAAGGTGTTAATCCCAACCAGGAAATATGAGTACATTTACCATGTCCATAATACTCATCCTCCTGGGAATTCTCCTCATAGGGTGCATGGGGTAAGTCAACTCGTTGCAAAACGGAAAAATCATCCCAGCGACGAATCTCAATCCCAAATTCTGGCGTAACCTCAGAAGGAGCCACAGCAAACCTTTCCCCATCCGGTAACAAAACAATACTTGGTACTGATTCAAAATCATAGGGTAACTCGATTTGTCCAATTATCCGGGGTTGTTGGGAAATATCCCACTTCACCAAAGAATGAGGGTATATTGGTGCGATCGCCTGTTTCCTTACCGCGTCGTAAATTAGTGCTTTGCAATCCATACACCTTGCCCTCCTAGCCATCGCCATTAATTTTTCGGCTTTGCTAAATCCAGCTATGAAATATTTTCTGAAAGCCTGGAGGCTCTATCCAAAATCCGGCGGAATCATATTTCCATTCAGCAACGTATATTCTGATTATTCCAGAAACATCTCTAATTATTAATCATGACTCCCCTTGTTCTGCCCGAAAAAGCCGGAGAAAGCCCCCATCAAACCATTCCCCATAGTGAAATCGCAGTTCCCCGGATAGTAGCATCTGACCTCGACAGTAGAGAAAGTAGGTTTCCTTTGGGAAATAACTTTGCAAAGGGAGCAATCCTTTTTTCAACACCGTTCGCTCCCCATTTTGCCAGAGTCTTGCCAGGTGAGATGCTAAACAGTTCAAGAAAAACTCAGCTTTTGGTAAGGAAGGATCTGTTCCTAAAGTTACCAACTCATCTTCTCTTCCTCTCCAATCAACAGACATTTCCCAATCTTCGATGGGAGGTAAGCAGGATTCCAGCGCAGCCCAGACAACTAACTCTAGGTACGTCGGCTCATTCACGTTGGTAAATAAGGCATTCGCATTTATCGGCATCGTAATTTCTAAAACCGTCAACAAGCCGATCGCATTGTGATGTACACTTCCTGTCACCAGCCGATATTGCTTCCCATCGGCTTCAAAGGGAATCGTATAGGGGTATTGCAATTTTGCTTTTTGAAAATGCTGTAAGCAAAGCTGATGAAAGTCAGGTTGAGGTAGTGGTGGATCAAAAAACATCCAATCTAAACACAAACTATTTTTTTCTTGGCTCACAGAAGCACCATCTAAATAACGCCATAGTTTTTCAGCTTGAATGACGCAGCGTTGCAGATTTGGATAAGCAACTAGACAAGCAAGAATTTCTGGTGAGATTTCACGGTTGAGTAGGTTGGCGATCACCATCTGATGCAGCAGTTCATATCGAATTGCTGCAACCTGGTTGGGTGTATATAAGCGTGCTTTTTCTTCAAAAAATAGTAGATATATACTAGCGGCTTCCTCAATCTCAGACAAAATCTGCGGGATTAGTAAAGAGTGAGTAGGACTCGCAGCAGACGCAAAGCGTAAATTCCACTGGGTTTCATTGAGCAGTTCAATTCCCTCGATTTCTTGCAGATTGCTCCAATTCCGCGCAACCTGTATCACCTTCAATGCAGTTCCATAGGGAATACCGTACATCGGATAGTAACTCCCTGGATGCCATAAACAAATCGGTTCATTGTAAGACTCGCCATGAATTTGAAACAGCTGATCTATCAGTTCCCAAACTGCCCAATTTTGATAAACTTGCGGTAGTTTCCAACTGGGATAGCGAATCAACTGCTGGCAATTCCTGACAAAGAAGCGATTATCCTCATTCTCATACATTTCACGCGCCTGAAAGCACTGCCAAAATGTATCATGATGGGCATGACGTGCCAAAAACTGAATTAGGAGCGAATTGTCATATCGGGTTATAGCTTTGCGACTGTGGCAACCAGAGAATAAAACACCTGAATCGCTTTGCGCGATCGCTAGTGTATATCCATCAATTAGAACAAAGGTTTTTCCATGCTTATCTCTCATCCAGCAACTGGTTCAAATAGGTGAAAAATGCTGTAATAATGATTAAATGCT
Organism: Tolypothrix sp. FACHB-123; assembly: GCF_014697075.1. Classification (GTDB taxonomy): domain Bacteria; phylum Cyanobacteriota; class Cyanobacteriia; order Cyanobacteriales; family Nostocaceae; genus Aulosira. The sequence goes on along the minus strand of NZ_JACJRE010000053.1, from coordinate 11,028 downwards.
TGAATTTCTCCAACCTTAACCATTAAAGAGGTATGAATTCAGCAGTTTTTAAAGCATTCCTCCAAGCGATACGAGCAGCCATACGATAATCAAACCCCCTACAGATAGATTCGTGATAACTGCCATTAAAGACAGTAATTTTTAGGGATGAAAAAGCTTTATTTTCTAGATGAGAATATTTAATCAGCCCATCGATAATTCCTTCGATCGACTCTGAAATATATTCGTCAATAATATCTGTCTCATTTGGAATTTGCCAAATAATTTTAATCTGATTGTTCTCTAAATTCTGTTCTAATCTGAATGCAATATGAGCGGGCTGACCGATATAAGAGCTACCTATGGTAAATTTACCCTCAGCAATTAATGGTTCTTTAATTGAATAACGTTGATACTCACAACCATGCCAAATATCTAATTCAATTACATTCTGAAATGTTTCCCAAATATTTACTACCCAATGCCACTTTTCCACATATTTACAAATATCGTACCAAGCGGAGTTACGAATATGTTCATAAATTTTCAGCAATATATATAATTCACGAATATCCTGTTTATTCGGCTCCTCTTGGATAACTAATTTCATTAAACGTTGAGCAACTGTGATAGTTTCCTGGGTAAATAGCTCTTCTGAGTCTTCATCGTCTTCATATTTTCCTAATTCTGGTTGCTCATGTAGTGACTCAATTATTTCATTTAGCCAACCAATCTTTTTTTGTCTGGCTTCATAAGTATAGTCTTTTACCCAGTATAATTGTTTGCGGTTCATATAATCAAATATTTTCTAATAATAATTATTAGATATATTATACAGAAAGTACTATAATGGTTTTACTAGGTCTACCATATCTCATCTAGCAAATTTCGTTTTCTTTCTAAAGGAATTGCGGGACAATTTTCAATAAACTGCTTCAACCTAGCCTCGGACAAACCCATTAAATATCCTTGGAAAAGAAGATATGGACTTTGCTGAGAATTCAAGATTGAGATCGATTTTTCAATTTCATAAATCTCATTATTTAAAAAATTGAGATGCATTTGTAACCATTGCTTCGGTGTATAGCGTTCCATCACAACATAAGTCAACAACGGTTGTAAGCAGATTTGAATTTTCACTTCATGTCCTTCTTGTGTCAGAAACAACCCGTAAGTCTCTTGTTCTGGAGGATACAACCCAATTCGTAATAGTCCAGGAAGGGCGTTAATTTTCAGGAGATAGGGTAACTCGACTGCATCAGATTGTTTTCCTGTTGCCAGAAATTGACGAACGAAATCAGGCGGTGACTGATGCCATAACTCAGCACAATTATGCTGTATGATTTCATCAATTGTCATCCAACAGTCTCGCTCGGCACAATCCCAACACCCTCCATTTCCCACCTCTAGCAAAAAAGCAGCATAGGCTTTTGGTAGCTGAATTTCCAATGCTTTTAGAATCGCCACGGATTCAAGCGGTGGATTTAAGTCTATTGTCAAACACATTCCATCTGGATCGAGGTATTTCAAGCGATCTAACGCCAAACGAATCTCCCTAGCAACTTCAATCATTGCAGTTTGATGGGCGGTTAAATGCATAGCTCTAACCCAGAGACTTGCTCCAAAAACATAGTAGCAAAGGATTCACAACGAGGCATGATTTTTGGAAGTTCAACCCGTAGCATTGCGATCGCAGCATCAACATCCTCACAATCACAGTATAAGTGTTCTAGATGATACCCTAGTAAAGCTTCGGGGGTTTCCGTACTCCCACAGCAGTTGTGAGCAACCCAAGCGATGAAGGATTTTGTTGCGCGATACTCCTGAAAGGAGTGGCTGCCGCCATCGCATTCGATATCCAACAAATAAGCTCGAATAAAAAATTCCTCTGAGTAGCCAAGGGCAATTGGAAGCGTTTCAATCAACCCTTTTTTGAGGCACACTTTCGCACCTTTAGTGGCAATTTCCAGTAAATCATCAGCAGGCTTTTCAATCGCCAGAATCTGAGCATCAGCCCAAGCGATTAGGTTCTGCTCAGACACCAACCCAATATTCCACAGGGTGAGTGCGATCGCTAAAGGACTTGGATTTTCCAGTGACATACTCCTCACATCTTCCACCCAAAAAATGGTGAGATTAAATACTCAGCATAAAGCTAAAAGTATTAATTTATCGTTAAAAGCAAACAAAAATACTGTAGCTATATCGCCCAGATTTTCGATTTTGCTGTATGTATACGTAAATGTGCAAGATATTAAGTTAACCTAAATTAGGATTTATTAGCTCAAATGTTCCCAAAACTAAGATGGCGATTGCTGCTTTTCATATTTCCTTTGGTGGTGGTTGGAATTTATCTGCTGCAACCGACTCCCCCCGCACCTTGTGGAAGCCTGAAGAAATTTGGCGCGCTCGAGGAAGGAGAACGCTGTATCATCAATCGTAACGTTACCCTAGAAGGCAATCTCAAAAGACTTCCCAATCAACTAACCGTCAAAGGCAACCTAACTATTAGCGGTACGTACATTGAAGAACTGCCCAATGCAATGGTAGTTGAAGGAAACCTTTTTTTGTACAAAACTAACATTGCCAAACTTCCCCCAGATTTGCAGGTTCAAGGAAACTTCGATCAATATAGTGGATTTGGTTCTCCAGGGGTTAAATGTAACGCAATCCCTAAAACTGCTGTTATCAAAGGGAATCGCAACTGTCACTAATTACGATCGAGTCAAATTGACTATTAGTTCCATGCGATCGCGTAGCTGATGATACACTTGTTTTGCCTTTAACTGTGACTGTGAGCATTCGCTTGCATCAGTCGCTAAAGCTTCAGAAAGCAGTCGTTCAAACGGGGTGCCTTGCAGATTGATTGTCAAACTTCGCTCAGTTGTAAGTAAGCTGTGGGGTAAGCTCTCAATTTGAGTCTTGCTCACATCAATTTCTATTCCTGAAAGCTCTCCCCAGTTGCAAATTGTCTCAGGTAGTTCAGCGATCGGATTGCCTTCAATACTCAGTTCCTTTAACTTCGGAAAGAAGCCAGGATTATCAGGTAGAGAACGTAAAGCCATATAGTCTAGGCGAATGTCTTCAGCTTTGGCAAAGGGAATTTGTCCCCACTCCATCTGCATTTGTGGATGATTCCAGCAGCTAATCTGCCTAAGCATATGTAGTCCTTGGGGCATTTTTTGCCAATTGCTACCATCACACCAGAATTCAGCTAAAGCAGGAAATCGACTCAAATCAAGGTCAAAATCTTCTAATGATTTAGGTTGAGAGATATGCAAAGTTTCAAGATGCTTTAATTTATGAAACGAAAAATGAACTTGTTTGACATTTGGACAGGTTAGTGTTAAATACTCTAAATTTGGTACAGCATCCACAAAATCAGGGATTTCATCAGCTTGAGTCAAAGTCAACTCTAAACCAAGGACGCGATCGAAATATTGCAATCGCTCGATCTCTTTAGGAAAGTTGTCAGTTTTTACATTTATGAAAATTGCAGGAGCAATTCCATGCTTATCAGTGATAGCTTGAATGGCATCTTTTGCTAACTGTATGTCGCCACTCAGCACACTTTGCCAAACTAATTCACTAATTGGATTTATCAATCTAGTCCAATTTTAAAGAACAATGTTACAATCCTGGCGAATTAAACCCAGGAAATCAATCGTGCCTAAACAATTCCGTAATCTCAAGTGGTTGAGATTTAATCCTACCTCTTTCACCCTGTTTGCGATTCTATTTGCAATAGTTGTGATAATTGCACTCTTGTTCCGAGATGATTGGATTAGACCGTTACTGGGCGACGTTTTAATTGTCATGGTGATTGCTTACTTTGTTCATGCTTTTATTGCAGTTCCACTACGGAAGGTTGCTATTGGAACTCTCATCTTTGCCTACTTGATTGAGTTGCTTCAGTTTCTTAATCTCATTGATATTTTAGGCTGGCGAAACTCCCAGCTAGCTCATTTAACAATTGGATCTACTTTCGACTGGCGAGATTTGGTTGCTTATACCCTGGGGATTGCGATCGTTTTCCTCACTGCCAATCGTTTGAAGTCATAAACTACTATTATTTTCCTCTTTATCGAGTGTTCATCATTGCTTTGAGATGACGCAAACGCCCCAGATTTAAACGATTTAGGCATTGCTTACTTCTGGTTTGGCTACCAAAAAACTGTGACTCAAACTTGCAGTACTGAGTTTGATAACGCTCCCAAAGAGCTTGAGTGGTATCTTGTCCAGATGTAACTGGGGCTTGCTGCGGCTCGTCTTCTGAATCATATACAGCTATCCCCTTTAGATCCGCAATGCGATCGTTATTTAGCCGAGCTAAACAGCGATGATAGAGCATGGGTGAAATTGAACCTTCCTGAAAAGGTGCAACCAACTCAGTACAATGGGCTTCACGATACTCTTGCCAGTATTTCTGTGCGATCATAAATGTTTGCTGATACTGCTTCGATAGTCTTGTTGCCCAATCGCCATAAATGCTTGATTGCAAAAGCTGAGTTGTTTTCGACCAATAGACCGCGCATCGATTTAACCCGATCTGTGTCTCATCCACACAATTTAGCTCTGGAATTCCAGGTCGTACAGAACCACTGGAGAGAGCCAAACCACGAGCAGGTGCTGCCAAAAGTTCTTCAAGTTGACGAAGACGAGCCTCTCTGAGACGCTGATAACATTGAGCCAATCTCAGGGTGTTCAGGGAGAATATATCTATTGCGATCTGGCAATGCTGAGTTTGATATTGCTTCCAGTGGCGTTGCACCGATGAATTTCTCAATTTGAGTCGATCGAGTAAGGATTCAAATCGAGGATCGTGAGATTGGAGAGTTATAACCTCGCCTTCTCTCTGCAATTCTAGAATGCGATCGTTATTTAATCGCGCTAAACAGATAGATGTTGCAATTGGAAAATCTGGCGTATTGCGTAAGCGTTGAGTTAACTGTTGGCAGTGTTGTGTTTGAAACTGATGCCAGGATTGATCTGCGATCGCCAGTTGATGTTGAAGGGGTGGAATAAGTTGCGATTCAACATCTTGATAAACCAATGATTTGAGCAAATGGGTTACTTCTGCCCAACGCTTCGCACAGCGATATTCACCTGCTTCAACCTGTCGAACACAGTCCGGTTGCAAAACCCCAGCAAATCCTAATATCACGGTTGGATAAGGTAGAGGAGTCTGTGGCTTGGCATCTGACGCAGGGAGAGCTTGGCTCGGTTCCATACCAAACTGAGTTCCAAATAAAATGACACTCGCAAATATCGCAATCTTAAATTTCATCATTTTCCATAATTAATAATCCTCAGTAGCCTTCAACCACTATCCCTGGCATTTAAATTGTATGAGCTTAATCTCCAATCGTGACATAATACCAATAGGAATTGATTGCACGTTCTACCCTTAATCGATATCCTAAAAATAAATTTTGATCGGGAAGTTTAGCCTGTTCACTATACACAAATCCCTGTGCCCCCCCAAAGACCCTAGCTGTAAAGAACAAAATGTATAATCCATTCTGTCCCCGTTGTGTTTGAATTTCTTTGCTTATTGAAGTGTGATGGTAAGCTGGCGGTAAAGCAGCAAGATTGTTCATACCTCCACCAATTTGATTTGACTGCACCAACGCAATTACTTGTTGCCGACTTGCCAAATTTTGATAAAAATTCGCCGTTAGCCAAAACTGTTCAAACGGGACGATAATCCCAATTACCAATCCTAATAACTGTAGTAACAGTGGAAAAAAGCGTCGCCACCGTTGATTTAGAAAAGAGCCTTTCTGCATGGCACGCACCCAAAAGGAAATCGCCCAAATTAACCCAATCAATACTGCGATCGCACCTGAGATCCAGAGCAATGGTAAGAAAAACCATGTCAGCCAATCTACCCAAACAAAGTGCAACAATCGTATTAACCACAGTCCTAAGCTAACGCCAATGATGTAGCGGACAATCCCTGACTGCCAAACTGAGCGTTTTTTCATAGCCAGCCCTGTGAACGGTTCACTCCATAAGTAATATGCAATCCAGTATAAAAAATATAGTGACTTTGTTGATTCTGAATTGAACTCAGTATATTCTCGTAAATATTAGAAGTGAACTTATAGTTAAATTGAAGTTTGAAATATGAGGCGTATGATTTGAGCCAGTTCATAGGGGAGTAGTAACAGAATAATGGAAGAAATAGAATACCCTGACTGGACAATTGATCGGCGATGCGTGTTACAGAAACTAGAAAATATCGCTAAGGATTACATTCATTACTTTACATATCAAGCAAGAGACTATCAACCAATGGTGGTGATTTGGTCGCGTGATGAATTGCTAAAAGGATTAGATGCCCTTCATTTACTCAATTGTGAGATCGATCAACTGATTTTTGAGCGGATTTCTCAAAATTATCCTCATCTGAGTCAATGTGTTCATGCTGCTGAATGCTTGTGGTATACCAATCCGGAGATTTTAATCCAGGACAGCGATGTGAGCTTGGATTGGATGATGTTTAGTTTGTTTGGGTTGATTGATGATGAAATTCGCGATACTCCAAAGGAGTCGCTGAGTCGCAGAAGCGACACGCTACGCGAACGCGAACGCTGTCTGGAAATAGTCAGAGCCGCAAAACTAAACCAGCCTCGGACATTACTTGCTGAGTTACAAGGACAACAATACGGATACTGTGTCCCGTTAAATGTTATTGATGCCCTAAATAAATTAAATAACCCGACTTCAACCGTTCTAGATGCCCTGGAAAGGGCGACGACGATTCCCAACAGCTACTATGCGGATGAAATGATTCGCCATACTGCTGCGGAAACCTTAAGCAAGTTGAGGGAGAAATATCACTAACAAATTTATGCTTTTTCATTAAAAATGGTCAGACAACCTTGAATTGATGTATTTATATGAAAATTTCCATCTATTTGGCTTATTATTGCCTTGGTACTGCTTTTTGCTGTATTGATTGCGTTCTGCATATGTTTTAGATCCGTGGGAATCAAAGGTTAATATAAAACCCTTTCTTTTAGTAGAAGTTATCAACAGTAATGACAGTTATCTTGAAAGAAATACTCGCTAATCACAAATGAAGCTTAATTCATTGCCCTATTTCTGTAAGAATTTACGGTTTGGAAACCAAAAAATCAACAGCCAAGCGAGTAGAAAGATATAAACTACGGTAACTAGGTAAGACTCATGAGTTGGCTAAAAAGAGTTTGTGAACAAGAAACAAGCAGCCTACTAAAAACAAGGGACGCTGGGCAATCGGAGACGAGTATGAGTCCTGGGCTGACTGGTGAATACGATCAAGCTCGACGCGAGAAGGCTGGAGAGCATCAACCTCCTCCACCTCCTGAATATATGGGACTTGAGGGTGAATACGATCAACTAGGCTTAGCTAAGCGTGTGGCTGAGGCTTTCGAGCAAGCACCACATATCGATGAAATTGAAACTCTACAAATCTGTCAAGATGGTAACACTATTGTCCTCAAGGGTTCTGTGTCAAGCCAGGACATCCTAAATGCTCTCGAAGATGTAGCCGCCAAAGTAGATGGCACTAAAGGAGTAGACACTACCCAAGTGACAATCGCCGCCTAAGCTTTGGTGATGCGCGTTCAAGTTTTCGTTAATCAAAGAAGTCTGTCGTCGCATTCGAGTAGCTCGCAGCTATTGGGATGCTCATAACAATGCCGCTTGTCGAGGTGAGCGCGATCGCGCATTGGCTCTTTACAACACATTAACTAAAGAGCAAAAACAGCAGATACCGCAAGTGTTGCGGGTGTGGCTGCGTTATCGCAGTGAGAAATATTTTGGCGCACATCGAACACCACCCAAGTCGGCACGACAATCGAAATAGATACTACCAGAGCGTTCGTTGTTCAATTCACTCACATTGAGCTTTGAGAAGTGTACTTGCGACACCACCAAAAAAATCAATGCTTTTCTAGGATGCACAAGAGCGCTTTGGGAAGCGGATCGAGTGTCCCATGATAGACCGTTTGTTGAGCCAAACGCAGATTAAATCTCTCTTTAAATATCTGCTGAATCTCCTCTGGGGTAAAGCGGTAAGGGCCTTGTTCTCTTGTTTCCTCTTGAGAGAAGCATTTCAGTAACAGGTAACCATTAGGCTTTAACAGGTTTGCGACTATTTGCACATAAGTACTTCGACTTTGGGGTGGCAGAACGTGGAAGCATCCTCTGTCGAGAATCAAGTCAAAAGATTGTTCCAGACGACTGTTGAGAATGTCATCTTGCTGAAACGAAATTTCCAATCCCTTCTGGTTTGCTTTTGCTGCTGCTTGACGAATGGCAGTCTCTGACAAATCTGTCGCCATCACCTGAAAGCCTCGTTCGGCTAGCGCGATTGCTTGGGTTCCTGGGCCTGTTCCCAAATCCAGCACCGAGCCATTGCTTAATTCAAGGTTGAGGAGGGCTGATTCAATATCTGGATCTAAGCTTGGATTGAACCAGGGCATGGTTTCAACGGCTTGTTCTTGATAGAGCGCTTCCCAATTGGGAAATTCTCGTTGAGTCATTGTTAGTTACCTTTTGAGCTTATAGTAACTATGATGCCGAATTTTGATAGCAACGTAGAAATGTGGGAAATAAGTGTTTCAGCAAACATAATATAACTTTAATTTTGCCTATATATTTAAGTTCTCAACTGGAAGCGCACTGGCATTTTATCGGACGGATAAATTAACAGGTTTTGCTGTAATTCTTCTAGAGAAGCCCGACCCTTGACTAACTCCCAGTCAAAGTAGCGGAGCAATAATGATAGCATCAAAGTTGCTTCTAGCATTGATAGATGCTCTCCCAAGCAACGATGAGAGCCTGAGCCAAAGTGTATCATTGGCAGTGAACTAGTTTCTTTACTCTTATCTAGCCAACGTTCTGGCAGAAATTCTTCAGGATTAGCATATACTTCTGGATCTCTTCCCGCCGCAAGCATTGACCAAGATACTTTTGTACCGCGAGGAATTACTTTACCTTCAATTACTGTGTCGCGTTGAGTTTGTAATGAAGTCGAACCGGAAGCGACTGAATAAAGGCGCAAAGTCTCTTTCATAATTGCGCTAATATAAGCCAATTCTTTGAAGCTTTCGGCGTTAATTCCACCTTGGCTTTGCCAAATTTGATCAACAATATTTCGTGCTTGCTGAAAAACCCTGGGATTTAAGCTCAACTCCCCAACTGCAAAAGATAATGAATGAGCTGTTGTGTCAGTACCAGCTATTAACAGTTCAATAGATTCTGCGATTAATGTTTCCCGGTTGTATTTTGGTTCTTTAGCAGCAATTTTGACTAACATTGATTCTCGAAACAAAGGACTAACTTCTGCTAAATCAGTCTGATTTTGTTCTCTCATCTGTAAAGCTAAGTCTATACGAGGAGTGAGAAATTCATCTAAATATCGTCTTGTTGCCCAATATTCTCGTGAATTTTGAGTTGGCAAATATTTCATCCACAGCTTCTCGCCAGCAGCTTGTCTTAGGAACCGATAGCCAATAATAGACATCGCTTCGTATACTTTGGGGACTTCCAGAGGAGGGCCTTCAGGACTAGTACTGTTTCTATCTACAGGAATCCCTAGTACTAGACAGGAAATCACCCTCATTGTGAGTTCAACAAACAAAGGATCTACCTCCACTTCTTTTGGTGGTTCAGCTTCCTTGATTGTTTCAATTACTTGTTCGCAGGCTTGGCTAATAATTTCCAGATATTTTGAGATACCGCTAGAACTGAATTCTGGGTTCCAAGCTTTGCGTCGCCACTGCCACTCAGTTTCGGTTTCTCCTAACATAATGGGGCCACTGATATCGTTCCAAGCTTGGAGTAATCGCTCAGATCTAATCAAGCTACCATCTCTCATCCCATTGACAATGGTATCTTCAATAACCTTGGCTTTACTTAAAATGACAATTGGATTAGTGCCATTCCAGATCACATAAATCGCACCTAGCTGCTTGCTCCAATCAAAAAATTGCAGGAATAATCTTTTCTGTTTCACTGCTGCTAAAATCTGCGGCAGATTTCCAAATAGCCAGTGTTTAGGAGGAGAGGGTAGGGATTGTAGCGATTTATATATATTTTTTTGTTTCCACCAGCGCCAACCTATTGTTCCCGCTAGGCTAGTAACGCCTAGCGCTAAATATGGTGCTGAGTCAGGAAAAGCAATCTGAGCAGTAATATCTTGGAGCATGAATCCGCCTTCTTCCACCAAAAACTTCAGATTACCCAGATACTAGCGTATTGTTTCAAATTTCGCAGAAATGATTTTTTCGGCTCGCTATTCCCTAATAAAGCTGCAATTACACATTTTATCCCCTATTTACTGCTTCCTGCGCTTGAATAGTCAAACTCTTTTATCCCTAGTTCAAGAAGTAGATATAATTTTTGTTAATTATTGAGTAGAAAAATGACAGATAAATTCAACTTTTTTCAGCAGTGGTATCCTCTATTACCAATCGAAGATTTAGCATTAGACAAACCAACTTCAGTGACACTTTTGGGACTGCGTTTAGTTATCTGGAAACCCAAATCATCTCAAAGTTTCCGGGTATTTTTAGATCAATGTCCCCACCGCCTTGCTCCCCTAAGTGAAGGACGCATTGATAACAAAACAGGGAATTTAATGTGTAGCTATCATGGTTGATTCATTGTCAACGACCGCACAGGGTTATTTCCCTTTACATTTTCCCAGAAATGGTAAATCTTCCAAAACTGGATGCTCCCCTTTGACATAAAGGGGCCACCGTGGTCGGGTAGCAGGACTCTATCGCTATAATCCCGCTACCCGACCACGGTGATGCCTAGAAGCGTCCACAGGCACTCAACTTTAGAAGATTTAGCTTGGGTATAAATAAATATAGTTTAGTTAAGTGCCTTTATAGGAGCACGGCAGCCAAAATATTTTTCACAACTAGACCATATTACTCAAGCCGTGTCCTAGGGGAAACGCATCTTATTTCCTAATAAAAACTAAGAGAGATTTCAAAATGACATTGATAATTGTAAAAATTCCGGCAATGATAAATAAAACAAATAAAA
>NZ_JACJRE010000052.1 GCF_014697075.1 Tolypothrix sp. FACHB-123 | reverse complement strand
TAGAGTAAGGAACCTGCTACTGGTTCGCGGATACCATCGATGTCTACTGGAGGTGCAGCGATGAAGGCGATTACGAAGCAAGCGGTTGCGGCTAATAGGGTAGGGATCATTAATACACCGAACCAACCGATGTATAAGCGGTTATTGGTGCTGGTGATCCATTCGCAGAAGCGATCCCATACGTTGGCGCTTGAGCGCTGTTGTAGAGTTGCTGTCATTGTTTTATGATTGCTAGTTGCGTTTTTTGTACGCAGGAATAATTACTTATGATGTTTTTATCTTAGAGACTTTGTTACAGATTGTAAAGAAGTTTTTCAAAAAATTTACTTAACTCGTTTATAAGTTTTGCTGATATATCTAGAAGATTATGAGAGCAGCATCTCAGCTTTGGTCAGTGAGGCGATGAGGAAGACAAGGGGGACAACGCAGGGGGCACAGGGTGCAGGGTGCAGGGTGCAAGGGGGACAAGGAGGACAAGAAATTTTAGATTTTAGATTTGCGTTAGCGAGTCCGCGAGCGTCTTTTGGATTTTAATCTAAAATCTAAAATCCAAAATCCAAAATTGTTTCCAATGCCCCATGCCCCATGCCCAATGCCCCATGCCCAAAACAGACTATTAATCAACAAAATCTGGTCGCACTTTTTGCGTAGATTGCAATTTTGCTTCTAAAGCTGTCCAATCTTCCTGTTCTATTAACTTGATTACTTCATCAAGCTGCTGGCGATATTGTTGCAATGACCCCAGCAACGCTTGCTGGTTAAATTGCGCCATCATTACTCCTAACTCTGGATTACCACCACCAACGCGGCTGGTATCGCGAAAACCGGAACTAGCTAAATTTTTCGCTAGTTGTAACACTGTAGGGTCGGTTTCACCCATGCAAGTAGCAATTAAGGATGCGCTGACCATTACAGGTAGATGGGAAATCCAACTGACTGCGCGGTCGTGTTGCTCTGGCTGACAATGGTAAATTTTTGCGCCAAGCGATCGCACAATTTCTTCTAATACTGACACTGCTGATGTGGGTGTTGTAGCAGTTGGTGTCAGTACGTAAGGGCGATCGACAAATAAATGCCGTTGTGCTGCTTCTATGCCGCTATCAGCGGTTCCTGCCATTGGATGACCGCCGACGAAATTCTGCCATAAAGGCGATATAGCCTGAACTATCGGTGCTTTTACCGATCCCACATCAGTAACTATTGTGGTAGCAGATAAATGCGTAATTAATTGCTGAACTTGGGGAACAATAAGAGCTATCGGTGTACAAATAAATACCACTTCTGTTGTAGCTAAGAGACTCAGATCTGCTGAAGCCTCATCAACGCTCCCCAGAGATACCGCCTTTTGGCAGGTTGATTGACGACGACTCACTCCGAAAACTTGATGTCCTTGCGATCGCAAATCAAAGCCCAAGGAACCACCGATCAGTCCCAGTCCTAAAATCCCAATTTTCATTTTTGATTTTGATAGTTAATCTTTTAAGTATTTTCTTTGTACTTGACCACCAATTTAAAGTTGGCATCTGAGGGGTAGTATTTATGACTATAGAAGACTTGTTGAGAAAATACACCGCTGGAATTTATGACTTTAGCGGTATCGACCTCTCTGAAGCCAACTTAAGTGGGGTGAAATTAATTGGTGTGAATCTTAGTCAAGCTAACTTGAGTGTTACTAATTTAAGCGGTGCCAATCTCAGCAAAGCTAACTTAACTAATGCCATACTCAATGTAGCTAGGCTCAGCGGTGCTAATCTTTCCCAGGCGATTCTCAATCAAGCTAGTCTCAACGTTGCCAATTTAATCCGCGCCGACTTGAATCAAGCCCAATTGCGGGAAGCTTCTTTAATTCGGGCTGAGATGATTAGAGCCAATCTCAGCGGTGCAGATCTATTTGCTGCTAACCTAACCAGTGCCGATTTGCGAGAAGCCACACTCCGACAAGCAAATTTCCGCAAGGCTAATTTGAGCGGTGCAGTTTTGCGAGGTTCTTCCTTAAGAGCCGCCAATTTAGAAATGGCTAATCTTCACTCTGCTGATTTAGTACATACAGATTTGAGTGGTGCTAATTTGCGCGATGCGGAACTGAGAAAAGCCAATCTCAGCCGCGCTAACCTCAGCGGAGCCGATCTGAGCGGTGCTAACCTGCGTTGGGCTGATTTGAGTGGCGCTAACCTGCGTTGGGCTGATTTGAGTGGCGCTAAGTTAAGCGGCGCTAAGTTAATCAGTACAGATTTAAGTAATGCTAATTTAACCAATGCCAGTTTAGTACATGCCGATTTAACCCAAGCAAAATTAATTAAGGCGGAATGGATTGGAGCCGATTTGACATCAGCCATTCTCACTGGAGCGAAACTTTACGCCACATCTCGGTATGGCTTGAAAACTGAAGGTATAACTTGTGAGTGGATTGATCTTTCTCCCACAGGCGATCGCTCCATCATCCAAAAGTTTAACGCTGAAGATGCGGGAGACTTTTTTAATGAAACCTCCCCCATCATCAGAATTATCGTTGACGCCCCCCTTGAACACGAAGCTAACTTTACCCTAGCTGGGGCTTACTACCAAATTTCTCGGCAATATCGGCGGCTCAAACAACCACCAACTATGGAAATTGGTCGTCGTCGGACTGTATTTACCTTCCGAGTTGAGCGTGACGAAGACTTATTTCCCCTTGCCTATATAGCTATTCTGCCATTTATGGATGCTAGCAGCACTCAACAAAGTATTGAAGATGTGATAGACATAATTAAAGGTGAAGATATTTCTTACATGGGTGTAAAAATACCCCATCGGGTGAGGCAATTAAGGGCAGCGATCGAGGAAGCTAGAAATAAAGCTCAGTCCCTTAAGGAAGTGCAAAAAACTCTGGCTTTAGCAGCCAAATTAAAATTTTTTAAAACTCCTACTCAAACAATTTTAACCAACTCTAGCGCCCAAACTTTGATTATTTATGACAATCCCTCTTTCGGCAAACGATTTATTAATCAACAGGATAAAAATGGTTCATTTTTTGATACTATATCCAGTGAATCTAGCCAATATCTTTTACCTACAGTCAAAATGATTAAGGATTTTGTTAAAAGTTTTCATTACATTGAAGAATGAACAATTATCAAGAGAATAATCCTTAATTAATAACTGATAAATTTGTGGAGGATGCAGATGCGTGATACTTTTAATAAAATGATCGGGCGGACTCGCTATGTTGTCTGCCGTTTATTTCTGCATTTAGGCGGCTCAGAAGTAGCGCCAATTTTAGGTATATTTAATAGTGCCGCTAGAGACGCAATCGATGCCGAAGGCGACTTACATGTCTTAGGAGAAAGCTTAGTAGAAATCTGTGAAACTCTAGCACGGTATGATGATTACTGGCTTTCTGCTGCTAACGAAGGTGATGTATTTTGGAACGAAGGCGAAGCTGGAGATTACGTCAATGAACTGTTTAGTGACTCTGCTGCTAGATATGGTGCGGAACTAGATTTAAATGATGATTCTGGATTTAACGATCCTTTATCTCTACCTGTAACCCGCAATATTATTGTGATGATTACAGTCGCTTTTGAAGGAGAAGTACCAGAGTTAGAAACAGATTTATCTAACGTTCAAGCTTTGAAGCAAGCTTTAAAAGCCCTAATTAATTTACACTACAAAAATAAATTACGGGCAGTGCAAGTGCATTTTTCACCAGCACAATTAGGTGATGAACTGACTAACGATCAGCTGTTGCAATATTATCCGGAATTAATTCCCTTGTAATTGGTGGGGTAGTCCGTACTTACAACATGTAGAGAGAAATTGTTAAGCTCATATAAGGATACTAGTGCAATGATCATGACCATATTGCGTAGATTTACAGCCGTTTGTTTAGCTATGAGTTTGTGTTTGACAACAGTAGCTTGTGGAGGCGGTTCCGACCAAGCCAACTCCCCAGCCAGCAATGTCAGCCAAACTTCTACAACTACCAAGCTAAGTGATGGGCAGTATCAATTACAACAAGCAACTTACGATGATGCTACTGGCGAGTATACGCTGTTTTTGATTAACAGTAAACCACCAACTTTTGTTACCGAGAACTTACAAATGGCTCGGCTGACAGATGAGGAAATCAAAGAAGGTAAGAAAAGCTATTTAAAAGTAGAAAGTGGACAGCCCATCTTATATTTAACAGAAGACTTTAAAATAGAGTACGTCCATAATGTCGTAGAGAACAAAACTAATCCCCAAACAGGACGCCAAGAAACAGTTGTTGTCCGTCAAGAGAATAGCTTCTGGACACCATTTGCGGCGGCTGTGGCTGGGAATATAGCAGGTCAGGCGATAGGTAGTCTCTTATTTAGACCCCAGTATTATGTCCCTCCTGTTTACCAACCAGGACAAGTTTTAACTGGTTATGGTGGGTATGGTAGCAGCTATGACCAAGCAGTTTCTAGCTACCGCAGCCGTTATAATCAGCCACCAGCAGCCGTGAGAAATCGCACTGCATTCCGCACTACAGGAACAATTAGAAGAACATATCCTAGCGGTTCATCAGTACGCAATACCCCAAATCGTAACAGTAATAGCCGTCCTAGCGGTTCTGGTTTTGGCGGTAGCGAACTCAGACCTTCTAATTCTGGATCTTCTAGACGCAATCCTAGCGGTAGTAGCTTTGGTAGCGGTGGACGTAGTAGCGGTCGTCGCGCACCTTCTTTTGGTGGTAGACGCCGTTAATTAAAAATCTCTCGGATGTAAAAAGTAGGGGTAGGTTTAGCGATATCATTAAACCTACCCCTATATAATCATTTTGTAGTTAGGACTTCAGTCCTGAATTATCAAGCTATTTATTGCTTGACAATGAATCACCAGTTAATGACTATAAGTCGCCTATTCTATAATTTAAGGTTGACTTAATAAATCATTTTTAATCCAATTAAATATTATTTTTTTGAGAGCCTATAGTTCTAAAAGCGATCGCTTAATAAAGTAGAACTCAGTTATCTTATCAACAATTTTTGATCGACATTACTTGCACAATCTGTATCGCCACTTCTCTAGATATCCCTAAAGCTTGATACAGATCGTTTAAGAAATATCTTTCTTCTTCTGTAACGATACCCTCAGTTAGGAGCAAATCTGTAGCTACAGCAAAAGCCGCTTCTCGCAATTCTTGGGTTAGGGATTCTTTCGCCGCATCAAATAAAACATTTATCCCATCACGCCGGAGGATGTTCAGGATTTTGTCAAATAACCTGCTCATCAACTCGTTGGTATAATTTCTAAAAAGCTTTGACCTTAATAAAACTGAGGAGATACAACGCACTTCATTATCTGACAAATGACCATCTATCGCGGTTGCAGCCAGAGTAATAGCAGCAAAGGCTTCTGCTGGACTAAGTGTCACTTGAACCTGGCTTTCTGTATCTAATACTGTGTCCAATAAACCCATTGTAGTTGCTCCTTGGTTGAGGTCTCAATAGCGATACAGTTCCCTGGAGGTTCTATCACTTTCAGACGAGCCTGTAACGCTGTGAGACTTTCATAAGTTTAGTGTTCCCAAGATTTCTTGACAGCGAACACATGCACTTAATAGGTTTTTGGCAAACAATCAACAGCCAGGTATTATTTAGCGTTCTCCAGTCTTTTCAATTGTTTCTATGACTGCCAAACCTATACCAGAGGCTGCTATGAGCACTATTGCTGATATCAAAAAGGCGTTGACAAGCATTTGCAGGGCATCATTGAAGAAAATGTAGGTGGTCATTACACTTCACCTTTATAACTCTGTGTTGCTAGTGCTGTTTAATCTCTTCACACCGTGATTGGTGTATTTCGTTGATAACTTCCTAGCAATTGCATCTTAACAAAACTTTAGCTGTTTAAAAACACATCTCGAATTTTTTCTTTTTGAAGATTCCATGAATTTTGCCGATTATTTGTGCAATTCAATACTGAAAATCGATTTATGTTAAAAATAAATCAACTTACTTATAAATATAAATACTTAACAATGGAGTTATTAGAAGCACTTTTAATATAAATGTTTGTTTTTATAAAAATGCACTTAATTGTCCTTTGGGCAAGGAATATAACGAAAGTATGTCAACGATTTAACTGATAAAAACACTAGTTATCAATGTGCTATTAAGCTCATAGCAAATAATAACAAAAAATTTTTTATAGCTAGCTTAGTAAAACTACAAAATTACTCAGTCAGCCACAGCCATTTGGTGTTAGTCCCCTCTGGTTTCGCTGGTTGAAGTCACTGCCGATGGATAAGCGAAATAAAACTTTATGAATAAATGTTAAGACTAGCTCGCTAGAACTGGAAGTCTGTGATCAATGCCTAAACTAAGCAGCGTTCGATGGTGCTGACAACGGATTCGGAAAGTGAGTCTAAATCATAACCACCTTCTAAGCCAAAAAGAATTTTACGAGTTAGCCCTAAACAATAGTCCATGAACAACCCATAATCTACTGGTTGCAAATTCATACTGGCTAAGGGATCGTCAGCATTAGCATCATAACCAGCGCTAATAATCAGTAAATCAGGTTGAAATTGGGCTAAAAAGGGCACTACTGACTTCTCAAATATAGGTTGATATACAGCTATATTGCTACCTGGAGGTATAGGTACATTTAAAACATTATTATGCAAGCCGCGTTCTGAGGCTCTACCGGTACCGGGGTAGCAGGGGTATTGATGGAGAGAACAATAGGCGATTTGCGGGTGATCTTCGACGATCGCCTGAGTACCATTACCGTGATGTACATCCCAATCGAGGATAGCGACGCGGTTAACTCCTGGTTGTTGTAGGGCGTAAAAAGCGGCGATCGCAGCATTAGAAAATAAACAAAAGCCCATACCTGCATCACTTTCCGCATGATGTCCAGGGGGACGGGCGAGGACAAAGGCGGGATTTTCGCTGGCTAATACAGTGTTAACGCCATCCAACCAAGCACTAACTGCTAACAATGCCACATCATAACTGCGAGGTGATACTGGTGTATCACCATCTAAGTAACCGCCACCGGCGATCGCGATCGCCTGGATTTTGTGGATGTAATCTGCTGTGTGCGCTTGTAACAGTACAGACATCAGCGATGAATTTTCTAAAACTGGTGTCGGCGATCGCCAGGAAATTTGATCTGCAAAATCAGCTGCTTTGATAGCATTGGCGATCGCGGTTAAACGTTCTGGTGTCTCTGGGTGATAATTTCCAGTCTTGTGATCTAGAAACTCATCGGAATAGATGACTGGTAGCATGGGGCAATAAGAGTGAGCAGCAAAACACTAAATGCTATTGTATCTTCCTCAGATTATCTAGAGCGATCGCTACATCAAAGTCTTGTCAAATCGCAGATAGATTTTTTAGCTGGACACAGTACCAACATATGTCACTGATAAATAAGATACAATGCCAGCAGCAATTCAGCTAATAACCTAATATTTAGACAATCGGAGCGTGCTTATGTCTAATGTTTCCAATATAACTAATCAAACATCAGAAAATAGTACAATCAGCAATCTCCAAAATACACTAGAGCAAGCTAAGAATAAAGAGAAAATTTTTGACAAATTTCTCAGAGAGGGAATTAATGCAGGTTCCACTGCTGAAAAGCTAGCATTATTATACAGAGGTGTAGAAAGTTCGCCTTATTTACAAGATATTAATAATTATCCAGAGCGGCTCAAACAACAACCAAATCCTGAAGATTTAATCTTTAAACCTTATCCTAAAGTTGGAGAAATGCCGCAAATTGACCGACAAGGTTTAGAGTTTCTCCATCCAGATATTAAAGAAGCTTGTATCTGTATTGGTCGCGTTAATGAAGGTAAAATCAAAGCTCATTGGCTCGGAAGAAATGCCCTCAATAAAAATCAGTTCTGGAGTGGTACTAAAATCATTCCTTTGCTGAATATTGTATCTCAAGCTAATACAAAATTTTTGCAATCAAGCTTAGAAAACTGTGTGATTAGAGATTCAGCAAAGCGTCAGAAAGATACTCCGTTTTTGGACATAGCATCTGACATCATTAGTTATCAAAAGCAGGTAGCAAGCTCTAATTCGCTAGCTGCTATGTGCAAAAGATTCGAGACTTGGGAAGGTTTAGAAACCTGGGTTAAGAAAGTCACTGGAAACCAAGATTTAGTCTTCCGGGGGCGTTATGGTGAAGATCCTTTTATTAATCAGCCTGAGCTGTTTGATTTAAAAACAAAAAAAGTCTTGCTCAGTGCTGCACCAGAAACAAATAGAGGCGATAATCTTGTCACGGCATACGATTTACTCCGGTTGCTGACCATGCTAGGGTGGCACCATCAGCTACCAGTGGAAGCAAGATTACCGGGCGCGCAATGGCACAGCTTAAGTCTGATTGTCAAAGCTTTGGGTAAAGATGCTTGTCGCTATACTGATATAGCCATCGAGACATTGGGATTGAAAAACTTTATTAGTTCTCCAGTGATTATCTCTAAATTAGGCGATGGCTACAGCGACACACGCAAAAGTACAGAAATAGTTTATATTGCATTCATCCAATTTATTTTGGATTTGCCACAATCTGGGAGAAAACCAGCCGATTTGATAACTTTGGGTTTAGCTTTACGGGGAGCAAAACCTTTCCTGGAAACTAATCCGGCGGCGATTGAACAAGCAAAAAATCGCGATGCAGTTGAGTTAGATGCCAGAATGGTAACTGAAGTCACTGAGATTTTGCGGCGAGTAGTTACACAAGAACTAGTGTAATTTTTATACTCAAGAACCACTTTATTTTTAACGAACCGCATTAGATGCCAAGAAGAGAGCAAAAAGAGTTTATAAGGAAACCCGTTGAAAATCCAAACGTCTTTAGACAGGGGAGTGTCAATCAGTAGGTAAATTGGCAAATACCTGTTCCACTAACTCTTTAGTCTTAACTTCCAAATGTGGCCAATCGACTTCTCCCATTTCATCTATTAAACTAGTGTCAATTTCTACAGCTTCGGCATTTACTGCATTGGGGCTGTAATTGATAAAACACACCTGATAACATAGATCCCACAAATCTATAGTTGCTTGCTGCTCTTGACGCTGCAAACGTAGGTGATATCCTGGATGGGGCACGGGTAGATGAGAAAGAGTTTTTCTAATTTCATCTGCCTGTTCTGGTGTCGCAGTTTCCATTTCTTGCAACAAATTAGTCACCATTGCTTTAGTTTCATCAGTAATATTCCCAGGCCAAATCAATACATCATGATAAGTCCCAATCCAGGAAGACATGTCTAGTTGCTTGCGAATATTATCAACTACACGGATGAAAGCAGGCTGCATCAAAATTTCAGCCTGTTGCCAAGTGACAGAATCGTTTATTTTCGGTGGCATTGCTAATCAGAAAGGATGTGAAACAAAAATTAACAAAGTGTGTTTTTTAAGAAAATTACATTTTGATTCCAAATCTTTTCTCAAGATAGCGGATTTCATGGAGGAAAATTTGGAGATATTGATTAGCATCTGGAAATTTGGGTGTTAACTCTGGGGAGGGAATATGATCGGTAAGCTACTAGACCATCGTTATAAAGTAATTAAAGTCCTCGCTACGGGAGGATTTGGTCAAACCTACATTGCGCAAGATACTAGACGGCCAGGTAATCCTATCTGTGTTGTTAAGCATCTCAAGCCGAGTAGTTCTGACCCCAGAGTTTTTGACACAGCCAAGCGCTTGTTTAACAGCGAAGCCGAAACTTTAGAAGTTTTGGGACAACATGACCAAATACCTAGACTCTTAGCTTATTTTGACGAAAAGCAAGAATTTTATTTAGTCCAAGAATTTATTGACGGAAATACTTTAAGTGAAGAACTATTACCTGGTCAGCGCTGGAGTGAAACTCAGGTAGTGCAATTATTGGTAGAAGTTCTGAGTATTTTAGAATATGTTCACAGTCAAGGTGTAATTCACCGCGATATTAAGCCAGATAACATTATCCGTCGTAGTTCTGATAGTAAATTAGTTTTAGTGGACTTTGGCGCGGTTAAACAATTACGTACACAGTTAGTTACGGCTGGGGTACAACCTAGTGCCACAATTGTGATTGGTACTCCTGGTTATATGCCTACAGAACAAGGACAAGGTAAACCCCGTCCAAATAGCGATCTTTATTCTTTAGGTATTATTGCTATCCAAGCTTTAACTGGAGTCCCAGCCGGCGCTTTGCAAGAAGACCCGAATACAGGCGAACTTTTATGGCAGCATTTAGTAAATGTGAATTCTGAGTTAGCGGCTGTGTTAACGAAAATGGTGCGCTATCATTTTAAAGACCGCTACCAAAACGCCACAGAAGCGCTACAAGCCTGCAAACAGTTTATGATTCCAATGGCGGTTGGTACAAAACACCAGGAATTGCAGCAAAATACTAGCAATCAAGCTCAAGTTAATAAAACTCCTACTCAAGCATTACAGCAGAAAACTGTTGCAGTTGCACCAGCGAATAAAGTAGCTGCTAAACCTATTCCTATTCGTCCCGATTCTAATAAACCAGATCCATTACCTTTTATAGTCGGGCTGATGTTGGCGGGTGGTGCTGCGGCTGTAGTCACAAATGTTTATCCTAGTATCAAAAATTTCGCAGCGAATTTAACAGGTAATAATGATGCTGCTATAGCTAACAAGTGTTTAGCGGTTGTGGTGGGTAATTCTAATATTAGGTATGAACCGAGTGCGATTCATTCTGATAATGTAGTGCAAACAGTGACTAATAATAGTAAGTTTGAGGTAACTGGAAAACGTACTAAATTGGGATGGATACAAGTAAAACTTAACTCCGGAAAATCCGCTTGGGCACATTCAGATGTCATCGCCAATAATGACCAATGGATTGCTTGTTTGCGCGATAAAGGTATTGCGATTAAGACAGTAAATGATAGTACTTTAATTGCCGATCGCCCTTTACCCAAACCCCAACCTCCTAAAGTAGCAACTTCATCATCCAGTAAATCTGACCCATTCCGTTCTGAGCCATTTACTTCCAATGGAGAAAAATCAGAGCGATCGCAGTCTACCGAGAACAGCGCCCAAGTTTTGGAACAAGCCAAGGAAAAGTATAATTCAGGAGATTTATTTGGAGCGATCGCTCTCCTCAAATCTGTACCCAAAACAGCCGCTTCTGATTTTAAAGAAACTGCGGATATGATTGCTCAATGGCAACAAGATTGGGCGAAAGCTGATGCTTTATTTAATGATATCAATACTGCTTTAGCACAAGGTCAATGGGATAAAGTTCTCGAATATAAGAAAAATCCGGAAAAACTGCCCAATATTAAATATTGGCAAGATAAAATGTCTCCCTTATTTCAAAAAGCTGCGGAAAATCTAGCGAAACAAGGACAACCTCAAGCCGAGCAAAAAGGTAATAGCGATTTACCAATTCAGGAGAAATCAAAGGGTCAATAGTCTTGCCTTAAATTGGGCATTGGGCATGGGAAGATTAATTTTTATTGTTCCTTGTGAGCGTAGCTCATTCGTTTCTCCTTGTGCCTACTTTGCGAGATGCTGCGCGAACGCCGAATGTGTGAGCTTTTCATAAGCATACTCAACAACGCCAAAATATTTATGCAATAAGTCTATTATTGACAAATGACTAATTCAAAAACTTCTCCACAAATCTAATAAATATTTCCACACCCATTGGTAAGGCGGTTTCATCAAAATCAAATCGGGGATGATGATGGGGATAAGCTAAGTCTTTTTCAGGATTTGCAGAACCAAGGAAGAAATAGCATCCAGGAACTTCTTGCAAGAAAAAGGACATATCTTCACCGCCCATTGTTTGACATTCTGGGACAATTCCGATGGGTGTTTCTACAACTTCTGCGGCGATAGATCGCACTAATTCAGCAATACCAGGATCATTAATGACTGGGGGATAAAGTGACACATATTCAAAGTCGTAATTTGCGCCATGACTGTGACATAATCCCGCAATTATTTGCTCAATTCGCTGGTGAAAATATCCTTGAAAAGCTGGATTAAAATACCTGACTGTACCTTTCATATTCGCGGTGTCAGCAATGACATTGTGTGCTGTACCAGCATGAAGCGCGCCTACAGTCACCACAGCAGAATCAATTGGATTAACGTTGCGTGCCACAATGGTTTGTAAGGCGTTGACAATTTGGGCGGCGACAACAATCGAATCTACTGTTTGATGGGGTATTGCGCCATGTCCACCTTTACCGCGAATTGTACAGTCAAATAATTCTACAGCTGCCATTAATGCCCCAGGTCGCACGCCAACGGTTCCCAAGGGTAAGTTATTCCACAGGTGTAAGCCAATAATTGCATCGACATCTGGGTTCTTCAGTACCCCGGTTTCAATCATTGGTTTTGCACCTCCCGGCCCTTCTTCTGCTGGCTGGAAGATAATTTTTACAGTACCAGCAAAATCATCGCGATGCTGCTGGAGATAGTAAGCTGTACCTAGTGCGATCGCAGTATGTCCATCATGTCCACAAGCGTGCATTACTCCATCATGCTGGGAACAATAGGGTACTTGATTGAGTTCCTGGATGGGTAAAGCATCCATATCCGCACGAATCGCCAATACCTTATCGTTACCGGGTTTGTTACCTTTAACAATCGCCACAATCCCAGTTTTAGCTATACCGGTTTGATGTTCAATTCCCCATGCTTGCAACTTTTGGGCGATAAACTCAGCTGTGAGTTTTTCTTGAAAACCTAACTCTGGTTTTTGATGTAGCGATCGCCGCCATTCTACCAGTTGCGTTTGCAATGAACGAATCGACAAGCGAACGTGAGATAAGTCAACAGTACCGGGATTTGGGAAGGTAGAAACCATTGTGAAGACACGCTAGTAGAAGACAACTGGTGGAAACGTTTAAGCTAATGCGCGTCTAAATTGCAAAACTATCAATCAGGGCTGTTAACTGTTGACTGTTGACTGTTGACTGTTGACCGTCAACAGCCTTCACGATAAATTGTGCAACTTAAAAGCAGAATAGCTGATGAGTTATGTTCTCAGTGTATCGTTATCTAAAATTTAGTGTTTCTAAATTTAAATTTGATGCTACTTGGGCTAGTTTATCTAAATCAGTCAGGTTATCGAGATGAGGTAAACAGCCTAAAACTGGGGTATGGGTGAGTGATTGAATTAACTCTGGTGGCGTTAAGTCGGCTATTTCTGCATCGGAACGGGGTTGTACGCAGTTGAGCACAATTCCTTTTAAATCGATGCGCGCTTGTCTAGCTAAGGCGACGTTAGCCACCGCTTGCGCGATCGCGCCTAATCTCACTGGTACTACTAAAATTGTCGGTAAATGCCAATCTCCGGCTAAGTCTGCTACCGTCAATTCGTCGGTGATGGGCGAGCCTAAACCCCCCAATGATTCTACCAGCACAAATTCTCGTTGCGATCGCAATTTAGAAAAAGCTTGCCAAACCACAGCTAAATCCACTTGGCGATTTTCCTTAGCGGCGGCGATTGGCGGTGCGAGAGGTGCTTGAAAGTACAATGGTGTAATTTCTTCGGCCGTTTGCTCTAGGGAAAACAGCTTTTGATACCACTCGCGATCGCCTTCTCCCGATTGAATTGGTTTCATAATTCCCCAGTTGCGCTGCGGAAAATATTTTTGCCAATAGGCTGCTAATGCTGTTGTCAAAACAGTTTTGCCAGCCTCAGTATCAGTGCCAGTAATTAGTAATGTATTCAACAATTTGTTCTAGAAAAATTGACTAACAGCTTCTATAGTTATTTTTCATCATACTTATATTTAGATTTATTTACAAGTGGCTTACTAGTTATAATTTTTATTGTTCTAATAACTAATAAACTATTAATTACTAGCTGAGGATATTGTGTAATTTATTTATATTTAAATTCCTGGACTAGTATTTGGAGTAGGTAGATCGATTGGGTTTTCTGTTGCAGTCGGACTTGTTGATGGTGTAGGTGTGTCGCTAGGTGATGGTGATGGTGATGGCGTTAGCGTTGGTGTAGGCGTTGGTGATGCTATAGGCGATGGCGTAAATGTTGGCGTTGGTGTTGGTATAAATGTTGGTGTTGGTGTTTCCTTAATTAATTTTTCTAACTCCACATTCAGAGTATAATCATTTTCGGTAATTCCAGGTTCTAGAGTTAATTGAATCGTGTATCTACCTGTTAGGGGTAATCTGCCATCATAAGATGGAACTTGATTTGCTAGATTATCGATTGGTTGTTTCTTACCATCTAAAATTGATAAAACTATGCCATTACCTGGCTCTAATACCGCAGTTAATCTTTGTCCTCTTTGACCAGCAAAACTATACTGAACTATTTGATTTTCTTTGATGGTATTTTCTACTGTAGCTGTATTAGATGCGTCAAAAATGAGGCGCTTACTCAAAATAACAGGTTCAACATTAGTTGGTGTTGGCGAAGGTGTTAAAGTACCACCAGAAATAATTGGTGAAGGAAAAGTTTGTGCTGGTGTTTCTTGTGGTGTTTGTGGCTGACTGCGAATCGAACTTACCAAAGCCCAAGAACCTACTCCTGCTAAGATAACTACTGCACTACCTATAGCCCCAATCGCTAAAGGATTATCTAAAACAGAACTACTATTACTAGGTGGAATTGCTGGTGCTGGCCGATTAGGTGAAGGTGAAGGTACTGGCTGAGGTTGACGCCCGCCAACCGCAACAGTTTGGAGATTCGAGGTATTATTGGGAATAGGGACATTGGGTTGATCGATAGCTTGCAATGCTTGAATGACTTCAGTAGCATTTTGATAGCGATCGCTTGGGCGATAATTTAACATCCGATTAATAACTTGGGTAAATCGGGGATTAACCCTCACAAATTGCTGCCAATGCCAAGATAATTGATTGTCATCAAATAACTCTCTTGGTTCTCTACCAGTCAGCAACACAATCACTGTCACCGCTAGTGCATATAAATCGCTATTAGGGTAAGCTTGACCTGCTTGCATCTGTTCTGTGGGAGAATAACCTAGTTTTCCCACACTAGTTACTGGTGCTGTACTATCGGGAGATTGCAAGCGCGTAGCTAATTCTTTCACTACCCCAAAATCAATCAAGACTGGTTTAGAGTCAGAATCCCGTAAAATTATATTTTCTGGTGAAATATCTCGGTGAATGATGCCACGACTATGAATATGCTCCAATACAGGCAATAACGAACCCATCAACAGTAAAACTTCCGCTTCTGTCAAAGTTTGACCTAAAGCTTGGCGTTCCGAAAGTATATTCCGGTAAGTCTTACCCGCAACATAATCTTCCACCAAGAACAAGCGCTGGTCTTGTTCAAATCTCTCCCGAAATTTTGGCACCTGTGGATGCTCGATTTGATATAAAATCGCTGCTTCTCGCTGAAACAGTTCTTGCGTCTTCTCCCACATAGAAGTTCCGACAGTGGTGGGAGTTAATTCTTTGATAGCGCAAAGTTCATTAAACCGTCTTTGGTCTTCTACCAAATAGGTTCTAGCAAATCCCCCTTGTCCGAGAATTTGAATAATCCGATAACGATTTTGTAAGATAGTACCAACGGTAATAGGTGGTTGCATAATTATTGAATAAGTGTTATCCCAAGCGATCGCTAAGTTCCCATCAAGATAGGTTTCAGCCGTCAAGATATTTGCTTGCGGCGATATTCTACCCTACCTTACAGGTACATATGGCTGCCGCCATCATTTTCAGGCATTTTCGCTAAAATTCGCCAACAGAGAATCAGACTTCCTCAACTTTATTGTTACACTCTCTTTGTCAGTACCGGAGACCTAGGATGTAGACCATCCTCAAAAAACCGCTCTAAATTTCAGCCCTAAGACTGATGCTAAAAAATTTCAACTGCTAATTTCTCTCTTTAACTTTGCCTTAACTGTGCTACTCTAGCTAACGGTAAACAGATAGGCATACAGGTATTGTGTGTAAATCCTGATAACTAAAATTTTTGTTTGCTTTTGCAGTTAGTATCATAGGATCATTAGCTGCTACTTAAGTGTTGAATTATTCATGTTCGACTCTAGAATATCTCGGAGTTGTTGGGCTGGAAATGTAAAAATTTTGTACCGCATTCCCTAAATATGTACGTATAACTAACAATCCTCCAACAAAAATCTGAGATTTGAGATTTTTCCGAGTTCAAGCAAAAATCCGAACAATAGCTCTAGTTAATAAAGTTGTTGTTCAGTTAAGCTATCAATAGTTTGTTTACCAAACGTAGTCAAAAATTAGCAAATCATAATTTTTAGGAGAAATGTTTTAACTTTTACAGATATTTTTTTACACTATTCCGGTTAAATTTGCTAAATTGCTGATGTTAAGATTGCCATGAATGCACATCGAGGATCTGCTGTGCTCAGTTCTGCAACTTTATCTAAAGTGCAGCCAGTTGCAACAGGAATAACTGAAAATAATCGCCTGCGGCTGTTTTCTGGCTCTGCCAATTTACAACTGTCTCAAGAAGTCGCTCGCTACCTGGGCATGGACTTAGGCCCCATGATCCGTAAAAGGTTCGCGGACGGTGAACTCTATATTCAAATCCAGGAGTCTATCCGGGGTTGTGATGTCTATCTCATCCAGCCGACTTGTCAGCCTGTTAACGATCATTTAATGGAATTGCTGATTATGATTGATGCCTGTCGGCGAGCTTCTGCACGCCAGGTAACAGCAGTAATTCCTTACTATGGTTATGCACGGGCCGATCGCAAAACAGCAGGAAGAGAATCCATTACTGCGAAATTGGTTGCTAACCTAATCACTCAAGCAGGAGCCAACCGTGTTTTGGCAATGGACTTACACTCAGCTCAGATTCAGGGTTACTTCGACATACCTTTCGATCATGTTTATGGTTCGCCAGTGTTACTAGATTATCTGGTGAGTAAACAGCTATCAGATATTGTAGTTGTCTCTCCTGATGTTGGTGGTGTAGCCAGAGCTAGAGCATTTGCTAAAAAGCTGGGTGATGCTCCCTTGGCGATTATTGATAAACGTCGCCAGGCTCACAACGTCGCCGAAGTCATGAATGTAATCGGTGACGTTAAAGGTAAAACTGCTGTTTTAGTGGACGATATGATCGACACTGGAGGCACAATTGCTGAAGGTGCAAAGTTACTGCGTGAAGAAGGAGCGCATCAGGTATACGCCTGTGCAACTCATGCAGTATTCTCTCCACCAGCCGTTGAGCGGTTGTCTCTTAGTGGCTTGTTTGAGGAAGTAATCGTCACTAACACGATTCCCATCCCCGAAAGCAATCGTTTTCCGCAACTGGTAGTGCTTTCAGTGGCTAATCTACTCGGAGAAACCATCTGGCGAATTCACGAGGATACTTCAGTAAGTAGTATGTTCCGCTAGCAAAAAAACGACTGTTACAGTCGTTACAGTTCTGCGTAAATAAGTATGAAGCCTGAAGTCTGAAGTAGAAAATTTTTCTTGCTTCATTCTTCAACCTTCATGGAGAGGGGAATCTCACTCTCAGGGTTCTAGTTCTGTGGCGATCGCTCTTTTATCCCATAATGTAATAAGTAGGTCGGTGCAAAGAAAGATAACTAGTGATGGCTGTCATTTGTCATTGGTAAGAGTGCGATCGCACAGCTAATTCACCTTTTTGAATAACTATAAATATAAACCTTTGCTATCTTTTCCATGACCTGATATTTCTAAACCAGCATTAAGTGTAGGTTGGGTTGAGGAACGTAGACGCGGAGCGGCTTCCCGCAGGGTAACCCAACATATATCAGCGTGTTGGGTCTCATGCTTCGACCCAACTTACAAAAATACTAAATAATACAATTTTTAATCCTAGAAGCAAAAGCATTTATCCGCTTTAGATCGCCTTCCCAATAATCACCAAGCAAGCCCCATTTCCATACAAAGCCTAACAATTCAAGATAATGTGGTAGATGTCCTTTAGGAGCATGGATACTAAAGGTAAATTGAGAGTACTTAATCCATGAGTTATTCACACGCCATCCAACATGATTACCAAATTGATCAATATTGCCTTTTACTTTATTCCAAATGCATTTTTGGGATTTGAAACCAAAACGTTCATTGCTATAATCTCTCCATAGTTTATCGATTATATAGAAGTCTTCACATGAGATTCTTTGAATAGATTCACAATCGAGCCAACGTCCTTTTGTTGGGCAGGCAATAGAAAGCATAAGATTGCTAGTTTCTAAATTGGCTGCTATCCAATTTTTGTCTGCTAACAAATCCCGCAGTTTATTGTAATCAGACTTAATTGGATTAGTACCTTCTCTATTTAATGAGACTAACCACTCTTGTATTGACTGAGGACGATTCTCAGGCTTTACCTCCATACCCTTGAGAATTGCCTGATTAACTTTATCACTGATACTAGAATTTATATTTTTTGGTTCTTCTAACGGCGTACCAATTGCTCTGATTGGAGCCATTGTTGGTACTTCTCCCGTTACCAAACAATACAGCGTTGCAGCCAAAGCATAAACATCTGTAAAAGCACCCCGTTTTGCACGCTTATCATATTGCTCAATTGGCGCAAAACCATCAGCTAGCATTTGTGTATGAGTCTGAGTCAAATTCTGAGAAAATTCCCGTGCTATGCCAAAATCAATTAATACGGCTTCTGATTTATTGGCACGCAACATAATATTTTGCGGTTTCACATCCCGATGCAGCAAGCCGTTATTATGAACTACAGTTAGCGCCTCACCAATCTGGTGAATATATCCTAAAGCTTCCGCCTCTGGTAAAATACCTTGATTCTCAATTTTATGGGCTAAATTTTCGCCATCAATGTATTCCATAACAATGCACCACAAGTTATCCTCATGGATTACCTCATCTATCTGCACAATATGAGGATGACTGCATTTAGCTAGTTTTATCGCCTCATTGACAAAATCTTGCTGAAACTTGGCAAAATCGGGACGGCGTTGCACTTTTTCATTCAAAGTTTTAATGACAACGTCGGAACCATGATGACTGCTAGCGCGGTAAGTGATACCAAAGCCACCCTCGCCTAATTGCTGTTCAATCTTATACTTACCACCCTGCAACTGCTGTCCCGATTTCCAAAGCATAGGCACAATTTATTAGTCTATTACTAAGTCAATTTTGGCACAACGGTAATTATTGTTTCTAAATATGGTCGTTGCCAAGTTGAAATTTAAAGTAATGGCTAAAAAAGTCCCCGGAATTGTGACGATTAAGCTAGAATTGTTAAAGCTTCTTTACAGAGTTTGTACTTTATCCTCAATTCTGTTAAAACAGCCTAGCATCATAACATTTACGATGTACATCTGAAAACCCCCTCTAGAGTTCACAAAAAGTTTCTATGACGCTCCCAATTCGTAACGTCGCCATTATTGCCCACGTAGACCACGGCAAAACCACCCTGGTTGATGCACTCCTCAAACAATCCGGCATCTTCCGAGAAGGTGAAGACGTTCCGGATTGCGTCATGGATTCCAACGCCTTGGAACGGGAACGGGGAATTACCATTCTCTCGAAAAACACAGCGGTTCGTTACAAAGAAACCCTAATCAATATTGTTGATACCCCAGGTCACGCTGACTTCGGCGGTGAAGTCGAACGCGTACTTGGCATGGTTGATGGTTGTATTCTGATTGTCGATGCCAATGAAGGCCCCATGCCGCAAACACGCTTTGTGTTGAAGAAGGCTTTGGAAAAAGGACTGCGCCCCATTGTTGTTGTCAATAAGATTGACCGTCCCCAAGCTGACCCCTACGGCGCAATTGATAAAGTATTAGATCTGTTCCTAGAATTAGGCGCAGATGAAGATCAGTGCGATTTCCCCTATTTATTCGCTTCTGGTTTGGCTGGTTATGCCAAAGACGACTTGGATGCGGAACCAGTGGATATGCAACCACTATTTGAAGCTATCCTCCGCCATGTACCACCCCCAGTAGGTGATGTTAACAAGCCTCTGCAATTGCAAGTCACAACCCTAGATTATTCTGAATATCTAGGACGGATTGTCATTGGCAGAATTCACAACGGTGTGATCCGCGCCGGACAGCAAGCAGCTTTGGTAACAGAAAGTGGCGCAATTGTCAAGGCTAAAATCACTAAGTTGATGGGCTTTGAAGGCTTGAAGCGGGTGGATATGGAAGAAGCATCCGCAGGTTATATTGTGGCTGTGGCTGGTTTTGCTGACGCCAATATTGGGGAAACAATTACAGATCCTAATGAACCCCAAGCTTTACCACTAATTAAGGTAGATGAACCTACCTTACAGATGACCTTCTGGGTGAATGATTCACCATTTGCAGGTCAAGAAGGTAAATTGGTAACATCACGCCAAGTACGCGATCGCTTACTGCGAGAATTAGAAACTAACGTGGCTTTGCGTGTGGAAGAAACCGATTCTCCTGATAAATTCCTCGTGTCTGGTCGTGGAGAACTTCACCTGGGTATTTTAATTGAAACCATGCGCCGAGAAGGCTATGAGTTTCAAGTATCTCAGCCACAGGTAATTTACCGGGAAGTCAACGGACAACCTTGCGAACCCTATGAACTTTTGGTTCTCGATGTCCCCGCCGATGCAGTTGGTAGCTGTATCGAACGTTTAGGACAACGCAAGGGTGAAATGCAAGATATGCAACCCGGTGGTAACGATCGCACCCAGTTGGAATTTGTTATTCCCGCCCGTGGCTTGATTGGTTTCCGTGGCGAATTCATGCGGATGACCCGTGGCGAAGGTATCATGAACCACAGCTTCTTAGATTACCGCCAGCTTTCCGGTGATATTGAAGCCCGTAACAAAGGCGTTCTCATCTCCTTTGAAGAAGGTGTTTCTACCTTCTATGCAATGAGAAATGCTGAAGATAGAGGTGTATTCTTCATCACTCCTGGTACTAAAGTTTATAAAGGTATGATTGTGGGAGAACACAATCGTCCTCAAGACTTAGAACTGAATGTCTGCAAAACCAAGCAACTTACCAACCACCGGGCTGCTGGTGGTGATGAATTAGTACAGTTGCAAGCACCAGTAGATATGAGTCTGGAACGTGCTTTAGAGTACATCGGCCCAGATGAATTGGTAGAAGTTACACCTCAATCAATTCGCTTGCGGAAGATGTCGAAGAAGTTAGTAAAACGTTAAGTAAATTTAAGTAATTTATTTTGAAAGCCCGCAACTGCGGGCTTTTTCTTTTGCTATTTACTGCATAGGAATGTAATACCAATTTGAAAAAAGAATGCGACAGATGGTAGGGGCATGGCAGTGCCATGCCCTCTAGAATATATTGATGTGTCGCAACCATTATTTGAATTGGTATAAGCTCATCTCATTGACGTTATATGTGAGGAAATTTTGGGCATTCTAGAAATAGAACTTGTCAATTACATTCTTCAAAATATAGCTGTAAGTCTAGCAATGAAATCTAAATTTTATACCTCTCAAGTTATCACTACTGCTAACAATATTGATGTAACTAAACTTCCGTGGGTTTTATATATTGATAAAAAATCACTTCCTACCTACGGTGGTATTTATTTTGTAGGAACTGATCAAGAACCCACAGCTTATATAGGTCAAGCCGTATGTTTCAAAAGTCGTTTTATTGCACATCATCGAAAAGAAGCCTTTGAGCAACTTGTTAATGAATATGGTCGTAAAGCTGTAAAAATACGCTATTGGCAAGCACCATTAATGCCTAAATCAGAGTGGATATCTTTCGTTTCTCAACTAGAGACTTTTTTAATAAAAAACTCACAAACAAGGTTTAACTACACAGCAGATTCACTTCCTAAAATACCATTTACAACTACACAACGTACTTATGTTGGCCCTATATATATCCAGTTAAATAAGTTAGGTGAATACTATGTACCAAAATCTTCGGATGGAACGGCAGGATTTTACTTTAGTGTTGAAAAACTTCACATGGCTGAAAATGCTATTAAATATCATTCTCCAACATTTATAATCTCCAGTGGTACTTGGAAAGATGCTTTATACGAATATAGGAATAATCTTGAGCCAGAGTGGAAGCAATACTCAACGCTATACTTCTTAGAAGTCAGGTTTCAGGCACGTTGGATTAACTATGTGGGACAGGGTGGCATAGAAGATTATGTTCTCTCTGGCGATCAGGCTAATTTTCATAGAATTTTCTTAAACCGAGAATCAGGCTTTAAGGAATTCTCAATTAAGTATTTAAGAACGGGATTAACTAATTGTAGTAGATCAGATTTTTGTGAAACTCTGTTGCATTTAACTAGATAATGCTTTTTCAAAATAGGTAAGGGCTGTCAACAGCCCTCACGATGGATTATGCAACTTAAAAGCAGAATAGCTTATTCATTATTTATTTGCTGAACCTGGCTCAGTCAGCTGGCGGTGCTGTTCGGCGTTGACGGTATCGGGTAAAACCTTGCTGACATTTCCTTGAATCTTCGTTTTGAGTGAGCCAGCGATTACATGATCCTTATCAGCCATCAAAGCTTCAAAACCTTGTTTAGCAACAACAGCCGGATCATCTTTTTTGTTGGCACCTACTTTGGTGTCGTCCATACCTGCACGGTGGAAAAAGTTAGTATCAGTAGGCCCTGGCATCAGTGCTGTAACGGTAATGCCTGTATCTTTTAGCTCATTGCGTAATCCTTCTGAGAAGGAATGTATAAATGCTTTGGAAGCTGCGTAAACTGCTTCAAATGGGCCAGGCATAATCGCAGCAATGGAGGAAGTGAAGAGAATTCGACCTTTGTTAAGTTCTACCATATCTTTCAGGACTCGTTTAGCGAGATGAACTGAAGATACGACATTCAGGTTAATCAGATTTAGCTCGTCTTGGAAATTAGTTTCACGAGCAAAGTCACCACCCACACCGACACCGGCGTTAATTGCGATCGCATCTACAGGTCGATGAGTCTCTTTAATCCTTTGGTATAATTTCTCAACTCCGTCATAAGTAGCAAGATCTGCTTCCACTGTCTCAACATTAGCCCCCAATTCATGAAAAGCTTGAACAGCTGGATCGATACTTGAACCTGTCGATGTTACAAGCAAGTCAAAGCCATTTTGAGCGAACTGTTTAGCCAGTTCGTAGCCAATGCCATTAGAAGCACCTGTTACCACAGCCAATGGTCGGGTTAAATTGTTCATAATTCTCGCAACTCCTGTTTCGCTTAGCACTGGAACTGTGACCTTTCAACCCTTACCATGCTAAGTAGGTAGTTCAGTGAGTGCGTCTTTCCACAGAAGTAAGCTTGTGTATCTTGAAGGTTACTTTAGGGAACTCCAAAAAATAAATTATTCCGTTTTATGTCGTTGATGGTTGACGGTTGACTGTTAATTAGGGAAGCGCGATCAAAAATGCGACTTCCAGAAGAGATGCATCTCCAGCTAACGAATGATTCTAGTTCCTGGAAAACTTCATAAACTGTGACTATTGCTTACAGAAATTCAAGTGGGGACTTAATTATGAAACGCTTTGGTGTATCCAAAATCGTCGGGACTACTGTTTTAGCGTTGAGTTTAGCGATCGCGCCTACAGTTTTACCTGCTTCTGCTCAAACCAATACTAATCCTGATGGGACTACAACAGGTACTACTACAACCGATACTACTACAACAGACCGCCCTTTGACTGATGGTAATTATGCTGATGGGGATTGGGGTTTGCTCGGTTTACTCGGTTTGTTTGGTCTTTTAGGTCGCAAAAGCCGCAGAGATGATAACACCGCTTATAGCAACCGTGATGTAGTCGGTTCTACTCGCTCCAACTTTTAATACTAATAGCTCCTGCAATTTTACGTAAATCCTTCCAAGAATTTTAAGTTGCAGCCTGCAAAAGCAGGCTTTGTTTTTTATTTAGCAAGGTAGCGAATATTTGATTGTCGAGTGATTGACAGTCAACAGTCAACAGTCAACGATAGCACTAGACTATTTTTTAATTGCAAATCCCCTACTTCATCACCCGCCAATTTCCTGAAGGAATAAAACTTGCCCAAAAATAAGGATGCTGATATTGCGGATTATTGAGTAACTCTAACTGCACCTCTCGCAACGCTTCGTGTCTACCCTTTCCAGCTTGTAATTTTTCATAATATTTCACCATTAAATCTTTCGTCCCATCATCAGCTACTTGCCACAAACTTAACAGTTGAGTTTGAGAACCTGCGATTACTAAAGCACGACGCAAGCCGTAAACACCGCCACCAATTTTCACATCACCAAGTCCAGTTTCACAAGCAGATAACACTACTAATTCTGTGCCGCGTAAATTTAACCCAGCAACTTCTAAAGCTGTAAGTACTCCATCTTCAGAATCATTTTTTTGTTTGGTTTGACGGTTATTGAACCCGGCTAAAGCCAACCCAGAACGTAATAGGGGATTTTCTAAATTTACAGCTAGGGGTTTTTCTAATTGCTGATTAAAATCATTGCTTCGGGGTGCGATTTCTTTGTCTGGTAAAAAGAAACCGTGAGTAGCTAAATGTAAAATAAGAGGTGCATTTAATTGTTTAATAGCCGATTCTGTGGCTTGTTTTCCGAGAAAGATATTTGTTTTGGGAAAAATCTTTTGGATTTGTTGCCCTTCTGCTAAAGTTGCTGTTAATCGGCTAACTGTTAAATTAGCAAAGTCAATTGAACGCTGATTTTGCGCATCACGGGATTTGGCTGCAACTGCGGTATCTTGTTGCTCATAGTCGATATCTGCAAAGACTACAGGATTTGCGGCGGCTTTAGCTTTAGTTTGCAAGTTTAGTAAATCTCGCCCAGTAGTGAGGTAAGAGAAAGCGTATCGTTGGACGAGATATTGATTTTGCTCGTCTTTGAGGGCTTCAAAAGGTATTAAGTTTAACTGCCCATCTGGTGAAAGCAACAGATGACGAGCATCACCTAATAGGGGACGGATGGGAGTCATGATTTGCTCATCTAAAGCACGGGCGA
Source organism: Tolypothrix sp. FACHB-123 (assembly GCF_014697075.1). Classification (GTDB taxonomy): domain Bacteria; phylum Cyanobacteriota; class Cyanobacteriia; order Cyanobacteriales; family Nostocaceae; genus Aulosira. The sequence goes on along the minus strand of NZ_JACJRE010000052.1, from coordinate 25,887 downwards.
GTTTCTGGAGGCGAGATCCAGAAGTTTTGCCATCAGCAGGTTTGGGTATAATCCCACCCCGTTGTTTGGAATTAGGGTTATTTTCTTGACTAGATGCTGGAGCATAAATTAAAACTTGGCGGAAACTAGCAACAGATTTATCGATAGTTGTCGCATCACCTAAATCAACCCACTTCGGTTCTCCAGAAGCACGCAACACTACTGCTGCATAACGCGGTTTACCCCATTTTTCGCTCTCCTTTTTGGCTTTGGTATTAAAGGGATAATATTGGACAATTTCCACCAATGCAGCATCTTGGGGAATTTGGGCTTGGATGGCGGCTAATTCTACTGGTTGAATTGCTTGGCGGAATTCGGCACTTTTAGCACTTACTTGTTCTTCTAATTGTTCTTTTTGGGCTTCTAATTGTTGAATTTTCCCTTGATAAACGGCAAATTTTTCTTCCCCTTGTCCGCGATATACTAAAGCAGCTAGTTCTTGCTGCACGTTCAACCAATCATCAAACAGCTTTTTGGTTTCTGGCTTGTCTGCTAATTGGGTACGTAATGTCTGCACTGTGTCAGTCATGGCATCTAACACCCGTCCTTTACGTCTCAATACAGTATTTAGGGCAAGTTTGCCTAATGTGGGGTTTTGGGAAGATTGTTGTAAGGCAAGATTAACAGCAGCGTCGGTGGTGATACTAAAGGTTTGAGCGTAGTTTTGTTTTCTTTTTTCTGAACCTACAGCATAGATCAGTTGCAAATTTTGTTCTTCAATTGCAAGCCCACGGGTAAGGAAATCGGTGGTGCGGTTGATATCACCCTGTGCCCAATAAAGTGCTGCTAAATTGTTGAGACTGAGGGCGATATTGGGATGTTCTTTACCCAGTAGTTTCTCCCGAATTGCCAAGGAACGCAGGTAAAGCCCTTCAGCTTTGGTATAACTGCCTAGTGAGGAGTATAGTAGAGCTAAATTGTTGAGACTTTGGGCGACATCGGGATGTTCTTTACCGAGTATTTTTTCCCGAATTGCCAAGGAACGCAGGTAAAGTGATTCGGCTTTAACATTACTCCCCTGTGATCGGTAAAGTTCTGCTAAATTGTGCAAGCTGAGTGCAACATCGGGATGTTCTTTACCGAGAATTTTCTCCAAAATTGTCAACGAGCGGAGGTAAAGTGGTTCGGCTTTGGTGTAACTTCCCTGTAATTTGTAAATTAGAGCTAAATTATTTAAACCGAGTGCTACAGTAGGATTTTCTTTACCGAGAACTTTCTCCAAAATTGTTAAAGAGCGGAGGTAAAGTGGTTCGGCTTTGGCGTAACTTCCCTGTAACCGATAAAGTTCTGCTAAATTGTTCAGGTTAGTAGCCATAAGTGGATGTTCTTCACCGAGAATTTTCTCTGAAATTCTCAAAGCGCGGAGATAAAGCCCTTCAGCTTTGGCGTAACTCCCCTGTGACTGGTACAGTAAAGCTAAATTATTCAAGCTGAGTGCGACATTAGGATGTTCTTTACCCAATGCCTTCTCGTAAATAGCTAGAGAGCGGAGATACAGGGGTTCAGCTTTGGTATAATCCCCCTGTTCTCGGTAAAGTTCGGCTAAATTATTCAGGGTTTGGGCGACATTGGGATGTTCTCTACCCAATAGTTTTTCCTCAATAGCTAGAGAGCGTAGATAAAGCGATTCGGCTTTGACATGACTTCCCACTGAGGAGTAAAGTGCTGCTAAATTGTTCAAGCTGAGTGCGACATCGGGATGTTCTCTACCCAATAGTTTTTCCTGAATAGCTAGAGAGCGCAGATAAAGCGATTCGGCTTTGGCATTACTTCCCACTGAGGAGTAAAGTGCTGCTAAATTGTTTAAGCCTAGCGCCACAAGTGGATGTTCTGTACCTAATACTTTTTCGCGAATTGCTAAGGCTCTTTCGGCAAGCGGAATGGCTTGACTATATTTACCTTGGCGATATAACCTGACTGCTTGTTGACTCAGTTGATCGGCTTCGGCTAACTCTGCGGATTGTTGTGGTGATAATGGTGGTTGAGGAACTCCTGCAACTTCCCTTGGTATACTTACTAGTACTCCTAATGTCGTTGCTGTAGCGATCGCCCAAGTGAACAATTTCACAGAGTTGATCGGGAGTTTTTTGGAGATTTTTGCCAGATTGAATAAAGTTTGTCGAAGCATAAAAATTTGCTGATACTGTCGGGGCTATTACATATATCTCTGAGATTTGAGGGGTTATGCAGCTGGCATTATATTTTTTTAGCAACGCTTGCCCATCCATAGATAACATCGAAGAAGATTCACAATGTTTTATCGGTATTGTCACTGATTTAGATTGACTAAAAACTTGAATAGCATATAAATGTAATGTAATCAGGATAGAAATATGTCAGACTTGTCGCTTCATTGTCAAAATTTAAAAGAACAAGTTGAGTATATATTAAATCTTGTACAGCAAGAAGCAACATTTCGCTCTTATGACATTACATCTATCCAAACTTCTTTAGATAAAGCGATTTCTCCGCGATTTGAAATTGTTTTTGCTGGTGCATTTAGTGCTGGTAAATCAATGCTAATTAATGCCTTGTTAGAAAGAGAATTACTATACAGTGCAGAAGGACATGCTACTGGTACTGAGTGCAAAATTGGATATGCGGCAGCAAATGAAGAACGGGTAGTATTTACTTTTTTCAATGAAGCAGAAATTCGCGAACAAGCTTTATCTTTATGTAAAAAACTGGGATTTAACACTGTCGTAAATATCAATCAACCTGATGTAATTAATCTACTGAATCAAGGTTGTAAAGCAATTATTCAACAAGAGGGTGGAGAAAATAAATCGGAACGGGCAAAACAAGCTAATGCTTTAATATTATTGCTAGAAGGATATATGGCAAATCGCCAACATATCCACACAGTTAATAATGCCACTTATTCAATGGCACAATTTAACTTTAGCAATATCAAAGAAGCGGCAAATTATGCGCGTCGCGGTAGTAATAGCGCTGTGTTAAAACGAATTGAATATTATTGCCATCATCCACTTTTAGAAGATGGTAACGTACTGATCGATACGCCGGGAATTGATGCGCCAGTCGAAAAGGATGCACAGCTAGCTTATGAAAAAATTCAAGATCCTGATACCTCCGCAGTGGTGAGCGTGTTAAAATCGGCGGCGGCTGGTGATATGACGAAAGAAGAAACAAAGCTTTTGGAAACGATGCGGGGGAATAGCGGAATCCGCGATCGCGTTTTTTATGTCTTTAACCGCATTGATGAAACCTGGTATAATAATCAACTCAGGCAACGACTAGAAGATTTAATTAGCAGTCAGTTTCGCGATACCCACAGAGTTTATAAAACCAGTGGCTTGCTAGGATTTTACGGCAGTCAAATTAAACAAACAAGTCTACAAGATAGATTTGGTTTAGATTCTATTTTTGCCACTAGTGTTAAAGCGATCAATGGTTTGGAAGAAACGCCACAGTTTGTCCATGAATTTAACCGCTACTGTGCGGGTAAGTTATCAGCGAGTAAATTCCGGATTGCGGTAAATAACTTTGAAACTCCCAATGAGAACTATATTCGGATTTTAACTGAACAGGGGACGCCATTAATTTTACAGTTAATTCAAGATAGCGGCATTGAAGAATTTAGAACGGCAATTACGCGCTATCTTACCCAAGAAAAACGCCCACAGCTTTTCCTCAATTTAGCTGAAGATTTGCAAGATATTTGTATTCAACTTAAAAATCATTATCAAACTGTCTATCGAGAATTAGAGAGTCAACCGCAAGAACTTGAGCCGATGAAGGTGCAGGAATTGCAACGCCTGAATCAGCAATTACAGCAAGTATCAAAGGAATTTACACAGCATATTATTGAAGAAGTCAACCATTTAGTTAATAATACATGCGATGAATTTGAAACTGATTTTCGCCAATTACAAGCGCGAATGATTCGCCGTTTAGATGAATTACTAGAAAGTTTTTCTGTAGCTGATGCTTATCGCCGAGCTACTCTCAGTCATCCCCGCAATGCAACTGCACCGTTACTCGCCATTTTAGTAGAAGCATTTTATTATCTATCCAATCAATTAGAAGATAATTTAATGATGTCTTCTCAGCAGTTAATTGCTAACCTATTTCAGCAGTTAATGGAGAAGATTCGCAAGTCAGAATATTATCGTCAATTGTACAGTTTATTAGGTAATGATGGCGGGATTGAAGCCGAAATCAAGATTGCTGAAAAAATGGTTTCTCAAGCTTTAATTATTGCCGCCAGTGTAGAGTGCGATCGCTTTGTGAGAGAAAGCCCCAGATTTTACGACGAAGGCACTTTTTCTATCTATCACTTTCGGCAAACATTGCAGCAAACTTCTCAAGGTTACGACTGTCAAAGCATGATTGAAGCTGAACCAGCAATTAGGCAATTATTAAAATTAGATTTTGAGCCAAAAGTCTCCCAAACCATCCGTAAATCCTTCCGCCAAACTGTTAATCAAATCCTCAAAAATCAGTTATTGGACATGGCAGATAATCAAGCAGATTACATCTTGCAGCAGTTTCCCCAAGCCCGGAATTTTCTCGAACAAACTCTCGAACAAGAAGCAGAGAAGAAAATTCTCAACAATCAACGTTTGCTGCAAATAATTAAACAGAAAATTGCTGCCTATAATTTAGCTGCTTCTAGCATTAATACAGGTTTACAGCTCATGCAAGTAACCGAGCATTTGTTACCCTTAATTAATGATGTGAAATTAGAAGTAGAAACTGTCGATCCGAGGACTTCTAGTAACGGCTTTTTAGTTTCTGATGGATTATTTGATATTGTTGATAGGGCATAGGGCATGGGGCATGGGAAAGAACTTACCAATTCCCAAAAACTCCACTCACAAGCGATTATCTCTGTGTACTCTGTCTTAAAAAGTTATTTTCGCTGCGCCTCTGTGGTTTAATAATACCAATTTAAATAGTTTTCGCAGCACATCAATATATTCTAGAGGGCATGGCAGTGCCATGCCCCTACCATCTGTCGCATTCTTCTGTCAAATTGGTATAAATTGCTATTTAACCGCAGAGAACGTAGAGAAAAAACAGATTTTACAAGTCACGTTGACAGGATTATTCTCTTCAAAAGTCTAATTTAAACTATCGTGACGTTGCATAACTGGTGTCAATCCATATACAGGCCAAGGGCCACCAGGAGATCCTAGAGGTACGCCAAATGGATAATTTGTCCCACCAGAAACTTCATTAAGTTCGCTGTCTTCGAGTTCATTTAAAAGTGTAGATGCTTGTTCTAGGTTGCTGGTTTTGTTGTCTTTTTGTGGTTTCATAGTTAGTTCTTGAATGTTGACGACAGGAATATTTTTGATTCCTGTATGTAGTTTCAAATTCAAAAATCCTGTTTCCGGAAAAACTGCAAATTTTATACTGGCATTAAAATTCAGCCTTAACTTTTTTAGTTATAAAAATTGCATAAAATATCACTTCAATAACAAATATTTTATGCAGTTATAAGCTTGCAATCCCTGTAAATACTCAATTCTTGCTAAAGTATCCATCAATTTGTCTAGGCAAATAGTAGGACATGGCAAAAGAAATAGCACTTAAGTATGAACGACGTTTTTTAACTAGATAATGTATAATATTTCGCGATCGCAGCTTTAATTGCTTCCCGACTTTCACTAGCAGAGTTACCATGACTCTTTTCTATTTCCGCCACTTCATCGGCTAAAGATTCATCTTTAATCGCTTCTTTTAACCAATGAGAATAATCTCCTTGTTGCAGATGAAATAACCAAGTTTCCTCATCAACACCTTCAGCTATTTGCGTAAATAAAATTAAGTTTTGCGCGCGCAGATTTAACGATGATGGGCTTCATCTACAACTATCCAGTAAAGTAACGCATAGGAAAATTAGAAAACTGGTAATTGGTTCACTTAGGGAATTCTAAGTAAAAAATATTTCATTGCTCTTGTTCACCGTCAACAGTCAACCGTCAACAGCTGAAAGCGGAATAATTTATTTTTTGGAGTTCCCTTATTAGAATGACTTGCCCTACCAGCTTTCTTTATCCAGCTTGAGAGGTAAAAATTTAGTTGGAAAATCAGCCTTTGAGAAAGGATAGAATATCGTTGTTTAGCTGTTCCCTATGGGTATTAGTTAAACCGTGAGGTGCGCCTGGATAAACCTTGAGGGTAGCATTTTTGACAATTTTAGCGGATGCGATCGCCGCCGCCTCAATCGGTACGATTTGGTCATCATCGCCATGAATAATCAGGGTTGGGACATCGAACTTTTTCAAATCTTCAGTAAAATCGGTCTCCGAGAAAGCTTTGATACAGTCAAATGCATTTTTATGACCAGCCAGCATCCCCTGTAACCAGAACCAATCAATCATACCTTGGGAGACTTGCGCACCCGGACGATTGAAGCCAAAAAACGGGCCGCTAGCTAAGTCCTTGTAAAGTTGCGATCGGTCGCTTAGGGAAGCAGTGCGCAAACCGTCGAACACTTCAATGGGTGAACCATCGGGATTATTCTCTGTCTTCAGCATCAATGGTGGAACAGCAGATATCAATGCAGCTTTGGCGATTCTACCTGTACCATGACGACCAATATAGCGCGCTACTTCACCACCACCTGTAGAGAAACCAATTAAGATAACTTCTTTTAAATCTAGGGTTTCTATCAGTGTAGCTAGGTCATCAGCATAGGTATCCATCTCATTCCCGTCCCAGGGTTGGCTAGAACGCCCATGTCCCCGTCTATCATGTGCGATCGCGCGATAACCGTGATTGGCGATAAAAACCATCTGATATTCCCAACTATCAGCATTCAGCGGCCAGCCGTGGCTGAAAATCACAGGTTGTCCAGCACCCCAGTCTTTGTAATAGATCTGTGTGCCATCTTTAGTGGTGATTGTACTCATGAAATTCCTCATAAATGGGTAGGGATTTAATTGGGTGAATGCAATTATTCAGCCAATACAAACTCAAATTTGCCCATAGTCACAAGCAAGCAATTAAATAATTCACACCATTAATTAAGGTGGCGTGCTTTATCTTGCTTATTTGCCCTTTTTTATATCCAAGCCAATTATGCAGCCTATATACCCACACTTAAAGCAAAAAAAGCAATATCTATCTTAAGAAGTACCTCAAAGGATAAATATCTACTCATATACTCACAAGTTCTTCACAATTTTTGCTTATTATGAAAATAAAAGCTCAAAACCAAGATAAATTCAAGAATTACAGCCCTGTATCTTTCGAGGAATAGCTAACCTCATATCAAGATTGTAGATTCCTATCTGATTAAATTTTCTTTAGCGATGTATTGGATACAAGAATGAGATGAAATCCCTTATTTCCAATACCAGCTATTTTGTCATAGCCATAAATTGTTTTTTTGGGAAACTTTTACCCTGATTTCATAGAGCTTTGAAAGATTTTGACAACAACCTTGTAACACACAAGGGGGTTAAAGGATATGAAACGTACTTTAATTGGTACAGCTTTAGCATTAGCAGTAATTCTATTCAATCCTATTGCTGCTGCCTATACTAAAACTCCTGCTAATCGTAACTTAGATAGCATCATATCTCAAGTTCAGGAAACAGCAACTCTACCTGAAATAGTTACAGAAGGATTAGAACTTTATAAACAGGGAAATGTTGAAGCTGCGGTGAATAAATGGACTAATAGCATGATATCTTTGTTCAACGAAGTTTCTATGGATTCTGATCAGAAACAAGAACAGATAAGATTGTTGAAAGAATCTATGCCGATGATTACGATGATGCTCAGTACTGTGAGAGAAAAATACGGAAATTGCCAGGAGTATTCAGTTATTAAGTCAATTCAACGTAATCCATATGTTCGCAGTATTTATCTTGAGATGAAACAGGAGAAAGGTTCTTTTTATATGGAGTTTATCACTGTAAAAACTGATAAAGATTGGCGGATATCTCATTATCATTTTAGTCCAGATATTGAAGATATCTTTCGGTAAATTAAGTGCGATCGCATTTCTAATCTGCCATGAAATACACTCAAATAAAAACCCTCACCTTGATTACACAAAATGTAAGGTGAGGGTTTTGAACTATCAAAAAGATGATTACACTCGCGCAGGTAAAGGTAACCTTGCTGGCTGGTTCAAATTACCACTTGAACTAGGATTAATATCATCCGCTGCTAATAAATCGCGAATTAATTTAGTTAAAGCCTTTTGCAGCAAGCGATTAGTAATTTGTTGACCTAAACGCTGTACTCCAGGATTTAAAATTAATTGCGCCATCTGGGGAGCAAGTTGCACTGGATCGAAACCACGAGTATCTCGGAGAATAGTCAAAATTTGTTTGATATGCTCTAAGGTTTGCTGTTGTTCAACTGTGGCTGCGGGAACTTCGTTAATCGCTGTAATTCCTACCTGTTCGCGTAGCAAATATGTGAAGTTATGCAAAACGTTTTTACTTAAAGCATTGAGTCCATTGACAAACTCATCTACCAATTTGTCGCGAATAAAACCGCCACGTTCGGAAGCGAGAAAATCTACTCCTTGATTGATGACTAGATTTAAATCGTAGTCTTCATTACCACGCGCATTGCGTAATAAGTTTTCTAACCTATTCCAACGGAATTTACCTTCTTTAAACAGTAAATCTTGTAATGATGCTCTCAGCGCTGGTGCGGTATCTGTTAACAAGCGTTTGGCTACGTAAGGATAAGCTTCACTCAAGACTTTAAAGTTGGGATCGATAAATATTGCAATCCCTTCTAACGTTACTAGAGAACGAATAATTAAAGCGTAGTAGGGAGGAACGCGGAAAGGATATTCATACATCAAAGCTGAGAGTTCATCAGTGATGCTTTTAATATTCAAATCTGCAACACTTGCACCTTGAGCATCTGCAAAGACTCTTGCAAAGGCGGGAATAATTGGTGTTAAGTCGGTTTCTGGGGAGAGAAAATCTAACTTAACGTAGTCTTTGGCTAAACCATCAAAGTCACGGTTAACAACATGGACGATCGCCTCAATTAAACCATAACGCTGGGGTGGTTTAATCTCGCTCATCATGCCAAAGTCGAGATAAGCCAACTTACCATCAAAGGTGGCTAATAAGTTACCGGGGTGGGGATCGGCGTGGAAAAATCCATGTTCTAGCAACTGACGCAGAGAACATTGTACCCCCACTTCAATTAAATAACGAGCGTCTATGCCTCTGGCTTTAATTTCCGGGGTTTGGGTTAATTTAATCCCGTTAATCCACTCCATCGTCAATACGCGACGATTGGTATATTCCCAATAGATTTTTGGAACGTAAATATCTTTGAGATGACCATATAACTGGAAAAAACGCTCAGCATTTTCTCCTTCATGTATATAGTCCATTTCTTCAAAAATGCGATCGCCTAATTCATCGAGAATCCCGACTAAATCGCTGCGTACGCGCTTAAAGGTTTTCTTTGCCCAACCAGCTATGCGCCGTAAAATATATAAGTCAATGGTAATTCGTTCTCTTAAATCGGGACGCTGGACTTTAACTGCTACTTCTTCACCAGTTTTCAGCTTACCTTTATAAACTTGTCCCAAAGAAGCTGCTGCAATTGGTGTGGCTGAAAGTTCTGTATAAATTTCGTCTGGCGGTGCGCCGAGTTCTTCTTCAATAAATTGGTATGCAATTTCGTTGGGAAACGGCGGTAATTGGTCTTGGAGTTTGGTAAGTTCTTCTAAAAATACAGGAGGAACTAAATCTGGCCTTGTAGATAAAGCCTGACCAATTTTGATGTAAGCAGGCCCTAATTTAGTTAATAATTCTCGCAGTTGTGCAGCACGGCGACGGTCATTTTTCACCACAATTCCCCGTTTGCTGTCCCACCACAAACCCAAAGCAAAGGAGAGTGTCGGCCCTAAGACAGCAAAAATCCGCCCTAAAACTTGGAGAGGTCTGTCTTGATAATGCGCTGCAATCTCAACAGGATCGTAGCGCGTCATCTCAGTTTCTCTCTTATTGGTCAAGGCTCTTTGTTGCTCGGCTGCTATCAGTCTTGGCGATTTCACCACCAAGCCTTGGTTGTCATTTGCGGACACAACTTCAGCAACATATACCTCGTCACGGCGGTTGTTGCTACCGCCATTGTCCTCCTCGATCGGTCGGGAAGCTGGGGGAAGTGTTTTCACAATCATGAAGAATGCCACCGGTCGAATTGATTATGTTAAGTATTGTAACAATATGTTTTACGTTCAGCACCCCGATTTATTAACAGAGAGCGGTTTTGTCTCCAGATTATCAGGATTTCTTAGCTGAGATGCCCTTTAGCAAATAATCCTTAATCCAGGAGAGTCATTACATTATATTTGTTATGTTTGTTGAATTTTATCTGTCTTGCGGTTAGTGGGTTAGCTTTCCCCATCTCCTATGCCGAAAATTGTCAATTTCATTAGCGGACACCTTGACTTAACACCAGCAGAGTTTGATACCTACTACCGTCCGGAAATCGATCGCGCGATCGCCCAAAATGAATCTTTTATTGTTGGCGATGCTAAAGGCGCAGATACCCTAGCGCAACAGTATCTGATAGAAAGAACTCAAGCGGTGACTGTCTATCACATGTTCGCCAGTCCGCGCAATAATGTCGGATTTCCCACCCGTGGCGGCTTTCACAGCGATGTTGAGCGCGATACCCAAATGACATTAGATTCCGATCGCGATATTGCTTGGGTTCGTCCGGGAAGAGAGCGATCGGGAACTCAAGCCAACCGCGATCGCCGATTAAAAACATAAATTACGAATTATTATTCCGCTTCGCCAATTAACGTAAACGCAGACCAATGCAAAGGATTGGTATATTTATCCTTCGCTGTTAACATTGCTTTGCGTAATGCTGTAGCTTTGTCAAGACCTTGTTGCAGATTTTGATAAAATTCCGTCATTAAAAATGCTGTAGAACCATCATCTACAGCCCAGAGAGAAACCATCACGCTGGGAACACCTGCGCTAATCAAAGAACGAGATAGACCAATTACACCATCACCTGTAATCCGACCTCTACCAGTATCACAAGCGCTGAGAACAACTAAATCTGCATTGATTTTCATATCTAAAATTTCTTCCGCAGTTAGCAAACCATCATCTTTAGCAGATGGAGTTAAAGCGATCGCACTTCCCAAACCCCGATTATCATCCAGTAAGCCATGTGTTGCTAAATGAATGTATCGCGCTTGCGGCATTTTTTGCGCGATCGCTGTTTCTGTGGCTTGATTACCTGTGATCGGTTTGGTTTTCAATAGAGGTGCGATCGCAGTTGCTTCACGTTCTGCACCCAATAATGGCGGTAACTTGATTGGTTTTTCTCCTACTTTTAAAGCTACACTCGGCATAGTAGGATTACCGACTACCAAAGCTTCTCCTGTCCCGATTTTCGCTTGTCCATTTTTCAGCTTTTGCTTGCGTGTTAAATCCAATACCTGAATTGATGGCGCAGTTAAGATAGTGTGTTTTTCAATTAAATATTTATTGTCTGCATCTTGCAACGCTGGGAAAGGAACCAAAAACAGCGAACCTTGAGGTATAAATATTACCCGGTCGTTGGGGTTTTTGGGTAGACTATCTGCGATCGGTTTAATTAACAGTTCATGTAACTGCTTTAAGCGTTGATTTTGCTGAGTTTTATCTACATTATTACCAGCAACAACGATACCACCAGCCCGACTATTAATATCTACCACACCAATAGAAGCACGCACATTGGTGACTAATTGGGATAAATTTATATTTTCTTTTTCCAATAAAGACTTAAGGTCACTGCGATGAAATGAGACTTCACCTGTAGGTTTAATCACCCAAATATATAATTCTGATTCTTGAGCTTGTGATTTACCTGCTATTTTGAAATCATCTGTAACTACTGAATATTGAACGAGAGTAGCATTTTGTAATTTGGCAATTTGTTTAATTTCTTTAATGTTTGGTGGAGTTGGGAATTGTTCATTGGAGTTAATAGATAATCGAGAAGCGAGTAAATCGACAAATGCGCGTCCTCGTCCGCGTTCAGCTATTTCTAAAGCGGCTTCAGTTCTATTTTGAGCAATTAGGACTTTTTGTAAAGTGTTGTAGGTATTACGTTGGGTTTCAAAAATGGAGACTTTTTCACTATCCTTTAATTCTCGACCCCGGAGAGATTCTTTAACTTTTATGCTTTCAATTAGGGTACTCTCGGCTAAAGTGAGATTGCCTTGTTTATAGAAAGCAAATCCTAGATTATTTAGTGCGAGACTTTCACTATTACGGTCTTTAATTTCTCGCGCGATCGCCAAGCTTTGTTGATGATACTCAATAGCTTTAGGGTAGTCTCCCAAGTAACCGTAAGCAGTACCGAGATTTCCCAGTGACTTACCCTCACCTTGACGATCTTGAATTTCTCGTGCGATCGCCAAGCTTTGTTGATGATACTCAATAGCTTTTTTGTAGTCTCCCAAGAAATAGTAGGCAAGACCAAGATTTCCTAGTGCTGTACCCTCATTTTGACGGTCTTGAATTTCTCGTGCGATCGCCAAGCTTTGTTGATAGTACTCAATAGCTTTTTTGTGGTCTCCCAAGAAATAGTAGGCAAGACCGAGATTTCCCAGTGCCTTTCCCTCACTTTCACGGTCTTTAATTGAGCGCGCGATCGCCAAGCTTTGTTGTGAGTATTCAATAACTTTAGGGTAGTCTCCCAAGTAACCGTAAGCAGTACCGAGATTTCCCAGTACCTTACCCTCACTTTGACGGTCTTTGATTTGGCGTGCGATCGCCAAGCCTTGTTGATAGTATTCAATAACTTTAGGGTAGTCTCCCAAGGAACTGTAAGCAAGACCGAGATTTCCCAGTGCCTTACCCTCACTTTGACGGTCTTTGATTTGGCGTGCGATCGCCAAGCCTTGTTGTAGGTACTCAATAGCTTGTTTGTAGTCTCCTAAATAAACGTAGACAAGACCTAGATTCGAGAGTGCTGCACCTTCACTTTGACGGTCTTTGATTTCTCTTGCGATCGCCAATAGTTGTTGTAGATACTCAATAGCTTTGGGGTATTTTCCCAAAGAAAGGTAGGCAAGACCGAGATTTCCTAGTGACTTACCCTCACCTTCACGGTCTTTAATTTCCTGTGCTATGGACAAGCTTTGTTGTAGGTACTCAATAGCTTTAGGGTAGTCTCCTAAATAAACGTAGGCAAGACCGAGATTCAAGAGTGCTGCACCTTCACTTTCACGGTCTTTAATTTCCCGTGCGATCACTAATACTTGTTGTTGGTACTCAATAGCTTTGGGGTAGTCTCCCAAAGAAAGGTAGGCAAGACCGAGATTCAAGAGTGCTTTACCCTCACTTTGACGGTTTTTAATTTCCTGTGCTATGGACAAGCTTTGTTGTAGATACTCAATAGCTTTAGAGTAGTCTCCTAAATAAACGTAGGCAAGACCGAGATTCAAGAGTGCTTTACGCTCACCTTCACGGTCTTTAATTTCGCGGTAGATAGAAAGTGCTTGCTGCCAAGACTGCAATGCTGCTGTAAATTGACTTGTCTGAAGCTGCTGAATACCTAGCTGCAACAATCTGTCTGCTTCGGCTTTCCGTACATCTGTTGTTTGCGCCAAAACTCGCGATGCTGTTACCATTGGCAAATTAAAAACAGAAGAAGTAGAAACAATCGCTAATAAACAAACAAAAATACCAAAGCCACTTTTATAAAAACGCATCATAAATTATTAATGATGAATTATGAATTATGAAGTCGTAGGGGCACGGCATCCATAATATTTTGCAGCATCATATAATTTTATCAGTGCCGTGCCCCTACAATTTTTAACACCAAGCGAATTGACACAATTAAGGCAAACCCACTAATATAAACATCCCCCAATCCAACGGATTAGGATTTCGTTTCATCGTCGCCAACATCGCTTGTCGCAACGCCGCAGCTTTATCAGAATTTTTACTTAAATTTTTATGAAATTCGGTCATTAATGCTGCTGTTTGGTCATCAGGAATATCGCCCAAAGTTCCGATTACACTGTTTGCACCCGCCACAAAAAATGCACGAGATAAGCCAATTACACCATCACCTGTGATTTTTCCTAAAGCCGAATCACAACTACTTAAAACAACTAAATCTGCTTTTAACTTCAGCTTATTAACTTCACTACTAGTTAACCAACCATCATCTTGACTCGAAGGTGCAAACGCCAATAAACCAGGAATTTCTAAAGCTTGTGCTAAAAATCCTGTAGTTGCTAAATGAATAATTCTGGCGGTGGACATTTGCTGGACAACCGTTGTTTCTGTTGCCGCATCTCCTATTAACGCTTGAGTATTATAGATATTGGCAATACTTTTTGCTTCCTTTTCTGTACCTGGTAGGGGTGGTAGTTGGTTAAATTTTTCATCCTCATATAAAGGTTTAGTAGGTAAGGTAGGATTACCAACTATCAGCACATTTTGATTAGCATTGGTATTTGCAGCGCTGCGTTTTGCCAATAAATCTAGAACTTGAATTGCTGGTGCAGTAGCAATTGTATGTTTTTCAATTAAATATTTATTATTTTCATCTTGTAGCGCCGCAAAAGGAACTAAAAATAGTTTATCTTGAGGAATAAAAATTACTCTAGACTCTGGGTTTTTGGGTAAAAGGTCGGCAATTGGTTGAATCAGTATTTGATTTAATTGCTTCCAAGTTAATTTAGAAGGATTTTGTTTGCTGACTGTTGCTCTGATTCCACCTTTATTTAGCTCAACTCTTGCGCTACTATGTGGTTGAACTTGCTTAATCAAATCTGCCAGTGTCGTCTTTTCTTTTTGTTGCCAAGCTTGTAAATCAACCTTACGCAGAGAAATTTCACCAGTAGGCGGAATCACCCAAATTACCAATTCAGAATCTTGAGTTTGTCTTTTACCATCAACAGTCACATCTGCTTTTAAAAGTGTATATTGCACAAGGGTAGCATTTTGATTTTTAGCTACTTGCTTAATTTCCTCAACCCTTGGTGTATCTACATTTTTTGTTGGTAAACTTTGAGCTAATAAATCTACTAACCCTCTTTCTCTTCCACGTTCAGAAATTTCTAAGGCTGCTGTGGGTTGATTTTGGGCAATCAGCGACTTGAGCAGATTGTGAGAGATAGGAGTTTGCTTTTCTAATATTGATGTTTTATTGATATTTGTTAATAAAAGTGGCGATTTATCTAATGCTATGGTCGAAGCTAGAGGTAATGTTAAGCAAGTAACACAGCTAATGAATGCCAGAGCTAATTTTTGTTGCATATTTTCCTATCTATAAATAAATTTAGCCAGCAGTTTTTTCTGATTTGATAATTCAAGCTAGCTACCCAGATACCCGACTTATTAAATAAATCGGGTATCTAGTTTTATCTGAGTTTATCATTATACCTGGGGATGTAATCTCTGAGGTTATCAGACATTTAATAATTGTAGGTGCGTTGTGTTACGCGACAACACACCCTACATTATTAGCAACCATCGCGTAAATTAAGAATTACGAATTACGAATTTAGAAGTTACGCATTCCGTATCCGCTCTAAAGCATCAAGAGATTTTTGAGCCATTTCTGTTTCCCCTGCCTTTTGGAAAATATTAGCTGCTATTTGCAAATCAGAAATTGCTTGCTGCTTGCTACCTAAGGCATAATTAGACATACCTCGGAACAAATAAGCATAACCAATATTAGAATTCAGGTTAATAGTTTGGTCAAAATCTGCTTTGGCTTCTTGATATTGCTTTAAGTTAAAGTAAGCAAAACCTCTACCAAGATAGCCATAGGGATTATTGGGTACTATTCGGATTGCTTGGTTAAAAGCTTGAATAGCGCCGCGATAATCATCCTTTTCTAATAATGAAAATCCTTGGTTAATATAGGTTTTGAAATTATCGTTATCAGTTGTAGATTGAGTGAATTGAGTTTGTACATCGTTGGTGGGTAACTTTTCAGCATTGGCTTTAGGAGCGCAAACCATTAAGCCAAATACAACCATCAAAGATGCTAAACCTTTAATACCTTTCATTTTTTGTTCTCCAATAAAATACATGACAAACAGTTGTGAGTATGGACTGGAATTAATCATCCAGGGAAAATTGCTAGTAGAGATACCGTGACATTGGTTGCCTTAGTTAGCAAAACCTTTTGCTTTGGTTGTCTCACTGTTCTATAGTTCTCAGCTTGTCGAACTTATGCAGTTTTAGAAAGTGAAGCAATTTTCCTTTCCTGTTTATCTATATCTCTGGGAGTTAGGGGGGTATGCAGAAAATATTGGGCATGGGGCATTGGGCATGGGGGAAAATCTTCTCTGAATCATCCCAACCACTATATTTTCTCTGCACGACAGACACTTTGCTTAAGTCGGCAAAGCCGTCCACGCAAGTGTCCTCCTCTGCGTACTCTGCGGTTCAAAAATAATTTATCCCAATTAAAAAAACAATGGGACAGATGGTAGGGGCATGGCACTGCCATGCCCTCTAGAATATATTGATGTGCCGCTAAAGTCCTCAATAGGAAATGAATTCCCAATTATAGTGCCCGTCGTACTGTCGAGTTAAATTTTTTGCAGATATTCAGGCGGTACATTGTCAACTAACCAAACACCATTATCAGAACAGTAGAATTGATAACCTGCTCGATACATTGATGCAGTGTCTACAGCCAAGACTACAGGTTTTCCATGTCTAGCACCAACAGTCTGGGCTGTGGCAATATCTATTGATAAATGGACATGGTGCCGTGACATTTTAGAAATTCCTGTTTGTAGAATTGACTCTACAGACTTATGTCCTGTACCGTGATACAACACCTGTGGTGGAATAACTGGTTGGAATTGCAAATCGACTTCTACACTATGTCCTTGATTAGCACGGATGAGAGTGCCTGTAGAGTCAAAGGAAAAGCGCTTTTTATCATTAGTGACGACTACTTCTTGCAATTCCTCCAAGGTGAAGGGAAATTGATGCTTGGCACAGGCTGCTAAAAGTTCTTGCACTTCCACCCAGCCACCAGCAGCGAGTTTAATACCAATGCTATCTGGTTGGTGGCGTAGATGTTTGCTGAGATATTTGCTGATTTTAACTAAGCGATTGTCCATTATTTTGGGCGCTGTGCGTGTCATTTGTTATTTGTCATAATCCTTAATTTAATTACGAATTACGAATTACGAACTTGTACTGAGCTTGTCGAAGTATTACGAATTATTTATTATTGTTGACCAAATCTGTTTACCGATGATGGCTAAGGCCAGGGAAATCATGACGATGAGTGTGGCTTTACCACCAGGAACAAGTGATTGATAAACTTTGTTTGAATGTTGGTGTCGTTGCTTCCATGTCATTAATACGGGAATAATTCCACCTAAAACGGAGATGCTAAATGTACCAACATAATCTAAAGCCGTAAAGAAAATGTTGGGATTGATGACTCCGAAACTCATAGGCGGTAACAGAATCATCGAGTAAAGGCGTAAGCGACTAGAAAGTTGTATTTGGGTAGCTAAGAATATCTCTTGGAAGAAGTCTAGCAATCCATAAACAAAGCCGATGAATGATGTGGCGATCGCAAATTCTGAGAAAATTGACACTAGCACTCCTAACCATTCTCCTGCACCACCCGATCGCAAAATTTCTAAAGGGTCAAATATTGTTTGACCATTACCAGTATTATGAACCATATCTGGGCTGACGCTTCCCAAGATGACTGCATTCCAGGCTAGGAACATAATTAAGGGAATCGCGGAACCAATGACAATAGACTGACGAATTTTGCTTGTATCCCCTTCTAGCTGAGTCACGACCACTGGCACAATATTATGGTAAAACAAGGCTACAGCCATGACTGACACAGCGCTGCCGACTGCACTCCAATTTTGAAAGAAAAACTGTGTAGTCTTAACTTGTCCGCCAGCGAGTAATAAGAGTCCTAAAAATGAAGCGAGGACAATAGCGACAAATACACTATTAAGTTTTTCGACAAACTTGTCTCGCCCAAAATACATAATCCCACCAAATACAAGTGTGAACACAGTTGTTCCTACCCATGCAGGGACAGCATTTTCTACGCCTAATAAATTAGCGATCGCATTTCCTAAAATCTCTCCGCCTTGGGTGGTGTAAGCTACTAGCAAGGCATAGTGTAAAAACAAATATGTACCGCCAGCAACTCGCGCACCAATCAAGCCGAGGGTGTTCTCAATCATCGCTAACATCCCCACACTCGGACGCCCTGCTAGCCGCATTGTATTGACTGAGGCTTCTGCAATCAATAAACCAGATACTAAAGTGTATAACCAGACTGCAATTAATAGGGCTGTGGATGGAACAATACCAGATGGTAAAGTTACCGCAGGTAGAGCTAAAATTCCCGCACCTACCGTAGTTCCCGCAACTAAGGCTGTACTTCCTAATACGCTACCTGGTTGATGACTTAGCTGCTTTCCATCAAATTCCAGGTTAGAAAACAACCGAGTATTTTGTTCTTCATGGGATTTGATTGCAGTCTGCATAGGAGTCTTGCTCAAGTATGGGTGCAATTTGCTAGGTTAACGTTACGTTATGTAACCAATCTTAGCAAAACCTTATCAGTGGTTTAGCACAGCTTGGCATTCTCCATTGGTGTCAACTTGAGCTTCTAAGGCTTACCCCATAGGCTTTTCACTCCATCCCTTAATCCCCTGCCCGTAAATGGGCTACCGTGTACACACAAGTCGAATTTTTTCTTAAATCCCAAACTTCTAAACAAAACCTTCTGCCCTCTGCCCTCAGCATAGCTGCCTTCTTCAATGAATTCGAGTAGTCGTTTATTGATTCGGGGTAGTCATTTATTGATTCGGGGTTGTCGTTTATTGATTCGGGGTTGTCGTTAGGGTGGGGTAAAACCCAAATTCTTGAGCAACTTCAGACTTGTTTGTACACCGTACTAGGCACAACAGGGAGAACCCCCGCAAGCGCCTGCCTTGGAAACCCGTCCAACGCAGGGCTGCCCCAATGCCCAATGCCCAATGCCCAATGCCCAATGCCCCTAAAGATTTTCCCGTAAACCCATCGCAATTTTACTGTGTTTTTCTATTTGTCCCATGACTTGTTTTGCCCGTTTAATTACTACCGCAGGTAAACCGGCTAATCTTCCGGCTTCGATTCCGTAGGATTTATCTGCACCGCCTGGTTGAACTTGGTGTAAAAAGATAATTTGGTCTGGTAGTTCTTTAACTGTCACTTGATAATTCGCAACATTGGTTAACATTCCCGCGAGTTCGTTTAATTCGTGGTAATGGGTAGCAAAAATTGTTCTGGCTTTGATATCTGTAGCTAAATATTCAGCTACCGCCCAAGCTATGGAAAGTCCGTCAAAGGTGGCTGTTCCTCGCCCAATTTCATCTAATAATACTAATGACCTTGAGGTTGCATGGTTGAGAATATTTGCGGTTTCGTTCATCTCTACCATAAATGTAGATTGACCTGTGGCTAAATCATCAACTGCACCTACACGGGTAAAAATGCGATCGCATACTCCCAATTTAGCAAACCTTGCCGGCACAAAACTCCCCGTCTGCGCCATTAACTGTATTAATCCTACCTGACGCAAATAACAACTTTTACCACTCGCATTCGGCCCTGTAAGAATAATTAAGTCAGGGTTGACTGTTGACTGTTGACTATTGACTATTGACTGTTGACTGTTGACTGTTGACTGTTGACCTAATTGTGTAGAATTGGGGACGAAGAAGCCAGCAGGTAAGGATTGTTCGACTACTGGGTGTCTTCCTTCGACAATTTCTATTTCTCTTCCGGGTACAATTTCGGGACGACAATAACCTTGGTTTACGGCTAACTCGGCTAAACCACACAAAACATCGGCTGCTGCTACCGCCCGTGACAGGTTGCGGATAATTTCTGCTTGTGCGCCGACTTCTTCCCGCAAGGCGACAAAAATCTCATATTCCAACTGATTTAAATCATCGCGGGCTGAGAGAATTCTGGCTTCCCGTTCTTTTAATTCTGGGGTGATATACCGTTCTTCATTCGTCAGGGTTTGCTTGCGGATGTAGTTGGCGGGTACTTGGTCGGCTTTGCTGCGAGAAATACTAATATAGTAACCAAAGGTTTTATTAAATCCTACCTTGAGATTAGGAATACCTGTTCTAGCGCGCTCATCTACTTCTAAATTCGCAATCCATTGTTGATCCCCTTCTACGGTGGCTTTGCTTTCATCTAATAAATTATTTACGCCAGCCCGAATTAAACCGCCTTCTTTAATATGTATGGGTGGTGTTTCTACTATATGGGCGTGGATTTTTGCGGCTAATTCTTCTAATACGGGCGGTGCTTTTTGTAAGGCTTTGAGAAATGGCGAATTGGCTTCGACAACTAACTCCGCTAATTCTGGTAAGCGAGAAAGAGAATCTGCTAACGCCATTAAATCTTTGGCGTTTGCTGTTCCCGAACCAGCCCTACCTGTTAACCTTTCTAAGTCGTAAATTTGCTTTAATAACTGGCGCAATTCTTGACGCAGGGAGGTATTTTCTACTAATTCTTGAATGGTATCTTGCCTAGCACGAATACCTTTAATATCAATTAATGGTTGCAATAACCAGCGCCGTAACGCCCGCCCGCCCATTGCAGTGCTAGTTCTATCCAAAGCCCAAAGTAGAGAACCGTGAAAAGTTCCATCGCGGACAGTTTGCGTAATTTCTAAGTTGCGGCGGGTTTGATGGTCTACTATTAAATAATCGGTGACGGTATAGCTGCGTAATAATTGCAGGGGTAATTGGTTTTCTTTTTGGGTATCTTCGAGATATTCCAATAACCCACCAGCAGCGCGTACAGCCAGGGGGAGATGTTCGCAACCCAATCCTTCAAGCGATCGCAGTTTATATTTCTGCAATAATCTACTTCTAGCTTCACCTTGAGAAAATGAAGATTGCGATCGCAAACAATAACAAAATGTCGGCGGTAAACATTGGGGTAAATGGGGCGAACTTTCTCCCGGACGCAGTAAAATACCTAAATCTGGGGCGTTGGTAGGAAACAGCACCTCGGAAGGCTGTAAGCGCATTAACTCTTGCGTCAGGTGTTCTAAGTCACTACCCTGAGTTGTCAGAAATTCCCCCGTAGAAATATCTGCATAAGCCAAACCCCAATGATTAGCCGCAATTACCACAGCAGTTAAGTAATTATTGCGACTTGCTTTTAGCATTCCTTCTTCTAGCAAAGTCCCAGGCGTGAGGATGCGGGTTACTTCCCGACGCACTAAACCCACAGCTTCCGAAGCATCTTCTACTTGGTCGCAAATTACTACTGCATAACCCTTTTCCACCAGTTGAGTAGTGTAGCGTTCCCAAGCATGGTGCGGGACACCAGTCATCGCCACCCGTCCCACTTCACCGCCGTGTTTGCTAGTCAGAACTAATTCCAGTTCCCGCGAAACAGTCACAGCATCTTGAAAAAAAGTTTCAAAAAAATCTCCCACCCGATACAGCAATAGCGCATGAGGATACTTATCCTTCACTTCCACATAATGCTGATACATCTTGCTCAGTTTACTGCGGTCTACTAATCGCGTATCCGAATGCGGCGTAGTCGAGTTACTGGGTTCCGTTGGCTGGATATCGTCGTAAGAAGCGGTCATAAATCCTAGAAGTTACGCAGGGAGATGCCACAGGATCTGATGATAGCGTCTTTTTGGGTATGGGGCATAGGGCATTGGGCATTGGTAATTTCTTTGCTATGACGGTAGTTGCTACCACAGGGGGAACCCCAACGGACACTTGCTTCAAGTTGGCAGAGCCGCTCAACACAGTGTCCTCCGTACCCGCATTTCTCACAAGCAGTAGGGGCGGGTTCACAGATATGATTCCATTATTCACGACTATCTCGCTTAACCCGCCCCTACGACCTCTGGACAAAGAGAAATCTAGGTATTGAAAAATTTGGTGAGAAATCCAGGCGTAACGCACTGCCCCCCACTGCATCAAAGTGGGGCTTCAATATCTTGAGGTTGGCAGGTAAAATTAGGGTTTCTCTAATTCTCCCCATTGTGGAGAAACATTTGGACAGGGGTTCATAAATTTAAAATCTAAAATCTATGAGTGCAGAAATTATTTGTGTTGGTACAGAAATGCTGTTAGGAGATATTCTGAACAGCAATGCCCAATATTTAGCTAAACAATTAGCCCAACTAGGTATTCCCCATCACTATCAAACCGTAGTCGGAGATAATGTTGAAAGACTCAAGCAAGTTATCGATATTGCTACTTCCAGGGCGCAAATTTTGATTTTTACAGGTGGACTTGGCCCCACCCCAGATGACCTTACCTGTGAAACCATCGCTGATTTTTTTGGCGCGCCTTTGGTAGAAAAGACGGAAATTATCGAAGATATGACGGCGAAATTTGCCCAACGGGGTAGATTGATGAGTGCGAATAACCGCAAACAAGCTTTAATTCCCCAAGGTGCAGATATTTTACCTAACCCTACGGGCACAGCACCGGGGATTATTTGGCAACCCCGTCCCGGAGTGACCATTTTAACCTTCCCTGGCGTACCCTCAGAAATGTATCGGATGTGGGAAGAGACAGCAGTACCTTTTCTCAAAAGCCAAGGCTGGGGTCAAGAAATTATTTATAGCCGCAGTTTAAGATTTTGGGGAATTGGTGAATCTGCTTTAGCTGAAAAAGTCGCTCCTTATTTTGACTTGACTAATCCCACAGTTGCACCTTATGCAGGTAATGGGGAAGTGAGATTGAGAGTTTCTGCTAAGGCGGCTTCGGAAGCAGTAGCAGCCGATTTAATTGCACCGATTGAACAACAAATCAAAGAAATTGCTGGCTTAGATTATTACGGTGTTGATAATGATACCTTAGCTGTGGTAGTGGGTAAGTTATTGCAGGCATCGGGAGAAACTTTATCAGTAGCCGAATCATGCACTGGTGGGGGATTAGGGCAAATGTTAACCGATATTTCTGGTAGTTCGGAATACTTTTGGGGCGGTGTAATTTCTTATGACAACTCAGTGAAAGTGGGTATGTTAGGCGTTAACTCAGAGGATTTGGATAAATTTGGTGCTGTGAGTGCTACTGTTGCTGAACAAATGGCGCTGGGAGTCAAAACTCGCCTGGCGACGACTTGGGGATTAGGTGTAACTGGTATTGCCGGCCCAACAGGGGGGACAGATACAAAGCCTGTAGGTTTGGTTTATGTGGGTTTAGCCGGGCCGAAAGATGAACTCACCAGTATTGAGTATCGGTTTGGCTCAACAAGAACTCGCTCTTATATTCGCTATGTCAGCGCCTGTGGTGCGTTGGATATGCTACGGCGGAAGTTATTGACTAGAGATTGACGCGATTCATTCCTTTAAAATTAGCCGTCATCCACCAAGGATGCGGCTAGTTGAATAGGTCTATTTAATTACAATTTAATTATGGTTGAGCTTTTGTTTAATCGTCTCTATTACCGATTTAATATTAGTAGCGATCGCATTTATAGATACTGGACTAAAATTAGCAATTTGTAGCTCTGGCAGAATCTCTTCTCAAGATATATTTGGATTAAATACTAGTAATAAAAAATCACCCTGTTTAGTGCTAAACAAGGGTGAGGTTTGTGTGGATGAGAAGAAATGAAGGAGATTAGACTTAAAGCCAGTTCAATTCAGAGAAAATTTATAATTAAATCACAGGAATGCTAGGTTTAGTGTTGAATACTGGTGGTGTTGGCTGAATAACTGGTAACTCTTTTTGAAGAAATTCGTTAATAGCTTGAGATATAGTTCCTTGAATATCTGGTATTACTACATCTACTCCACCTGCAACGTTATACATTTCTTGTTCAGAAAGTTCAACTGCACTGATGTTTTTAATTTCCTTAGACATAGTTTTGCTCATTAACCAATTGCAATATTCAAACCAGCAGAAGTAGAAATTTCTTTGATGGCAGCAATTGAACCAGTACTGCTACCATTCGGGCCGGCTGAAGTTTGTTGGGCAACTACTAATTCTTTTTGGAAGAATTTGTTGCCAGCTTGAGAAGCATATCCTTGAGCATCACCTATGACTACAGATAATCCACCAGCTACGTTATCTAGTTCTTGTTCAGAAAGTTCAACTGCAACTACATTTTTAATTTCGTGAGACATTGTTTTACTCCTAATTTTGTGTTGATGAATCAGTATGTTTGGGAATTAATAAATTAACCGATTGCAATGTTCAAGCCAGCAGAACTAGCAACTTCTTTTAAGCTGGTAATTGAACCAGTGCTGCTACCATTGGGGCCGGCTGAAGTTTGTTGGGCAACTACTAATTCTTTTTGGAAGAATTTGTTGCCAGCTTGAGAAGCATATCCTTGAGCATCACCTATGACTACAGATAATCCACCAGCTACGTTATCTAGTTCTTGTTCAGAAAGTTCAACTGCAACTACATTTTTAATTTCGTGAGACATTGTTTTACTCCTAATTTTGTGTTGATGAATCAGTATGTTTGGGAATTAATAAATTAACCGATTGCAATGTTTAAACCAGCAGAACTAGCAACTTCTTTTAAGCTGGTAATTGAACCAGTGCTGCTACCATTAGGGCCGGCTGTGGTTTGTTGAGCAACTACTAACTCTTTTTGGAAGAATGTGTTACCAGCTTGAGAAGCATATCCGTTAACATCACCTATGACTACAGATAATCCACCAGCTACGTTATCTAGTTCTTGTTCAGAAAGTTCAACTGCAACTACGTTCTTAATTTCGTGAGACATGGTTTTACTCCTAATTTTGTGTTGATGAGTCAGTATGTTTGGGAATTAATAAATTAACCGATTGCAATGTTTAAACCAGCAGAACTAGCAACTTCTTTTAAGCTGGTAATTGAACCAGTGCTGCTACCATTGGGGCCGGCTGAGGTTTGTTGAGCAACTACTAACTCTTTTTGGAAGAAATTGTTATTAGCTTGAGAAGCATATCCGTTAACATCACCTAGAACTAAAGCTAGTCCACCAGCTACGTTATCTAGTTCTTGTTCAGAAAGTTCAACTGCAACTACATTTTTGATTTCGTGAGACATTATTTTACTCCTAATTTTGTGTTGATGATTCAGGATGCTTGAGAGATGGGAAATTAACCGATTGCAATGTTTAAACCAGCAGAAGTAGAAATTTCTTTGATGGCAGCAATTGAACCAGTGCTGCTACCATTCGGGCCGGCTGAGGTTTGTTGAGCAACTACTAACTCTTTTTGGAAGAATGTGTTACCAGCTTGAGAAGCATATCCGTTAACATCACCCAGAACTAAAGCTAATCCACCAGCTACGTTATCTAGTTCTTGTTCAGAAAGTTCAACTGCAACTACATTCTTGATTTCGTGAGACATTGTTTTACTCCTAATTTTGCGTTAATTGGTAAAGGCGTTGCGTTGCATATTTCTGGGATAATTTGTTTGATTCAGAGACAATTAGACACAGATACAATGCGAGCTTTGAAAATTGAATGCTAAAATTTCATCCCTTGTTTCCGCAACGCCGATGTCAATATTTTTGGCAGAATTAACCAATTGCAATATTCAAACCAGCAGAAGTAGAAATTTCTTTGATGGCAGCAATTGAACCAGTGCTGCTACCATTCGGGCCAGCTGAGGTTTGTTGAGCAACTACTAACTCTTTTTGATAGAAGCCGTTAGTAGCTTGAGAAGCATATCCTTGAGCATCACCTATGACTACAGATAATCCACCAGCTACGTTATCTAGTTCTTGTTCAGAAAGTTCAACTGCAACTACGTTCTTAATTTCGTGAGACATTGTTTTACTCCTAATTTTGTGTTGATGAATCAGTATGTTTGGGAATTAATAAATTAACCGATTGCAATGTTCAAACCAGCAGAACTA